>NZ_CP034549.1:692500-1292500 GCF_003966335.1 Nonlabens ponticola | reverse complement strand
TCTCTAAAGATTTGATGCTCATAACTCCATAAGGTCTTTTTGAGCCATTCTAGTGAATTATAAGTACTCAAAATCAACGAGATGATAGGCTTTCTGGGCATTTTGGACAATTTTTTATAAAAGTCCACAATACCTGCATCATTTCCAACCTACAGCCTATTTTTGTCAGAAAGCACGCTAGATTTTGATGAAGAAATACCCAATCACAGCCTTAATCCCATGTTACAATGAGGAGCACAATATTATAGAGGTCTTGAAGGGTGTTTCCTTTTGTGATGAAGTGATGCTGGTAGATAGCTTTAGCACTGACAGGACCGTTGAACTTGCTCAACCTTATGTAGACGTCGTTCTTCAAAGAGAGTATGAACACAGTGCCAGCCAGAAAAACTGGGCCATACCCCAATCAAAATATGAATGGATCCTACTTGTCGATGCAGATGAGCGCGTGACGCCAGCATTGCAGGAAGAAATCATTAAAAAACTTGAAGAAGAAAATGATGATGACCTAGCCGGATTCTGGATAGGACGTCGCAACTTTTTCATGGGCAAACAAGTACGGTACAGCGGCTGGAAGAATGATAAAGTCATTAGATTCTTCAAAAAATCAAAATGTCGCTACCTAGATCTACACGTGCATGCAGAGATTGTGACCGATGGCCGCGTAGAGTCGCTAAATCAAAAATTCTTGCATTACAAGTATAACGACATTGATAAGCATATTGTGAAACTACAACGATATGCCAGCCTACAGGCACAGGATTATGATAAGAAAACAGGTAAGATCACAGCCTTTCATATGCTTATAAAGCCCACTTACGGATTCTTCAAACACTATTTTTTACAACGTGGATTCTTGGATGGTTTTGTAGGTTTTGTAATTGCTTACCTGCGCGGTTACATGATTTTTATGCGCTATGTAAAGCTGTGGTTGTACAGGCGTAATCTCAAGTAATTACGAGAATATACTCTTGAGCTTTTTTTTGAATCGCTTCTTGCGATGATATTTCTCTTGAAACTTCTGTGTATAAGACCACATAGTAGCAATAGATTCAGCTGGATCCTTTCCTGAAAGTCTAGCATACTCTGCACCCATGATGTCGTACATCCATTTTTTAGGTGACAGGCGTTCAAAGTTTTTCAATCGATCTTCATAGGGTATATCATAGAATTTCATGCGGTTGAGATCCACCAGGAAAAACTCATAGCTATCTCCTACTTTTTTGATTAACGTGTTGCCAGGTGAATGATCCAGGAAATAAATATGCGCCTCATGCATCTTGAACATGAAAGCTGTAAAGGCTTTCAGGACTTCTTCCTTATTTTCTATAGTATTATCGTTGATCAATTCTCTATAGGTATAATCATGCTCAGCGTACTCGCTTATGTAATAACTATCTTTAAAAGACAACGTATCGACACGCTCTAGATAAGCCAGTGGTGCTGGGGTTCCTATATTATGTTGCTGTAGATAGACTGCATTTTCATAGGATCTTTTTGCCTTGCTATCTCTTAAAAATCGGTAGGCCAATTTGTTGACGGCATTTGGAATCTTGAATGACTTTACAACGAGTTTTTTGCCTTTATCTTCCACTATCCTAATCGCGTTACGGTCGTCGCCCAGTTGTTGAGACGATTTTTTGAAGTTTTGTAGAATGTGGTGAACACGCTTTCGCGAAAGCGTAATACTCTCAAACCTCTCTACCATAGACATACATCGACAACATTAAATGAATTGCCTGCAAATTTACCGTTTTAACTGCTAAAGTGGTATCGCCTTACAAAGCATCGACGGCTAGAATTTTCAATTGCCTATTTTTGTTCAAATCAAAGGATAGACGTGATAAAAGCAACGCTACAACGCAAATGGTTTAAGTTTTTGAGATGGGCACCACTGTTGTCCAAAGAGCATTTTTATAAGGCTTTTTATAAGTATTATAATAACCACGAGCTTGATCTTGAAGATCCTAAATTGATCAATGAAAAGATCACGTGGATGAAGATGTACTTGCACGATCCCATGATCACAACACTCGCTGATAAGGTCAAGGTGCGCGAGTTTGTTAAGTCAAGGATAGGTGAATCCTACCTGAATGAAGTTTACGGTATCTATAAGCGCCCAGAAGATATTAATTGGGATGACTTACCAGATCAATTTGTTGCCAAAGTCAATCACAGCGCAGGACGCAACAAGATTATTCTAGACAAAAGCAAAGTAAACCGCAAAGAATTCAATGCTTTCTTTAGAAAATATCTCAAAGAAGATTACTACATGCGTCGCGGTCTAGAATGGGCCTACAAAAACATCGAGCGTCGTATTTTGATAGAAAAACTACTGGTGCAACCTGGCATGGATGACTTGATTGATTATAAATTCTATTGTTTTAATGGTGAGCCAGATTTTGTCCAAGTCAATCAGCATGTTGATGGAGTTTACTTCAAGGATTTTATGACCCTGGACTGGATACCTACAATCTTCAAGCATTCCCATAGGGAACGAACCGATGCGATACCCACCAGACCAGAGAACTTTGAAGAGATGATCGAGTTAGCCAAAAAACTAACCAATGGCCTGCCCTTCGTACGCTGCGACTTCTACAATATAGCTGGCAAGATCGTTTTTGGCGAGATGACATTCTATCCATCTGATGCGCGCAGACAATTTGAGCCTTATGAGTATAATAGAATTCTAGGTGATAAAATCACCTTGCCAAAAATTCCAGCAGGTCAAAAAGAAATTACAGATTTAGGAATAAGTTACTAGCGGTCTAGTACTTTCTGTTTTTGAGAAAGCGAGGCACTTAGGGGCGCACCACGCAGTAGCAGTTGAAAAAGTCTCCAATTTTTAGGTTTTACAAGACTAGAAAAGAAGTACTTCACAACATAAAAGCACAACATAAATCGATGCGCTAAGAATCCATGATGTTTGTGGATCAAATAGAGCAGGCTGATTTTTTGCTCCATTTTAATCACGATGTTTTTAGTCGTGCTGGCACCTTGCAAATGGATATATTCCTGCTGTGGATATAGGTAAGCGTCCTTTTGCAGCAGTTTTTTAAGCCGCATGCATAAATCGCTCTCTTCATAATACAAGAATAAATGCTGGTCAAATCCACCTACTTGATTAAAAGCAACTGCATCGACAAATAGGAAGCTGCCCTGCATGTAATCTGCTTTGATGGGTTTATTATACTTGATCTTGCGTTTTGGGTATCGAGTGCTGTCCCATTTTTCAAGAAAACCTCGTTTGAGTAGTTGCCTTGCTGGTGTGGCATAGTGATCTAAGGTAGATCTAAAGCTCCTATCTGGACCCAGCATTTGTGGTGAACAAACACCTATATGTGGATTTGTAGTCATGAAATTCTGCAAATCCTTCAAAGTATTCTGTTGAACAAACAGTACATCACTATTGATAAAGGCATAATATTTAGATGGAGCCGCATGAGAAACGGCAAGCATATTTCCTGAACCAAAACCTGTATTTATCCTGCTGCGCACCAATTTTAATCTAGAATCGGCAATTTGATCAATTAATGTCTTCAATTGCTCAAAGTCTTCATATTTGGAGGCGTTATCTGCAACAACAATCTCATAGTCTAGATTGTCGCTAGTAAACTTTTGGATAGATTTTATGGCTTCAATTGTTAATTGTGCCGTGTTGTAGTTAACGATGATACAAGAAACATCAAGCATAAGCAGCGTTTTTGACTACATTGATCCATCGACTTGAAATACTCTCGATGGCAAAATCGCTGGCTCTTTTCCGGGCGGCGATCTTCATTTCTGCGCTAGGTTTATCTTTCATAATGGATGCTAATTTGCCGATAAAGACGTCTTCCTCAAATATATATCCGTTCACAGCATGATCTATGATTTCCTTAGGGCCGACATGATCTGTGGTTATTGGAATACAACCGCAAGCCATAGCTTCAATTATGACCATACCAAACAATTCCTGCCAGCGCTGCGTCCTGCGCGCATATAAAATCAAGTAATCCGATTGCTGAAACAATCTACTCACCTCAACCGCAGATTGTGATGCAGGTAGGTAATGCAAATGATCATTTTGATTAGCAGCCGTTTTAACCGCATCCACATCATCGCCTGATCCCATGAAAGCAAATTTGAATTCGGGATGCTGCTGCGACCATTTCAACAAATCATCAATACCTTTTTCTGAGACCAATCTACCAGCATAACAGGCATCATAGATTCGTTCAACATCAGATGTCTTAAATACGGATGGATCATAGCTATGACCTACTACCGTGATAGGCGCTGTGATTTGATAATTTTCTAGCAAGGATTCCTTTGCAGTTGCAGTAACTGTATAAATATGCTCGACGTCCTTTTCTAGAAACTGCTTCCAGCGAGTAAGAACTTTGTTTGTGACCTTTTTACGTTTAGGATAATCCGTTCCATCCCAAATGGGCCAGGATGTATGATAATATACATGATGATTTTTCAAGACTTTCAAGATCCTGATGAGCTTGCTGTCATAAGGCGCGATGCCCAACACCACAAATTTGTTTTTTGAAAACCATAAGGAAATCAACGTGGTTAGATTGACCAACTGTTTTTTGACAATCGATCCATTAAATCTGATAATTCCCTTGAAGAGTTTACTAATTATAGAGAACTCTCTAAAAACAACCTGGACACCATTTGCATTTGCAGCATGCACCAAAGCTCTATAATGCGATGGCTCGCCTGATTTGTGCAAAACGATAATGGTTCCAGCCTGATGCATGAGCTCACAAATCTAGAGTAATTTATCAAATCACTTTTACTGCACTTCTAGCCATGTTGCCCTCAAAACCTTAATTTTGCAAGACTATGGCAAAGAAGAAAAAATATCAAGATGTAGATCTACCAGTTCCTGAAGAATTGCTGCAGGAAACCATCAAGCAATTGAAACAGGGTAATGTGATCCTGTATCCTACAGACACCATCTACGGTATAGGCTGTGACGCTACAAATTATGATGCTGTAGAAAAGATCTATGAGATCAAGAAGAGAGATCATTCTAAATCAATGTTGATACTGGTGGACAGCTTTCAGATGCTGGATCAATATGTTGAAGAAGTGCCAGAAATGGCTTGGGAAGTTCTCAAATTAAACAAGAAACCACTGACTATTATCTACGACAGGCCTAAGGGCATGGCAGAAAATTTGGTTGCTGCAGACAACACCATCGGAATAAGAGTCACAAACGATCCTCTATGTCGCAAACTCATCAGCAGATTGCGCAGGCCTATTGTGTCTACTAGCGCTAACTTCAGTGGCGACCCATCACCAGTTCACTTTTCAGATATTTCTGAAGAGCTAAAGAATAAAGTAGATTATGTTGTGGATCTACCGTTACCTGGTAAAGATATCAAGCCTAGTTCCATCATGAAGATTTCCAGTGATGGCGTCATCAAAATCATCAGAAAGTAAGTGTCTGATTCCATCAAATATCCTGAAGCGCTTGAAGCGCCTGTATTCCAAATATTATCAAAAGCGGCTAGCGAGTTACGCATGCCTAGCTTTGTGATAGGTGGTTTTGTGCGTGATTTCTTTTTGAAAAGAGGAAAGGCAACAGATATTGATGTGGTTGCCGTAGGCAGCGGCATTGAACTTGCCAAAAAAACCAAAGAGCTGCTTGATCAAAGTACCAAGATCAGCATCTTTAAAAATTATGGTACCGCCATGCTCAAAACGGGCGATCTAGAACTGGAATTTGTAGGTGCGCGCAAAGAGAGCTATCAGCAGGAAAGTCGCAATCCCATTGTTGAAAACGGCACGCTAGAAGACGATCAAAATCGCAGGGATTTTACCATCAACGCCATGGCTTTTTCTTTAATGCCGGGAACATTTGGCGAGCTGGTAGATCCATTTAACGGCATGCAAGATCTCAAAGATCGTATTATACGCACGCCACTAGATCCAGATATCACCTACAGCGATGACCCATTGCGCATGCTGCGCGCAATCAGGTTTGCGAGTCAATTAGGTTTTAGGATTGAAGAAGAATCTTTTGAAAGCATCAGGAAGAACGCTGACCGCATCAAGATCATCACCAATGAGCGCATTCATGTAGAGCTGCACAAAATCATGCTGTGCGACAAACCATCGCTAGGGTTTCTATTACTTGAAAAAAGCGGATTGCTGGATCACATCCTGCCAGAGCTTACAGCCCTTAAAGGCATCGAGGAATTAGAAGGTCAGACACACAAAGACAACTTTTACCACACGCTAGAAGTAGTCGATAATATCTCACAACAAACTGATAGTCTTTGGTTACGCTGGGCAGCACTACTGCACGATATTGGTAAAGCACCTACTAAGAGATTCAGCAAGAAAGTGGGCTGGACTTTTCATGGTCATGAATTTAAAGGCTCGCAGATGGTTTTCCACCTGTTCAAGAGATTGCGCATGCCACTTAATGAGCATATGAAATTTGTTCAGAAGATGGTGCGCATGTCCTCTAGACCTATTGCGGTGATTGACGAGAGCGCGACTGATAGCGCAGTGCGCAGATTGGTTCATGATGCAGGCGATTATATCGAGGATCTCATGACGCTGTGTGAAGCAGACATTACCACCAAAAATCCACGCAGATTCAAGAAATACCACAACAATTTTCAGAAGGTGCGCGACAAGATAGTAGAGGTTGAGGAGCGTGATCACGTGCGCAACTTCCAGCCGCCAGTTTCTGGAGAGGAAATCATGAAAGCCTTTGGTTTGAAGCCGTGCCGCGAAATTGGTATCATTAAATCAACTATCAAAGAAGCCATTCTAGACGGCGATATACCTAATGAGCATGATGCGGCCTATGAATTGATGCTCAAAAAAGGGAAAGAATTAGGACTTGAGGTTCACTAATTTTATTAATTTAAGAGTATGAAAGTAGCGTTCACATTCTTTACGATCCTCATGGCAAGTTTTGCTTTGGCTCAGCATCAGTCTAACAGTGCACAAAAATCTCAGTCATTATTACTCAATACGGTGGCCTATCAACCTACTTCTGTAATATCAAAACCTATGAAAACCAATACCTCAAGACTTAGGTTTTGGAATCCATTAAAGGTAAATGCACAAGTATTTTCAGTACAAAGTTCAGTCTCTCCTATGCAAATCGACAATTACCAGGACCAGTTGTCGCAAACGTATGAGAATATGCTCATTAATTTTACCTCGGTTGACCAGTATGCTGTGAAGTACAAGTACACTAATCGCGCGCTCTACGAGGCTGGCAAGAACACGATTTTTTCACAGATAGAAAATCCTTTCGCTTGCAATATGCAATTCTAGCGTTAGAATTTTGGTGGCTATTTAGCTTTCGCGAAAGCGTAATCAACAACAACATCCTGCAAATTTTAAGCTGATCCTAGCATGTCCAAATACGTGCAAGTGTTATCTTGACACCATTCAAAATTCGAGATTTTTCATAGCACATCATGACACACCAAGAGATTACCGATAGATTTATAAGTTACATCACCATTGATACAGAGTCTGATCCAGCCAGCGATACCACGCCTAGTACAGAAAAACAATGGAATCTTGCGCGCAAGCTGCATCAGGAATTATTGGACATGGGATTGAGTGATGCATCGATTGATGAGAATGCCTATGTGATGGCGACTATACCATCAAACCTTGATCGTGAAGCACCTACCATAGGTTTTATATCACATTTTGACAGCACGCCAGACTTTACGGGTGCTAACATCAAACCGCAAATCATAGAAAACTATGACGGCGATGATATACCTCTCAAAGGCAGCGATCTGATCCTATCGCCTGACTATTTTGAAGATTTAAAGCAATACAAAGGCCAGACCATCATCACAACTGACGGTACTACACTGCTTGCCGCAGACGATAAGGCTGGAATAACCGAGATCATGACAGCGGCAAAACACCTCATGGATCATCCAGAAATCAAGCATGGCGACATTAAAATAGGCTTTACACCAGATGAGGAAATAGGTCGTGGCGCGCACAAATTTGAGGTGGCAAAATTTGGTGCAGATTGGGCTTACACTATGGACGGTAGTCAGATAGGTGAGCTGGAATATGAGAATTTCAACGCTGCTGGTGCCGTAGTAACGGTCAAAGGCAAGATTGTACATCCAGGATATGCCAAAGGCAAGATGATCAATTCAATGTACATTGCGACAGAGTTTATAGGGTCGCTGCCACGACTGGAAACACCAGAACATACAGAGGACTATCAAGGATTTTTCCACTTACACGATATGGAAGGTGCCGTTGAGGAAACCAAATTGCACTATATCATACGCGATCATGACAAGGATCATTTTGAGGCTCGCAAGGAAATGATGCGCAAGCTAGTGGCCGACCTCAACGCACAATATGATACAGATGCCGTAAGCATCGAGATCAAGGATCAATATTTTAACATGAAAGAAAAGGTCGAGCCCGTCATGCACATCGTCGAAATTGCAGAACAGGCCATGAAAGACCTAGATATTGAACCCATCATTAAACCCATACGAGGTGGTACTGATGGATCGCAACTAAGCTATATGGGTTTGCCTTGTCCCAATATTTTTGCAGGTGGACATAATTTTCACGGGCCTTATGAATATGTGCCTGTAGAAAGTATGATCGCAGCCAGTAAGGTCATCGTGCGCATAGCAGAGTTGGTGGCACGGAAGAAATAGTCTATGCAATGAAAACGAAAGCCACCAACACAACTGAATACATCGCTATGTACCCGCAATGGGAACAACAGCTTACCATCATGCGGGAAATCCTGGAAGACACGATACTTGTACCAGAAATTAAATGGGGCGCGCCGTGCTACACCTTAAAGGGCAAAAATTTGATAGGAATGGTAGCCTTTAAACATCATTGCGCGCTCTGGTTTCACAAGGGAAGCTTATTGTCAGACCCATTTGGTGTACTTGTAAATGCGCAGCCAGGAAAAACCAAAATGCTAAGACAGATGAAATTTCAGCAAGGTGAAGTATTAGATCGGGCTTTGATTGCAAAATATGTTCAAGAGTGCATCGATTTAGAACTAGCGTCGCAATAATTGCGTGAATTGTTTCATTCTGATAATCTACTATCCGTAAGTAAATTCTAAAGCTGATGCAACCTTTGCTTATCTTCGGCATCTTAGAATAAACCAATCAATCATGAAGAAACTATTATTTGTAGCTGCAATACTAGCAGCAGGTACTGCATTTGCCCAGGATACGGACCAAACTGATTCAGAAAGAAGACTAGAAGAATTCAATAATCAAAAACGCCATGAAGTTAGCCTAGACGTAGTAGCAGGTATCGCAGGTTTAGGGATCAATCCGCGTTATGAATATGTTCTAGGACGCTACAGTGGTGTTGGTGCAGACTTAAACATCGGTATAGCAGATGAGGATGACCTTGATTATAGAGAAACCTTTAGTTTAACGCCCTACTACAGACAGTACTTCTTCTCTAAAGAGGACTATGGTGCTAAAGGCTTTTACGCAGAAGGGTTTTTGAAATTCTACACTTTTGAGGATGATTATTACAACTTCGACAGCAATCAAGGTTTTTCTACAACTACAAGTGAGTCTTATTTTGAGACAGCCATCGGTGCCGGAATAGGCTGGAAATGGGTAAGCAATTCTGGTTTCTTAATCGATATCAATTTGGGAATAGGCCGTAATCTAGGTCTGGCAGACGAACCAGAAGATGATTATCTACCAGAGGTAACCGGTCGCGGTGGCGTGAATTTCGGTTGGAGATTCTAGAACATACTTCAAACACATCAAAAGGCGATCCAGTGGATCGCCTTTTTTGTTTTGACCTATTGGTTATTTACGCTTTCGCGCCTGCCTGCCGGCAGGCAGGAAAGCGGAACAGCAACAATTACTAAAACAAAAAACCTGACCGCTCTAAAACAGTCAGGTTTATTTCATTATAGTGATAAACACTATTTCCCTACCACATGTAACTCACTAAATTCTTTGTGGATGTACATGGTTTGGGTCTTGACATCATACTTCAATTCTTCTAGCGGGATTTTTGCATTATCAACCTCAACATAATCAATCTCAAATGGCAAACCGATGAAATTAAAACGCAGTGTTTCATATTCCGTTTTGAATTTACCGTCTTTGTATTGTGAAATCACCATCTCTTTTTCAGAGCCTTTGAACTTCAAATTACGTAAACTGAAACGGCCTTTCTTATAATCGTAACCATCATTAGCATCTTCATACACGATGGACTTTTCTTTGCCTATGGTGTAATAAACGTCTAGCGTCAGGAACTCAATCTTCTTCTCGCCTACATACTGCATCACTGGATAACGCGGTATGATTGAACCAGATTTCACAAATAGCGGAATGCTGTCAATATCTGCATCTACCCATTCCTCACGACCACCTGTGATGGTCTCACGAGTCCAGTAATTGTACCACTCGCCTCGCGGTATGTACATGCGACGACCTTTAGCATTAGGCTCCAATACTGGACAAACCAGTATCTGATCACCAAAAATGAACTCATCGTTGCGGTAATGTGTTTGAGCATCTTCTTGATCATAGATCACTAGAGACTTCAGCATTGGTGTGCCTTCTTCAGCATATTGCCAGAAAGTGGTGTATAGGTATGGCAATAACTTATATCGCAACTCCACAAACTTTCTTGTGATGTTGGTAACGTTCTCGTCAAAAGTCCATGGTTCTTGATCGCCATGATCACCACTGGAATGCACCCTACAAAACGGATGGAACACACCTAGCGCAATCCATCTGGCAAAAAGCTCGCCTGTAGGCTGTTCTGCAAAGCCACCAATATCAGATCCTGCAAAGGACATTCCTGATAGCGCCATGCGTTGTGCCTGGATATTTGCAATGCTCAAGTGTTCCCAAGTCGCTACATTATCGCCAAACCAGCTGCTGGTATAACGCTGCGTTCCAGAATAGGCAGATCGTGTAATTACAAAAGGGCGCTTAGGGTAAATAAATTTCTTCACGCCTTCATACGTCGCGCGTGCCATTTGCATTCCATAGATGTTGTGCGCTTTTCTATGCGAGCAAGGATGCCCGTCATAATCGTGGCGCACGTCGTCTGGAAACGTCTTATTAGGCACTTCCATGACCGCAGGCTCGTTCATATCATTCCAGATACCCGATAATCCATTATCAGCAATCAAGCCTTTAAACAATCCAGCCCACCATTCACGCACTTCAGGATTGGTGTAATCTGGGAAATAGCACTGGCCTGGCCACACTTTACCTTTCATGTAAGGACCGTCGGCACGCTTACAGAAGTAATCGTTGTCCATGGCTTCTTGGTAGACACTATAATCTGGATCTACCTTAATTCCTGGATCGATGATGGCGATGGTCTTGAAACCATCTTCCCGCAAATCGCTAATCATTTTGGTAGGATCTGGGAACTTATCATTATCCCATGTAAAACAACGGAATCCATCCATGTAATCAATATCCAGATAGATCGCATCACAAGGAATCTGCAGCTCGCGGAATTTTGCCGCGATTTCTCTCACGTTGCTTTCAGGATAGTAACTCCACTTACACTGGTGATAACCCAGCGCCCACAATGGTGGCAACTCGGGTTTACCAGTCAACTCTGTATAACCGCTCACGACGCTATTCACATCTGGACCGTAGATAAAATAATAGTCCATGGAACCACCTTGCGCCCAGAAGCTGGTCACGTGATGACGCTCGTGGGCAAAATCAAAATAGGATCTAAATGTATTGTCAAAGAAAATACCGTAGGCCGTTTTATTCTGCAATCCTACGTAAAATGGTACATTCTTATAAAGTGGGTCTGTTTGTTTTCCAAAAGCATATTGATCAGTACCCCAAAGCTCAAAACGCTTGGCGCGCATGTTCATATCTGCTGGCTTGTCGCCTAGGCCGTAGTAGCTCTCGCCAGGCTGTGCTTTTTTGGACATCTTGACGATCTCACCGCCGTATTGATAGCTCTCTTCATAGTGAAAGCCTAGCTCATCCTCACAAATGATCTTGCCATCTATATCAAAGATGCGTGAGCGCAAATCTGCTTTAGAAATGCGGCACAGCACCTTACTGGTTTGCACCTCATAATAATCTTTATGCTCGCTTACTTCTAACTTATTGTAACCACGATTACCGCTATGATCGATGGCATAGGAAAAATCATCTTCCATCTTGCCGCCTACACCGTACCTAAAACGTAGCACACTGTCACGCAGCACCTGCAATTGCAGTATCACGCCATTATCTGTTGAAAACATTAAGGTATCGACCGTGTGATCAAAGGACGTCAACTTTCCAGGGAAGACATTTCCCTGATTATTTAATTCAGTATTTGTAATCATAAAATGATGATATTCAGTATTTTGAAGCAGTAATTAACCCTACTGCTAGTGCTTGGTAAAATAATAAAATCCCACTAGTTCTCATGCTTGATGGTGATCTAGTTGCGCAAAGGTTTGCGGTGCAGTTTGTCGATAATTACGCTTTCGCGAAAGCATAAACAAAAACATCATTCTAATACAACAAATGCTTATCACCCTAAGAAATACGGGCTATTGAGCAATATATCTTAATTTCTGATGTTTAATGACGTGTTAAGATCGCAGTTAAAGAAAGTTAAGCCGAATCTTGATAGCGCAGTTCGCCCTTAGAATTGCCTAAATTTTTAATTAAAACCCTAATTATGAAAAATGTATTGAAATGGATGTTAATTCCATTGATGTTTATAGGAATTGTTTCCTGTAGCGATGATGACAACAATGATGGCACCGCGCGTGTTACTTTTAAATTGGTCGATGCTCCTGGCGATTATGACAATGTTTTTGTTGATGTTCAAGGAATTGTGGTAAAGTACAATGGAGATGTGGACGATGATAATGACAGCGACGACATTGACGATATCGATGAAGATGAGAACACGGTTATCATCAACATGGATAACACCGGCGTTTATGACCTACTGGAACTTACTGGTGGTGAGAACGTGATCCTTGCAGACGATGAAATTCCTGCGGGTAGAATAAGCCAGATACGCCTGATTTTAGGTGATGACAATTCGGTTGTGATTGATGGTGAATCTTTCCCTTTGAGAACACCTAGTGCACAACAATCTGGATTAAAACTGCAGGTAAACGAAGAGATTGAAAGCGGTATTCTTTACAATTTCGTTTTGGATTTTGATGCCGATAAGTCGATCGTAAGACAAGGTAATGGCGGATTTTCATTAAAACCAGTCATACGCACACAGCTTGAGGCTGCGTCTGGCGCGATCGCAGGATCTGTAAACCCTATTGATGTTCAAACGCTTGTGACAGCCAGCAATGGTGTTGACGAGATCACGACCTTTACCAATGCAGATGGTAATTATCGCCTGAGTGGTGTACCAGCTGGAACCTACACAGTGACTTTTGAACAAGAAGTTCCTGGTAGTGACAATGATAATGATGAAGACGATGACACTACAGAAACTCGTACTATCGTAGTAAACGATGTAGAGGTCTCCACAGGTGCAGTGACTACACTTGAATTAGTGGACTTTGATCAAGATTAAGTAGAGATCAAAAACTTATCAAAGCGCGATCATATTTTTATGGTCGCGTTTTTTTGTGACAGATTATGAATCATAAAAAGCTCAGCCTTTATCAGACTGAGCTTTTATTATTTTGATAGCAACAATTATTTTACATAGCCTGTGCTGCTGCGCTAGCCACTGCGTGATCATTTTCTACGGTACTGCCGCTTACGCCAACTGCGCCTATGATCTCGCCATCCTTATTTTTAAGCGGCAATCCACCTGGAAACGTAATAAGACCACCATTAGAATGCTCAATATTGAATAGCGACTCGCCAGGCTGTGATATTTTACCAATCTCACCAGATGGCATATCAAAAAATCTAGCGGTTTTGGCTTTCTTGAGTGCAATGTCTGCGCTACCTAACCAAGCACCATCCATACGTACAAAAGCAACCTGATTTGCTCCTGCATCGACGATGCTTATGTTCATTTTGGTATCTAGCTCTACCGCTTTAGACTTTGCTTTTTCAATTAAGGCTTCCGCCTGCTTTAAGGTAATATTCATCATTTCTTGTTTTCTTACAAGTTAGAGGATGGATGAGCGATCGAGCTGTGATTGTGGGAAGTTTAACGGCAGTAATGGAAACGTTGGTGGATTATTTTAACTGATTCTCTTTATCAGATGCCAGATCTGCTATTTTCCAAACGTATTTTTTTACTCCTTTAGCGATCTCTCCTAGGCCATCATCGTCTTGATAAGCTATCGACAACTCATCACTTATTTTTTCTAAACATCTAGAAGCATAATTAGCTCTCTTCGTCAGTCATAGACTAGATTCAAATACCATACACCAAAACTCCCAACGGCGGTAAGTCCACTACTCCACTTTGATCACGGTATTGCCACGACTCTTCTTGAGATTTGATAGATTTTTTGACTTTAAAGTCGCTACCACCGTACTTGGACTCATCGCTATTGAATAGCAATTTATAGTTCTTATTTTCTGGCAAACCAATGCGATAATTTTCTCTAGGTACTGGCGTCATGTTACAAACGATGACGAGATGTGAGTCTTTGCCTTTACGCACATAGCTTATCACACTATTGTCAGCATCCTCATGTGAGATCCATTCAAAACCTGCTGCATCAAACTGTAGCTCGTGCAGCTCTGGCTGTTTTTTGTAAAGTTTGTTCAAGTCCGTAAGTACCGCTTGAATTCCTTTATGTGGTTCAAAGTCTGTTAGATGCCAGTCAAGACTGCCATTAAATTTCCATTCTTCATGCTGGCCAAATTCTGATCCCATCATCAGTAAATTACCGCCTGGATGCGTGAACATGTAGCTGTAAAGCAAACGCAGGTTGGCAAACTTCTGCCAATCGTCTCCAGGCATGCGACCTATAATACTGGACTTACCGTAAACCACCTCATCGTGCGATAGTGGCAACATAAAATTCTCTGTAAAAGCATAAGTCATGGAGAACGTCAAATCATTTTGATGGTGGCGTCTATAAATAGGCTCTTTCTTGAAATATTCCAACGTGTCGTGCATCCAGCCCATCATCCACTTCATCCCAAAACCAAGACCACCTATGCTGGTAGGCTTGCTTACCATAGGAAAGCTGGTGCTTTCCTCAGCAATGGTTTGCGTGTCTGGATAATTGAGATAGACTGCCTCGTTCATCTCACGCATAAAAGCAATGGCTTCCAGGTTTTCACGACCACCGTGAACATTAGGTTCCCATTCTCCATCTTCTCTTGAATAATCTAGGAATAACATGCTGGCCACTGCGTCAACTCGCAAGCCATCTACATGATATTGATCTAGCCAGAAAAGAGCGTTGGATATTAAAAAACTTTTGACTTCATTACGACCATAATTAAAGATCAATGATTTCCAGTCTGGATGATAACCGCGTCTGCGATCTGGATGCTCATACAAAGCGGTACCGTCAAAAAATCCTAGACCGTGCGCATCTTCTGGGAAATGTGATGGCACCCAATCTAGAATTACTCCTAATCCTGCATTGTGAATGGAATCTACCAACTGTGCAAATTCTTCTGGATAACCAAATCTTGAGGTAGGCGCAAAGTATCCTGTGATCTGATAACCCCAAGATGGATCATACGGATACTCCATAATCGGCATAAACTCGATATGAGTGAATTCCATCTTTTTGGCATAATCCACGAGCTCGTCAGCCAATTCTAGAAAACTCAGGCTGCGGTCTTCTTCTATCTTGCGTTTCCAGCTGCCCAGATGCACCTCATAAACAGAATAAGCGCTATCCAGCGCATTGTGTTTGGCGCGCTTTTGCATCCACTTTTTGTCGGTCCAGTTGGGTTTGTAATCCCAAACCACGCTAGCGGTTTTTGGTGGATGCTCGCATCGACGTGCGTATGGATCGGCTTTCTCTGTTTTGATATCGTTATGCGAACTGTGAATCTTGTATTTGTAAGTCGCACCATGCTTGACTCCAGGAACAAATCCTTCCCAAATACCGCTACTATCCCAACGCACATGCAATGGGTGTTCACCTTCTACCCAAAAATTGAAATCTCCAATGACGGAAACAGCCTTGGCACTTGGTGCCCAAACCGCAAAATAGGTTCCTTCTACTCCATCTTTAGTGATGACATGAGAACCAAACTTCTCGTACAATCGATAATGCTTGCCTGCTTTGAACAAGTCAATATCAAAGTCAGTAAATAGGGAATGTGTGAGTACGGTGGACATGGTTGGTTTATTGATTGAAGATTTTAGAGATTGCAATATGTAAATTAGACTTTTTGCTGCTTGTGATTCATAATGCTTTGAATACCTCGCAGTGGTATGATCGCCCAGCTAGGTCTAGAATTGAATTCGTATCCCAGTTCATAAATTGCCTTTTCAAGCAGACAAAATTGTAACAAGAAATTGACCTCTTTCTGGTAGCCTATGTTTAAGTTGTTGTTATGTACATGATGCAGATAAGTGTCTAGAAATATGGAAATCAAATACTTGTACAACAGTTCGCCCGCTTTATACAAATCTTCTATTGGTAAACCTAGTTGATCACGATGCTCAAAAATGGTTGAATAAATGGCATAATGAAAACTGCGGAACATTCCTGCAAGATCCTTTTGTGGCATTTGCTTCACCTTGCGATCACGAATAGTACTTTCAGGCTCGCCTTCAAAATCCAGTAAATAAAAATCCTCGCCATCTACCAGCACTTGCCCAAGATGGTAATCACCATGGATACGAATGCGCTCACCTTTCATGTGGTGCCAGTCAAATTCTATAAATCGCGCACGCACCTCATTCTTGCGCTCCAATAATTCTTGAGCCAATTCCAGCGCTTCATCTTTCAATTTATGTAGGTTGTTCTCTACCGTATTCAGTCGATTTTGGAACATGTACAGCAACCTATTCTTAAGCCATACGTTATAATCTCCATTGTACTTATCTGCTGTAAATTTCAAATCATTGCGCTCTGCTCCTATCGCCACGTGAAATTGTGCCGTGCGCAACGCAAGTGTCCTGATGCGTTTCAACAAATCCAGCCCAGTCCAGTCGACGATCTCGTGCGGTACCTCGCGCAGCTTGAGCCTAGAAAATAATTGTACTTCTGGCAAGGTGTTTGGGTCAATATGCTTTCGCGAAAGCGTGCTAAAAACAGTCTTTAATTCTCCCAACATCCATTCCCAACCATCACCGTCATTGGGCACCAGTTTTTGCATTAATGCCAGCGTGATATCGTGCCGCTTTACAATATTTAGATTAATCGAACCGGTATAGGTAGGCGATCTGTCAAAGTTGGTATGCTCAGTCAGGTAGCGGCAAATCTGGTAATCTGGATTGGTACTGCTATAAATCCTGCGGAAGAATTTGATAATGTGTTTATCATTAAAAATGATGCTGGTATTGGATTGCTCTGCACCCAGGAATCTGCTGCTTATATACTCCGTTTCTTCCAGTTGCTCGCCTGCGTGAAAAGTTATAGTACCCAATCCTTCTACAGGATGCGACTCAATAATTTTTTCAAAGAGAACTTTTCTAAAGGAATCGAGGTATAAAGCATCAACCAAGTAACCTGTCTTCTCACCTAATTGAACTGGCGCAATAAGACCATCGCCAGCCGCCTTTTTGTCCTCCACAAAGCCTAGCGGTAGAAAATAATGCTGGTAAAAAGCTTCTTTAAAATTGACTTCAAGCAGCAAGCCATAAAAGTGATCGCCTTTATGCGCTATGGTAAAAAACTCACTAATCTCTAGGTATTTGAGTGTACTACTCTTGCCACCGTACCATCGTTGTGAGACCACATAGTTCTCTAGTACATCTTCAGTCAATTGTTTCTTGAAAGCTGGATCATCCAGCAGGTTTTCCCATCGCGTGGGATTGGTCAGTTTTACTTTAGACATGGTAGGTCAGGTGGTTGATTGTAGTGTCCTTGAAGATATAAATAATTCTGTAGGTTTTCAATACCTCAGATTTGCTTTCTATATCTATCGCTGCACCTCAAAAATGTGAAACGGCAAAACTGGGTTGAGTTTTACAAAATTGTGCGTGCCTTTCCAGTTGTAACTGCTACCTGTGATCACATCTTTAACGGTGTAGGTATGATGCTCATCTATTTGCATGCGCTCTAGTGGCATGGCAACCCAACTTTCCTGCTCATAATGTGGATCCAAGTTTACCGCCACGATCACCTCACTTTGATGATTATCACTCCACTTATAATAGGTCAATAGCTGGTCATTATCATTGTGCAAAAACTGTAGGTTATTGGTTTGTTGCAAGGCTGGCAAATCATGGCGCGCTTGATTGATTTTGGTGATCAAGAGTGTGAGTTTGTTGCGTAAACTCCAGTCGTAGTTAGCAATCTGGAACTTTTCTGAATCTAGATATTCTTCCTTGCCTGGCAAGGCACTCGATATCATTTGCTCAAAAACAGGCCCATAAATCCCGATACTGGAACTTAAAGTTGCGGCTAGTGCATAGCGTTGTAAATGCACACTCTCATTTCCCGACTGCAGTGCCCATGGATTGATATCTGGAGTGTTGGGCCAGAAATTGGGCTGCATGTATTCACGTTCTTGATTCTGGGTAAGCTCTGTCAAATACTCGGTGAGCTCGTGTTTGTTGTTGCGCCAGGTGAAATAAGTGTAGGATTGCTGGAAGCCTACCTTGGCAAGCTGCTGCATCACCTTAGGTTTGGTAAAAGCCTCAGCAAGAAAGATCACATCGTTGTGCTTTTTCTTGACCTCGCTTATCAAGTATTCCCAAAAATGAAAAGGTTTGGTATGCGGATTATCAACTCTAAATACTTTGATATCAAACTCTTCTACCCAATACAAAGCGATTTTCAGCAATTCTTTCCAAAGATTTTTCCAGTCTGGCGTCTCGAAATAAATAGGTAGAATATCCTGATATTTTTTCGGCGGATTTTCTGCATACTGAACCGTACCATCAGGTCTCCAACGGAACCACGCTTTGTGTTTCTTTACCCATGGATGATCTGGTGCTGCTTGTAATGCATAATCCATTGACACTTCTATACCTAAGGATTTGGCTTGCTGGATAAGTTCCTTAAAATCTTCCTCACTACCCAGATGTGGATGCAACGCCATATGACCACCATGCTTAGAACCGATACCCCAACAAGAACCTACATCGTCGCCGTGCGCGGTCGTAGTATTGTTCTTTCCCTTTCTATTTACGTCTCCAACTGGATGAACTGGTGGAAAATACAAGGTATCAAAACCCATTTCCTGCACGTATGGCAACAGTTTCTCACAATCCTTGAATGTACCGTGCTCATAATTGCTGCCTGCACTGCGTGGGAAAAACTCATACCAGGTTGAGAATCGTGCCTTTTTTCTATCGACAGTACACGTATAACTATCGCTGCTGGCTAGGAATAATCTAGCTGGATATTTGTAGAAAATGTCGTGCAACTCGCTTGATGTGGCTATCTGAACTGCGGCGTCATAGTCAGCATCGTTTTGAAATAGTTCGATGGTTTTTTTAAGGTATGATGACTCTGTTTTGTTTGCTTTCGCGAAAGCGTGCTCCAAATGAATCACTCCATCAAGCAACTCACTTTTCACGTGTTGACCATCTGCCAGTTTGCGGGAAATTCCATGCTGCCAATTGAGTGCGTAATCGACCCAACCCACAAGTTTATATTCATAAGAACCCAGTTTTTCTACTTGGAAAGAACCACTCCAAAGGTCATTGCCTTGATCTAAAAGTCTGTTCTCTTGCCACTTGCGAGCCTTTTCATGTTTGTACATGACAGAGGCCTGAACGATATCGTGACCGTCCACCAAAACATTTGCGCTCACATGGACCGTTTCCTGACTAATGCGTTTTATGGGATGTCTACCAGCGTTGATTTGCGGCTGGACGTTCTCAATGACAACTCGTTCCTGATTCATGTTGGTAAGGTTTTCTCAAATGTATGAAATGACATGTTACTCGTGGGTTATTTTTACGAAAGCGATTGCGATCACCGTAACCATTCAACCTAACGACCACAGCTTCATGCCCAGCATTCATCTGAGAACCGAAATCAAAGCACCCATTGAACTAGTCTTTGATCTGGCGCGTAGTATTGATTTGCACGAGCACTCGATGGAGCATACTAATGAGAAAGCCATTGCAGGCAGAACATCTGGATTGGTTCAACAAGGCGAGACCGTAACCTGGCAAGCCAAGCATCTAGGCATCACCCAAAAACTTACCAGCAAAATCATAGCCGTGCAACCTCATCACTACTTTGCTGATGAGATGAAAAGTGGCGCTTTCAAGAGATTCAAACATGAGCACTTTTTTGAAACCTCAAGTAATGGATGTATAATGCGAGACATTTTTGACTACGACTCGCCATTAGGTATCCTAGGCTCACTAGTAGATGCCATTTTCCTCAAAAAATACATGACTGATTTATTAAAGCGTCGCAATCAATTACTCAAAGAGTTTGCCGAGTCAGATCGCTGGAAAAACTTGCCTGGAATGCGGGAAAATTATTGATTAGCTTCTTAATCGGCGTTTCTCGAAGGCAACTCGAAAGCAAAACAAAAAACCCTCGAATATCGAGGGTTTTTGAAAACTATTTGATTTAGAATTACTTCTTCTCAGCAGGTGCTTGCAGCTTTCTTGTAAGCTCAACTGATATAGCTGATCTTTCAAAAAGTAGCTTTCCTGCATTGGTGTCCACCATTACGGTACCTTTCTCGGCATTGATCTGATTAACCTTGCCATGAATACCGCTGGTTGTGATGACTCTATCACCTACTTTTAAAGATTCGGCAAATTGTTTTTCTTCTTTGCGTCGTTTGGATTGTGGTCTAATGATTAAGAAATAAAAGACCAGTACAATTAATATGTACGGCGCAAACTGTAAAATCTGTTCCATGAAATGTATTAAGCGTTAGGCGTTGCCGCTTGACCGCGTGGAGTAACAAAACCATTGATTGTGATAGACTCTTGTCCAGACTTAGTATTGGTTTTGATCGTTACTGTTTTAGTCTGTGCATCTGGCTTACCGCTGGTGTTGAACTTTACTAGCATCATACCTTTCTCGCCTGGCGCTACTGGTTCCTTAGTCCATGTAGGAACGGTACAACCACAGCTACCTTTTGCATTTACAATTACAAGTGGTGATGAACCTGTGTTTGTAAAAGTGTACTCGTGTTCTACTACTGTACCTTCAGTCACGGTACCAAAGTCATAAGACGTCTCGTCAAAAGTCATCTCAGGGTAATCTTGCTTTACTGCATCACGCTGTGCTGCTGCTGTAAGGTTTGCTTCATCAATTTTGGCAGATGCGCTCTCGTTACAACTTGTAAATAATGTCGCTGTTGCTGCTGCAACTATCAATACTAATCTTTTCATTTTATGCTGTTTAATTAAGGGTTCAAATATACTTAAATGGCTACTTGTTTACAACGCTCGTACTTTACTTACATTGTTCCACGACCTATCTTATTGATCTGATCGTTCTTTTGAAATTGTTTGAGGAGATTATCGAGGATACCGTTGATAAAAACGCTACTCTTAGGTGAGCTATAATCCTTTGAAATCTCTAGATATTCATTGAGACTTACCTTAACAGGTATCGTTGGAAAATATAAAAACTCACATTGCGCCATCATAATGAGGACGCTATCTATCTGTGCGATACGATCTTTATCCCAGTTAGGCGTTTTACCTTCTACTCTTTTAGCCAGCTCATCATGATTCAAGATCGTCTTGCGGAATAGCTCCATCGCAAACTTGATATCATCAGTATCCTTAACTAGTTCTGGAAGCTTCACCTCTTTGTTAGGCTTCACTTTGCGCAGGAACATGATCATCGCCGTATTTACTAGTGGATAATCGTCCATCCATGTGATATGCACATCTTCTAGATAATCCATGAGTTGGTCGCTGGGCGCGATTACATCAGTATAAATGTTAGTGATGAAAGTTTGATCTTTTTTAATGGATGGGCTAGGCTCGCTAGCATACATCACATATTCCTTACTCTTGATAATGTCGTTGTAGATGTTCTCAACATATTTTGAGTCTAGATCCCAAGGTTTCAACTTACGTTTTGCAAGGGCTTCTTTGAGCACCTCGCTACTTGCTAATTGCTTGAGAACTACATTATCGATAAGTGCGCTGGTGATATTTTTCTCTGCCTGAGACCCTAAATGGCGTGACTGTGCCGCCTTATGTTTTTCTACCGCTATTTCATGCAAACGAACAAGTAATTGTGCCATGTACAAAAACAAGGTCAACGTTTGCGTCATGCTGGAATTCAGGAATTTCTCAAGATCCTTCAAATCATCAGGTCGCTGCCTGTGAAATGAAAATACTGCCTGCATAACCTTGATGCGCAATTGTCGTCTAGTAAGCATAAGAACGTAATTTCTTTGGTATGTTTTGAAAGCTGTTGGTGATTCAGCTTTCGCGAAAGCAAAATTACAACAAGCCCACTGCAATCAACAAGCTTGTTGCTACATTATTGACTAGTGGTTGTCCTTTCTCCTGGCATTGATACGAGCCTCGGCGATTTGAAGAGCTGCAAGGTGTGTAGTCACGCCATTTTCCTGTGCTTTATTAAAGATTTCCAGCGTCGTGGTATAGATATTCTCTGTCTTGCGCATGATCTCGTTGCGGTCATAGCCTTCCAGCTCTGCATAGACATTGATGATTCCACCTGCGTTGATCAAGAAATCTGGCGCATAGACGATACCACGCTGCTGCAATAACATGCCGTGCTTATGCTCATCTGCCAACTGATTGTTTGCGGCACCAGCGATAACACTGGCCTGAAACTTATTGATGCTATTATCATTGACAGTCGCGCCCAGCGCACAAGGTGCATAGATATCCATAGGCTCTGCATGCAGGTCTGATCCTTCATAGATGGTCGCGCCATACTTTGCTCTCACCTCTTCCAGCCGTTCGCGATTGATATCTGCGATGAAGACCTTGGCGCCTTCTTCAGTTAAATGCTCGACCAGCGTCTCACCTACATTACCTATACCTTCTACATAAATCACTTTATCCTCAAGAACATCAGTGCCAAATTTATATTGAGCCGCTGCTTTCATTCCCATAAAAACACCGTAGGCCGTGATGGGCGATGGATTTCCTGCACCACCTTTTTCCTGTGAGATTCCTGTAACATAAGGAGTGACTTCTCTCACGGTATCCATGTCTTCTGTAGTCATTCCTACGTCTTCGGCAGTGATGTATTTACCGCTCAAAGAATGCACAAATTCACCGAACTTACGCATCATTTCTGGCGTTTTCTGTGTTTTTGCATCGCCTATAATCACGGCCTTGCCACCACCTAGATTAAGTCCAGTAATCGCACTTTTATAAGTCATCCCACGTGACAACCTTAACGCGTCATTGAGTGCAGACCACTCATTGTCATAATTCCACATTCTGGTGCCACCTAAAGCTGGGCCTAACACCGTATTATGAATTCCTATGATGGCCTTTAAACCTGTATCTTTGTCATTGCAAAACACAACTTGTTCATGGTCATTAAAGGACAGTTGTCCAAATACGGGATCCTGATTGATTATTTGATCCAGAGTCGTAAATTGTTGTTGAGACATAATGATTTTTTAAGCTCTTTTGTTCCCAATTAAGGGCTGGCAAAAGTACTTTGATTTTACAAATTGACCAACCAGTATCATTAATATCACACCGCGCCGCAGGTTCAAAACAGCGAGCTATTTTACATGAAAGAACTTAAAAAGCTCAACCGTTTATTTGCAAAATATAAATGG
This sequence comes from Nonlabens ponticola, assembly GCF_003966335.1. Classification (NCBI taxonomy): domain Bacteria; kingdom Pseudomonadati; phylum Bacteroidota; class Flavobacteriia; order Flavobacteriales; family Flavobacteriaceae; genus Nonlabens; species Nonlabens ponticola. The sequence continues at coordinate 1,268,720 of NZ_CP034549.1, read as the reverse complement.
CAATTGATAGGTGGTATCGTTGTTACCATCATATCGCGCGTCCTATCGCTGGTGCTTCCTAAATATGTAGGTAAGATTATCAATCTCCTGAGAGATTATGATCAAGGCGATGTGACTGACATGGAATTCTTGCGCAGCGAGCTACTCACTTTTGTCGGGATTATTCTGGGCGCGACATTACTAGCTGCTGGTCTTACTTTTATCATGCGCCAGCTAATTATTGTCGTTTCACGCCATCTGGAATACGACCTTAAGAATATTATTTATCAGCAATACCAGCGATTATCATTGGGTTTCTATAAAAACAACCGTACAGGTGATTTGATGAATCGTATAAGCGAGGACGTCTCTAAAGTGCGCATGTACATGGGGCCATCGATTATGTATGGTATTAATATGATCACTTTGTTTGCGGTGGTAATACCTGCCATGATCAATACGGCACCAACACTAGCACTTTACACCATCGTACCTTTGCCTTTCCTATCGATAGCGATCTACATTGTAAGCCGTGAGATCCACAAGCGATCGACACTGGTACAACAATATCTTTCTAATCTTAACACGATATCGCAAGAAGCCTTTAGCGGGATTTCAGTAATTAAGGCATATAATCTAGCGCCGCAGATGAACCAGCAGTTCTCGCAGGTAGCAAATGACAGCAAGGATAAAAATATAGATCTCGCTAGAGTGCAGGCCTTATTTTTTCCTTTGATGGTGCTGCTCATAGGTGCCAGTAATATTGCCGTTATTTACATTGGTGGGCGACAGGTGATCAGCGGTGAGATTGAAGTAGGTACCATTCCAGAATTCCTGATATATGTTAATATGCTTACCTGGCCAGTAGCTATTGTAGGTTGGGTGACTAACATGATCCAGCAGGCTGAGGCTTCTCAAAAACGCATCAATCAATTCCTAGACATTGAACCACAAATTCAAAATCTAGTACCAGAATCATCACGGGTTACGGGTCATATTGAATTTAAGAATGTCAACTTCGTTTATGAGGATACTAATATTCATGCATTGAAAGACCTGAGCTTTGAAGTGCCGGCAGGAAAAACACTCGCGATCTTAGGTAAAACAGGAAGCGGTAAAAGTACCGTACTAGAGTTAATTGGTAGATTATATGACGTTACTGATGGTGTCGTGACCATCGATGGCGATGCGATCCAGTCTGTAAATCTTGACGATTTGCGACAAGCTATAGGTTATGTACCTCAAGATGCGTTTCTGTTTTCTGATACGATAGGTAAAAATATCGCCTTTGGTAAAAATGATGCCAGTCAAGAGGAGATTGAAACTGCTGCCAAAAATGCAGTGGTGCATAAAAACATTAAGAATTTCACCCTTGGATACGACACCGTTCTAGGTGAACGTGGCATCACATTAAGTGGTGGTCAAAAACAACGCGTTTCCATTGCGCGTGCGATTATTAAGCAACCTAAAATCCTATTGTTTGACGATTGTTTGAGTGCCGTTGATACAGAGACTGAAGAAAAGATACTGAACAATCTCAAAAAGGTGACTCAGGATACGACCACTATCATCGTGAGCCACCGTGTGAGCAGCGCCAAAAATGCCGACATGATCATAGTATTGGATGAAGGTAGAATCATCGAACAAGGTGACCATCAATCACTTGTAAACAATGGTGGTTTCTATGCAGAGTTGTACGCAAATCAAATGCTGGAACAACAACCCATCGCATAGATAGGGATTTCATAGTTTTTCCCTATTTTTGAGACACTACTAACCCACTTAACGGCCATGAGCGATAGAGATTACCAAGACCAAGAAGAGATTTTTTCCAAAGTTGTAAGAGCAGGTCGACGCACCTACTTTTTTGATGTGCGATCCACAAAGGCAGACGATTACTACCTAACGATCACTGAAAGCAAGAAGTTCACTAACGACGACGGCAGCTTTCATTTCAAGAAGCACAAGATCTACTTGTACAAAGAGGACTTTGCAGAATTTGGCGATACGCTCAAAGAAGTGACCGACTTTATCATAGAGAAAAAAGGCGACGAGGTCATTTCAGATCGTCACCAGGCAGACTTCAAGAAAGAAGAACCAGCAACGCCAGCGGCAGATCAAGCAGCAGAACCTAATCATCCTGCAAGTTTTACCAACGTTGATTTTGACGACATCTAGAAACCACATATTATATTCAAGAGCCTTTCTCATGCAGAAAGGCTTTTTAGTTTACAACCCATTCAACAGCACGATATGAGACATTTAATAGTAGGGATTTTGATGGTTTTAGCTTTCGCGAAAGCGGTACAAGCTCAAGTCACCGTTGATCCGCAATTAGATTACTACCTACCAGCCAGCAACAATTACAATCCAAACATCGCAACACCAGCAGAAGTTATAGGTTATGTTCCAGGCAAATGGCATGTCACACACGATAAATTATCGCAGTATATGCTAGCCCTTGCGGATGCTAGTGATCGCATAACGATCGAGAATCGAGGCACCACCTATGAAGATAGACCGCTGTACTTGTTGACCATCACATCGCCAGCAAACCATGCACGCATCGATCAGATTAAAGAACAGCGCCAGCAACGCATCACGGGCGCAAGTAATGACGCTGCACCTGTAGTGATCTATCAAGGATTTTCCATTCACGGTAACGAGCCTAGTGGATCCAACGCTGCGCTACTCTATGCCTATCATCTAGCGGCTTCTCAAGATGCAGAGACCTTGGAAAAACTAGACGATGTAGTGATTTTGTTAGATCCTAGTTTTAATCCAGATGGCCTGCAACGTTTTGCAGGTTGGGTGAATCAACACAAAAGCGAAAACATCAATCCTGACGGCAACGACCGTGAATATGACGAGGTCTGGCCTGGTGGTCGTACCAACCACTATTGGTTTGACATGAACCGCGATTGGTTGCCAGTACAATTACCAGAATCACGAGCGCGCATCGCCAGTTTTAATCAGTGGATGCCTAATGTGCTTACCGATCATCACGAGATGGGCACCAATAGTTCTTTCTTTTTTCAGCCAGGAATACCGTCTAGGACTAATCCATTGACGCCACAAATAAATCAAGATCTGACCAAAGAAATGGGGAATTATCACGCTGCAGCGCTAGATAAAATTGGTTCCTTTTATTATACCGAAGAGAGTTTTGATGACTTTTATTATGGTAAAGGATCCACCTTTCCAGATGTTAATGGTAGCGTTGGGATTCTTTTTGAACAAGCGAGCTCTAGAGGACACGCACAGAATTCCGTAAATGGCGTCCTGACTTTCCCGTTTACCATACGCAATCAGTTGACGGCTGCCATGAGTACGCTAGAAGCCAGTTACCAAATGCGTGATAAACTCATGAATTATCAAGCCGACTTCTATGATCAGGTGCGCAGCAATCAGAAATCCGGGAACATCATCTTTGGCGATTATACAGACAGCGGCCGTACTGATGCGCTAGCCGAAATACTATTAAGACACGATATCAAAGTGCAGGAACTTAAAAGCGATGCTACCATAGATGGCAAGAAGTATAAAGCTGGATATGCCTACATGATTCCTAGAACACAAACCAAAAGCAAGCTGGTCGATGCGATGTTCCAGAAGATCACCACTTTTCAGGACAGCTTGTTCTATGACATAAGCGCCTGGACGTTTCCACTAGCGTTTGATATGGATTACAGCTTAAACGCCCGTGGTGCGGAAGCTGGAAGAACAATATCGCTAGATAAGGAGACTGGTAAACTGGACACAGCTCGAAATACGATTGCTCGCAAAGCACTACCCGTATCACAATATGCCTACCTCATGCGCTGGAATGAGTATGGCGCACCCAAAGTGCTGAGCAATATTCTCAACGCTGGCATCAGAGCCAAGGTGGCCATGCAACCTTTTGATCTTGCTGGCCAGTCTTATGATTATGGGACCATCATGATACCCGTAAGTGCTCAAAAAATGAATGCTCAAGAGCTTAACAAGAGATTGTACGAGCTCTCAGATGACAATAATGTAGAAGTAGTTTCTGTAACTACGGGTTTGACGACTGGTATTGATTTGGGATCCAATTCATTTGTATCGCTGGATAAACCTAACATCGCACTGGTCGTGGGCGACGGAATCAATCCGTACGATGCTGGTGAGATTTGGCACTTGATGGACCAACGCTATGATATGGTGGTGACCAAATTGCAGCTGGAAAACCTATCTCGATATGACCTGAGCAAGTACAGCACCATTATCTTTCCTGCAACTTATGGTGGTCCAGAAGAAGATGTTGTAAGCAAACTTAAATCTTGGACTCGAGCTGGTGGTACACTTATAGGATATCGCAATGGGTTGAGATGGATGTCCAGAGAGAAACTATTGCAGCTGACTTTTAAGGAAACCGAAAATCCTGCTAAAGATGTGACTTTTGAGCAGCGCAGCAATTTCAACGGCGCTCAAGTTATAGGCGGTGCTATTTTTGAGACTAGACTGGACCGCTCGCACCCTATTGCTTTTGGTTATAAGGATGAACAGCTGCCTATGTTCCGCAACACGACCTTGTTTGTAGAGGCAGATAGTGTTTCTTATCGCAATCCTATTAAGTACACTAACGAGCCGCTTATGGCTGGTTATATTTCTAAGCCTAATCTAGAGGCCTTGAAAAACACCGTTCCGTTCAAGCATAACAGCTACGGCCGTGGCGAGGTCATCGGTTTTACAGACAACACCAACTTCAGGGCTTTTTGGTATGGAACCAACAAGCTGTTGATGAACGCTATTTTCTTCAGTAAGGCGATGTAGTTTTAGTCTTTGAGTTCTTGAGTCTTGGAGTTTGACTTATGACGTATGACGTATGACTTATGACAAAATAATTCAGAATTTAGACCTCTGAATTTGTTTTACTAATGATTAATTTATGCGGCTGTAAAAGTGCAGTGTGTTTGTGCTATTACGCTTTCGCGAAAGCTGACTAAAAAAATTACCCGATGCGATCACCATTGTTTGCGGTGCGTTCAGCCTGCAGTAAAATTACTTTTCCTTGATCATCAACGGAGCCTAGCACTAGGCACTGGCTCATGAAATTGGCGATTTGTTTTTCTGGAAAGTTGACAACGGCGATGATTTGCTTACCTATAAGATCCTCAATAGTGTAGTGATCTGTGATTTGGGCACTGGTTTTTTTATGACCTATGTCTGGACCAAAATCGATGTGCAGTTTGTAAGCAGGTTTGCGAGCATCTGGAAACAGTTGCGCATCGATAATGGTACCGATGCGCATGTCTATTTTCATAAAGTCACTCCAAGAAAGATTATTGGTCATTCATTCTTAGTTTTTCGATCATTTTAGGCGATACATAAACGTCTGCGCCATATGCGTCTACCAATAGTCCTTTATTACCATCGTTACATTCTATCACATATAGGATAGTATTGTCACCAGGATCTGCCATGCCTTCAAATCGGTAAAATTTGACGACATCCAGCTCTTCTGCCTTCCATTTTTTCTTGAGATCTTTTGATTTGAGTCCATCTTCTACCAGGTCATAATCTATGGTGTAGCCTTTGTCCTGTAAATCTTCAATGGCTTGAGAAAGTGTATCGTATCCGTTTTTAAAGTCGGTCATGGTTCTGTTTTTATTAAAAATACAGACTAGTACAGAGGTGCTGGTCATGCTTTTCAAAATTTTAGTAAAGTCAAGCGACTAGAACAAGATTGCATCTTTTACCTTTGAGAAAAAGACTGTTATGGCACTGACGCCTTCTACCATGATGCCGCTGGGCACCAAAGCTCCAGGTTTCAAATTGCTGGATACGGTAAGTGAAGAACTATTGAGTTTACAGAACGTGCGTGGTGAGAAAGGAACGGTGGTCATGTTTATTTGTAATCACTGTCCATTTGTGATTCATGTGAACGAAGAACTGGTAAGGCTGGCTAACGACTATCGTGCGACTGGTTTTGGTTTTGTAGCTATCTCGAGCAACGATGTAGAAAAGTACCCTCAAGACAGTCCAGACCTGATGCAAAAGGTCGCCTATGACAATGCCTATCCTTTTCCCTATTTATACGACCCTACTCAAGAAGTCGCGAAAGCATATGATACAGCCTGCACGCCAGATTTTTATTTATTTGATGAGAAACTGGAATTAGTATATCGTGGACAGCTAGACGATAGCCGTCCTAGAAATGGCATACCACTTACTGGTAGGTCCTTGCGCGAGGCGCTGGATGCCCTGCTAGGTAACAAACCACTACCAGCCATTCAAAATCCTAGTGTGGGTTGTGGGATTAAGTGGAAGTGAGAGAATAGCTCAAAAAATTGATTATTCTAGACCCTTATAATACCTATAACTATTAAACTATTAAACTATTATCAGTAAGTAAAGAAGAATGGTGCGAGCCTGAACACTGTAGTATGCTCTAAATACCAATCACCTTCCACATGCTTTAAGTACAGCATGGGTCTATCGTGGCGTAATTTAGTCTCAAAGCTACCATACTCAACACTTGAAACTTTTGAGATAGCACTCGTTTCACCTTCAGGTATTTTTATGGGATACCAAATCATGTCTGGAAAACCATTACCCTTAATTACTCTCGTGTCAACCTCAATACTGGGTATTGGTATACCATTCAATTCCAAAATCAAGGTTGCATTAATTTGTGAGAAAAACTGTAAATATACCGTGTTGGTCTCCAATCCTAATCTGTCAATAGAACGTACATGCCGTTCAAAATCCAATATTTCATCGATATAGTAATTGTGAACTGTGATTCTATTTTGTGCGGAAATAACCTCTTCAAAATCTCTAGCCCAATCAGAAACTATGCCTTGAGCAGCAACTGAATTAACCATAAGACTGATTAAAAGAACTCTAGCCAAAATTAGAGGTGAAATTGTATTTAATCCTTTTAAAGCCAACAGTATCATTCTTGTATTGACTTAAGTATCAAACGCTTTGGCAATCTTCCTTCAACTAACTTTTCACTCGTAGTTTGCCATAACAACTGATCTTTTACATCGGCTTTTAAATAACCTTTAAGAGTGTCCTCATATAAGTACTCGCTTACTATTTCTAATTCAAAAGCCTGTTTATCCTTGTTGTAAATTCCCTTGACTGATATTTTATTATCGTCAGCACAATCGATGAATTTACCTTGTTTACCTATTACTAAACAGTGATGACCTATCAAGCTATCTTTTTCTTGTTTCAATTCAAGAGTCATAGAATGGGTTGCATCCTCATAATACCATGTGCCATCAAAATCAGAGTCAGGTGAGTAGCAGCCAATGATTGTGCCTACCGCACATGCGATCATGAAATTCTTGACACCGTTTCTCATCACGCACCCATATGTATCATCGCAAAAACCGCATAGTTGACCATATCCTGATAGTTGGCATCCAGGCCTTCACTTACAATAGTTTTACCAGCATTGTCCTCAATTTGCTTGACGCGCAATAGTTTTTGCAAGATCAAGTCAGTTAGCGAACTCACACGCATGCCGCGCCAGGCCTCACCGTAATCGTGATTTTTGTCCATCATGAGTTGTTTGGTGATCGCCATTTGCTGGTCGTATAATTCGGTTGCCGTGGCAACATCAAGATCTGGTTGTTCTACCACGCCTTTTTCTAGCTGGATCAGCGCCATGATGCTATAGTTGATGATGCCTATAAATTCACTTTCCTGTCCTTCATCGACCTTGGATTCGGCTAGGGTTTGCAGGCCTCGTATGCGTTGTGCTTTTATGAAAATCTGGTCTGTGAGCGATGGTAATCGCAGGATGCGCCAGGCCGCACCATAATCTTTCATTTTATTGATAAAAAGCTCGCGGCAGGTGGCGATAACGGCATCATATTGCTGGCTGGTAGCACTCATGGACGGTTGTATTTTGCGTAAATTTCGCCTTTCTATTTCAATTTGCCTAGACCATGCACACCATAAATTGCCGCGGCAGCCTTGTTGACCTTTCCACGCCACGCGTCATGGGCATCGTCAACGTCACGCCAGATTCTTTTTATGATGGTGGCAAACTTAAGAATGATAGCGACGTGCTGCAGCAGGTAGAAAAAATGTTGCACGATGGCGCGACATTTATCGACATAGGTGGTTACAGCAGCCGTCCTGATGGCACTGATATTTCTGCCAGTGTTGAGCAGCAACGTGTTATCCCGATCATTGAGCTGGTCAAAAGGAATTTTCCTGACTCGATGATTAGTTGTGACAGCTTTCGCGAAAGCGTAATCAAAACAGCTCTACAACACAACATTGACATTGTCAACGATATAAGTGCTGGACAACTAGATCGCAAAATGATGGAAACCGTTGGAAAACATAAGGTGCCTTACATCATGATGCACATGCGTGGAACGCCGCAAACCATGAAAACGCTGACTGATTACGACGATCTCATCATAGACATCAATCGCTATTTTGCCGAACGTATCGCAATGGCTCGGAGTCACGGCATTCACGATATTATCATTGATCCAGGTTATGGATTTGCCAAAACCACAGCTCAAAACTTTGAACTCTTTAGCCATCAAGAATTGCTACTATCTCATGGTGTACCTTTATTGGCGGGCGTTTCCAGAAAATCCATGATCTACAAGACGCTAGGAACTGATGCTGCCGTCGCACTCAACGGTACGACTGCGCTACATATGGCCTGCCTACTCAATGGGGCTAGCATATTGCGTGTTCATGATGTGAAAGAAGCTATGGAGACCATGAAATTATACCAAGCACTTCAAGGAAAATAATTCTATTTTTACCGTACATGCAGTTACCGGATTTTAGAATTATTGACCTGATTGATATCCTGCTTTTTGCAGCGTTGATCTTTTACCTGTATCGACTGGTCAAGGGAACCGCGGCGATCAATATTTTTATCGGGATCGTGATCATTTATCTGATCTATGAGGTAACAGTATTTCTAGAGATGGAAATGTTGTCGCGTGTGCTGGGTGGTTTTACTGGTGCTGGTGTTTTTGCGCTGATTGTGGTTTTCCAGCAGGAAATAAGACGATTTTTATTGATGATAGGATCGACCAATTTTACCTCAAGACGCCGATTCTTGCGGCAATTGCGCATTTTTAAGGAAGAGCAAAATGCCAATCTTGCTATCGTTGATCACGTCGTGACGGCTTGTAAACGTATGAGCGCGACCAAAACTGGTGCACTGATCGCCATAAAACGTGACGGTTCACTGGACTTTCTCAAGAACAGCGGCGACGAGATGGATATCGTGGTCAATGCACCTATTATTCAAAGTATTTTCTACAAGAACAGCACGCTGCACGATGGTGCCATGATTATCGAGGACAATAAAATTACTGCGACGCGAGTAGTGTTGCCCGTATCGGATAGTCGCAAGATACCACAGCGTTTTGGCCTGAGACACCGCGCAGCAGTAGGCCTGACCGAAAGGACCAACGCCATTGCCGTCATCGTGAGTGAGGAAACCGGTAAGGTATCGCTGGTCGTCGATGGCGAGTTTGAGAGCTATGATGATATGGATGATCTATCTAGCAAGATGAAAGCCCTGATGGACTGATGGAACGACACTGTAAAAATTGCGACCACATGCTTTATGCCACGCATACCCATTGCGCGCATTGTGGTGCCAAATGGATCGAGAAGCGCATCACCATGCGTAACGTTGCGGCAGACTTTGGCGATTTATACATAGGACTTGACACAAAGTTCATGCACACATTCGTGGATCTTTTCAGGAAGCCTGAAGCGGTGATTTTAGGATACGTTCAAGGACGTCGTATGTATTATATGGATGCGGTGAGATATCTGTTGCTCTCGCTATTCATTACCGGTATCTATGTTTTTGTCTTGAAGCAAACCAACGTCATGGAAGACTACATGGCCGATTCTATCTTGACTGCAGATACACTCGCTAATTATAGTGACGAGCAAATTGAAGCCCAACAAAAATTTGCGTCAAAGTTCCTAGACTATCAAGGATTGCTCTTACTATTCACTATACCGTTTCTAGCGCTGGTGGGCCGCATATCATTTTGGGGTAGGAAATTTTTTAATTATACAGAGCATGTAGTGTTTTTCCTGTACGTATATGCGCACATGATTATTTTCACAACACCTATCAGTATTTTGCTGGCCTATCTATCGCCAGAAATTTTTCTTTATTGGTCGTATCTAGCGCTAGCTTATTTGTTATTTCACTCTGCTCAAAGCTATAAGCGCTGCTTTCAACTTACCATTGCAGAAACTATACTAAGATCGCTCATTGCGCTTATAGTATTTGTGGCAACTGCGGTTTTACTAATGCTAGTATTCATATTTACTGTGGCAATAACAGTAATTGTCGCTAGTAAAATGGGATATGATTTGAGTGGCTTTTTACCAGCGCAAACTTAGGCGACCTCTTGCTGTAAAAACTGCACCTCATACAGATTCTTGTAGTAACCACCTTCTTTTTCTAGCAGCTCACTGTGTGTGCCTATCTCGACGATCTCGCCAGCATCCATAACGATGATCTTATCGGCTTTTTTGATAGTTGCTAACCTGTGAGCGATGACGATGGATGTGCGGCCCTTGGTAATAATATCGGTCGCATCTTGAATAAGCTGCTCGCTGTAGGCATCAATAGAACTAGTGGCTTCATCCAATACTAAAATACTGGGATTGGACACATAAGCTCTCAAGAAAGCAATCAGCTGGCGTTGTCCAGAGCTGAGCATCACACCACGTTCCTTTACATTGTATTGGTAACCATTGGGCAATGATTTAATGAACTTGTGCACGCCTATTTTTTTGGCGGCTTTGATGACGTCTTCTTCGGTGATTTCAGGGTTTTGCAGCGTGATATTGTTAAAAATAGTATCTGCAAACAAGAAGACATCTTGCAGCACAACTGCTATCTGGGATCGCAATGATTGTAGGTCGTACGCTTTCGAGGAAGCGGAATCAATCAAAATCTCTCCTGCATTGATCTCATAGAATCTAGACAGCAAATTGATGATAGTACTCTTGCCAGCGCCGGTCGCGCCCACGATAGCGACAGTCTCGCCTGGTTGTACCTTAAAATTGAGATTCTTGAGCACTAGCTCATTCTCAACATAGGCAAAATCCACGTTCTTGAATTCAATGGCGCCCTTTAAATCGCTTGCGATAAGCTCGCCTTGATCCTCGATTTGAGCATCTGTATCCAATATCTTGAACACACGATTTGCGGCCACCATTCCCATTTGTAACGTGTTGAACTTATCAGCAATTTGTCGCAGTGGTCTGAATAATTTTTGGGACAAGTCGATGAACATGACGATGGTTCCTATCTCGACCATCTTGACTTCTGCACCTATATTCATGACGACGCCTATGTAAACGATGAGTCCTATGACGATGCTGGAAGCCATCTCTGCAATAGGGAAAAAGATGCTGTTATACCAGACTGTCTTTACCCAAGCCTTACGGTGCTTGTTGTTGATCTCCTTGAATTCCTCATACTCTACTCGCTCGCGATTGAAAATCTGCACGATTTTCATGCCTGTAACGCGTTCTTGTACAAAACTGTTGAGGTTGCTCACCTGATTACGCACTTCTTCAAAAGCTGTTTTCATAGCCTTTTGAAACAATCGGGTAGCGTATAATAAAAATGGCATGACAGCCAGAGTGATCAAGGTCAACTGCCAGCTGGAATAGGCCATAAATCCAAGAACCACCACCATCTTTAATAAGTCTGAAATGATGACAAAAAGACCTTCGGAAAAAATGCTGGCGATGGTCTCGATATCACTCACGGCTCTGGTTACCAGCTTACCTACTGCGCTTGTATCAAAATACTTCATCTTGAAATTGAGCATGTGATTGAACAGCTTGAGCCTTAAATCTCTAATCACCTGTTGACCCAACCAGTTGGCATAAAATATAAAGCTGAGCTGCAAGATGACATCTGCCGCAAGGACACCTATCATCATCATGATAACACCGGTAAAACCATCAAACTCGCGTGGAATGATATGATCATCAATCGCGACCTTAATTAAGTAAGGCATACCGATGGCCACAACTGCTAGCAAAATAGCACTGATAGCTACAAAATAGTAGGTGCCTCGATAAGGTCTGGTAAACGACAACAGCCTTTTAAAGAGAGTCGTATTGAATGCATTACCTGTGGTTGATGCCATATTTTATTTTAATAAATGTGCGATGCTGGATCGCAATTCTTCTTCTTTTTGAGTGCCTATGGTGTATTGCTTTGATCCTACCTTGACATTGAGACCTTTGCTGCCGCTGACATTATAGACGGTACCATAAATAGTCCATAATCTTAAACCCCAACCACCTACAAACCCGTAATCCAGAACCTGGGCCTTATCTACCGTATCCCAAGGTATCATTTTATGCGTGAGTAATCTGTATTTAATATCGATATGTTCGCTAGTTATCGTCGTTTCCAACTTCAAATACCACAGAAACCAAACCAACAGAGCATTAAAAATGCCAACGATAATCTTCCAATCGGTCGTCATTGTCTCGGTAAAGAAAATTGCAAAAACGGTAGGTACAATCAGTACAACTATAATTATTAACCACAGCCACCATTGCCTAAACTGCTGTTCTTCATGAAATAGCACTTTATTCATGAGCCCAAATGTTTTCTGGATATAACACCTGAGTCAGATATAGACCTTGAGCTGGTGCGCTAGCACCTGCCTTATTTCTATCCTTTGAATTAATAATGTCGTGCATATCATTTACCTCACGCTTACCATAACCTATTTCCAATAACGTACCTACTATCGCGCGTACCATGTTGCGTAAAAATCTGTTGGCTGTAATATGAAAAACAAGTTCATAGCCTTGTTGTTCAAATCTTGCCTCATTGACATCACAAATGAATGTTTTGACATCTGTATTTGATCTCGAGAAACATTCAAAGTCTTTATAGTCCAATAATATTTCTGCTGCCTGCTGCATGCGATCAACATCTGGTAATCGATACAGTATATAGGTCGTTCTATTTTTAAATGGATCTGGTCGCAAATTGAACCTATATTCATAGGAACGATGGGTAGCGTGAAATCGTGCGTGTGCTTTTTCGGTGACAGGCTTGATTTCAAATATTGCGATATCCTTCGGCAGCCAGCGGTTTAATCTATAAACCAGCTGCTCAAGATCCATGTCAATATCTGCATCAAAATGGGCAAACATTTGTGTGGCATGTACGCCTGCATCGGTACGACCAGCGCCCATCACTATGATGGGTGTTCTCAATATTTTGGACAGACCTTCTTCTAGAACCTGCTGTACGGTGATAGCTTCAGGTTGTTTTTGCCAACCATGGTAAGCAGTACCATCATAGGCAAACTCTATAAAATACCGCTGCTTTTTCATGCACTACAAAGGTAAATGATACAAGAATAGTGTTGATGAATTTTGAATGGATCTTGAACTTGAACTTGAACTTCAACTTGAATTTGAATTTGAACTCGTGCCTGATATTTTATGTGAAGATTAGGATGGATAGAAAATGAAACTTTCGTTCTGTTTACTCTTGCGTGGGCCTCCTTTGCCTGTCGGCATTTCCTCCGTTGGAGGAAACAAGTTAATGACTGACTTATATGATTGGAAAAGCAACTGTTTTCTGAATTGAAAATTCAAGAATTTGAAAATGAGCATAAAGCTATGACTAAGAATTGAGAGCCTTGCAGATGAAAGTAATAAGCAATTGAGATTTGCGACGGCAAATCAAAAATAGGCAATCGGCAATGGTATCTTTGAGCTATGAAAATCCTACTCCTTTCAGACACGCATAGTCATTATGATGATTTCATGGAAAAGTATATCCTGCAAGCAGATGAAGTGTGGCATGCTGGCGATATTGGGAATCTGGAAGTAACGGACAAGATCGCAGCACTTAAGTCCTTGCGTGCCGTGTACGGGAATATTGATGATGATCAGGCGCGTATTCAGTTTCCATTAAATAATAGGTTTAATTGTGAAGGAATGGATATCTGGATAACTCATATAGGTGGTTATCCTGGACGATATAATCAGCGCGTCAGATCAGAGATTTATTCAAATCCGCCAGATATTTTTATTTGCGGACACAGTCATATCCTTAAAGTAATTAATGATAAAAAAATCAATTGTCTACACATGAATCCAGGCGCGGTAGGCATGCATGGCTTTCACAAAAAGCGCACGATGCTCAGGTTTGAGATCGCTGATGGAAAGATTTCTGGGTTGGAGGTTGTTGAGAAGGATAGGTAGTTCATTTGTAAAGTTTGGCGTATAAAAAAACTGGAAGTATTACTTCCAGCTTATTGCCATCAAACTTGCAAGATTATTCCCCCAAATTTTCTTGGGTTTGATGGGTGTCATTTGTAATAAATTATGCGGTTCCTTGATTGACGTTGCGGTTTCCACCTGTTGCCATTGCCATCATTTGCATATTACGCATGTGGGCGTCTTCTTTTTCCCCTTTTTCAATTTGTTCAATCTGTTGACTGATGATATAATTGTGAGCATCAACCTTGGATGATATAGTAAACAAGTCTATTAGCCACCAAATTCCAACTCCACCAAGGGTGAACCAAAAAAGAAATTGAAGTCCCCATTTACCCAAATAAGCGTAATGAAAAGCTCCAAAAAAGAAACATAGATAAGCAGTCCCAGTGGACTTCATTTGGGACATTAACATGTGTTTATTCATAATTAAATTTTTATTGATTGGATTATAAACCTAACCCAATCCCTCAAAAAAAATCGATCAAATCCATAACCGCCCTAAAATCCAGGATAAGTGTTAGCGCTCTAGAATAAGAATGACAGTAGTTCCTGTAGCAGTATAATTGACGCGAAGTGCAGTCTGTTGATCGTAACCTAAAAACGATAAGCGTTCCTCGACCAGTTGTGTGCCTTTTGAGGTATGGCGTTTGTTTTTGGTGAGGCTGGCGCTACCTATGCCGTTATCTTTTATGATGCAGCGGTAATAATTTGCATCAGCTTTAGGATTAGCGATTGTCTGAAAATCTGTGTCTTCATGATTTACCGTTTCAAAAGAAATATCCAATCGTGGCGACTGGATACGGTCTGGAAATGCGTGGACAAAAGCATTCTCTACAAATGGCTGTAGCAGCATCGTGGGAATCATTGTATCTGTTACGGACAGCTTAGGATCGACTACAAATGTTACACGTACTCGATCTGAGAATCGTGCATTTTCTAGTGCGATATATTTTTTTAGGTAGTCAATTTCTTCTTCCAACCTCAAGAATGGCTTTGTCGTGTTGTTCAAATTAGCTCGCATGAGGTCTGAAAAAATACTTAAATACCGCATCGCTTTTTCATTCTCGTCATTGCTGATAAAATACTGCACAGAATTAAGCGAGTTGAACACAAAATGCGGATTCATCTGCGACAACAAGGCTTCCATCTTAACTTCCTCGATACGTTTTGTAGCAGCTTCCTGTTGTGCTGCTTTTTGCTTTGCACGTTTTCGCTTCAAGCGAAAATATACCAACATCAAACCCATAACCAACAAGAAACAAAGGGCAATAAACCAAATACTCTTGTAGAAAGGTGTCGCAATTCGGAAAGCCAGAACCTCTTGATTTACCGTCATTCCCGTTGACGAATCCAGCACCTGCACAAACAGCCTATACTTTCCAGAATCCATGGATGGCAGACTCAAGGTTGCGTCTTCCATAGGGATCCAGCCGCTTGCTCTATTAAAGCTATAGTGGTAAGTTAATTTGTTAGGGTATGGATGTTTTTCAACACCCAGTTGTATCTCCAGCGCGTTCTCGTTTGAGGATAGTTGTAGCGTTTGATCTGGATTCCAAGACCTGGTATTTCCATTGACACGAATGGATTTTACGGCAATGCGGTCAATTCTATTTTCTTGGTTAAGTATGTCTGCCAGTTTTAATTGATAACTGCCATTATCGCTACCCAACAGTAAAGTATCACCCTTGACAAATCCATTATGAATCTTTCCATTCAAGCCTTGCTCGCCATCGAGAAAAATTTCTCGACCGTCGTGATGTAATACTACACCTTTCGGCGTTCCTATGATCAGAGTATTCTTATACGAGGTTAGGAATGTGATCGTACTGCCGTGAGCGTTATTTCGGTTGATTTTTGTGGCGGTAAAATTCTCTGGATCATCGTTAAGGATAAAGACATCGCCATCTTCATTAGACACAGCAATCTGGTCAGCGCCAAAATCTGTTACAAATCTCAATCGCTTTTCTTGCCAGATGTCGTTTGCCTCATAAGAATTGAACTTTCCATTCATATAAACGTAGAGTCCGTCAAAGATGGAAGTTAAGTATGTTTTTTCTCCTTTTCGCATGACTCCAACCACAAATCGCGGATTCTGCTCTGTTGCCGTTTCATCAAAGTATTTGTAGTTCATCGGCGCGACGGAATCATAGATTCTCGTGCCATGAAAAAAGTTGGGTTCCAACAACTGGCCACTCGCGGTAAAACCTATTTCTAGTGCATGAACTGGCATGTAGTTGATCAACTTGCCACTTTTATCAAACTGATAGTTGCCTATAGACGCGTTTACCCAGAAGCTGTCTTTTTGGCTCTTGACACTGTAAAATACTATGTCCTCTGCTCTGGTTTCATAATCCAATTCATAGAAATAGTCCTCATAGCGCGGTAGGTCGTTAGGATGTTGTGCCACATATTCAACCTGCTTTTGTTTGAATAGCTCTGCTGGGATTTCAGTACTGCCTATCTGTAAGCCGTCATTATACAATGCTGCCGTGATGTCATCTACACTTGCAAAATCGATAACTTGCTCGTGGTCGTTGGGAAAGAAAAGCACATTCTCATCCAGCCTTATTTCATAAAACCCATCATCTAATGTTCCAGCATACAGCAATTTTAAATCCTGATCATAGGCTAAACTTGTAACCTGAGTGCTTGCAATGCCAAAGTCTGCATTACGCTGCCGCATACCATCATTCTCAAGTACATAAATGCCACCATCATTTGCATAAATTCCCCATGCGGCGGCAAATAGCTGATCGCCAGCTTGCTCATAATCCCAAATAATAGATTGTCCTTGAGGTTTCAATCTTCTCAAAGATTCCAGATTACTAAATTTAGTTGCAGCTACTTTCTTGAAATATTCTTTACCGCTAAAGTAAATAGTATCGTTGGCGACATGAGCAGAATACAAGTACTTCTCATTCCAGACCTGTTCCAGCTGCAATTGCTCTTCAGAAGTATCGATTTTATAGATACCATTAGAGTAACTCAGCACATAAACCGCATCATTGATGACCATAAAATCCTGGACAATAAAAGGTTCATCTAGTTTGGGATTTGGCTTTATGGATTTTACAGAAGCGACATCTGCTAGATCTACAACCGCGATACCATTACTAGTCCCTATATATAAGGATTGGTCGTGGACCATAAGCCTTGTGACCTCTTGATCTGGCAAGTTTGAATTTCCAGCAAAAACGCGCAGTTTGCCATCCTCAAATACTGACAGTCCATTGCCGTAACTGCCTATCCACAAACGGCCTGAAGGATCTTGTGCGATTGCCCATACATTGTTCTGGGCAAGACCATCTTCTTTAAAATAGGTATCGACACGATCGTTGAACTTACGCACCAGACCATTATCGGTGCCTATCCACAGAGCGCCATCAGCCGCCTGGAACAAGTTGCGCACCGTATTGTTGGGCAATATATCACGATCTGTATAATGCGTGGATGGGAATTGTTGTGCGCTGGTCAGACTACAAACCAGCAAGAGCAACAGCAAGCTAAGCCATCTCACCTATCTGGCTTTTGAAGAATTTAAGCTTGCGCTCAGACACTTTGAGCTCAGTACCGTTGCGCAACTGCACCTCTTTATCTGCATTTATAAAACAGCTTACCTCATTGAGATTCACGATGTATTTGTCATGAATACGGCAAAAATGACTATCGGGCAAACACTCCATGATCGCTTTCATAGAACTTGTGATAAGTTTTTTAGGTTGGTCTTTAAGGTGAATCTGACAATAATTGCCGGCAGCTTCAATGTGCATGATTTCTTTGAGGACCACCACATCAAAACCGCTGGATGTATTGAAAACGATACGTTTCTTTTCCTGCTGGCGTTCCAAATACTCTTCCAGCACGTCAAATTTTTTGAGGATGGCTTTCTTGCTTTCGCTTGTCTTTTTAAATCGGTTGACGGCTTCTTTTACTTTTTCTGGATCGAGTGGCTTGAGCAGATAATGCAGCGCACTACAATTGAAAGCCTTGATGGCATACTGGTCATAGGCAGTCACAAAAATGATTTCAAAATCAATCTCGTCAAAATAACCCATGAGTTCAAAACCATCCTCTTCAGGCATCTGTATGTCCAGAAAAACCAGATCTACTTTGTTATTTTTAATAGTAGCAACTGCATCTTTTACAGATGCACAGCTATCTACCAGATAGAACTGATCTCCTAGTTCTTTAGCCAACAGATTGGTTAAAAAAGAACGCGCATGGGACTCATCGTCCACGATTACCACATGTATCATACATTAAAAGTAGGAAAAACTATTTGTTGATCTTGACTTTAGATGGATGCAAAGTGATTTTGAAGAATTCCGCTTTCGCGAAAGCGTAATCATCACAAACCACATCGCATAAAAAAACCTGCAGGGTGGCGCCCTACAGGTTTTCACACTAATAGTACTAAGATTCTCGTGTTTATCTTAATCGATCCACAGATTTTACGAGCTGTTCATCCTTTCTTATAGCCCTATTTGCAAGGACCAGTAAAACGATAGATAGGATAGGAATGAACATCCCAATGCCTTTCTCAGAGACCGCCGTCTCTCCAGACATCGTTAGAGCTCGATAAAGAAAAACTCCTAGTAGAATGAGGTTTAATAGTATGTTGAGACGGTTTACCACCGTTTGTAATTGTCGATTGCGATATAGAAAAATAGCTATGAATGCCAGTACGGCGCTGGTCACAAATGCGCCAAAATATGCACTGTCGCCCATGTGTACAGCCTCATTACTCTCACCATCCAGCATGACATCCACCAGAAAACTCAAACCACCAGCACAGGCTGCAGCAAGTATTAACCAGATCGTTTGAATGCGTTGTATCATGAGATAAAGCTAAAGTTTTTCTAAAGCAGGGCAAAAATAAGGTTCTATCACAAAAAACAAGAGCGCATATAACATTTTTAGCTTATCATTGCAGCAATATTTACTTAACCACCTCTTTATCGGTTAAGTACCGCTGGAAAAATGTTCTATTATAGTTCCGGTTTCATTCAATCCCCTACAAAATAACTCACTTTTTATAATTACATGTTTCAAATAGCTGATTTAAAATCAAAGAAACTTCCTGAATTACAGGAAATCGCCAAAGACCTTAACGTACCCAAGTATCGCGCCATGCGCAAACTAGATCTAGTCTATAAAATTCTAGATTTGCAGGCATCAAATCCTGATGTCGTCAAGCAACTAGACACCGATACAGATTCCACTGCCCAAAGCAACGACTCTAACGACAACAAACCAGCAAAGCAGGAACGCAAGCCTAGAGAGCGCAAAGAGGTTCCTGCAAAAGAAAAGAAGTCAGATAACGCTGACTCAAAAGACACTGCGAAGCCAAAACAGCCACGCAAACCTAGAGAAGCTAAACCAAAGGACGCTAAAGAAAATAAGCCGCAGCGTTCTAAGCATAGTGACAGCAACGATAAAAGCGACAATACCGACTCAAAAGGTAAAAACGACCAGCGCAACAATCGCAACGACAAGAATTCTCGCAACGATAATTCAAATCGCAATGATAATCGCCAGAAGAATCCTCGCAACAATAACAACAACCAGAATAACGTCCCTAAAGGAAATAAGGATAACCGTAATCGTTACCGTGATCCAGACTTTGAATTTGACGGTATTATAGAGAGTGAAGGTGTCCTTGACATGATGCCTGATGGATATGGTTTCCTGCGCAGTAGTGATTACAATTACCTAGCATCGCCAGATGATATTTATGTTTCTCAATCACAGGTAAGATTGTTTGGTTTAAAGACCGGTGATACCGTTTTAGGAATGGTACGTCCACCTAAAGAAGGTGAAAAGTATTTCCCACTCATCAAGATCTCTCAGATCAATGGCCTGGATCCTAAGGTGGTACGCGACCGTGTCTCTTTTGAACACTTGACACCATTGTTCCCTGACGAGAAATTCAATCTAGCTGACCGTCGAGCTTCGGTATCCACGCGTGTTATGGATCTGTTTGCACCTATAGGAAAAGGACAGCGCGGTATGATCGTCGCACAACCTAAGACAGGTAAAACGATGTTGCTTAAGGATATTGCAAACGCCATCGCAGCAAATCATCCAGAAGTTTATCAATTGATATTACTCATCGATGAAAGACCTGAAGAAGTAACGGATATGCAACGTCATGTTGATGGTGAAGTTATCGCATCCACATTTGACAAAGAGGCTCACGATCACGTGCGCGTCGCAAACATCGTTCTGGAAAAAGCAAAACGCATGGTAGAATGTGGTCATGATGTAGTCATACTACTTGACTCCATCACGCGTCTTGCTCGTGCCTACAACACGGTACAGCCAGCTAGTGGTAAAGTACTTTCTGGTGGTGTGGACGCAAATGCACTGCACAAGCCTAAACGATTCTTTGGTGCTGCCCGTAATATTGAAGGTGGTGGATCACTATCTATCATTGCCACTGCTCTAACGGAGACTGGGTCTAAGATGGACGAGGTCATCTTTGAAGAATTTAAAGGTACTGGTAACATGGAACTGCAACTGGATCGAAATATCTCTAACAGACGTATTTTCCCAGCCATCGATCTTACATCGTCAAGCACGCGTCGTGATGATCTATTACTTGAAAAAGACACCGTACAGCGCATGTGGATTATGAGAAAATACCTGGCAGATATGAATCCTGTGGAAGCCATGGAGTTTATGTCGCAGCGCATCAAACAAACTCGTAACAATGAGGAGTTTCTTGCAACGATGAACGACTAGAAATAATACCATATCAATAAATGCCCTACTGTCAAGTGGGGCATTTTTTATTATGCTTTCGAGAAAGCGTAACTACACAAAAAACAACTCTAACACTATACGTTTTAAAATGATATCACGTTATTTGTAGATATCTCATACTAGCATCCCTTTGCTAGCTAAACTTTGCCCCTATGAAAAAACTTTTTCTCTCAATCATTTTCTTGCCAGCATTATTTTATGCTCAAGAAACAACCACAGACAATCCCATTGATCAACAGTTTGAAGAGCTAATCAAAAGTTCCAATAATTATCAGAATTATAAGGTTGTGAAATTCAATGAGCTCCAACAGCTCAGATCAAATGCGAGCCAGCATATTGATGAGTTAAACCAAAGCATCAATAGCCTTGAGCAAAAGCTAGCAGGTGAACAAGAAGCGCAGTCCCAATTGCAATCGCAACTTGACACTGCAAATAGTGAGATCGTCGCGTTGCAAGATGACAAGGATTCCATTGCTTTTCTAGGCTTACCTCTTGATAAGTCAACCTATAGTATTATGGTATGGTCAATCGTTGGCGTACTTGCAGCAGCTCTGGTTTTGTTATTTCTGCAATTCAAGAAGAGTCACTATGTGACCAGCCAGTCAAAAAAAGAACTCGCTACAACTGAAGCAGAACTAGAAGAACTGAGACGCAAGTCTATAGAAAAGGAACAAAAGCTGGGCAGACAATTACAGGATGAGCGCAATAAGCTGTCTAGGCTTAAAAAAGAACAAGCCTAAAAGCTTTAAGCTTTCCAATTGCTTTCAGCAGTAGGACATGATGTAACATCAAAGCAAAAAAAAGCCTCTCAATTGAGAGGCTTTTCAATATAATCTTGTCAACTATTTACAGCGCGTTGATATGCTTAGCAAGTTGTGACTTTAGGTTACCTGCTTTGTTATCGTGAATGATATTCTTTTTAGCAAGCTTGTCGATCATAGAAGTAACTTCTACAAACAACTTCTCTGCAGCAGACTTATCTTCAGTCTCCTTCAACTTCTTGATTGCGTTACGTGTAGTTTTGTGCTGGTACTTATTTCTTACTCGTGCAGCCTCATTTCTACGTATTCTTTTTAAAGCACTTTTGTGATTTGCCATATCTTTTTAAACTTGGCTCTCAAAGGAACCGGTGATTTGTTATAGTAGCCCGTAGGGGAATCGAACCCCTCTTACATGGATGAAAACCATGCGTCCTAGCCGATAGACGAACGGGCCATTTAGTTTTGCTCGTTAAGCGGATGCAAAAATAAACACTTTTTTATTTCTTGCAAACGCTATAGAGATTTTTTTGCATTAATATGCTTTTGCAAATAAAACTCGACCTTGTGAAGGATTACCAGAAAGCACACAAACGCCTGATTCTTGCTTTTGATCTTCTGGTATGCAGCGTATAGTTGCCTTCGTTAGCTCTTTAATTTTATCTTCAGTTTCTGCTGTTCCATCCCAATGCGCTGATATGAAGCCACCTTTCTCTTCTAAAGTCTTTTTAAAAGATTCAAAATCATCGACAGCAGTCACATGTTCATTGCGATAAACTTCTGCTTTATTAAAGAGATCTGACTGGATTTGCTCCAATAGACTTTTAATGCGCTGCGATAATCCATTTACTGGAATAGTTTCCTTACTTAACGTATCTCTTCTTGCAAGTTCTACCGTTCCATTGGCTAGATCTCTTGCCCCTATTGCGATGCGCAATGGCACACCTTGTAATTCGTGCTGTGCAAATTTAGCACCTGGACGCATCGTATCGCGATCATCAAACTTCACGGTTATTCCTATTGATCGCAACTCTTTGATAATCTCATCAACTGTAGGCTGTAACTCTTCTAATTGCTCTTGGCTTTTATATATAGGAACAATAACGACTTGATTGGGAGCTAGATTAGGTGGCAATACTAGGCCCTTGTCATCACTGTGCGTCATGATGAGTGCTCCCATCAATCGAGTGGAGACGCCCCAAGAAGTTGCCCAGACATGCTCTTGCTTGCCCTCGTTGGAGGTGAACTTGACATCAAAGGCTTTAGCAAAATTTTGTCCTAAAAAATGACTGGTACCTGCTTGCAAGGCTTTACCATCCTGCATTAATGCTTCAATACAATAAGTCTCATCAGCTCCTGCAAAACGCTCGCTCTCTGTCTTGGTTCCTTTTATCACTGGTATGGCCATGAAGTTCTGTGCAAATGTTGCATATACATTATTCATAAGCTGCGCCTCTTTAAGCGCCTCATCCTTTGTGGCATGTGCCGTATGACCTTCCTGCCATAGAAACTCTGCAGTCCTTAAAAAGAGTCGCGTACGCATTTCCCATCGCACCACATTTGCCCATTGATTTATAAGTAATGGTAAATCTCTATATGATTGTATCCAGCCTTTGTAGGTGTTCCATATAATTGCTTCACTGGTAGGCCTTACCACAAGCTCCTCTTCTAGCTTGGCTTCTGGATCGACTCGTAATTTTCCTGGATTATCCGGATCATTTTGCAGTCGGTAATGTGTGACAACGGCGCATTCCTTGGCAAAACCTTCAGCATTTTTCTCTTCAGCCTCAAAAAGACTCTTAGGTACAAACAAAGGAAAATAGGCATTTTGATGACCAGTTTCCTTGAACATTCGATCAAGTTCTGCCTGCATTTTCTCCCAGATGGCATATCCATATGGCTTTATCACCATACAACCACGCACAGCACTATTTTCTGCTAGGTCTGCTTTGACTACCAGCTCGTTATACCATTTGGAATAGTCTTCTTCTCTTGAGGTTAGGTTTTTGGACATGACAGGTGTTTGGCACAGAACTTGTGCTAGTATTGACGTTATGTTAAAAGCTTTATGCTGCTGGCAAAACTACTTATTTTTATCAAATGCTATCAAAAATTATTGCCATGAAGAAAAATACTTTTTATTTCCGTTCTTATATTAAGTTGTTATTTACAGGAGCATTAATGGCAAGTTTGGCATCTTGCGGTTCCTATACAGATGCCAGCTACAATGATGGTATTTATTCTGATGATAGATCTGTAGCACAACAACAACCAGTTGCTCAGGAAACAACACCAAATTATCAGCAAAACAGCGCTGGATATTACGAATCGTTATTTTCTCAAGAAGCTGAACGATACGGCAAAGCACAACCATCTGATAGCATATTCACTGATGTAGAATCTTACAGTTCTCAAAGTTATAATCCAGCAGATCCTAATTATACTGCTAGTTATGGTGGTGGTGAACCTGCATGGGGCAGCAATCCATCACAAGTAACAGTTAACTATTACGATAACGGATGGGGTTGGAATAATGGATTTGGTTTCTACAATGGTTTTGGTTGGAACAACGGCTTCGGTTGGGGTGGCGGATTTGGCAATCCTTATTGGGGTTTCAATAATGGTTTTGGTTTTTATAACGGTTTCGGCTGGGGTGGCGGCTTCGGTAATCCATATTGGGGTTGGGGACGACCTAGATTTGGTCTAGGATTCGGTTATGGATACGGATTTGGTGGTTTCTATAACGGTTTTTACGGCAACGGATTTTATGGAAATCCTTATTACGGTGGTTATTACAATAGAAGGAATATAGCGTTCTCCAACGGTTATCGTAACAGCGGCAGACGAGTTGATGGTAGCTCAGGCCGGATTACTGACGATCGCAGAAGATCTGTAACAAGATCAAATAATCGAGGTAGAACAGTTAGAGGTAGTGAAAGAACTACTAGTAGACGCAGCGTTATTAACAATGGTCGCAGTAGATCAACAAATACACGTTCGGCTCGTCCAAGCAATACACGTGCGAGATCAACCAGTGTCCCTAGAAGATCATCATCGACATCGCCTAGTAGATCGTCTTCTTCACGCAGCAGCGGTGCTAGATCGTCTTCTTCAAGAAGTGGTAGATCATCAGGCGGTAGATCTAGTGGCAGGTCTGGCGGTCGCAGAGGATAATTCAAAAAAAATACAATGAAAAAGATATTAATTTTAAGCGCTCTTTTAGGAGGTGCGCTTTTTTCTAACGCGCAAACTTTAAACGATGGTTTGCTTTATGGTACTCAGGATGATTTGTTCGGTACTGCTCGCTATAGAGGACTTAGCGGTGCCTTTGGTGCTTTGGGTGGTGATTTAACTGCCGTAGGAGAAAATCCAGCAGGGTCTGTCATATTCAACAATCACTTTGCTAGTTTTTCACTAGGCTATAATGATCAAAATAATGATACAGCATACTTAGGTCAACTCAATAATTCTAGTGAAGGCGACTTAGACCTCAATCAAGCTGGCGTCGTATTTGTATTCAAAAGCACAGATGATGCTACCTTAAACAAATTCTCGCTAGGTCTTAACTATAATATCACAAGATCGTATGACGATAATGTATTTTTTAGTGGTGTCAACAGCAATAGTATAGGTGACTTTTTTGTCAATAGCGCCAATGGATTTGAATTAGATAATTTTGAGACACGCGATGGTGAGAGTATAGATGATTTATATCTTTTCTTGGGTGAGAATGTTAGTTTTGGAGCACAACAAGGATTTCTTGGATTTCAATCGTTTATAATCGATCCTGACGATAATGAAGCTGATAATACAGAATATTCGTCTAATACTGGAAGTGGTTCTTTTAATCAGGCGTTGAACATATTGAGCTCAGGCAGTCAAGGTAAAATAAGTGTAAACGGTGCTATTCAATTGGATGAGAAATGGAGTCTAGGACTTAACCTCAACTCTCACTACATTAATTACAGCAGATTTACCAACTTTACTGAATTTAACAATAACGACGATGCATCAGTTACAGATGTTGAGTACAACAATCTTCTTACAACAGACGGTGCTGGATTCTCGTTCCAATTAGGATTTATAGGTGAGGTAACTGAATCCTTGCGCATTGGTGCAACTTATGAATCACCTACTTGGTACAATATTGAAGAATCCTTATCTCAAGAAATATTTACTAGAAGTGTCGATGAAGATGGCGCTGAATTTTTTGATGAAGTAAGACCTAATGTTGTCAATTTGTATGCTCCGTTCGACTTGCGTACACCAGGACAAATCACGGGTAGCCTTGCTTATATTTTTGGACAGCAAGGATTGATTAGTGTAGATTATAGTAGTAGAGATTACAGTTCCCTAGAATTCAGTCCTGAAAGTGATCCATTATTTGCTGGAAATAATGCACAGGCAGAAGACCTGCTTACGCGTGCAAATACCTTGAGAATAGGCGGAGAATATCGCATTGATAGGCTCACCTTGCGCGGCGGTTATAGAACTGTAGGCTCACCATATGAGAATGAGGATATCATGAGCGATCTTACAGGCTACAGCTTAGGTCTGGGCTACAATTTAGGTAAAACTACGATCGATCTATCCTATGATTATTCTGAGCGTGATTACTCTCAAGCCGTTTTCAATAATGGGATTTTCACCACAAATGGTCAGGTATTTAACGAGAATAGTAATGTGGTACTAACGGTAGGTTTTAATTTCTAGTAAGACTTTTAGGTATTACGCTTTCGCGAAAGCAGAACAAACACAAGCACCTCAACAATCGAGGTGCTTTTTTTTAGGCGACTATCTCTTTAATGCAAAGTGACCACCAGCTTCTCCTGCCCTGCCATCAATAAGATACTTTATTTTAAACCAATAATCTGAGCTAGGCAATGGCTCACCATTGAAAGTTCCATCCCAACCAGGGCCAGTTGGAGATAATTCCTTGAGAAACTTACCGTACCTATCAAAAATAAATATTTGCGATCCTTGCAATAGATCGCCACCTACTACATTCCAGGTATCGTTAAAGTTGTCAGCGTTAGGCGTGAAGAAATCAGGATAGCCATAAACAAATACCTGAGTACTTACAGATCCACAGCCATTAACCTCAGCAATCGTGATGGTATGTAAACCTGGTCTCACATCGTTGAAAGTTCCTGAATTTTGAAATAAACCATCATCCAGCTGGAATCTATATTCATCGGGACCTGTAGCCTCTACGACAATGGTTTGATTCATATCAAAAGGTTGTGATCTCAGATCTACGGTAAATGTTTCTGGCGGTCCAGCTTGACGCACAACAGACTGATCAAACGTTTGACATCCAGTGGCGATGTCCGTAATTTGAACAGCATATCGTCCAGGTGACTCGACCGATAGTGAGCTGTTATCTTCTCCAACTAGTACGACGCCGTCTACGCGCCATTCAAAGTTATATGTGACGTTTGATAGCTGTGTGTCAAGTAACGCAGGACCACTTATCAACACACCATCATTATCTCTGCATAATACAGCTGTCTCGGCAAGTTGTGAATTTGCCGCGGGTGTAAAGTCAAGGCTTAATGGTATGATATCAAAACAATCACTAGAATTTTGCAAGCGAGCATATAAAATCAAATCTTGATTTAATGAAAAATCATTGCTCAAAGGATTTAAGTCCTGATTAGCATCTTCTTCGGTTTCATAATAACGTACGCTTGTGTTTGTCTGGCCATTAGAAATTTGAGCATCGCTATTTGACAATTCATAAAAACCGTTACCAGTACCATCATCGCAAACAATAACCTCATCAGGTGTACTTGCAACTGGTGGATCAACATATGTTAATTCAAAATTTATGGTACTGTAGCATCCGGTACTTGCGTCAGTTATTCTAGCAAAAATGATCTCGTTGTTGGTATTCACGGCATAGTCCTCTGGATCATTGATTACATTCACATCGTTATCCGCATCGCTTTGTGACCTGAAGTAGTTGACAGATATATTATTAGCCTGTCCATCAAGAATTATATCATCAGCACGGGTAAGATCTACACGATTTTGTTCATCAGGCACATTACAAACTGGAAGGAAGACTGGAACGTCACTAGCTTGCGGCAAATCATTTACTTCAATACAAACTTCTTGAGTATAAACACAACCAAAGTTATCCTCGTACTCATAGGTATAACATTTGGCTCCCACTACATCTGGTCTCACGGTAATTTCATTGCCATTGACAGCTTCTATGGTAGCATCTGTCTGCCACTCTTCTCGCACCGTAGTTGGTGTAAAGTTGAGATCGTCGGGTATGATGCTTTCATTAAATGTAAGGCCCCATTCAAAAATGTAGCCATTGTCCTGGTCTTCATTGTCGGTAACTATCAAACACCATTCTCCATTAAGATTTGTCCCTTGAATGGTGCTAAATGGTTCTTCAGGACGATAGTCACCGCTAGGTAGTGATCTAAAACTTGGGAAGTTTGCCGCAGCCGCTCTCAATGTCTGTGCAGCTCCTGCTCTTTCTGTAATTCTATATTCAAATCCATTACCTGGTTCATTAGTTTCATCATCATCAATAGGCTGGCCCAAGTAAGTAGCACCACCGCCGTTAGGAACAGGAAGCAATGTGACCGTAGATCCATTGGGTGCACGTAATAAGATACTCAAATCACCTATAAAGCTATGTTCTATATTAATAAAGACCTCATCTAGATCACTAGGATCAGTAAGCCTTTGACCCGGTGAAAAAATCTCCACATCTATACAGGTTTCATAACTCACTCCATTGCCATCAGGTAAAAACGTTTGTCCGGTGACTGGCGGCGCTGGATCAATCCTGAATTCTACAGGATTTACAACACCAGTAAGCGTGGTAGAATCGCCTAGACATATCTCATCATCGACCGCTCTTGTTCCCGCAAAGTCTGGATCATTAGAAACTTGAACCACTAGATCTATTATATCGCGATCTTGACAACCTTCAGTATCTGTTATTCTCAACTGCGTGCGGTAGATTCCAACCTCCGTATAAGTTTCATTTTGTACTTGTCCCGTATTAAAACCACGACCATTATCCAGATTCCACTCATACGTTGCTCCAGTACCATCGTTACTAAAAGTTGCATCACCTGTAAATTCTACCTGATCGCCTTGACAAATGCGCAGTACACCATCGCTATCGATCGCTGGCACTGTGGTGATTACCGGCTGTATATCTTGACAAGGATCAAAACAGGTTCTATTGGCTACCCAGCCTGAGCTCTCGCCAGTACTGTTTGACCTAAAGCGTACCGTGAGACTACCACTAGGGTTTGAATTTCTATCACTGGCTTGAAAAGGCGCCGTTGGCGCATTAGTGGTGTTAGTAATTGTTGCGAGTATTGGATCATTAGTAGAATCACCATCATAAATGGTGAGTACATCGTTAGCTAGAATATCAACCTGGGTAAATTCTAGGATCATACGGTCTGTCTCTACCGCAGGTGTAAAAACCGCCAATCCATCTTCTAGAAAATCATAATCACCGGTAGAACCACCAGAATCTGTAAAAACAGCATCATTGCAACCTACAAACAGGAAACCATTGCCATCGTTATTTGAGGTCGGCATCCTAATTTCACTTTGGGCTCGCGCTGCGATCGCCGTTATTGTGAAAAGAATGAAGAGTATTATTCTCATGGGTAAGTATTCCGTTTTCAAATATCGCTATTTAAAGATGCAAAAGGCGGTAAAAGCGCATGCCTTTAGAATGCATGCTGGCGTCCATTTATTGCCCTGTAAGTCGTAAATTTGTATCTAGTTGCCATGTTTGATGGCAATAATTTACCCATGAAAATAGAAGATTTGATTACAGACATAGATGATCAGGATCACTTATCCTCAAACGAGCAAACACCATTGCGCGAGGATGCATTTGACTTGACTGATCAAGAAAAGATTGAGTCCATTAAAAAAGATGTGCACAACATCCTACAAACTTTGGGCATGGACATGACAGACGATAGTTTGAAAGGAACGCCCAATCGCGTTGCAAAGATGTTTGTGAATGAGATTTTTGGAGGCCTGCGACCAGAGAAAAAACCTAGCGCCAGCACCTTTGAAAACAAGTACAAATATGGCGAGATGCTGGTCGAGAAGAACATCGTCCTTTACTCTACCTGTGAGCATCACTTATTACCAATAGTGGGTCGCGCCCATGTCGCCTACATATCAAACGGCAATGTAGTAGGCCTTTCAAAAATGAACCGCATAGTGGATTATTATGCAAAACGACCACAAGTACAGGAACGATTAAACATTCAAATCGTACGTGAGTTACAACAGGTGCTCAATACACAAGACGTTGCCTGCGTTATTGATGCAAAACATTTGTGCGTTAATAGCCGCGGCATACGCGATATTGATAGCAGTACGGTGACCGGAGAATTTGGCGGTGCTTTTAAGGACGTCCAGGTAAAAAGAGAGTTTCTAGACTACATCAAGATGCCCACGCAATTCTAGATAATTGCAGTGATGATGATGATAATTACGCTTTCGCGAAAGCGTAACAAACCCAAAAACAACTAACCACAGATCATGGCTTTATACAAACAGCAAGAATTGAAGCTCTACAATTCTATGAGCGGCGAGAAAGAGGCATTCAAATCCATCCATGAAGGACGCATAGGAATGTATGTTTGTGGACCTACCGTATATAGCAACGTGCATCTAGGAAACTGCCGTACGTTCATAAGCTTTGACATGATCTATCGCTACCTATTGCACCTGGGCTACAAGGTGAGATATGTGCGTAATATCACTGATGCTGGACACCTGACCGACGATGCAGATCAAGGTGAGGACAAGATCTCAAAAAAGGCACGACTAGAAAAAATTGAGCCTATGGAAGTAGTGCAGCAATACACGCTGGACTTTCATAACGTGATGAAAAAATTCAATGCGTTACCGCCTAATATTGAGCCTACCGCAACGGGACACATCGTAGAACAGATTGAGATCATCAAATCGATTCTGGATAAAGGTTATGCATATGAGCGTAATGGCTCCATTTATTTTGATGTGATCAAATTCAATGAGGATCACCAGTATGGTAAATTGAGCGGTCGCAATTTGGAAGACATGATCGCCAATACACGTGAACTTGCAGCGCAAAGCGAGAAAGAAAACCCACAGGATTTTGCCTTGTGGAAAAAAGCATCTCCAGAACATATTATGAGATGGCCTAGTCCATGGGGCGATGGTTTCCCAGGATGGCACCTAGAATGTACGGTGATGAGTTCCAAATATCTAGGCGAGACCTTTGACATTCATGGTGGTGGTATGGATCTTAAATTCCCGCATCACGAGTGCGAGATTGCACAAGGTGAGGCGGCACATGGTCACAGCCCAGTCAATTACTGGATGCATACTAACATGTTGACGCTTGAGGGCAAAAAAATGTCAAAGTCAACCGGTAACAGCATCCTACCAGCCGAACTTTTCACAGGCGACAACGACTTTATGGAAAAGGCGTTTGCGCCTAGCGTGGTACGCTTTTTTATGATGCAGGCGCATTATCGATCTGTTTTAGATTTTAGTAATGATGCCATCGCAGCTGCAGAAAAAGGCTTGAATCGACTTAAAGAAGCCGTAAAACTATTGGATGATCTAGAAGTCTCTTCTACCTCGACTGTTGATTTTAAAGGCTGGAATAGCCGTTGCTACGCTGCGCTCAATGATGACTTCAATACACCTATTCTTGTAGCAGAATTGTTTGAAGCCGTCAAAAAGATTCACGCCGTTAAGGAAAATAACGAGACCATCACTGCCGAAGATCTCAATCTACTGAAAGCGCAGTTACATGCTTTCATGGAAGATGTATTGGGAATTCCTTTAAAAGAAGAACAAAACACAGCTACTAATGAAGCACCTATGGACGCGGCTATGCGATTGATCATCGATCTGCGTGCTACCGCAAGGGCTCGTAAGGATTTTGAGACAAGTGATAAGATACGTGATGAGTTACAGGAAGCTGGCATCCAACTCAAGGACGGCGCAGACGGCACGACTTATACTATCAAGTAAATGAAACCGCGCTGGTACACGATGCCATTTATCTGGTTGGTGCAATTTTACCGTGCTGCCATATCGCCTTATACACCAGCAAGTTGTAGATATAGTCCTACTTGTTCTCAATATACGCTAGAAGCCCTGCAAAAACATGGACTTTTTAAAGGTGGCTGGCTAGGAATAAAACGCATCGCCAGCTGTCATCCATGGGGCGGCAAGGGTTATGATCCTGTGCCGTGAAATAGACAAAATATTTGCTATCACGCTGGATTTTACATTGAGCTATGTCGAAGTGTTATTTCAGTGTCTCGACTAGACCTACCACCGTTTCTCGACTGCCGCTCGAAATGGTGGTTTTAGAACATATCAAGAGCTCAGCAGGACAAAACTACTTGCTGTCACACTGAATTTATTTCAGTGTCTAGACGACATTATCATCTTATTTGAAACTACGTTCAAGTCACATTCGCCCATCGCAAATCAATGTAGTATTTTAGCGGTGCTAATATCTATTCATGCTACCACTCAAAGTAATTTGGAATCCGCTAGAGGGAATTGATCTAGGATTTTTTACCATTCACTTTTACAGTCTTTCTTATGTGATTGCCTTTGTACTAGGCTGGTACATTATCAAGCCTATGTTTGATAGAGAAGGCATTGACAAGGATAAAATGGATCCCTTATTCATGTATACCGTTGTTGGCTGTCTTGCTGGTGCGCGTATAGGTCATTACTTGTTTTATGAAACAAGCGTTCTATTTACAGATCCACTGCATGTTTTTCTACCGTTTAGATTAAATCCTTTTGAATGGACTGGTTTTGCTGGTATGGCTAGTCATGGTGCTGCGCTGGGAATTATTATTGCCATGTTCTTTTACAGCCGCAAGCATACTAAAAAACACATGTTCTGGTCGCTGGATCGATTGGTGGTTCCTACCGCGATAGGTGGATTTTTTGTGCGCATGGGTAACCTCATGAATAGCGAGATCTACGGTAAAAAAACAGATGTTGATTGGGCGTTCAAATTTGTGAGAGATACTGGTGCAGATGAAGTGCGTGATGCCTTGTATCAAACAGGCATACGCGATACAGATCAGGCAATAGACGCGCTGGTCAATCAACCGCAATATACAGACTTGCTAGCTTCCATACCATTCAGGCATCCTACACAGATCTATGAAGGTTTAGGTTATATAGCTGTATTTATCATTCTGTATCTCGTGTACTGGAAAACAGATAAGTACCAGAAACGCGGCTATATCCTTGGTTTGTTTTTCGTGCTGTTATTTACCGTGCGCTTCTTTGTAGAGTATGTAAAGGTGAAACAAGTAGAAGGTGGCGACGAGTTTATTTTTGGCCTCAATACGGGTCAGATGTTGAGTATTCCATTCGTGCTTTTTGGTTTGTTCCTAATGTTTAGACCTGATAGCTGGTTTACAGATAAGAGGACGTTGTAAGCATAATTACATGTTTAGTAATCCTTCGTTAAAGGGAATTACCTTGTAAAACATCGCTCCAAAAATTCCGCTAGCGGCTCAGTTACGGCAGTCTCACCAATCATACCTATGGCTACATTGATTTCCTGATGCGTATATTGGTTGGCAGTAATTTGCTCAACGGTAGTTCCTACTTGTTCAAGGCTATTTATAAAATCATCGGCTTGTGCGATGCGCCTACTGCTGCCTCTTTTGGCAATAAAAAATGGTGGGTAATCAGCAACATCATTAATATTCAATAGTGGCGATGCTGCACGATTTTGTTGCTCATCTGTTCCAAAAGCGTTGATATATATTTCATTTCCATCTTCTACCTGGCTTAGAACGTCATAACCTTCTGTATCAATACTGGCGACACCGCTTAAATCACCTAAACCTAATCCTACTTCGTTGAGAAATTGCTCATTGGTGCCCATTAAAGAAACCATCTGTGCACCGGCGCTATGACCTAATAAAGCAATTTGCTCTCGATTGCCTTTATATTGAGCGATATTATCATAGACCCACCTAAAAGCAGTTGCAATATCCTTGTTATGGATAGGGTATTTTATTCTATCTGGATCATTGGCAGCAATACTAGGACTCAATCGGTAATTAGTACTCACTAGGATGTAATCCTCTCGCTGGCCTAAAGCAATCTTGTTCTCTAGACTATTGGCTTTATCGCCTATACGCCACCCACCACCATGGACGTAAAAAACTACCGGACGCAAGGCGGCATCATCCGTATTTGGATAATAGACATCAAAACTCAACAAATTATCGTCCACGCCAGTTATCTCATCATAAACAATAGTGGCTTTTAGATACGCAACAGTTGGCTCGTCTTGTGTTGTCAAATCATCGTCTTGGCTGCTGCAACCGAATAGTAGAATAGCTAAAGAAAAAACAATAGATAGTTTCATTAATCTGAGACTTTTAAAACAGTAATTGGTTTAAAATTAAGCCTTTAAAATAAGATTTGTAGAAACAAAAACGCCTGAGATATCTCAGGCGTTTTTGTCAGTTATACTAGGAACTAGATATTACTTCGTTTCCTTTTCTGGAATCGCTTTTCTTGGGCGATCCTTTGATTTTCTCAAGCTATCATACATGATAGGCGTTGCGATAAATACAGATGAGTATGTTCCCACAATAACACCTATGATCAAGGCAAACATGAAACCACGTATGCTCTCACCTCCAAAGGTGAAGATTGCTAGAAGTACGATCAAAGTAGTCAATGACGTGTTCAACGTTCGAGAGATCGTACTGCTTATCGCACCGTTCACTGTTCTTGCAAAATCCCAATTGGTTTTCTCTGCAATAAACTCACGTATTCTATCAAACACTACCACCGTATCATTCAAGGAGTAACCTATTACGGTCAAGATCGCTGCAATAAATGCCTGATCGATCTCCATGTTAAACGGTAAGAAGCTATAGGTAGCAGAGAATACTCCTAATACAATAATGACATCATGGAACACAGCTGCAACTGCACCCAATGAGAACTGCCATCTACGGAAACGCAATAAGATATAGAGGAATACTACAATCAGTGACCCGAAAATCGCGTATAGAGATCCTGTCAAGATATCATCAGCTATGGTAGGCCCAACCTGGAAGTTAGACATGATACCATATTCTTTATCCTCAATACTTACATCCACAAACTCTTCTTGAGTCATACCGTCTGGCAGAAACTGCTGTAGGTTGTTGTAAAGCTTAGTCTCAATCTCACTGCTTACCTCACTATCGTCCTGATCAATACCATATTTGGTACTAATAGCAAGTTGGTTCTCTGCACCATAGGTTTTGGCTTCTGCACTGCCAAAGACATCATCTGCACTCAAGATGCTAGTCACCTCGGTAGCATTCATTTCCTGATCAAAACGTACCGTATACTTACGACCACCAGTGAAATCAATACCAAGATTTAATTGCAAGGTCGCTAGTGAGATAAAACTTCCTATGATAAACACACCAGAAATCAAGTAAGCTGTCTTGCGCTTCTTCAAGAAGTCTATATCCACATTACGGAACCAGTTCTTAGTAACCGCAGTACTAAAGGCTAACGACTTACCATTCTTACCATAACCGTCAATAAATAGACGCGTGATAAAGATGGCCGTAAACAATGAAGTAAGAATACCGATCATCAAGGTTGTAGCAAATCCTTGGATAGGACCCGTACCAAAAATGTAAAGAATCGCTGCCGTCAAGAACGTCGTGATGTTTGCATCTAGAATAGAACTCAATGCGTTATTGAAACCGTCCTTGATACTATCGGCTTGTGATTTACCTTTGGCAAGTTCTTCACGTATGCGCTCAAAGATCAGTACGTTAGCATCTACCGATATACCTATCGTTAATACAATACCTGCAATTCCAGGCAATGTTAATACCGCTCCAAATGATGCCAACGCACCAAAAATGAACAAGATATTTACCAGCAAGGCAACATCTGCATACAAACCAGCGCGACCGTAGTAGAAGAACATCCACACAAGCACTAGTACCAAGGCAATGGCAAATGACCATAAACCACTATTGATTGCTTCTTGACCTAGTGATGGGCCAATAATCTCACTTTGAATAATTTCTGCTTTTGCAGGAAGTTTACCAGCTTTAAGTACCGTAGCAAGATCTTCAGCCTCAGCAACCGTAAAATTACCAGAGATTTGAGAGTTACCACCAGCGATAGGACCATCATTGATTCCAGGTGCGCTGTAAACCGTATTGTCAAGAACAACCGCTACTTGCGTTTGATTTTGGAACGCCTCAGTCGTCATTTCTTCCCAGATACGTGCGCCTTCTCCATTCATGGACATGTTCACGATCACATTACTATTCAAGTCGTATTCTTGTGACGCTGCAGTTATCACACCACCAGAAAGTGGCGCCTCGTTTTGCGCGTTACCACGTATGGCATATAGGTCAATCAATTCATAGCCCAACTTTTCATTAAGAATAGGACGGCCCCATGCAAAACGTACGTTGCGCTGCTCTGCACTCAAGTTGCCACGGGCTTGTGGATCATTCAAGAATCCTTCAACAATTTCCTGATCACTAGCTCTAAAGGTAGCGATGATAGGACCACCAGGATTTCCCTGTGCTAGTATACGGCCTATGATAGGACTTTGATTCAATCTGTCTTCATCAACCAGATCTTCATCCTCGTCAACATCCAGATTATCATCATTCAATAGACTC
This sequence comes from Nonlabens ponticola, assembly GCF_003966335.1. Lineage (NCBI taxonomy): Bacteria > Pseudomonadati > Bacteroidota > Flavobacteriia > Flavobacteriales > Flavobacteriaceae > Nonlabens > Nonlabens ponticola. The sequence continues at coordinate 1,232,242 of NZ_CP034549.1, read as the reverse complement.
TCAATAGAGTTATCTTGTTCTATAACATCATCAGCATCGGCTTCAATTTCATCCTCTTGATCATCGACAGCTGTCTCATTTTCGGCAGTAAGTTTTTCTGCCCAGAAGTTGTTTGCTGCGACGAGGTAAGGAACCACATCCTGCGCGCGATACACGTGCCAGAATTCAAGCTTTGCAGTACTCACGAGTAGTTGCTTGATACGCTTTACATCCTTCTCACCTGGCAATTCGATAAGAATACGACCAGAATTTCCTAGCTGCTGGATATTAGGTTGAGTTGTACCAAATTTGTCGATACGCTTTCTCAATACATCAAAAGCACTCACCATGTACGACTGCAGTTCCTCACGTAGTATAGGTTCAACCTCATCATTTGTCATATCAAAATTGATACGACCTTCCATCTCTTGATTTGCAAAAATATCTGGTGATGCCAACTGCGCACCTTCAATGGCGTTGAACTCTTCAATGAAGTAGTCAAAGTAATCTTGCTGACCATCCTTGATGCGCTCATCTGCACGATCAAGCGCCGTACGGAAGTTCCCATCAGTCGATCCATCTGCCATTCCCACGAGAAGATCTCTTATAGAGATTTGGAGGATCACATTGATACCACCTTTAAGGTCAAGACCTTTCTTGAGCTCATCATCCTTTGCATCTGCATAGGTCGTGTAACCACCCCAAACTTCAAGGTTTGCCACACTGTCGAGGTATCTTTTTCTAGCGGCCTCAAATTGAGCACTCGCATCTGGCGCGGCCTCATCGACACTGCTATCTGCATAAGTTTCAGCCTCGTTTTCAACCTTGTTGGTGATAACGGTGTAGGTAAGTTGATAGATACTTACTACTGCAAAAATGATCGCAAAAAATCTGATCAGTCCTTTATTTTGCATTCTCTAAATCTTTAATTGTTGTTAAAATTTGAACGAGCAAATATAGGCTTTCATCGATCGCTAGACAATTAAAATTTTGCAGTCAATTTAACTGGTAATCAGCACCTTGTGAAATTGATGCGGTAGCTGGGTAATTCCGCTTTCGCGAAAGCGTAATCATTAACAAACCAGTCAACATAAAAAAGTAGCGGTATCACTTTACTGGCTCGTTGCACGCTAGCTCTTGAACGAGGTCACAAAGTAATGGGAAAATGATAAAGATTCCATCACACAAATAGCTTATTCTACTTGCTTATAAACTCAAAATTCTTGCCTTGTGCAGTGTAAATAGTGACTAGATCAAATGCCTTTCTGGATGGCTTATTGGGCTGGTCATGCAACAATGGTGACAGGCCATACACGTACATCTCATTTATAGAAAAACTGCGCTGCACATCATCAGGTATGGAATCCAGCAAATGTAATACTCCATAGTTTGCAGACTGTATTTTCTTCAAAAACTGGATAGCGTTTCTAGGATCGTCCTTTTTCTTAATCAGAACTAATGGTCCACGATAGGTTTTTCTATCATAATTATAGAAATGTCCTACTTTGATTTCTAGCTGCGTTAGGGTACCCAATTCACATTTATAAAAGCCATCGGCCGTCTGGCTGGCGTCCTTGCGATCCAATTTATAAGTAGTGTAGATGGACTCTGGACAAGCGGTAATAAGAAAACAGGTCATGGTGAGCAGCACTAATTTGAGTCGCGTCCATGACCTGTTTTGAATAATTGACATGATCTTTTCTAGATCAGTGCATTTGTTTTCTTGACACCTTCGGCACTTTCATGTAGATGGTTTTTCTCATCGTCCGACAGTTCAATCTCAACGATTTTCTCGATACCGTTTGCTCCTAGAATTACTGGCACACCTATACAAAGGTCTGACAATCCGTACTCGCCATCCAGCAATGCGCTACATGGGAAAATCTTTTTCTGGTCACAAGCAATTGCTTGTACCAATCCAGATACAGCCGCGCCAGGTGCGTACCATGCGCTGGTACCCAATAATTTGGTTAGCGTTGCGCCACCTACCTTAGTATCTTCTTTTACTTGGTTCAATCGCTCATCGCTCAAGAACTCTGAAGCTGGGACGCTGTTGCGTGTCGCCAGTCTGGTCAATGGCACCATACCTTTATCGCTGTGACCACCTATTACCATTCCATCAACGTCTGATATAGGAGCCTCGAGAGCTTCGGCAAGTCTGTATTTGAAACGTGCGCTGTCTAGTGCGCCGCCCATTCCTATGATACGTTCTTTAGGCAATCCAGTCTCTCTATGTGCTAGATAAGTCATGGTATCCATAGGATTTGATACGACGATTAGGATCACGTTGGGTGACTGTTCTACTATACTTTTTGAAACTGATTTTACAATGCCTGCGTTGATTCCTATCAATTCTTCACGCGTCATACCTGGCTTGCGCGGTATTCCTGATGTGATGACTGCGATGTGGGAATCTGCAGTTTTTGAATAATCATTTGTTACACCAGTAATTTTAGTATCAAAACCGTTTAATGATGCAGTTTGCATCAGATCCATAGCTTTACCTTCAGCAAAACCTTCCTTGATATCTAATAATACAACCTCGCTAGCAAAATTCTTGATCGCGATATATTCTGCACAGCTGGCACCTACTGCGCCTGCTCCTACTACGGTAACTTTCATAATGTGTTTTTAAATGTTTGAATTAAGTATACTACCTAGATAATTTGATTGCTCTAAGTATGTGTTAAAAATACGAATTCTATTAATGCTAGAATTTAAAGTTAAGCGCAGCGGTTGCCGTATCGTAGGCTCCCAACGTATAATCTGCACTTATTTCAAAAAAGCCTAAAGATAATTTAGTCCCAACTGTTCCTACAAGGCTGCTTACACTACTCTCGACTGATATAGGATCTACGAATGTTTGACTCAAAGTGAAACCAGAAAACGTGGTACTCGCTCTATATGTACCTAAAACATCAGTTTGAGTATTGCCAGTCACATAGTTGAGTCCACCATAAAAATTGAGCACTTTATAATCAGTACCCACTATGGCAGAGAATACATAACTGTTAGTATCAGACTCTAATCGTTGATTAGTTCCTTCAATCAAGTCTCCATCTTCAAAATCATACAACGCATCAATACGTGTATATGCTGCTAGTACGGAGAATTCTAGTGGCAATTTATCTTCTGGATCTAGGACTTCACTCAACTGCCATTGCAGTCCACCACCTAATAATTGAATACGAGCCTCATCTACCTCGATCTCTGGTGTGTATCTTACCTTGGCTTCAAGTCCAAAGCCTAGACCAACGCCAGCTTGTAAAAAAGCAGACGGAACCAAGTCTAAACCTGCATTTCCCAAACCTTGTGCTAGTTGTATCTCAAATTCTTCTTCTACACCAAAAAGATCTAGTTGTGTATTCACTACTAAAAACTCGTCTGGATCGTTAGTTCCTAGTGCTGTTGCAACTCGACGTGGTCTTTGAGTACCGTCTTGAAAAGTGACGGTTACGTCAGCACCAAAAATATTGCGCTCATCATAAGATTCCTGAATTAGTGCCTCGTATTGCGCAGGATCTAATACAAATGATCTCTCTTCATCTGGCGAGAATGTACCGTTGGCTCTTATTTGCACTTTGAATTTCCATTGATCAAGTGCTCGGGAGTCATTATACCAACCTGCAGCTTGATTATAGGTAAACGCTTCTGCAGCTGGCGTAATATAGGATTCGGTATAAAGCGTTGCTGCTCCAACTCCAGCGGCGAGCACGTCAGTAATACCATTTTGGGCAGTTGCGATTAGTGCAGTGACACTTAATATGAAGGTGAGCAGTACTTTTTTCATAGTAGTAATATAAAGATGTTTCTCACAAGTATAGAACTAAAAAATCCCGATGCAACGGTGTCACATCGGGATTATAATAGTTTTAACCTGAACAGTATTAGGCGTCTATGTTTGCATAAATAGCATTTTTCTCAATAAACTCACGTCTAGGTGGCACTTCATCACCCATCAACATAGAGAATACACGATCAGCTTCTGGTAGGCTGTCAATCGTTATTTGACGCAGTGTTCTAAATTCAGGATTCATGGTGGTATCCCATAATTGGTCTGCATTCATCTCGCCTAGTCCCTTGTAGCGCTGGATATTTGCACCACCGCCAAATTCCTCCGCAATCTCATCGCGTTCTTTATCACTCCATGCATAACGCTTCTTAGCGCCTTTTTTCACTAGGTACAATGGCGGCGTTGCAATGTAGATGTAACCATTTTCTACAAGCTCGCGCATGTATCTGAAAAAGAAGGTAAGTATTAGCGTCGCAATGTGAGAACCGTCAATATCTGCATCACACATGATGACTACCTTGTGATAGCGCAGTTTCTCAAGATTCAGCGCTTTAGAATCATCTTCGGTTCCAATAGTGACACCCAATGCGGTAAATATGTTGCGTATTTCCTCATTTTCAAAAACCTTGTGCTGCATGGCTTTCTCCACATTCAAGATCTTACCACGCAATGGTAAAATTGCTTGAAACTCACGGTCACGACCTTGTTTCGCCGTTCCACCAGCCGAGTCACCCTCGACAAGGAATACTTCACATTTCTCTGGATCAGTTTCAGAACAGTCAGAAAGTTTTCCTGGTAGTCCACCACCACTCATCACGGTTTTACGCTGTACCATCTCGCGTGCCTTACGGGCTGCGTGACGTGCTTGTGCGGCAAGGATTACTTTTTGCACAATAGTTTTCGCATCATTGGGATGCTCCTCAAGATAATCTTCTAGCATGGTAGATACCGCTTGAGAAACCGCGCTGGTTACCTCGCGATTACCTAGTTTGGTTTTGGTCTGTCCTTCAAATTGCGGCTCCTGCACTTTTACAGATACAATAGCTGTAAGACCTTCACGGAAATCATCACCTTGAATATCAAACTTCAACTTATCCAACAATCCAGAATTATCTGCATATTTTTTAAGTGTAGTAGTCAACCCGCGACGGAAACCACTTAAATGTGTTCCACCTTCATGCGTATTGATGTTGTTTACATACGAGTGCAAATTCTCTGAGTAGCTATCGTTATAGATCATGGCTACCTCAACCGGAATACCATTCTTCTCACCTTCCATGGAAATCACATCCTCAATAATTGGATGACGCGTATCATCTAGAAAACGTATAAATTCTTTCAGTCCTTCTTCTGACTGAAAAACTTCCTCTATAATATTGCCGTTCTCATCCTTGACGCGTCGATCTATAAGAACGATCTTGATTCCCTTATTAAGAAAAGCAAGCTCACGCAACCTATTGGCTAGCGTTACATAGTTATATTCTGTAGTTTGTTGGAAGATTGAGCGGTCAGGTAAGAACGTTACCATCGTACCTCGTTTATCTGTATCGCCTACGGCTTTTACTGGATACATGGCTTTGCCACGTTCATATTCTTGCTCCCATATTTTACCATCACGATAAACGGTAGCCTTCAAATGGTCTGAGAGTGCATTCACACAACTTACACCAACACCGTGCAGTCCACCAGAAACCTTGTAAGAATCTTTATCAAACTTACCACCAGCACCAATTTTGGTCATTACAACCTGCAATGCAGACACGCCTTCCTTCTTGTGAATATCAACAGGAATACCACGACCATCATCAGTCACTGTGATACTGTTATCCTCGTTGATGATGACCTCTATATTGTCGCAATAACCAGCAAGGGCCTCATCGATAGAATTATCGACAACCTCATACACTAGGTGGTGCAAACCACGAGTTCCTACATCACCTATATACATTGACGGGCGCATGCGCACATGCTCCATTCCTTCCAGCGCTTGTATTTGATCGGCGCCGTAATTTTTCTTGTTTTCTTCACTCATAAAATCAGTGTGATTATTTACTATAATTGGGTACTAAACAAATATAACGAAACGTTAGTGTTTACAGGGATTTGCCCTGCATTTTGACCTCTAAGTTATTAACATACTATTAATAAGGACACAGTGATTAACATCATTAATTTGAATAGAACTTTTACATCATGAAAAACACTATCATTCTGCTCATTATCGCGCTAGTTTCTGGTCTATCCACAGGTCAAGATCTCAAATTCTCAGGCCTTGATAAAAGCCCGCTGGATGTCGTGATTTATCGTGGTGAAGATCGTGCTGCTATCGCTCGTGTCATTTATAGCCGACCGTCAAAAAATGATCGTGAAGTATTTGGCAAACTGGTTCCTTACAACCAAGTCTGGAGAACCGGTGCCAATGAAGCCACCGAGATCACCTTTTACAAACCAGTAAAAATTGCTGATCAAGAAGTACCAGCAGGAACTTACAGCATCTATACTATTCCTGGCGAGGAAAATTGGCAGCTCATTCTCAATAAGCAAACCACACAATGGGGTACTAATTACAATGAGGAGCTCAACTTACTGCAGGTTCCTATGGACGTCATGCCAGCGCCAGAAACGATTGAATCCTTCTCCATCTCGTTTGTAGATGAGATTGATGGTGGTAGATTATTCTTAGGTTGGGACAATGTCATCGCCAGCATCCACATGGATGTAGAGTCTGATTAAGGTATGTTTAAGTACTTGTGCGTTTGTAGCGACACGCGCCACTCAGGATTTTCCATAACAAAATCTGTGATCAACGGGATCATCTTTTCTTGCACAGACCATTCTGGCTGCAGGAATAGCTGGCAGTTTGATGAGACTTTTTGGGATTCCGCTTTCGCGAAAGCTAAATCATGCTTATTGTAAACAATCACCTTGAGCTCGTGTGCTTCTTTATAGATCTCTGGAAGTGGCATCTTGATTTTTTTAGGAGATAGGCAAATCCAGTCCCAAGTTCCTGTCAATGGATAGGCACCGCTGGTCTCAATGTGAACCTGTAGATTGCGATCCTTGAGCGCGCTTGTAAGTGGTTGCATGTTCCACGTGAGCGGCTCACCACCAGTAATCACGATCGTGTTGCTATAAGATGCCGCGTGATCCACGATACTTTTGATATCAGTTGGTGGATGCGTGTCTGGGTTCCAGCTTTCCTTAACATCACACCAGTGGCAACCTACATCACAACCGCCTACCCGTATAAAATAGGCAGCCGTTCCCGTATGAAATCCTTCACCTTGAATGGTGTAGAATTCTTCCATGAGCGGCAGCATGGTTCCTTGATCAACTTGCTCTTTAATTTGTGCATCCATAAGCGCGGCAAAATTAATCTTTTACAACCTAATCGACTAGTATCTAGTAGGCGTTCCCGTGAGAACTTAAAAATCCTATTTTTGCTTGATCCTTAATACCAGATTCATGGCAAATAAAGAAGATTTCAAGCAACACATACTTGACGGCTACAAGCACAAAGGTGAGTCTATCATCATGGGCGCAGCCATGCTGGATGGCGAAACGATAACTGGCGTCCATGTCAAGATACCACTCAAGACCATGAATAGACATGGACTTATTGCTGGTGCTACTGGAACAGGAAAGACAAAAACCCTACAAATCATAGCCGAGCAGCTATCGCAACATGGCGTACCTAGTTTGCTCATGGATATAAAAGGTGACTTATCAGGGATTGCCGCGCCTAGTCCAGGACATGCTAAGATTGATGAGCGTCACGAGAAAATTGATCTAGAATTTAAGAAGCGAGCGAGCCCAACGGAGATCATGACCATCTCGCATCAAGATGGTGTGCGCATGAGAGCTACGGTAAGCGAATTTGGCCCAGTACTATTATCACGTATACTGGATGTGACCGTGACCCAAGCTGGAATAATTAGTGTGATCTTCAAATACTGTGACGATAACAAATTACCGCTGCTGGATCTTGAGGATTTAAAGAAAGTACTGCGATATGCCACCAATGAAGGCAAGGCAGAATTTCAAGAAGAATATGGTCGTGTTTCCACCTCATCTACTGGTGCAATCTTGAGAAAAATCATTGAGCTGGAGCAGCAAGGCGCTGACATATTTTTTGGCGAGCGCAGTTTTGATGTCAAAGATCTTGTGCGCAAGGACAAGAATGGTGATGGTTATGTCAACGTCATCAGGCTTACCGATATCCAGGACAGACCTAAACTGTTCTCAACCTTTATGCTGAGCTTGTTAGCAGAGATTTACTCTACATTTCCAGAGCAAGGTGATGCAGACAGACCAGAGCTGGTATTATTTATTGACGAGGCACACTTGATCTTTGACAACGCCAGCAAGGCATTGCTCAATCAAATCGAGAGCATTGTAAAATTGATACGTTCCAAAGGAATAGGCCTATACTTTGTCACTCAAAATCCTACTGATATTCCGGAAGGTGTCTTGAGTCAGTTAGGTCTTAAAGTACAACACGCCTTGCGTGCCTTTACTGCCAAGGATCGCAAAGCCATCAAACTCACCGCACAAAATTACCCGCTTACTCCTTATTATGATACTGCAGATGTGTTGACATCGCTAGGTATCGGTGAAGCTTTCATATCTGCACTAGACGAGAAAGGTCGTCCTAGCCCACTGGCAGCCACCTTGCTGCGTGCACCAGAAAGTCGCATGGATGTCTTGACAGATCGGGAATTGTCAGACCTCATCGCAGATTCTGAATTAACTGATAAATACAACGAGGTCATCAATCGCGAGAGCGCAGAAGAACTACTCCAGGAAAAAATTGAAAAAGCCCATGAGGAAGAAATAAAGGAAAAGGCCAAAAAAGAACGTGTAAAGCCCAAAACCACTACCAGACGCAAAAGCACTAGACAAAACCCGATTATCAAAGTATTGACCAGCGCTACTTTTATAAGAGGCGTGATGGGAATTCTGGGTAAGGCGCTTAAATAAACCTTGACTTAAATTCCTAGTCTTAAACCAGCATTGTAATTTTGCTCATCTTAAAAATTATTATGAAAAAAGTACTGATTTTATTAGCCGTTGTAATTTTTGCCAGTTGTGCAGATGAACAAGATCCATTTGAATGGAGCAAGGACCGCATAGGCGGTCTTACTAAAGATATTCAAGTGCGCCAACTAGACAGCGTTTTTGCAAACGACAGCATTGTAAGAAGCGTTGCTGGTGATGAGTTTGTAAATGGTCCCAACGCGATTGAGATCTATGAAAAAGGTGGTGTGCACCTACTTACCTTGACGCCCTATGAGGCGATGGACAGCACCTCGACCATTGAGAATGTACGAGTACGTGATAATCGTTACACGACTGAAAAAGGCATCACGATCGATAGTAATTTCAAACAAATAAGCGAGGCTTACAATGTGAGCAGTATTGACAACATGATCAATAGCGCCGCGGTATGGATCAATGACGAGAATTTTTACTTCACCATTGATAAGGATCAGTTACCGGCAGATGTCAAGTACGATATAAGCGCAGCCATTGAAAAAAGCATGGTGCCAGATACGGCAACACCGCAATATGTTTTTATAAGTTGGTAACATGCCCGACGCAAAATCCATTGTAAACAAAGCCATACCTAGATTGTATGGCTTTTATTTTAATGCGTTGAGTTTGCTTTCGCGAAAGCGTGGTGCCGCTCTCGCTCTTAAGGTCTTTAGCGTGCCCAGAAAAGGTCGACTGAGTAAGCTGCAAGAATCTTATCTGGATACTGCACGCAAACAAAAAATTGCTTTTGAAGATGGCCTTATCCAACTGTATCACTGGAAAGGCGATGGCGACACTATTTTATTGTTTCACGGTTGGGAATCAAACGCCTGGCGCTGGAAATATCTTATAGAGCCGTTACAGGAAAAAGGGTACAACATCATTGCTATTGACGCACCTGCTCATGGCGCCAGCGATGGCGAGCAATTTACAGCAGTAAAATACTCAAAGGTCATCACCACTGTGATAGAATTATACGAGCCGCAAATCGTGATTGCCCATAGTGTTGGCGCCATGGCAACCGTATATCAAGAATCACAGCATCAACATAAGTTTATTAATAAGCTCGTCTTGTTGGGTAGTCCCAACAGGCTTGAGGTGATTTTTAAAGGATACCAGCAACTAGTTGGTTTTAACAGCAAGGTCTATCAGGAATTGGATAACTTACTCAAGAGCCTGTATGGTTTTCATATTGAGGAGTTTGAGACAGCGACCTTTGCTCGAGATATTAAAACGCCTGCATTGCTCATCCACAGTCCTGCTGATGTTATCGTTCCCATAGACAGCCTGCAACCCATTGCAGAAGCCCTTGAGAACAGCGAGACTTTTGTATCTGAAACTGGTGGTCACAGCCTACACACACCTGAAGTTGTCTCGCGAATCATCGCATTTCTCGAGAATTGAAAAATCTTTAACGACTAGCCGTTCTCATTAGGTTACTTTTAAAACAAAAAGATGGGACGACCTAGCATTAAGAATGAAGACCAATACGAGGCTTTAAGAGATCAGGGATATTCCAAAGAAAAGGCCGCACGCATTGCCAACACTAAAAATAGCGGAAAAAAAGGTGGTAAGGCCAGCACTTATGAAGAGCGCACCAAGGAAGAACTCTATGAGCAGGCGAAAAAGATAGGTATAGACGGCCGCTCAAAAATGAGCAAGTCAGAATTAATTGAAGCACTGCGCAACCACTAGTATGAAAAACAAGATAGCACCAGATATTATAAGACAGGCATTTATCATTCTCGTATTGGTAGGTGCAGCCGTTATGATCACCTGGCAAATGTTTCCATATATGGGTGGTGTACTCGCTGGCATTACACTGTACGTTATTTTAGTTCCCTTACAGCGTAAGTTAGAAAAATTGAAATGGCGACCATCCATTGCAGCTGTGACTCTGATAATATCATCTATAATAGGAATTCTTATACCTATTGCTGGATTGGGATTGTTATTTTATTCTAGAATTAAAAAAGCCCTCAATAATACCAGCGAGATTACCAATCAAATCCAGTCGCAAATAAACAAAGTTGAAGAATATATAGGTTATGAGATAGGGCCATCCATTGACAGCGATCAAATAAAGAGCACCTTGTCATCATTAGTAAGTGGTGTCGCAAGTTCTGGACTCAATATTTTTATTGCATTAGGTATCATGATTTTTATCATCTACTACATGCTGGTAGAACGAGAAACATGGCAAAATGCAAGTATGACCTATCTACCCCTAAAAAAAGAAAACATACAAGCACTAGGCGACGATTGTATTGCTCTTGTGAAATCAAACGCGCTGGGAATTCCACTCGTGGCTATCATGCAAGGTGTGGTCGCACTGATAGGGTATTTGATTTTTGGTGTTGAGAATGCCTTCTTTTGGTTCGGTATTACTACTATAGGTAGTATGATACCCTTTGTAGGTACAGCGCTAGGAATACTTCCTGTTTTCCTATTGCTCATGGCGCAAGGCGATACACAAGGCGCGATAGGTATATTGATTTATGGTACCGTGGTTGTTGGCTCCACAGACAATGTATTCCGATTGATTGTTCAAAAACGCCTGGCAGATATTCATCCTATGGTCACCTTGATTGGTGTTATTGTAGGTGTACCTTTATTTGGGTTTCTGGGTTTGATTTTTGGCCCATTGCTAGTGAGTTTATTTCTACTGCTAGTGCAGATTTACAAAAAGGAATATGGGAAGCGTGGAGAAACCATTTGACATCGATTCAATTATCAAAATAGAACTTTCGCCCATAGATTCTAAATCTTATTTAAATTTTTGATTATCCAATTTTTGATCAATGAATTTGATGATTGACTTGGCAGGACGCTCTGTCAAACCTTCTGTTAGCACCTTCGTGTAAGCAATTTGGTTTGTGAGAATATTGATAAACATGGGATGTTCTAACTTAGCTTTTACCACTTTTGGATCTACAAGATAAGTGGAGTCGATTACAAAATTTTGTATGAGATAGGGCTCAATAGTAGTATTTACAAGGTTTTTATGACCATCTGCAACCTCATCAAATAATCCGTAATTGGCTTCGTAGTAAGCAACAATGGAACCTCGTAAGCTATCGTTTTTAATCAAATTCAAGTTGCCGCTAGACTTTAAACTCACATATTCCGAGTTAAATTTTAAATGAGCATAATAAGAAGTAGCCTTTAATCTCAAGGAATCTAGATTGTCTGTTTTATCATGGTACAGCACATCTTTCAAGTAATCACTATTTTTAATTAAATCTTTTTGCTGGAATAAAAAAACAGCAACATCACTTTTCAAGTCATTTTGGATACGCTGTAAGGCGACAATCTCCTTTTCGCTATTTTGCTTTTTCTCTTTCCACTCAGTCAATTGGAATGCGATAAAAATTCCAATGACTACAACTACAATTTCACTTAGAAAATAAAGAATATTCTTAGCGATTTTTCTTTTGAAAAAGAATCCCATGATTTTTGTTTAAATGATTAGACCAATATAGCAATAAGCAGTACGGAACTATGATTTAAGCATCAAAGCATTTTAATTAATAGTGACGCCTTAGCAGGACAGTTAAAATAAGATTACTAAGGACAAGCAAGTAAATCAATAAGTTTATATTTGAAATATTCATTTTCAAAATGAAAATATGGCATCAATTTGTATGCATTTTTATAAAATATAATCAATGAGTAAAACGATAAAACTTCAAGATAAAATTGACGAAACCTACATTGAACAGCGCAAATTGTTCATTTGGGGAATGGTGGATGACAAGACTGCAAGACATTGTGTAGATCGCTTGCTTTACCTAGATTCTTTGAGTAATGATGAGATCACATTTGTGATCAACAGTCCTGGCGGTTATGTGACTTCTGGATTTTCCATCTATGATACCATGCAAGAAATTGCAAGTCCCGTAAGCACCGTATGTAGCGGTCTTGCGGCAAGTATGGGTAGTTTATTATTGTCTGGTGGTCAGAAAGGGAAGCGCCATATTCAAAAGCACGGTCGTGTAATGATTCACCAGCCTAGTGGTGGTGCTCGTGGTGTAGGAACAGACCTTGAGATATCAGCTAACGAGATCTTGAAAACAAGAGAGTTACTAGCCAAAATCTATGAGAAGAACTGTGACCAGCCATTTGATAAGATCATGAAAGACTTTAACCGTGATTACTGGATGGGCGCAGATGAAGCTCTAGAATACGGTATAGTTGACGCAATCGTATAATTTACCAACATGAAACTCACTCCATTTCACCTCGCTATTCCAGTAAGGGAAATCACCACGACTAGAGTATTCTACCGTGATACATTGGGTATGAAAGAAGGTCGCAGCAGTGATCATTGGGTAGATTTTGACTTTTTTGGTCACCAATTGGTGATACACATTTCAGACAACATTGCGCCTGAGGCCGTGAATGCAGTAGATGGAAAGGCAGTGCCAGTACCACACTTTGGTGTTGTTCTAGAGTGGGAAGATTTTCACGCTTTCGCGAAAGCGTTACAAGAAAAAAACATACAATTTATCATAGAACCTTACATACGATTTGAAGGCCAGCCAGGCGAGCAGGCCACCATGTTTTTCAAAGATCCTAGCGGTAATGCCCTAGAGTTCAAGTCGTTCAAGGATTTTAATCAAATATTTGCCTCATGAGTTGGAAAGAATTTTTAATGCCAGATGAAGAGTATGCCATGGAAGCTACTGAAGAAACATCAGTTGCAGATGTGGATCGTGCGATGACTAAGGAGAGCGCTCTTTCCCGCATTTTCAAAGGTGTAAAAATGTTGAAGCGATATACCAAAATCTATGACATCATGTTGCTCATGGTAAAGGATTACCGCAAGGGCGCTTATACTCAGGTTCCTTGGTTTACCATTGCGGCAATTGCGGCGGCTTTTCTCTATATCGTAAGCCCTTTTGACCTCATACCTGACTTTATTCCAGGTCTAGGTTTTCTAGACGACATGACATTCTTGACCATCGTGACTGGCTGGATCGATACTGATCTACACAAGTACATGGACTGGAAACTTGATAACGAGCATCCAGAAATCGAGGAAGCAGATTATGAAGAAGTAGGCTGATAAACCTGCTCGCCATTTATATAAGTTGCCTTCACTTTTAGATTAGGTACTTCATCAATAGGCATGGTAATTAGATCTTTGTCTAGGATCATGAAGTCTGCAGCCTTGCCTTTTTCTAGGCTTCCTTTTTCATCTTCTTCAAAGTTTGAATAGGCTGCCCAAATGGTCATACCTTTAAGCGTTTCTTCTCTAGAAAGTGCTTGATCTGCCATGAAACCATCTTCCGGGAAACCGCTAGTATCCTTACGCGCTGTTGACGCATAAAACGTCAAGAATGGATTTACCTGTTCTACGGGATAATCAGTTCCCAACGCAACCATACCAGATTGTTCCATGAGCTTCTTGAAAGCATAGGCACCTTGCATACGCTCTTCTCCTATTCTATCTTCTGCCCAGTACATGTCACTGGTTGCGTGAGTAGGCTGAACACTTGGCAAAATGCGATCACTGTCAAAGTATTCAAAATCTTCTGGCGTGACGATTTGTGCGTGTTCAACTCTCCATCGTCTATCAGGCATGTCGTTGAGTAATTCTCGGTAGGTTTTTAAAACCACAGTATTCGCACTATCACCTATGGCGTGTGTGTTCATCTGGTAATCAGATCGTGCAATTCTTTCGGCCGTTTCTTTGAACGTTTCTGGACTGCTCAATAAAGCACCGTAATGATTATCCCTATCGCTGTAAGGTTCTCTCATGGCCGCACCACGACTACCCAAAGCGCCATCACCGTAAAATTTGACACTGCGCACATTCAATCGATCTGTCTTAACGATACCTTTTTCATCTAAGTAGTGATCTAGATTCTCAGGTGTATTGCTAATCATTGCATAAACCTTCATCTTGAGGTCACCTGCCTGTTGCAGGCTGTCGATGAGCTCAATGACATTGCGATCAAGTCCAGCATCATCAACTGTGGTGATACCGTATTTGAAGTTTTCTTTTTGTGCAGCAAGTAAGGCATTGATTTGATCCTCACGAGTTTCTTCTGGGTACACAGCAGTGACCATATCCATAGGATTGTCCACTAGGATACCTGTGAGTTTGCCGTCCTTCTTTTCTATATCGCCACCTTCTACCACGGTATTCTCATCGATACCAGCCAGCTTAAGAGCTGCATCATTAACAATCATCGCGTGACCATCGATGCGTGTTAGCGCTACAGGAATGTCAGGATAGATCAACGATATCTCATAATTGTTAGGAAACTCTTTGTTTTCCCAATCGTTTTGATCCCAACCGCGACCTATGATAAAGTCCACGCCGGTGCGGTCATGAAACTCTGCAATGCGGTTGAGGACTTCTTGGTAGCTCTTTGTACCTGTGAGATCTACGCGGCGCGTTTGTTGTCCCAATCTATAAAAATGACAGTGTGCATCAATCAAACCTGGATAAACAAATTGTCCCTTTAAATCTACTTTCTCATTTGCTGAGAGAGAATCCAACTCTTCATTACCTATGGCATAGATTTTTCCGTCTTTAACAGCCATGGCCGTTGCGGTAGAAAATTCATTATCTACCGTGTAGATAGTGGCGTTGGTATAAATGGTATCAACATCGTTAGTTTGCTCTGGATCGTTGTTGCAGCCAGCTAAGATTGCAGCCAGCGCGATAAGGGTTAGTTTTTTCATGGCTTAAAAATAACTAAAATGCCTCTTGTCTCACTGCTTATAGAATTTGATTTTACTATTCGTAAAATAGAGAAGTCTTTGGGTTGTTACGCTTTCGCGAAAGCGTAACTAACTTAAAAATCAAACTTATAAACGGCACCACCCATAATCTGTAGATCCTGCACTGGGTAATCGAGGTAGTATTCATAGTTGCCGCCTGTCAAATTATTGGCTCGCAAGAACAGCGACAATCGCGGATTGAGCTTGTAGTTGGCATCTAGATTAAGGTCGACAAATGAGTCCAGCGTCTCCACGCCTGTACCAAATCGATACACCTCGCGATCACCTACAAAGTAAACTGTCGTTCCTAGATCTAGCTTATCATTAACCTGGAAAGTTCCTACAACATCTGCAGTGAAGTCTGGTAGTTGTGAGGCTACGTTCTCAAAGGATTCACCGTTTGAAACATCATAATTCATACTCTGCGCGCTGAAGGTGAGGTTGAACTGTGAGTTCACATCGACACTCAAGGAACCGCCCAACAGCGTGGTACTCAAATCACCATATTGCGTGTAGAATACATTACCATATTCATAGGCTTCTGCATTCAAGGGTACGTATTGACCTATATCTTTTGTGTAGAAAGCGCGGTCGTTTTCCTTTCTATATCCTGCATATATTTTGTAGCCCAGGTTGTTGGTAATTCTACCTTTCAAACCAATTTTTGAATCCAGTTGTCTATCTGTAGGAATGATGTCTATGGCTGGTGCCAGGAATACATTTTGATCTGCAAATTGTTGCAGGCTGTTGATATCAAGTCCACCTAAAATCTGCGCAAAGGCGATCACGTTCTCATCTAATAATTTGTAGCTCGCGTTGATATCTGGATAGATATGTAATTGCCCATCGCTGTTTTCTATGTCTGATAGATAGTTGACTTTGGCACCAAGTTCAATTTTATATAAATCATCATAGATATTTATTCTCGGATTTGCCGTCGTGCTGAAATACGCATAATCACTCTGTGCAGCGATCAAACCTTGCTGATCAAATGAACCCGTTAAATAATCCAATTCTACGCCTAGATCGACTTCAGTTTCTTGTACGTCAACTGTAAATTTTGAACCTATAGTCGCTCGCGCCTCGGCAGCTTCTTGACCGCTGGTAAGTCCTGTTATTTTTAAATTGAGTTCGCTAAAAATGCTTTCCTTAAAATCTATGTTACCGCCTATACCATAAGATAAATAGTTAGTATTGACATCAATGTCATCAGGATCATTGACAGCCAGCGCAGCATTAAAAGGATCAAAAACACCGTACAAATTTGCCGATTGATATCTGGCACCACCCGTAATACTCCAACTTATATCGCGTGATCTAACACCATAGGATAAGTCAAGTGCCGTGTCTAAAAAGCCGTCATCTAGGACTACCTCATCAATACCGCCAAGAGATGAGTTGTGATTGAGGTAAATCCCAAAATCGCTGTCTCGATCAATCTCCACATTACCAGAAAACTCTGCCAAGATATTGCCGTAGTTACCAAGACCTAGTCGAGCATAGTTATCAAAATATTGCGGCCTTTTGGTAGGTTTAAGTCTTGACAGTTTTCCTTTGGCAGGTGTAAAGGTAGAAGCCACAGGAACCGAAAAAATACTATAGGTAACTGCTTTTTTCTCAATGCGAGTCGTATCATTAAGTTGCGGTACGCTCTTTACCTTAAACGCATCGCTCACTGATGGATCATAAGCCTTGACTACTGTGATGCTACCACCATTCAATCGATCTTCTTCCTTATCCTGTGCGGTAACCGTTAAGGCAGCTACAAAAATGGCACTTGCAATTATATATTTGATATTCATCTAGTTCTAGTTATTTGATGGTGCAATGGAAGAATTAGTTTTTGATTGTACCGCCTTGATACGGTTCAACTCTTGGCGTGCGTTGCTTACCACATCTGGATACTGTGGGAAGTTGTCGATCACACCTTGCAACAAGGTCACAGCATTAAGTGTTTGACCTGTTGCATCATAACTTTGTGCCATGACCACTAAACCTCGCGCACTCCATAATTTATAGCTACCGTAGTTTTTAGAAAGCCCTTGAATGGTATTGATTGCCTTTTCATGATCACCTGCTCTATTCTCAAAGAAGCCTTTGTAAAAAGTAGCCTCGGCAGCGAGTGCGCCGCTGGCGGTTCTCAATACATCTTGATAAGCAGATCGAGCTCGATCCATATCGTTTTCCTTGAAAGCAGATCTTGCGATAATCACATAGGCATCTGCCTTGACAGCATCATCAGTTCCTGCATTTGACAATACTTTATTTGCATAATTGATGGCCTTGTTGAACTGTCCAGTCTCGTAGTAGGCTTTCATCAAGTTTGATCTTGCATAATCCACGTTTTGTGGAAAATCTGCGATGCTTTCCAGTTTGATTAGGATAGGTATCGCTTTCGCGTAAGCGGAACCACGATCAGCACCACTGCTTACTGCATCATTGAGCAATATCTCGCCCAATCGTGCCAGCGATGGCTCCAGATACTCACTTTGATCACGTTGTGCCACATACTGGTAGTGAGGAATGCTGGTCTGCTTATCGCCAGCCGTGAAGTATGCCTGTGCTAGATTGAAATGCGCCTGCAAAGCATATTTACCGTTAGGAAATTGCTTAAGATAGCTGTTGAAACCTCTTATCGCTGCGCTGTTTTTGCCTTGTAAAAAAGCCTGTTCTGCACTTTCATAGGCTGTATCGTCCAGCTCAGAATCTGTGACATCGATGAAGTCTAGTGATCGCACCCATGAAGCATACTCGTCTGTTCTACCTTGATCGATATACACCAATCGTGCGCTGCTCACTGCCTCAACAGCTTGTGGTGTGCCTGGATATCTACTGGCAACACTTTTAAAAACCGTGAGCGCTTCATTCAAGTTACCATCATTGTACAACTGCAATCCCTTGCGCATCATGGCTTGTGAAGTGTAACTACTGTTAGGGAATTCCTGAATCAATCGATCATATGTACTCAAACCGTTTGCTACACGATCATTATTGATGTAGGTGTTCCCTAATTCATATAACACATCATCTCGATAAGGTGATGATGGATAATTGTTTAAGAAATCGTTGAGCGTCTCAATCTTGCTGTCTGCTCGATTAACAAAACCATAGGATAATGCCTTTTGAAAACTTGCGTAATCAGATCTGGTCGCGCCGCCTTGAATGGCTTTATTATAGGCCTCCATGGCTGGCCAGTATTGTTTTGACACAAAGTTTGCATCGCCTATCCTCATGTAGGCATCATTGACACGCACCGCGTCATCGCCATTGCCCGTTGCAAAACGTTCAAAAGAGCTGATGCTCTGCGAGTAGTTCTTGAGTTTGAAGTGCGTGTAGCCTAGATCATAGTTGAGCAAGTCGTCCTCGCCAATAGATGCATTGATCTTTTGAGCTGCATTAAAGGCATCCAGCGCGTCGCGGTAATTATTGAGCTGATAAAAACTTTCGGCTTTCCAAAATCTTGCTTTTTTGAGCAAGTCTTTTTGTTTCAGGTATTTAATAGACTTGTCAAGATTATCGATAGCTTCTTGATAGTTACCAGCGGTAAATAAATTAAGCCCATTGTATAAAGCTACCTTACCATAGACATTCTCATTGCCCTTGATACGGCCATCTTCCATAAGTTCCAGCGCTTCTGCATAATTCTTTGAGGTGAAATAAGAATCAATTAGCAGTTCATTCATTTCAGCCATGTTGCCGGCATCAGGATAATTCTCAACATAATCAAGGATTACGGCAGGAACGCTGTCGTATGGATTGCCGTTCTCATAGCTCAGTTTTGCATAATTGTACAGCGCATCTTCAGTAATTTGATCATCGTAGTCCAGCTCGCTTGCTCGTTTGAAAGCATTGAGCGCGTCCTCGCTGCGATCCAATTTGATATAGCTTTGCCCTAGATGGTAGTAGGCATTTTGTGCCGTTGCATTCTCGCCGTCGATGATCTTATTGAAGGTAGCCACCGCATTTTCAAAATCGTCTAGCTTGTAATAAGTGTAACCTAACTGGTAGTAATCATTGTTGTTCCACTTGCCTCGCGTGCCGCGATATTCCTGCAAATAAGGTAAGGCTGCAGCATAATCGCCTTTATTAAAAAGAGATTGCCCGATGATGCGGTTGAGCTGCGATTGCTCTTGACGATTAGATTTAGGCAACTGCTCTTGCGCCAACCGTATCGCCTCGTCAAAACGTCCTAGTTTGTAATTGAGATCTGCTTGATAATAAGACAGCTTTGCATCTGTTTCAGGTGCTTCCTCGACCTCATTGAACAACTCTTCTGCTTGCTCTAGATCGTCGCCTTCATAAGCGATGTAGCCTAGGTAATATTTGGCCTGCCAGCCATATTCCGGGTCGTCACTTACACGGTTCAAGTACGGCTTTGCCTCGTCAAACTTCTTGCTTTGTACTAGCGTGTATCCAGTGTTAAAGGCATATTTGTTTTTTTGCTTTCGCGAAAGCGTGCTCTCATCAACCTTCTCATAATACAACGCCGCCTGGCGATAGTTACCGTTTTCAAAGTAGTAGTCTGCCACGTCGATGTAGGCGCTGTTGCGCTTTGTACTGGTAGGAAATTCCTCTACAAATTCCTCAACCTGATCATTTGCATTGCGCTGGTTAAGTCTCACGGCACAGTTTGCCGCATAGTAGGCTGCATTACCCTTGATCGTCTCATCGCTGGACTGCTCACGCACCTGCTGGAACAATCGCTGGGCCGTGATGTATTGATCTTCCTGGTATAAATCCAGCGCTTGATTATAGGTGGCGAGATTATCGGTATAGATTTTTGACTGCTGTGCGTGACCTAGATGCAGGCATCCCATCGTCATTAAAGCAACTATCAATTTTTTCATGTGTGCGTCGTTTGCAAGTAGGTAAAATTAAAATCCTACATGTGACTAACGCAGGATTTGCACATTAATTATAAGCGAGGTTATTCACAGCTTTGTGTAACTTTACCTCAAATAATCCTGCATGGCATCGCACGTTTTAACCCTTAGTGACGTAGATATTTATCAACGTGACAACCTGATTTTAAAGAACATCAACCTTACAATTGATAAGGGTGAATTTGTTTATTTGATAGGTAAAACGGGTAGCGGTAAAAGTTCCTTGATGAAGACGCTCTATGGCGATATACCTCTTAAAAAAGGAAAGGGCAGCATCGTGGATTTTGATTTATCACGCTTGCGCGAAAAAGAGATTCCTTACCTGCGCCGCAAACTAGGCGTAGTCTTTCAGGATTTCAAATTACTTACCGATAGGACAATTCACGATAACCTAAAGTTTGTACTTAAAGCAACCGGCTGGAAGGACAAAAAAGAAATGACTTCAAAAATTGATGAGGTGCTGGACAAGGTAGGCATGAAAACCAAAGGTTTTAAATACCCGCATGAATTATCTGGTGGCGAGCAGCAGCGCGTTGCCATTGCTCGTGCCCTACTCAACGATCCAGAGCTTATCATTGCAGACGAGCCTACCGGTAACCTAGATCCACAAACCAGCGTTGAGATCATGGAGGTACTGCAAACTATTAACAAGAACGGCAACACGATTCTCATGGCAACCCATGACTATGCCTTGATTCTTAAATACCCATCAAAAACGATCAAGTGTGATGATGGTGAAGTATTTGAGGTGGTTCAAAAAACCGTATGATCACGCACCTGGATATTGTAAGTTTTGACGTTCCTTATCCAGCTAATTACGGTGGTGTTATTGACGTTTTTTATAAGATCAAAGCACTGCATGAGCGTAATGTAAGTATCACTTTACATTGCTTTCAATATGGCAATCGTTTGCCTGCCCAACTGCTTGAGAGATATTGCGAGCAGGTATTTTATTACCCAAGAAAAACAGGCATCACTGGTATCTCACCTAGTAAACCGTACATAGTAAATTCTAGAAAAAGTGAGTCGCTTTTAAAACGATTACAAGAAGCTCCAGGCGCTATCTTATTTGAAGGATTGCATACTTGTAACTACCTGGATCATCCATCCTTAAGCTCTAAAATAAAAGTGGTAAGATGCGCTAATGTGGAACACGAGTACTATAAACATCTTGCACAACAAGCAAGCTTTCCTAGATCATTGTATTACAACCTTGATTCTCAATTACTTAAAAAATATGAGACCGTTCTTGAGCATGCGCAGCTGTTGCTGACGATAAGTTCTAATGATCAATCACATTTTGAAAAACAATATCCTAAAACGCAGGTTGCTCTTATTCCTGCATTTCATGGTCAACAAATCTCAAAACATGAAGCGAGCGATGAGCTTTTTGCGCTGTTTCACGGTAGTTTGAATGTTATTGAAAATGAGCGAGCCGTGTTTGAGTTGCTAGAACTATGGCATGATCTGGATCACAAATTAAAGATCACAGGTAGATTACCATCCAATAGATTGGTATCAAAAATAGAAAAGGCACCTAACGTTGAACTGATAGCAAATCCAAGTGAAACCAAACTTTCTGAATTGATAAGCGCGGCCCAAATTCACATGATGCTGGCTACCCAAGCGACTGGTTTGAAATTAAAATTATTGAATGTGCTGTTCAATGGAAAACACGTCATTGCTAATAACGAGATGCTAACAGAGAATTCTTTGCGTCCTTTGGTTCATGTCGCAAATAATAAATTAGAAATACAGAAAGCGGTTGATCAACTTATGACAACCGATTTCACTGATCAAGATTTTAATTCCCGGAAGTCTATTCTTACAAAGTACAGTGATGAGAATTCGGTAAATTTATTGCTACACCATCTCAACTCTCTTTAAATGGATATTCTTGTTGTTATTCCTGTATATAATAAAGCAAGCACGTTGCAGCGAGCGGTAGAGTCTGCCGTTAACCAAACTTATGCCGCGAGAGAAGTTTTAATCATTGATGATGGCAGTAATGATGGTAGCGAGCGTATCGCCGATCAATTAGTGAATGAAAAAATTAGAGTAATTCATCAAAATAATCAAGGTGTGAGCGCTGCGCGCAACGCAGGAATTGCCTATGCACAAGAGAATGATTTTACTCAAATTGCATTATTAGATGCGGATGATTATTGGACAAATGAACATCTAGCAACGATTAAAGAATTATTTGAAAAGTTCCCTACTGCTCAGGTTTTTGCGACCAACTATCTATTGAAACGAAAAAGAAAAACACTTGAGACTAAGTTTTCTAATCTTAAAAACTCTGAACCTCAGGTTTTACTAGAGCCTTTTTTTAAATACAATTACCTAAATCCTACTTTGCGGTGTTCATCCATCGTTATAGAGACTAGTGCCTTGGAAAAAGTTGGGCTATTCAATACCGATTATACCCACTTTGAAGATATCGATTGGTTTATCCGGATAGGAATTCATTTGAAAATAGCGTTCTCAAAAAAGATAACTCTTTATGTGGATGAAAGCGCTGAAAATCGATCCAACAAGGTAGCCATGTCCCAAAGACGCTATCCTGATTTTAGCGATTATGATGATTATGCGAGTACGAATAATGCTTTATCAAAATATTTGAGCCTGAATAGGTATGGTATTGCAATAGCTTATCGATTGGTAAATGATATCTCAGGCGCGCATAAGTATCAAAATATAGTAGATGTCAATCATTTGACTAAAAAGCAGCAATCACTACTCAAGATGAATCGTATTCAGCTCAAATCTTTGCGAAAAACACAGCGTATTTTAGGAAATCTAGGATTTCACGTGCGCAGCGGCAAGTGATTTAAATTTGTCAAAATCCCTGATGTAATCCTCTTCAGAGAAATCATGAGAAGCTAGCGCGAGACATACCGCACCGCTAGAAAAATCTGTAAGTTCTCGCCATACCATAGTCGGCACGATAAGGCCTTTGGCTGGTTTGTTGAGAAATACCTCAGTAGTAGTTTTACCATCATTGAGCTGCACGATAAAACTGCCACTGATTGCGATAAGCATGGTATAACACTCTTTATGTGCATGACCACCACGATGAGATTCACTAGGAACATCGTACAAATAATACACACGCTTGATTGCAAATGGTATAGAAGCCTTTTCAACTACCGCGAGATTACCACGTGGATCAGTAATTTTAGGAATGTCGATGATGGTATAATCCATTAAATAAAGGTCGGTAATTAATTGTTATTTAAAAGCTCGCTTTTCTGAAAACTCTCAGCTCCTTTTTGAAATAAGGATTTTGACCTCAACAGTTCTCGAGGTGATTTCACCAGACCTTTTCTCAATAGAAAGAACGCGTATTTCCAAGCGTGAAAAAATACAGATCGCTTCAAGAATGCTGCTAGCGCGCCGCGAGCATATATGACGCGGTCTGCAGCTGGCTCATCACTGCTATTGTGCTGGCCATGCTTAACGATCATTTTTGGATAAAAAGCTCCGGAAATGTCAAACTTGTTCAAGCTACTTAGGAAAACTAGGTTTTCGCTGTCTTCAAACTGTGCCCCTAATCCAAAACGCTCGTCAAACACAGCTTCTTGAGTCATCAATTCTTTTTTAAATGTAATCTCTGGCGACAGGACTTTTTCCATCAACTTCAAATCCTGATGCTGGAAAAAAGTAGGTTGCTTAGGATAATTCCAATAAGGGTCTCCTGTTTCTAGGACTTCCGTTTGAAAAGTGATTATTGTAGATGGAATATCATTGTGAGCATCCACGATACTTTGGATGGAATCTGGCAATATGATACAATCATCATCGAGTATCCAGCCCAACTTACCTGTCATGTTCTTAATACCCATATTACGGCTGCGGCTCAAACCTCGACCGACATCGTTAATCACTTTGATGTTGGGATTCTTAGATACCAATTTGCTATCCTGATTTTGATTAACTATCAAAATGTTAGCATGAATCTGTTCTAACGGTTTTGAAAACATCACTTCCAGAAACGACAAATCCTCACGATCCATGGTCGCGATGAGAATCTCAAGATCGTCTGTCGTGTAAGGTTGCAAGCGTGTATCTTTATCCCAAAGATACTTTTTATGCGCATCTTGCTGGTAGGAGAATACAGCGGTTATCACAATGCCCTGAAACATGGCTTGCAACAGTTGGGTCATAAAGTGACACTAGTTGGTGATGGTGATGGGTTTAAAAATTATCCGGTAGATGTTTTCATTGGCAGCGATTGGTTCCGTAGGAATTGGTTCCGTGAAAAGTTCAAAGTAGCCTGGTGGAAACTCACAGGTCGTAATCTTGAAGATAACTTGAGGTATGCAAGCTTTCGCGAAAGCAAAAACAAACTCAAAGACCACGATATAGTACAGTTCATCAATTCTAATGCACTAGGTTGCGAGCCAGCAGTAGAGCTCAAAATGATGCAGTGGTTAGTAGCTAATAATGGTAAGTGCTATCTGGCGGCCTGTGGTGATGATGCAGAATACGCTCAATATCTAATGAATGATCATCAAGGATATTCCATTCTAGATCCAGTGAAGAAAGATGTAAGGTTAAAACCATATTTAGGTCATACCTACAAGTATCTGGAAAAAGGATATCAAGAGAATTACCACTGGCTAGTGCAACATTGCGAGGCTGTCATTCCTAGTAATGTCGACTATGCAATGGCACTTACCAATCAAAAAAAAGCGACCAAAATCATTCCTGCACCAGTGCAAACATCAAGACACGAATTGACTCTAAACACCGATCTATCAACTATCGAGATCTTTATGGGAATCAATAGGCCCAACTATTACAAAAAAGGGATTTATTACTTTGAAGAGGCGTTGAAGCGTATCAAAGAAAAATATAATGACCAAATTAAAATCACGATTGCCGAAAACTTACCGTATCACGAATACATAAATAGTTTTTCTAGTGCTCACATATTATTAGATCAGGTATTATGTTATGATCAAGGATATAATGCTCTAGAGGCGATGCTTAAAGGAAAGGTAGTATTTGCCGGTGCTGGAAACGCCTACAAAACGTATCACGCAGTAGATCAAGTACCAGTTATTGATGCACAACCTGATGTGGATTACCTCGTGGCACAACTGGTAGAATTGATCGAGAATCCTGAAACATTGCTGGAAAAAGGAAGGCAAGCTAGAGAATTGGTGCTAGAAATGCATGACTGTGTCAAGATCGCATCTAGATTTCTAGAGGTCTATAATTAGGCTATTTATTCTTCCAGTTAATATCGATTCCAGAGAAATCTTCGGCTGCTTTTTCTTTTGCTTGTTTGGTGATCATGAATTCGTGTTCATGTACGATCTCTAAATCCTCATCAAAATAAAAAAGCATGGTCTGCTCACCATCATAATTGCAGATGGTTAACGCGTGTATCTCAAGTTCATTGAAATACTCGTCCTTAACCGTCATTGGATCATTGAACTCAAAATAATGCAATACTTTGGCGCCCTTGAAGTAATCGAAATCTTCTAGATGGATTTGATCTGCCATAATTGTTGGATTCTTTAGATCTCGCGATCAGTGTCAAAAGATTCTAAAATTTGTGCTACTCGCTGCACAAATTGACCACCTAGAGCACCATTTACAACACGATGATCATAGCTGTGTGATAAGAACATCTTCATACGTATACCGATGAAGTCACCTTCTGGTGTTTCTACGACTGCTGGTACTTTTCTAATAGCACCTAAGGCAAGTATGGCGACCTGTGGTTGATTGATAATAGGTGTACCCATGATAGAACCAAATGTTCCTACATTAGTCACCGTATAAGTACCACCTTGAGTATCGTCTGGTTTGAGTTTACCATCGCGTGCACGGCCTGCAAGATCATTAACAGATTTTGCCATACCCACAAGATTGAGCTGATCTGCATTTTTGATTACTGGAACAATCAAGTTGCCATCTGGTAAGGCAGCTGCCATACCCAAATTAATATTCTTGCGTTTGATGATACGGTCACCATCAACACTAATATTTATCATCGGGAACTCTCTGATGGCTTTTGCCACAGCTTCCATAAATATTGGCGTGAAAGTGAGATTCTCGCCTTCTCGCTGTTTGAATGTTTCTTTGTTCTTTTTTCTCCAGTTCCAGATATTGGTCACATCGCACTCAATAAAACTTTGTACGTGCGCGCTAGTTTGCACACTTGCCACCATGTGGTGCGAGATTAATTTACCCATGCGAGTCATCTCGATGATCTCATCATCACCGTTCATAGAAACTGGTGCTGCCACCGGTGCAGATTTTACTGTTGCTGAAGCTGATTTATCAGCGACGACATTTGCTTGAGCTACTGGTTTGCCGGATTTGCGGTCTTCTACATAAGCTAGAATATCGTGCTTAGTTACACGACCGTCCTTTCCTGTACCTGAAATGCTCTCCAATTCAGATACTGCGATACCTTCTTCCTTGGCGATGTTTTTTACTAATGGCGAGTAGAACTGATCACTATTAGAGTAGTCGTATTTGCCAGCAGTTTCTAGACCTTTATTGACTTGCTCTGCAGCAGTCTGTGTTGCTTCTTCTGCATAGCCTGCTGGTGCAGCAGCTGTCACCTCTTTTACTTGATCAGGAACTGATGCTCTAGCCTCAGCGGCATCGGTCTCTATAATGGCGATGGTTTGACCTACCTGGACGACGTCATCAACTTCAAAAAGAATCTCAGACAAGACACCATCAACCTCGCTAGGCACCTCGCTATCGACTTTATCAGTCGCTATTTCTAGCACTGGCTCATCCATCTCAATAGCATCACCAACGTTCTTGAGCCATGTAGTAATTGTAGCCTCTGCTACAGATTCACCCATCTTAGGAAGTTTTAATTCGTATCGTGCCATATATAAAGTGTTCTAGCTAGGTTTTAACTTTTGCAAAAATACTAATAATCAATCTCTGTTTTGAGGTAATCGCATTGTGCCTATAATGTTTTAAGATATTGTTATCAATAATTCAATGAATCACAACTTTTAATCAGAATTGCTTAACAACACCTCGTGAATTGCTGGAATCGCTTCCCGAAATGGTTGAGCGAGAATGATTTAGAAATCTATAGGTCCACCTATTTCCATGAAAACTCATGAAGGAAATGATCTCTTGACGTTCAATGGTTTTAGTGTCCCAAATGATTTCAAGATTCACGGTATCCGTAAGGAAATTGCTTTCCAATAGTTGGTCTAGTGTAAACACCTCAAATCTATCTGAATCGTAATCTTCAGAAATTACTATTTGTCTTCTATCAACATCGATTTTTTGTTCAATTGATTTTGGTGTTTTATTTATCATGACTTGTGCAAACTTATTTACCAGCCATTGACTCCATTTGCTTTCAGGATGATGCTTAGCATAGAATAATTGCATCGCGTTGTAGAATCGCTCGCGGTATTTTTTATCTTGTATAGTGCTTTCTCCTTTAAAATGAATGATTTTAAGATCTCCTAGATACCAATTATGAAAACCGTTCTTCAAAGCAGTAAAACTCAGGTCAATGTCCTCGCCGTACATGAAATACCGTTCATCCAGACCGCCTAGCTTTTCATAGGTGGATTTTTTGCCCATCATAAATGCACCGACTAAGACCTCTGTTTTTGCTCGCTCATCTTGGGTAAACCGTTGATCATAATATTTTGAATCAACACCTATCTTTTTTAAGGCTACACCACTTTTAGTGGGAACACGACGCTTACTTTCTGGTAAATACGTGCCGCTACCATCGATCAACTGTACTCCTATGAAGCCTACTTGGGATTGCGCCACTTCGACTCCACTCAGTGCAGGTTTCGCGAAAGCGTAACATTCATCAAAAACATTGCTACCTACTATCGTATCTGGATTCAACAAACAGATGTACTCTCCTGTTGCTTGCTGCACTGCCAGGTTATTCCCTTTAGAAAAGCCATAATTTTTATCAAACTCAATAATCTCAACTTGATTTGAGTATTGCTTGATGCGCATCAAACTGTTGTCTGTCGATGCGTTATCAGCAACGATGATCTGAGATTTTATGTTTTGTGTGGCTACCAACACGCTCTCGACACAAAGCTCCAAAAAAGCCGAAGCATTGTAGTTCAAGATTATGATCGATAGTTGCGTCATCAGCTTTTCACACTGGTTTCATAAGGAATGCGTTGCAAGATGCTGCGGCCTAGCGTTACCTCATCTGCAAACTCTAGCTCGTCACCTACGGCAATACCACGTGCAATAGTCGATGTGCTGACTGGTAAATCACCCAATTGCTTGAAGATGTAAAAATTTGTCGTGTCACCTTCTATGGTTGGACTCAATGCAAAAATGATTTCCTTAACCTCATCGTTTTTCACGCGATTGACCAGTGAGCTTACTTTCAAATCTTGCGGGCCTATTCCATCCATCGGGCTGATCTTACCACCTAAAACATGATACAAACCTCGATACTGGCTCGTATTTTCAATGGCCATCACGTCGCGCACGTCTTCTACCACGCAAACTAATGTATGATCCCGATTGTGGCTGGCACAGATTTCACAAAAATCTGTATCGCTCACATTATGACACTTTTTACAAAATTTGAGATCATGCCTCATATCTGTCAAGGCCTTAGAAAGCGCATCAGTTTGCTGTTCTGGTTGTCGCATGAGATGCAGTACCAACCGCAGCGCTGTACGTTTACCTATTCCAGGCAATTGAGATACTTGATGTACGGCTTCTTCTAGGATTTTTGAGGAAAAATTCATGTCTCACAAAT
Source organism: Nonlabens ponticola (assembly GCF_003966335.1). Taxonomy (NCBI): domain Bacteria; kingdom Pseudomonadati; phylum Bacteroidota; class Flavobacteriia; order Flavobacteriales; family Flavobacteriaceae; genus Nonlabens; species Nonlabens ponticola. The sequence goes on along the minus strand of NZ_CP034549.1, from coordinate 1,203,069 downwards.
ATAGCGTGCCCAATCGTGAATATTGGTCGGTGATATGCAGATTGCTATGACTATTTTAGCAGCAAAATTTAAACCGTGAGCTCTACCCAAATCTTACTAACCATTGCCACGTATTTTGCCGTGCTGGTAATTATTTCCTTTGTGGTAGGCCGTAAGGCTGATAGTTCGACCTTCTTTAGAGGCAACAGATCGTCGCCATGGTACATCGTGGCCTTTGGGATGATAGGCGCGTCGTTAAGTGGTGTGACATTTATATCGGTTCCAGGTGCTGTTGAGGCTGGATCGATGAATTATTTTCAGGTAGTGCTAGGTTACATTGTGGGCTATGCCGTCATAGGCTTAATACTCATGCCGCTGTATTATCGCATGAACTTGACGTCTATCTACAGTTATTTAGGTGATCGTTATGGTAGTGCTGCGCAGTACACAGGCTCCAGCTTTTTTCTCTTATCACGCATCGTTGGCGCTAGTTTTAGGCTATATCTAGTGGCTGGTGTATTGCAGACCTTCGTTTTTGATGCGATGGGAATTGCATTTTGGCAAACGGTGACTTTTACCGTGGTTCTCATCTGGCTTTATACTTTTAGATCAGGAATCAAGACCATTGTATGGACTGACACCTTGCAAACACTGTTTATGCTTATTGCAGTAGGCGTGGCGATCTATTACGTCAGTGATAGTCTAGACCTCAATGGAATAGGTGGAATAATCAGTTTTGTGAGTGAAAGCGAGTACTCGCAAATCTTCTTTTGGGATGACTGGAAAAGCGATCAATTCTTTATCAAGCAATTTCTAGCGGGTGCTTTTATCGCCATTGTAATGACTGGACTGGATCAAGATATGATGCAAAAAAACTTGACCTGCCGCAGTCTTGGTGATGCTCAAAAAAACATTTTTTGGTTCACTATTGTTTTAACCATCGTGAACCTTGTGTTCCTTGCATTGGGCGTTTTGCTTACCGCTTTCGCGAAAGCGGAATTCCTAACAGCCACAAAGGATCAATTGTTCCCAGCGGTAGCGATGGACAATGGTCTAGGTATCGGGTTGGGACTTGTGTTCATTCTAGGACTGGTTGCGGCCGCCTATTCCAGTGCTGATAGCGCGTTGACTTCACTCACGACTTCTTTCTCCGTTGATATAGTAAAGCTTGAAAAAAACTTTGCAGAACAGAAACAACAACAACTACGCAAACTGTTTCACGTAGGATTTTCAATAGTATTGATACTTGTGATTGTAGGTTTTGAATACATCATTCAAGATGCGAGTGTAATCAACAAATTGTTTGTGTTTGCTGGTTACACGTATGGACCGCTGTTGGGTATGTTTGGTTTTGGGATCTTAACAAAAGTCAAAGTCAATCATAAACTGATACCTATCATCGCCATCGCCTCACCATTTGTTACCTATGCGATAAGCTATCTGGCAGAAACGCAAGCCAACTTTAAATTCGGTTTTTTTATTCTGATCTTGAACGGTGCGATTACGGTTGCAGGATTATGGATAGGTAGTTGGTTTACCCAGCAGGAAGATTTAACTGCTAATACTGATTAGTACCCAGCATGACTAGCGTACAAGCAACCTCAACCTTAATGTTATTTTCTTCTAGCATCTTGTAAAACTCTGGGTTTTCTGTGCCTGGATTAAAGATGACACGTTCAGGTCTTAAGCTAATGATATAATCATAGTAAGCCTCTTGCCTCTTAGGGTTCAAATAAAGGGTCACCGTATTAATTCCTTGAAACGGCACTAGATCTGTATGCAGTTTTACATCATCGACCAGACCTTCTCGCAGACCAATTGCGACTGTATCAATATTGAATTTGCGCAACCTGTAGATCGCCACGTTTGAGTATCGCTCTTCCTTAAGCGAGGCGCCTAGCACCAGTGTTTTTTTAGACATAATTATTACTTACAGTGTAACATTACGACGATATGATCGTCTATTGAGTGAAGGAAGTGATAAACCTTTATTGATTTATTTGATAAGAAATCGATTTTACATCGATTCATACATGACCAAATAACTCATAATTAATGGTTAGTGTTTTTATTTGGTTACTAGAAATCCCGAGCTTGCAGGCTCGGGATTTTGTTATGGTAACAATGGCGCTTTAATTTCCTACTACCACTTCATAATAGCGCTGCCCCATGTAAACCCACTACCAAAGGCTGCCAACACTACCGTGTCACCTTCCTTGATCTTACCTTCTTCCCATGCCTCGCATAATGCGATAGGAATACTGGCTGCCGTGGTATTACCGTAGCGTTGTATGTTATTATAGACCTTATCGTCCGCTAGCTGGAATTTCTTCTGGATGAATTGAGAGATGCGCAAATTAGCTTGATGTGGTATCAACATATCAATGTCTTCAACCTGCAGGTTGTTTGTTTTCAAACCTTCCATGATTACCTCGCTAAAACGAACCACCGCATTCTTGAATACAAACTGGCCGTTCATATATGGATAGTAAGGAATATCCTCTTGAGGATTTTCCTCTATTATTTCTGGAACCCAATGCAAAGTAGAAGGACCTTTCAATGAGAGTTCTAGCGCATGTTTACCTTCACTGTGCAAGTGTGTCGACAACACGCCATGACCGTCTGTATCAGATCTTGTGAGTACAGCCGCGCCGGCACCATCACCAAAGATTACACTCACGCCACGACCACGAGTCGTGAAATCCAGGCCACCACTATGGTTTTCTGATCCTATCACAAGGACATTTTTATACATGCCCGTTTTTATAAATTGATCTGCGACCGAAATAGCATAAATAAAACCACTACACTGATTGCGCACATCCAGCGCTGGACAGGTGTGAATCCCCATAAGATCCTGAACCTGCACGCCACAACCTGGAAAGTAATAATCTGGTGATAACGTGGCAAAAACGATGAGATCAATATCATCCTTAGAAACTTGGGCGCGTTCCAGTGCTATTTCAGCAGCTTTGACACCCATCACGGCAGTCGTATTACCGTCGCCTTTCTTGATGTGGCGACGTTCCTTGATACCAGTGCGTTCCTGAATCCACGCGTCGTTGGTATCCATTACTTTTGAGAGATCGTCGTTTGTGACTATATTTTCAGGAACATATTTACCCATTCCCGCTATTCGCGATGTATACATAGTATAAATTTGATTGTCGCGCAATATACTGCCTAGCCCATGGTTCAAACACGATATAACATTAGTTTTAATATGCATGCATAGTAAGTTGACCCTATGATTGACCTGAAAATTCCAGATGCCAGCGTGCAGTATGATGATGCTTTTTATGCTTTCGCGAAAGCGGAACACCTACAAGCTACCCTGCAAAAAGAAACGCCATGGCGACAGAATAAGATTACCGTATTCGGCAAGACCTATGACGAGCCTCGATTAACCCAGTTGTATGGCGATGCAGGATTGACCTATGGTTACAGCGGCATCCAGTTTGAGCCACTGCCGTGGACAGAACGGCTTACCCAGATCAAAACCGATGTTGAAAAAGCCTGCGGCACGCAGTTCAACATCTGCCTGATTAACTTGTACCGCAGCGGTCAGGATTCTAACGGCTGGCATGCAGATAATGAGAAAGAATTGGGTAAAAATCCGTCTATTGCGAGCATCAGTTTTGGTGCGCAACGCTATTTTCACTTGAAGCATAATGACGATAAGGAAAAACGTTTCAAACTACTACTAAAGAATGGAAGTTTACTTTATATGAGTGGCGAGACGCAGCACACGTACAAGCATCAAATCGCCAAAACCAAGCGAGAGATCCAGCCACGAATCAATCTTACCTTTAGAAAGGTAGTACTCTAGTTTAACGTCTTTTTGCAAGAATAGAAAGCGATGCCCGACTATCTTGCAGGTATGAGTAAGGCAAAAGATATCCTACGGGATCTAGACGAGCGAGCGATAGATCGCATCATAGAAATGGCATGGGAAGATCGCACGCCTTTTAGTGCGATTGAATTCCAATTTGGCGTTTCTGAGCAAGAAGTCATCAAAATCATGCGCGACCAGATGAAAGCCAGCAGCTTTAGAATGTGGCGCGAGCGCGTTCAAGGTCGCAGCACAAAGCACAGAGCATTGCGCGATCCAGAAATGGATACTTTTAAAGCAAACCGACAGCGACAGATTACACATAATAAGATTTCTAAGAGATAGGTTGACGGTTGACGGTTGACGGTTGACGGTTGACGGTTGACGGTTGACGGTTGACGGTTGACGGTTGACGGTTGACGGTTGACGGTTGACGGTTGACGGTTGACGGTTGACGGTTGACGGTAAGAAATTGAATATTCCTGAACACGAGAGCCTTCTTTATCTTTTTTTACGCTAAGAATATTGTATATCAACCAATTGGCTCTTAGGCTTTTGTTTCTTGTTTCTTGTTTCTTGTTTCTTGTTTCTTGTTTCTTAAAATTCATATTCAGCTTATCTAGTTCCCGACAACATAAATTTTTAACATTTTGGAAGTGAGATCATTAAAGAGTTATTTAGATATTTGCCTAAATACTTAATAGCTTGAACTCGCTTTTAAAAGCACTTAACGATCCTACAAGAAGGCAGATACTAGAACTTTTAAAGCAAAAGGATCTTAATGCAGGCGAGATCGCACAAGAATTTGAAATGTCCAAACCTAGTATCTCACATCATCTGGATTTGCTCAAGCGTGCCGACTTAATTCACGGCAACAAACAAGGGCAGTTTATCTACTACTCGATCAACACCACGGTGATGGATCAATTACTATCATGGATACTAACCTTTAAAAATATGCAGTCATGACTTCTAGACGTTTTGAGATTATGATCATCATCTTAACAATACTGCCATTTATTTATCTAGCATTTATCTATGCTGGTTTACCTGATCAAGTGCCCATGCATTTTGATCTAGAAGGAAACGTCAATCGATACGGTCATAAATCTGAACTGTGGATCTTACCAGCGGCGACCACTGGCTTGATTTATTTCTTACTTAAATATTTACCTGCCATAGATCCCAAGAAGCAGATTGAAAAAATGGGTTCTGTATGGATTAAGTTGCGATTAGGGTTTGCTGCTGCTATGTGCATTATCGCAGTATTTGGTATCTACTATATTGATTTAAAAGCGGCCGGCGATACTATTAGCATTGGTATTCAATGGATATATGCTGCTGTTGGTCTGTTATTTCTCATTCTAGGAAATTACCTGCCATCAATAAAATCAAATTATTTTGTTGGCATACGCACGCCATGGACACTGGAAAACGATCAAGTATGGCGAGCTACTCACCAACTAGGTGGTTACTTATTTATGGCAGCTGGTGCATTGATCATAATATCAGCATTGACCTTAACAGATCAATGGACATTTTACATCTTGCTTGGCACAACAATTGTCATCACGTTAACCTCATTCATTTATAGCTATACTGAATTCAAAAAAATTACATCATGAAAAAGTTTCTACTTCTATTCTTATTTCCAGCAATCGTTTTTGGACAAGATGCCTTCAGTAAAAAACCTGCTGAAAAAGAATCAACGTTGTCAACAGATGTAACGATCAATGAAGACGTAAAAGGAACCTTGCTCATGCCAGAAAACCAAGCCAACAAAACGCTGGTGATACTGCTTACCGGTAGTGGCCCTAATGATCGTGATGGCAACAGCATGATGACTAAAAATGATAGCCACAAGCAGCTCGCACAAGCTTTACAAAAGGAAGGAATCGCCACCTATAGATATGACAAGCGTACAGCCACCAGACTTAAAGAACGACGCAGTGTTGATGATATTAAGTTTCAAGATTTTGTAACAGATGCATCGTCGGTAATCAATCACTTTGTTGACGACAAACGATTTGATAAAATTTACATGGCTGGGCATAGTCAAGGATCACTGGTTGCCATGCTCGCTTTAAATGATGAAGTTGATGGTTTTATAAGTATTGCTGGTCCAGGTGAGACAATCGACAAATCGATTATACAACAAGTAGGCGCGCAATCACCAGGTCTTGACAAACAGGTAGAAACTGTATTTAATAAAATGAAAGCACAAGATAGCCTAGTGACTGACTATCCTGCCTACCTCAACTCTATCTTCAATCCTAGCCTACAACCATTTATGAAAGAATGGATGTCGCATGATCCAGCCCTTGTTATTTCAAAATTAGAATTACCAGTGCTTATTGTCAACGGTGATCAAGACACCCAGATTGATATCAAACAGGCCAAATTACTCCACACAGCAGCGCCACAAGCAGATTACTACATTATTAAAGATATGAATCATGTACTTAAAAAGGTGGGCAGTGATCCTCTTGAAAACGCAAAGAGTTATAGCGATCCCAATTTCCCGTTGCATGAAGAGTTAGTACAACGTATTGTTGATTTTGTGAAGTAAGTGAGGTCGTTGGTATTACGCTTTCGCGAAAGCGTAACTATTAAAAGCATTATCACAAATCAATAGTCCAAAATCATAATATCGTATTTTGCCGCTCAAATTCTTAATCATGAGCTTGCAGGAAATCAATAAGATCGTCGACACATCACCATTGATTACGGACGATGCGATCACCTTTGGCATACTGATGCTGTGTCTAGCAGTCGTGTTCTACACCTCGTCAAGAGACAGTGGCGTCCTACATAAATTTTACAAGGTCGTACCAGCATTGCTCATGTGCTATTTATTGCCGTCGATCTTAAGCTCTACAGGTATCATTGCAGCAGACTGGAAAATATCTGATGACAATGGAGTCGTGGTCGAGTATAGTTCATCACTTTACTATGTCGCTACTCGATATTTATTGCCAGCTGCACTTGTTCTTATGACGCTGAGTATCGACTTGAAGGCCGTTTTCAATCTAGGACCCAAAGCCTTGATCATGTTTCTCACAGGAACTGCTGGTATTATTATAGGCGGGCCGATTGCTGTTCTAGTTTTTACCTACATCTCACCAGATACGGTCGATGGTGCTGGCTTTGACGCCGTGTGGCGTGGACTTTCTACGCTTGCTGGTAGCTGGATAGGTGGTGGCGCTAATCAAACAGCCATGCTCGAGATTTATGAATTTAATCAGGAATTGTACGGTGGTATGGTGCTGGTAGACATCGTTGTAGCAAACTTATGGATGGCAATATTGCTGTTGGGAATAGGCAAGGCCGCAAGTTTTGATAAATGGACTGGCGCCGACGCTAGTGCGATTGACAGGCTTAGAGAAAAGGTATCTAATTATTCTAGCAGCGTCAAGCGAGAAGCAACGATCACGGATATAATGGTAATGCTGGGAATTGGTTTTGGCACGGTCGCCATTGCGCATCTTTTGGGTAATCACCTGTCTCAAACGATGAGTGACATTGATAGTATCGCTAGCAATATCTACCTGAGCTTCTTGACCAGTTCCTTCTTCTGGTTGATCTCTATCGCTACCACTATTGGAATTTTACTTTCCTACACGCCCATGAAAAAATATGAAGGCACTGGTGCGTCACGCATAGGTAGTATTTTCATTTACATTCTTGTAGCCACCATAGGTGTAAAAATGGACTTGAGGCAAATATTGGAAAATCCGTATCTAATTTTAGTTGGCATCATATGGATGAGTATTCACGCCGGTTTATTGATACTTGTTGCTAAACTTATCAAAGCGCCCTACTTTTTCCTTGCGGTAGGTAGCCAGGCAAATGTAGGTGGCGCGGCAAGCGCGCCAGTTGTTGCCGCTCAATTTCATCCAGCATTGACGACCGTAGGCGTGTTATTAGCAGTATTTGGATATGTAGTAGGTACAGTAGGCGCTATTGCTTGTACAATTTTATTACAAATGGCAGCACCTGTGTAGGAGCATTTAAAAGTAAGATGCATATTTGCAGCCTTAATTGATGCTATGAGATTGTCCCTATTTATAATCGCCTTTTCTATACTTCTCATCTCTTGCAATGATGACAAGGATAATGGTAACCTAACGGTACGCGGTTCTATTGATGGTTTAAAGGTAGGTAAGGTATTACTGCAAAAAACGGTGGACACAAGCCTTATTACCATTGATTCTGTATCGCTTGACGGTTCTGGTGATTATAGCTTGAGCGCCACCATTGACGAGCCGCAATTACTCTATCTATATCTAGATGTGAAAGATGGGACACAATACGATGATCGCATCGCATTTTTTGCAGAAGACACAGTTATGACCATCAACTCATCACTCAACAATTTTGAAAAAGATGCTGTCATTACGGGTTCTAAAAATCAAATCGTGCTAGCAGAGTTCAATAAGAACAAAGACAAGCTCAATGAAGTTTATACAAACCTCATGAAGCGCAGCATGTCTTTAAATCAAGAAGAAAATCCCTCGCAAGCATCCATCGATTCACTTAATACTGAATACGAGAAGTATTTGAAGAAACGCATTCTATATGCGGTGAACTATGCGACATTTCACAAGGAAAAAGCGGTAGCACCGTATATTTTGTTACAGGAAGGATTTGACGCTAATCCTGTCTTACTAGACAGTATTTATAAACAAATGCCAAAAAAAATTCAGACAAGTATGTATGGAACACGATTGTCTGAATTGATTAAGGAGTCAAAAAGTAATCTATAGACCGTTTACTCTTTCTATCAGTGCCTTTCCTTTAGTCTCAAGATCTGCGCGCACCTGCTTTAAGTGAGCACTTCTATTCTCAACACTCTTATCATTTACTCGGGCGATTAACTCGTCAAAAGTGCTGATACAGTCTTCAATTATTTGTTCAGACTTTGCATCATCTTCATCTGGGTTTGCCGTTTGATGAATCAATGCTGCTTCAATAATATCTCCTAAAACATAATTGATGTCCTGTTTAAGGTCTCTAATACTTGCCATGTTGTAAAAATTTGGTGCAAAAATAGTGAATAACCAGCTAGACTGTCACAATTAAAACACGTGCTTCTGTATCGCACTCAATAGTGACTGATGGGTTCATCGCGGCTGGTAATAAATAGGTTTGTGTGTGATGGCAACGGTATGAATTACCATCATGCAAAATATTCACTGCGACACCTACATTAATCAATATAGTAAAGAAATCTGCCGTGTGTGGAACTTCAAATTGACCCGTGAATTGTGCAATTCTCGTAGTGAAATATTGATTACTTTCTAATGTTTGAATGCCTGTTTGTGTTACATCATAAGCTAATTTATGATCAGCTCCAGCGGCAAGATTACTAGCCTTCATTGCGGCATCAATGTGCAGTTCTCTCGTATTCCCTTTACTGTCCTTGCGGTCATAATCGTACACTCTGTATGTGATATCGCTACTTTGTTGAATTTCTGCCAGTGTAATTCCTGCACCGATAGCATGAACGGTTCCTGGAGCGATCATGTAAGCATCGCCTTGTCTTGCCTCGATATTATTGAGTAGTTGTGGCAGTGTTTTGTTTTGTACCGCTTTCGCGAAAGCTAACTCATCAACATTATTCTCAAATCCTATTGTCAACTGTGATCCTGGACGGGCATCCATGACATACCACATCTCGCTCTTGCCAAAGCTGTTGTGTTGATTGCCAGCCATCTCATCATCTGGATGTACCTGTATGGATAAATCCTGAGCCGCATTGATAAACTTTATGAGTAAGGGGAATTTGTTACCGTAGAGAGCTGCTAGTCTGGCACCCAATATTTTTTCTGGATAGGTGTCGAGCAGCTGCTGTAAATTGTGTCCTTTTAAGTCACCATTGTCAACCACGCTTACCTTACCGGGAACAGTACTTATTTCCCAGCTTTCACCTAATTGGTCGATAGGTGGCTGTATATTCTTTAATTGATTTAAATGCTGTCCACCCCAGATTTTCTCTAGTAAAATAGGTTCAAATGTGAGTGGATACCATGTCATTATTCACCTTTATATAAAATAAAATTGCGCGGTGTCTCAAACAACTTAATCTCTAGATCATATTTTGGATCAAGGTGTTTACGTATCCTATTGTAGATGACAAATGCGATGTTTTCGGCAGTTGGATTTAAGTCCTTGAATTCTGGAACTTGCTCGTTGAGGTTTTTATGATCAAGGTGATTTTCTATCTGTTCCTTAATAATATCCTTAAGAATCTTGAGATCAATTAAATATCCTGTTTCTGGATCAACCTCACCGGTCACGCCTACCTCTAGCTCATAATTATGACCATGATAATGTGGATTGCTGCACTTATCAAATATCTCTTCGTTTTTTTCATCACTCCAATCCTTGCGATATAAGCGGTGAGCCGCATTAAAATGTGCTTTCCTGTAGGCCGTTATTCTCATGATATATGCTCGTAATATTTATCAAAGATGATCTTGAACCACTCGGTATAGAGTTCTGGATTGCTCTCCATACTATTTTTAATGTCGTGAGCTGTCATCCATTTCCAGGCTGCGACCTCGTCGGGATTTATCTGTGGTGCGTCATTATAACTACCTACCATCACGTGATCCAACTCATGCTCCGTAAGGCCATTATCAAAAGGTGCGATGTAAATAAAATTAAATAGTTCTTTAAGATCAGTTGTAAAACCCATTTCTTCCATAAGACGGCGTTTACCAGCTTGAAGATTTGTCTCACCTTCTCGTTGATGGCTGCAGCATGTATTGGTCCATAGGCCTGGTGAATGGTATTTATGTTGTGCTCGCTGCTGCAACATGATCTCATTCTTATCATTGATCACAAAGACTGAAAATGCTCTATGAAGTAGCGCTTTCTCATGTGCCTCAATCTTCTCCATGAGCCCTATTTGCTCGTCTCGCTCATTGACCAGAATAACTTTCTCTTGTACTTTACTCATATATCCATCAAAAATACGACATGAGTTTCAAGGAATTGACAATGGTCACTGCTCTTTAAGAAACATGTAGCAAAGAGAGGTTTATGAATGTACGATACTTGTGGTATAGTGCCTGTTGAAAATGTATTTTTGCAACTTCTTAGACCTATTATGAAATTTAAAGATCAAATAGCGCGCAGGCGCACCTTTGGGATCATTTCGCACCCAGATGCTGGTAAGACAACCCTAACTGAAAAATTACTGCTTTACGGTGGTGCCATTCAAGAGGCTGGAGCTGTAAAGAGTAATAAAATCAAAAAAGGTGCAGCAAGTGATTTTATGGAGATTGAGCGCCAGCGTGGTATATCGGTAGCTACATCTGTACTAGCGTTTGAATATGATGGCATCAAAGTCAACATTCTTGACACACCTGGTCACAAGGACTTTGCAGAAGATACCTTTAGAACGCTAACGGCGGTTGATAGTGTAATCGTGGTGATTGACGTTGCCAAAGGTGTTGAGGAACAAACTGAAAAACTTGTCGAGGTATGTCGCATGCGAAATATCCCGATGATCGTATTCATAAATAAAATGGATCGCGAGGGAAAAGACGCCTTTGACCTCATGGACGAGATTGAGCAAAAACTCAACCTACGTGTTACACCATTGAGTTTCCCAATTGGGATGGGTTATGATCTTAAAGGTATTTACAATATACGTGAGAATGATGTTCACTTGTTTACGGGAAATACCACTAAGGATCACAAGACAACAACTGAGATTAGTGATCTACAGGATTCCCGACTTGATGATCTGGTAGGCAACAAGGCAGCAGACACGTTGCGTGAAGAGCTAGAGCTTGTCACTGGAATCTATCCAACATTCAATCGAGAGGAATATCTCAATGGTGAATTGCAACCAGTATTTTTTGGGAGTGCGTTGCACAACTTTGGCGTGCAAGAATTACTTGATGGCTTTATAGCCATCGCGCCAGCACCTAGACCTAAAAAAGCAGAGGAACGACTTGTTGCACCTGATGAAAAAGACTTCAGTGGTTTTGTGTTTAAAATCCATGCTAACATGGATCCACGCCACCGTGATCGCCTCGCATTCATTAAAGTTGTGAGTGGTACGTTTGAACGCAATACAGCTTATAAGCATGTACGCCTCAATAAAAATCTTAAGTTCTCAAGTCCCAATGCCTTTTTTGCAGAGAAAAAAGAAATCGTTGATGAGTCTTTTCCTGGTGATATTGTGGGCTTGCATGACACTGGTAACTTTAAAATAGGCGATACGCTCACCAGTGGTGAAGAGTTACATTATAAAGGAATTCCATCTTTCTCTCCAGAGCACTTTAGGTACATTAATAATGCTGATCCTATGAAGTCTAAGCAGCTGGCTAAAGGTATTGACCAGCTCATGGATGAAGGTGTTGCACAATTATTTACACTAGAACTTAATGGCCGTAAGGTGATAGGTACGGTAGGCGCCTTGCAATTTGAAGTGATCCAGTATCGTCTGGAACATGAGTACGGCGCTACCTGTAGTTATGAGAACCTCAATGTGTATAAAGCATGTTGGGTAGATACAGCAGATACTGATAGTGATGAATTCAAGGATTTTAAAAGAGTTAAGGCTAAATTCCTAGCTCATGACAAGCGAGGCCAATTGGTTTTCTTTGCAGACTCTAGTTTCTCACTACAAATGACACAACAAAAATACCCGAGCATCAAGTTTCACTTTGTCTCAGAGTTTGAGTCAATTGCGGAGTATTCAGTAGTTGACAGTTAGTAGTTAGTAGTTAGTAGTTAGTAGTTAGTAGTTAATAAAAATGCCCTTTGTAAGAATACAAAGGGCATTTTTATTGGTCAACGATTACAACGTCAGTTAGTCACATTCGTTATACTTATCTAAACCAGAAACTATAAATTCTGATCTACGGTTCAGCTGGTGTTGCGCTGGTGTACAATCTACTCCATTAGCACATTCATTTACCAATTGTTGTTCACCGTATCCTTTCGCCGTGATACGATTTGCATCAATTCCCTTATTAATTAACCATGATCTCGTACTTTGCGCGCGACGTTCAGACAATGCATCATTATAAGCATCGTTAGCGCGGCTATCCGTGTGCGATCTTATCTCAACTTTAGTTTCTGGATATAATTCTAGGAACGCTTGAATCTTAGCCAGCTCTAGAGCAGCATCTGGTCTTATGTTTGACTTATCAAAATCAAAATAGATTTGCTCAATATCCAAAACATCAGCGAGATCATCACATTCTAATACAGGAACTAATCGGCTAGACAATGCTAGAGGAATATCGATGAAATCACTTGTTTGAGGCGTAGTGAACAGATCTTCTTCTGCTCTGTAATCTTCTTTATCAGCTCTTACAAAGTATTGCTTATCACACTCAAGTTTAAATACATATTTACCATTAGCTCGAGTTACAGCCTCGTCAACTTGATTGTTATTAGAATCCATTATGGTAACCGTTGCACCTGTTAGCGGCTCTCCAGTTTGCTCATCAGTTACAGTTCCAGTAACTAGTATTTCACAAGTATCTCTCAAGTCTTCTAATTGTACAAAGCGGTATATATCATCATCGCCCATACCACCAATTCTATTAGAACTGAAGTATCCAATTTTAGTATCATCATTTACAATAAATGAGAAATCATCATAAGGTGTATTCACCGGCTTACCTATGTTCACTACCTCACTCATACTACCGTCTGGATTGATGGAACTTGCAAAAACATCCAGTCCACCAAGACCTTGATGTCCTGTAGAAGCGAAGTATAAAACATTATTCTTGCTAACAAATGGGAACGTCTCACGTCCCATGGTATTTACAGACTCTACATTAACTGGCTCGCCATAGCTACCGTCAGCACCTATCGTGACCATCCATATATCAGATCTTGTAAAATTGTTTTCTTCATCGTATCCTGTACTGCCAGGCATATCACTTGCAAAAAACATCTTGCTGCCATCTGGAGTCAGTGCCGGATGCGCGGTGCTGTAGCTATCACTATTAAATGGCATCTCAATAGGCTTAGTCCATGACTTACCCTTGCGAGTAGATTTATAAATCTTAAGCTTTGTCAATCCATCAATATCTTGACGCAAATCACCATCCAGGTAATTATTTCTTGTAAAGTAAACAGTTTCACCATCTGCGGTAAAAGCTGGCGTGCTTTCATGAAACTTAGTATTTAATGTTCCACTAAATTTTTCGGCATCGCTCAACTCTCCAATGCTATTGCGATTGGCATCATACAATTCTAGAAACGCCTGCTCATTCCAACTGTGAGTTCTCTTGATTAAAGAATTAGTATCTCTTGAGCTTGCAAACACAACCTTATTTTGATCATCGTAGAACGCTGGGCCAAAATCTGCTGTATAAGAATTGATCTCACGAGCATTCTTTACATCAAATCTTCCAGATTGAAAATCAATAATTTGTAGATAATCCGGCTGCGTTGAGTAAGCCTCAGCTCTTGAGTCGTACCCTTTGAAGGTATTGAACTTTGCCATGAGCTGGTCTGCCTCATCATACCTTCTTACAGATTTGAGAGACTGGGCATATCTAAAATAATACTCTGGCTTGATGTTGTCCGTATATTGCTCAAATAGCTGGTTGTACCACTTGTAAGATTCTTGCAAGTCATCATTGAAATAATAAGTATCTCCTAGCTTAGCAAGAACTTCTGGACTCTTATAACCATTCTCAACAATACGCTTATACAATTGTTGCGCATCAATAAACGCGAGCTGATCATAATCCTTATTGGCACGCTCAATCTTATTTTGCTGGGCTACCAGTGAGGTTCCCATACATAGCAATAGAGCAAAAAGTAAATGTTTCATCATAATCTAGTTCCTTTAAAAGAATCGAGGTGTAATAAGTTTGTCGTATCTATCGAATAGCTCAAATCTAATGAAGAGTTCATAACTACCATCATTATATACGGTATTTCCCAGCTCAGTAGTTTCCCGATCATAAGCAAATCCAATTAGCATAGAATCGCTTACCTGAAATCCTACTAGCCCAGTTACTGCTGCACTCCATCTGTACGCTGCACCTAGCGTTAATCGCTCGTTGAACAAAAAGTTTGCCGTAACATCCACTTGAAGTGGTGCACCAGCAACAGCCTTAACCAACGTGGTAGGCTTAAATTTGATATTATCATTCAAATCAAATACGTAACCTGCGGTTGCAAAATAATGGATACGCTCTTCTGCTAGATAGGCAGTGCTAGCGCTATTTTCTTCATCAAAATGCTCTGTCCTTAAAAGATTGGGAGTACTCAAACCTAGATAAAATCTATCAGTGTGATAGTAGGCACCAACTCCAACCGTAGGTGATAGTCTATTATCAATATTATTTTCCAATAAAGCATCATCTACCTCACGCGCATTCAATCTACTAAAATCAACACTTAACAAATGCGCTCCACCTTTAAGCCCTAGACTTAAATTTCCATTATAACTTACGGGAATAGTGTAACTAAAATCTGCTGCAAAATAAGTCTCATCACTAGGCCCCAATTCATCATTCACCACGCTCAATCCTAATCCTACTCGACTGTCAGATATAGGCGTATGAAACGATAACGTTTGTGTCCTAGGAGCACCATCTAGACCTACCCATTGACTTCGGTGTAAACCTACTATACTTGCTACGCCTCGATTACCCGCATAAGCTGGGTTCACAACAATAGGGTTGTACATATACTGGCTATATTGAGGATCCTGTTGGGCTGTTACCGCTTTCGCGAAAGCAAAAAACAATAAAACAATTATAAATTTCTTCATGCTTTGTCTATTAAAATTACTAGGCTCACAATCGCAAGACTAGTTCATTTATCTATTTATATACAGGTAACCTGCAAGTTGAACATTCTGGTTATCGTCGTTAGTGTACTCAATGACATAGTAGTAGGTACCTACAGGCAATAACTCGTCAGTGGCAACTGTAACGCGACCATCAGACACACCTCTAAAGTATCTATTCACATTGTCATAATTATCCACATTGTAAACCTCTACACCCCAACGATTGAAAATCTTGACATTGTTCTCAAAGTTTTCAATACCATCAATTACAAAGATGTCATTTTCACCATCACCATTAGGTGTCAACACATTAAATATTTCAATGTTACCACCATCAACATCTAGGTAGTCAGGAATACCATCACGGTCACCATCATCGTCGGTTAAGTCACCATTGATGTTTCCATCCTCAGACTCAGTTGGAATACCATCATTGTCATCATCTGTATCTCTATAATCTGGTTCTTCATCACCGTCAGTATTATTTAGATCTTCCGCTGGATTATCTACTACAAACACACCATTTGGATCACCGTAACCTGTGGTATCACCATCAAATGCATCATCAAGACCATCATTATCAACATCGTCACCGCTAGGTTGAACATCTGCGACACCATCATTAT
The DNA here is from genome assembly GCF_003966335.1 of Nonlabens ponticola. Taxonomy (NCBI): domain Bacteria; kingdom Pseudomonadati; phylum Bacteroidota; class Flavobacteriia; order Flavobacteriales; family Flavobacteriaceae; genus Nonlabens; species Nonlabens ponticola. The sequence goes on along the minus strand of NZ_CP034549.1, from coordinate 1,186,844 downwards.
CAAAATCAAATCCTTCAATGCTGTCATCAACACCATCATCGTCAGAATCTAGATCGTTATAATCTGGAGTACCATCGTCATCAAAGTCGATTGGATCGATTCCATCTCCATCTCCTGGCTCATCTTCATAAGCATCGTCCAGACCGTTTTGATCACTATCCACACCTGATGGTGGTATATAATCTCCCGTTTCTTGACCTTCTACATTATCAGGAATGCCGTCGTTATCGCTGTCTTGATCTAATGAGTCAATTAATCCATCACCATCAGTATCCTTATCACCTTCGACTGAATCAAGTATACCATCATTATCATCGTCAATATCGATATCATCAGGTATGCCATCGCCGTCATTATCGTCAAATGGTGTAAATAAGTAACCATCATCATCGGTAATTGTAAGTTCACCAGCTTCAACACTAGCATCTTCTGGATCGCTATCACCTGTTGTTAGGCTATAGCCAAATCCATTATTTGGAAGCGTACTCTCGTCAACGTCTACCGTGTAGTCACCTACTGGTACCTCTGCGCTCCAGTTGCCGTCTTCATCAACCGTTACCGTAAAGGTCAGGTCGTTGTCGTCGTCATCATCGTCGTCACCTCTGGTTAGGATCACCTCGGTTCCGGCTGGGAACAGCTCGTCCACATCTGCATCATACACGCCGTCGCCATCAACATCGTTGAATACGAAGCCTGTGATCGTTCCTACTGCTTGATATCCATCAGGCGTAGTCTCTGTGGTCTCACCGTTGTTGACGCTCACGTCTTCTGGATCACTGTCGCCAGTGGTCAGTGCATAGCCTGCACCGCCATCTGGAAGCGTGCTCTCGTCAACGTCTACCGTATAGTCGCCTACTGGTACTTCTGCGCTCCAGTTTCCGTCTTCATCAACCGTTACCGTGAAGGTCAGGTCGTTGTTGTCATCATCATCGTCGTCACCTCTGGTCAGTACAACCTCGGTTCCTGCTGGGAACAGCTCGTCCACATCTGCGTCATACACGCCGTCGCCATCAACATCGTTGAATACGAAGCCTGTGATCGTTCCTACTGCTTGATATCCATCAGGCGTAGTCTCTGTGGTCTCACCGTTGTTGACGCTCACGTCTTCTGGATCACTATCGCCAGTGGTCAGTGCATAGCCTGCACCACCATTTGGAAGCGTACTCTCGTCAACGTCTACCGTATAGTCGCCTACTGGTACTTCTGCACTCCAGTTTCCGTCTTCATCAACCGTTACCGTAAAGGTCAGGTCGTTGTCGTCGTCATCATCGTCGTCACCTCTGGTTAAAATCACCTCGGTTCCTGCTGGGAACAGCTCGTCCACATCTTCATCGTACACGCCATCACCATCAACATCGTTGAATACGAAGCCTGTAATCGTTCCTACTGCTTGATATCCATCAGGCGTAGTCTCGGTGGTCTCACCGTTGTTTACAGTCACATCTTCTGGATCACTGTCACCAGTGGTCAGTGCATAGCCTGCACCACCATCTGGAAGCGTACTCTCGTCAACGTCTACCGTGTAGTCACCTACCGGTACTTCTGCGCTCCAGTTTCCGTCTTCATCAACCGTTACCGTGAAGGTTAGGTCGTTGTCGTCATCATCATCGTCGTCATCTCTGGTTAGGATCACTTCGGTTCCTGCTGGGAACAGCTCGTCCACATCTGCGTCATACACGCCATCACCATCAACATCGTTGAATACGAAGCCTGTAATCGTTCCTACTGCTTGATATCCATCAGGCGTAGTCTCTGTAGTCTCACCGTTGTTAACGCTCACCTCTTCTGGATCACTGTCACCAGTAGTCAGTGCATAACCTGCACCACCATCTGGAAGCGTGCTCTCGTCAACGTCTACCGTGTAGTCACCTACCGGTACTTCTGCACTCCAGTTTCCGTCTTCATCAACCGTTACCGTGAAGGTTAGGTCGTTGTCGTCGTCATCATCGTCGTCATCTCTGGTTAGGATCACTTCGGTTCCTGCTGGGAACAGCTCGTCCACATCTTCATCGTACACGCCATCACCATCAACATCGTTGAATACGAAGCCGGTGATCGTTCCTACTGCTTGATATCCATCAGGCGTAGTCTCGGTGGTCTCACCGTTGTTTACAGTCACATCTTCTGGATCACTGTCACCAGTGGTCAGTGCATAGCCTGCACCACCATCTGGAAGCGTGCTCTCGTCAACGTCTACCGTGTAGTCACCTACCGGTACTTCTGCACTCCAGTTTCCGTCTTCACCAACCGTTACCGTGAAGGTTAGGTCGTTGTCCTCGTCATCATCGTCGTCACCTCTGGTCAGTACAACTTCAGTTCCTGCTGGGAATAGCTCGTCTACATCTGCGTCGTATACGCCATCACCATCAACATCGTTGAATACGAAGCCTGTTACCGTTCCTACTGCTTGATATCCATCAGGCGTAGTCTCTGTAGTCTCACCGTTGTTAACGCTCACCTCTTCTGGATCACTGTCGCCAGTGGTCAGTGCATAGCCTGCACCACCATCTGGAAGCGTGCTCTCGTCAACGTCTACCGTGTAGTCACCTACTGGTACCTCTTCACTCCAGTTGCCGTCTTCACCAACCGTTACCGTGAAGGTCAGGTCGTTGTCATCGTCATCATCGTCGTCACCTCTGGTTAAAATCACCTCGGTTCCTGCTGGGAACAGCTCGTCTACATCTGCGTCGTATACGCCATCACCATCAACATCATTGAATACGAAGCCTGTGATCGTTCCTACTGCTTGATATCCATCAGGCGTAGTCTCTGTAGTCTCACCGTTGTTTACAGTCACATCTTCTGGATCACTGTCACCAGTGGTCAGTGCATAACCTGCACCACCATCTGGAAGCGTACTCTCGCCAACGTCTACCGTGTAGTCACCTACCGGTACTTCTGCGCTCCAGTTTCCGTCTTCATCAACCGTTACCGTAAAGGTCAGGTCGTTGTCGTCGTCATCATCGTCGTCACCTCTGGTTAAAATCACCTCGGTTCCTGCTGGGAACAGCTCGTCCACATCTTCATCGTACACGCCATCACCATCAACATCGTTGAATACGAAGCCTGTAATCGTTCCTACTGCTTGATATCCATCAGGCGTAGTCTCGGTGGTCTCACCGTTGTTTACAGTCACATCTTCTGGATCACTGTCACCAGTGGTCAGTGCATAGCCTGCACCACCATCTGGAAGCGTACTCTCGTCAACGTCTACCGTGTAGTCACCTACCGGTACTTCTGCGCTCCAGTTTCCGTCTTCATCAACCGTTACCGTGAAGGTTAGGTCGTTGTCGTCATCATCATCGTCGTCATCTCTGGTTAGGATCACTTCGGTTCCTGCTGGGAACAGCTCGTCCACATCTTCATCGTACACGCCATCACCATCAACATCGTTGAATACGAAGCCTGTAATCGTTCCTACTGCTTGATATCCATCAGGCGTAGTCTCTGTAGTCTCACCGTTGTTAACGCTCACCTCTTCTGGATCACTGTCACCAGTAGTCAGTGCATAACCTGCACCACCATCTGGAAGCGTGCTCTCGTCAACGTCTACCGTGTAGTCACCTACCGGTACTTCTGCACTCCAGTTTCCGTCTTCATCAACCGTTACCGTGAAGGTTAGGTCGTTGTCGTCGTCATCATCGTCGTCATCTCTGGTTAGGATCACTTCGGTTCCTGCTGGGAACAGCTCGTCCACATCTTCATCGTACACGCCATCACCATCAACATCGTTGAATACGAAGCCGGTGATCGTTCCTACTGCTTGATATCCATCAGGCGTAGTCTCTGTAGTCTCACCGTTGTTTACAGTCACATCTTGTGGATCACTGTCACCAGTGGTCAGTGCATAGCCTGCACCACCATCTGGAAGCGTGCTCTCGTCAACGTCTACCGTGTAGTCACCTACCGGTACTTCTGCACTCCAGTTTCCGTCTTCACCAACCGTTACCGTGAAGGTTAGGTCGTTGTCCTCGTCATCATCGTCGTCACCTCTGGTTAGTACAACCTCGGTTCCTGCTGGGAACAGCTCGTCCACATCTGCGTCATACACGCCGTCGCCATCAACATCGTTGAATACGAAGCCTGTGATCGTACCGATAGCTTCCCTAAAGTCGACCTCGTCAGTATCTGGTAGATCATCATTATTAGTATCACTAGCACCGTTATCTAGAGCGCCGTTGACATCATCATAAGGATCTCCTGCCAGATCATCTTCATAAGCATCGTCAAGACCGTTATTGTTGTTATCACCAACTTCAGTCACATCATCGTAAGCCTCGTCATTATCAAGTGTACCATCCTCATCTGAATCTTCATCTAGATAATCTGGAATACCATCTTCATCCTGATCATTAGGATCAACACCATCGCCGTCACCTGGATTTTCCTCATAAGCGTCGTCTAGACCATTGCCATCATCATCATTTCCAGATGGGCTCGCATAGTCATCAGTAGTTTGTCCTTCAACATTATCAGGAATACCATCATTATCAGAATCTAAGTCTAAAGAATCCGGTAGGCCATCGCCGTCAGAATCCAAAGCGTTAGTATCTGGATTGTTATCGCCATCAACATTAGGATCTTCCACTGAATCCAAAATACCATCATTATCATCATCGATATCAACTATATCTGGAATACCATCATTATCAGTATCTCTTGCATCTAGATAATCTGGAATGCCGTCGTTATCGGAATCTAATGGATCAATAGTATCTGGATCACCATCTTGATCTGGATTCTCATCAAATGTCAATAGTCCATCGTTATCATCATCAGTATCTCTAAAGTCCAACTCGTCTTCACCGTCGCTGTTCAATAAATCTTCTGCTGGATCGGTATCGACAATCTGACCGTTCACGTCATCATATCCATCTGTTAATCCATCAAATGCATCGTCAAACCCGTTGTTATCTGCATCCGCTTCCGCGAAAGCGATATCAGGAATACCGTCATTATCAAAATCAAAGCCTTCTATGAAATCGTCAACATTATCATTATCAGAATCGATATCTAGATAATCTGGATTTGCATCACCATCCTGGTTATTAGGTGTTACGCCTTCACCAGATCCTGGAGTAACCTCGTAAGCATCATCAAGACCATTGCCATCATCATCATTTCCTGAAGGAACGATGTATCCATCTGTTGATTGTCCTTCTACATTGTCTGCAATACCATCGTTATCACTATCAAGATCTAATGAGTCAATTACACCATCGCCGTCAAAATCACCATTACCTTCTACTACATCAAGGATACCATCATTATCGTCATCAACATCATCTGCATCTGGAACACCATCATTATCGGTATCTAAAGCATCTAGATAATCTGGAATGCCATCATTATCAGAATCCAATGGATCTATGGTATCTGGATCGCCATCTTGATCTGGAATTTCATCAAAGGTCAACAGACCATCATTATCATCATCAGTATCCCTAAAGTCAAGCTCGTCCTCACCGTCGCTATTCAATAGATCTTCTGCTGGATTTGTGTCCACTACTTGACCGTTCACATCATCATATCCATCTGTTAATCCATCAAATGCATCGTCAAACCCGTTGTTATCTGTGTCCGCTTCCGCGAAAGCGATATCAGGAATACCATCATTATCAAAATCAAAACCTTCAATGAAATCGTCGACATTATCGTTATCTGAGTCGATATCAATATAGTCTGGGTTGCCATCACCATCCTGATTATTAGGTGTAACACCTTCACCAGAACCAGGAATTACCTCGTAAGCGTCATCTAGACCATTGCCATCATCGTCATTTCCAGAAGGAGCAATGTAACCATCTGTTGATTGACCTTCTACATTGTCTGCAATACCATCGTTATCACTGTCCAGGTCAAATGCGTCGATAACACCATCACCATCAAAGTCTCCTGTGCCTTCAACCGTATCAAGGATACCATCATTATCATCATCGATATCAATGTTATCTGGAATACCGTCATCATCATTATCGCTATCGTCTGGATCTAGATAATCTGGCGTGCCATCGCCGTCTGCATCATTTGCATCTGCACCGTCACCATCACCATTAGGATCATTATCCTCATCTGCTGAGAGAATACCATCGTTATCATCATCTGTATCTCTATAATCCAGATCATCAGCACCATCAGTGTTAACCAAATCATTAAGAGGATCATCAATTACTTGAGCTCCATTAGGATCTTCATAACCCATATTGTTGCCGTCAAACGCATCGTCAAGACCATCCTGATCAATGTCTGAACCAGAAGGAAATACCTCTGAACGTCCATCGCTGTCAAAATCAAATCCTTCTGTACTGTCAAATACACCATCGTCATCACTGTCTGTGTCTAGATAATCTGGAACAGTATCTGAATCTGTGTCTTGAGGTGTTACGCCTTCACCAGAGCCAGGTGTATTCTCATAAGCATCATCTAAACCGTTACCGTCATCATCAACACCAGATGGATTGATGTAATCAAAACTAGACTGTCCTTCTACGTTATCTGGAATTCCATCACCATCGCTGTCCTGATCTAGTGAATCAATAATTCCGTCACCGTCTGTATCAACATCTCCTTCTACAACATCAAGTATACCGTCATTATCATCGTCGATATCAAATAGGTCTGGTATGCCATCGCCATCTCTGTCTAGAGCGTCCAGATAGTCTGGCGTGCCGTCGTTATCGCTGTCCACCGCATCGTCTGGATTACCATCACCGTTGGGATCTGGGTTCTCGTCAATGGTATTTATTCCATCCTCGTCGTCATCGGTATCCAGGTAGTCTGGTGTACCGTCACTGTCGCTGTCCTGGTTGGTAGGATCATCGTCACCGTCGTAGTCCTCGAAGATCGTGTCGATGCCATCACCGTCATCGTCCTGGTCTAGGTAGTCCGGTATCGTATCGCCATCACTGTCCTGGCCGTCGGCGCCATCGCCGTCACCATCAACATCTGGGTTCTCATCGGCAGTATCTATGTTGTCGCCGTCATCATCCGTATCCAGGTAGTCCGCGATACCATCACCGTCACTGTCCTGGTTGGTAGGATCGTTGTCGCCATCATAGTCCTCGTTGGCAGTATCTATGCCATCACCATCATCGTCCGTATCCAGATAGTCTGGTGTACCGTCATTGTCGCTATCCTGCGCATCGTCCGGATTACCGTCACCGTTTGGATCTGGGTTCTCATCGATCGTATCTACATTGTCGCCATCGTCATCCGTATCACGGTAGTTTGGCTCCTCATCACCATCCGTATTGTTCAGGTCGGTGTCTGGATCTGTAGTGACCTGATTACCGTTAGGCGTATCAAAGCCGTTGCTCGCATCAAAGTTGTCGTCAAGACCGTCGCCGTCTGCATCGTTTCCTGATGGAAGCACATCTGCAATACCGTCATTATCACGGTCTGTAGCCTCATATAGATCATCCACGCCATCATCGTCACTATCCTCATCTATATAGTCAGGTGTACCGTCCTCATCCGTGTCTACAACTGAGATGCCCTCGCCACTTCCTGGCGTATTCTCATAGGCATCATCCAGACCATTGCCGTCTGTATCGTTTCCACTTGGTGGTATGTAACCATCGGTGGTCTGTCCCTCAACGTTATCCGGGATACCATCGCCGTCTGCATCCTGGTCCAAGAAGTCTGGAAGACCATCGTTGTCGCTGTCCAATGGATTGGTGAATGGATTGTCATCACCATCTAGGTTAGGATCCTCATCCGTATCCAGGATACCATCGTTGTCATCATCCAGGTCTACCGTATCTACGATACTATCACCATCGGCATCATCGGTATCCAGATAGTCTGGCGTACCGTCATTGTCGCTGTCCACCGCATCGTCTGGATTGCCATCACCGTTAGGGTCTGGGTTCTCATCGATCGTGTTGATGCCATCCTCGTCGTCATCGGTATCCAGGTAGTCTGGTGTACCATCATTGTCGCTGTCCTGGTTGGTAGGATCATCGTCACCGTCGTAGTCCTCGAAGATCGTGTCGATGCCATCACCGTCATCGTCCTGGTCTAGGTAGTCCGGTATCGTATCGCCATCACTGTCCTGGCCGTCGGCGCCATCGCCGTCACCATCAACATCTGGGTTCTCATCGGCAGTATCTATGTTGTCGCCGTCATCATCCGTATCCAGGTAGTCCGCGATACCATCACCGTCACTGTCCTGGTTGGTAGGATCGTTGTCGCCATCATAGTCCTCGTTGGCAGTATCTATGCCATCACCATCATCGTCCGTATCCAGATAGTCTGGTGTACCGTCATTGTCGCTATCCTGCGCATCGTCCGGATTACCGTCACCGTTTGGATCTGGGTTCTCATCGATCGTATCTACATTGTCGCCATCGTCATCCGTATCACGGTAGTTTGGCTCCTCATCACCATCCGTATTGTTCAGGTCGGTGTCTGGATCTGTAGTGACCTGATTACCGTTAGGCGTATCAAAGCCGTTGCTCGCATCAAAGTTGTCGTCAAGACCGTCGCCGTCTGCATCGTTTCCTGATGGAAGCACATCTGCAATACCGTCATTATCACGGTCTGTAGCCTCATATAGATCATCCACGCCATCATCGTCACTATCCTCATCTATATAGTCAGGTGTACCGTCCTCATCCGTGTCTACAACTGAGATGCCCTCGCCACTTCCTGGCGTATTCTCATAGGCATCATCCAGACCATTGCCGTCTGTATCGTTTCCACTTGGTGGTATGTAACCATCGGTGGTCTGTCCCTCAACGTTATCCGGGATACCATCGCCGTCTGCATCCTGGTCCAAGAAGTCTGGAAGACCATCGTTGTCGCTGTCCAATGGATTGGTGAATGGATTGTCATCACCATCTAGGTTAGGATCCTCATCCGTATCCAGGATACCATCGTTGTCATCATCCAGGTCTACCGTATCTACGATACTATCACCATCGGCATCATCGGTATCCAGATAGTCTGGCGTACCGTCATTGTCGCTGTCCACCGCATCGTCTGGATTGCCATCACCGTTAGGGTCTGGGTTCTCATCGATCGTGTTGATGCCATCCTCGTCGTCATCGGTATCCAGGTAGTCTGGTGTACCATCATTGTCGCTGTCCTGGTTGGTAGGATCATCGTCACCGTCGTAGTCCTCGAAGATCGTGTCGATGCCATCACCGTCATCGTCCTGGTCTAGGTAGTCCGGTATCGTGTCGCCATCACTGTCCTGGCCATCGGCGCCATCGCCGTCACCATCAACATCTGGGTTCTCATCGGCAGTATCTATGTTGTCGCCGTCATCATCCGTATCCAGGTAGTCCGCGATACCATCACCGTCACTGTCCTGGTTGGTAGGATCGTTGTCGCCATCATAGTCCTCGTTGGCAGTATCTATGCCATCACCATCATCGTCCGTATCCAGATAGTCTGGTGTACCGTCATTGTCGCTATCCTGCGCATCGTCCGGATTACCGTCACCGTTTGGATCTGGGTTCTCATCGATCGTATCTACATTGTCGCCATCGTCATCCGTATCACGGTAGTTTGGCTCCTCATCACCATCCGTATTGTTCAGGTCGGTGTCTGGATCTGTAGTGACCTGATTACCGTTAGGCGTATCAAAGCCGTTGCTCGCATCAAAGTTGTCGTCAAGACCGTCGCCGTCTGCATCGTTTCCTGATGGAAGCACATCTGCAATACCGTCATTATCACGGTCTGTAGCCTCATATAGATCATCCACGCCATCATCGTCACTATCCTCATCTATATAGTCAGGTGTACCGTCCTCATCCGTGTCTACAACTGAGATGCCCTCGCCACTTCCTGGCGTATTCTCATAGGCATCATCCAGACCATTGCCGTCTGTATCGTTTCCACTTGGTGGTATGTAACCATCGGTGGTCTGTCCCTCAACGTTATCCGGGATACCATCGCCGTCTGCATCCTGGTCCAAGAAGTCTGGAAGACCATCGTTGTCGCTGTCCAATGGATTGGTGAATGGATTGTCATCACCATCTAGGTTAGGATCCTCATCCGTATCCAGGATACCATCGTTGTCATCATCCAGGTCTACCGTATCTACGATACTATCACCATCGGCATCATCGGTATCCAGATAGTCTGGCGTACCGTCATTGTCGCTGTCCACCGCATCGTCTGGATTGCCATCACCGTTAGGGTCTGGGTTCTCATCGATCGTGTTGATGCCATCCTCGTCGTCATCGGTATCCAGGTAGTCTGGTGTACCATCATTGTCGCTGTCCTGGTTGGTAGGATCATCGTCACCGTCGTAGTCCTCGAAGATCGTGTCGATGCCATCACCGTCATCGTCCTGGTCTAGGTAGTCCGGTATCGTGTCGCCATCACTGTCCTGGCCATCGGCGCCATCGCCGTCACCATCAACATCTGGGTTCTCATCGGCAGTATCTATGTTGTCGCCGTCATCATCCGTATCCAGGTAGTCCGCGATACCATCACCGTCACTGTCCTGGTTGGTAGGATCGTTGTCGCCATCATAGTCCTCGTTGGCAGTATCTATGCCATCACCATCATCGTCCGTATCCAGATAGTCTGGTGTACCGTCATTGTCGCTATCCTGCGCATCGTCCGGATTACCGTCACCGTTTGGATCTGGGTTCTCATCGATCGTATCTACATTGTCGCCATCGTCATCCGTATCACGGTAGTTTGGCTCCTCATCACCATCCGTATTGTTCAGGTCGGTGTCTGGATCTGTAGTGACCTGATTACCGTTAGGCGTATCAAAGCCGTTGCTCGCATCAAAGTTGTCGTCAAGACCGTCGCCGTCTGCATCGTTTCCTGATGGAAGCACATCTGCAATACCGTCATTATCACGGTCTGTAGCCTCATATAGATCATCCACGCCATCATCGTCACTATCCTCATCTATATAGTCAGGTGTACCGTCCTCATCCGTGTCTACAACTGAGATGCCCTCGCCACTTCCTGGCGTATTCTCATAGGCATCATCCAGACCATTGCCGTCTGTATCGTTTCCACTTGGTGGTATGTAACCATCGGTGGTCTGTCCCTCAACGTTATCCGGGATACCATCGCCGTCTGCATCCTGGTCCAAGAAGTCTGGAAGACCATCGTTGTCGCTGTCCAATGGATTGGTGAATGGATTGTCATCACCATCTAGGTTAGGATCCTCATCCGTATCCAGGATACCATCGTTGTCATCATCCAGGTCTACCGTATCTACGATACCATCACCATCGGCATCATCGGTATCCAGATAGTCTGGCGTACCGTCATTGTCGCTGTCCACCGCATCGTCTGGATTGCCATCACCGTTAGGGTCTGGGTTCTCATCGATCGTGTTGATGCCATCCTCGTCGTCATCGGTATCCAGGTAGTCTGGTGTACCATCATTGTCGCTGTCCTGGTTGGTAGGATCATCGTCACCGTCGTAGTCCTCGAAGATCGTGTCGATGCCATCACCGTCATCGTCCTGGTCTAGGTAGTCCGGTATCGTGTCGCCATCACTGTCCTGGCCATCGGCGCCATCGCCGTCACCATCAACATCTGGGTTCTCATCGGCAGTATCTATGTTGTCGCCGTCATCGTCCGTATCCAGGTAGTCCGCGATACCATCGCCGTCACTGTCCTGGTTGGTAGGATCGTTGTCGCCATCATAGTCCTCGTTGGCAGTATCTATGCCATCACCATCATCGTCCGTATCCAGATAGTCTGGTGTACCGTCATTGTCGCTATCGTCATTTGTAGGATCATTATCTCCGTCAACGTCCTCGTCAATGGTTAAAACATTATCATTATCATCATCGGTATCACGATAATCTGGTTCATCCTCGCCATCAGTATTATTCAACTCAACTCTAGGATTATCATCGACAATGCTACCATTAGGATCTTCAAAGTCTCCTACACTACCATCAAAAGCGTCGTCGAGACCGTCATTATCAGAATCTCCCAGTAAGGTTGTATCAGCAACTCCATCATTATCAATGTCATCACCTTCAATGCGATCTGGAACGTTGTCACCATCACTGTCGAGATCGAGATAATCTGGCAGAGGTGATCCACCACTATCAACTGGAGTTAATCCAGCAGTACCGTAGGCATCATTTACACCGTCGTTATCTACATCGTTATTAGGTCCTGGCAAAGGAGCTATATATCCATCTGTAGTTTGTGCTTCTACATTATCTGGAATACCGTCATTATCTGCATCTTGATCAAATTGGTCAATTATACCATCTCCATCTGTGTCAAATGAGTCCACGATACCATCATTATTGGCGTCATTTGCACCATCCACATCAATAAAGTCAGGAATACCGTCATTGTCCGTATCTGCAAATGGATCATTGCCACCGTTCTCAACAGAATCTAGGATACCATCATTATCATCATCAAGATCTACGGTATCTGGAATACCATCACCATCAAGGTCATCTGCATCTAAATAGTCAGGCGTACCATCACCATCGCTATCTATTGCATCGTCTGGATTGCCATCACCATTAGGGTCTGGATTCTCATCAATCGTATTGATACCATCCTCATCATCATCAATATCCAAGTAGTCTGGTATTGTGTCATTATCAGAATCTTGTGTATCACCAGTATCTGGGTCAAGATCATTGTCAGGATTAGGGTTTTCAAATATGGTATTCACACCATCACCATCATCATCTTCATCTAGATAATCTGGAATAGTATCACCATCTGTATCCTGATTTGTAGGGTCATTATCACCATCATAATCTTCTTCCGCTGTAGCGACACCATCGCCATCATCATCTATGTCTAGATAGTTCGGTGTACCGTCATTATCAGTATCGTCATTTGTTGGATCACCATCATTATCTACATCTTCATTGATTGTCAGAACATTGTCATTGTCATCATCTGTATCGCGATAATCTGGTTCATCGGCACCATCACTGTTGTTGAGCTCATTGGCAGGATCATTGGTAACCAAACTACCATTAGGATCACCAAGGTCACCAACACTTCCATCGAAAGCATCGTCCAAACCATCATTATCAGTATCTCCAATAAATGCCGTGTCAGCGACACCGTCATTATCAAGATCATCACCTTCGATCCGGTCAGGCACATTATCATTATCGCTATCTAGATCCTTATAGTCAGGTAAGTCTGTCCCATCTGTATTTTCTGGTGTGATACCTGCTGGACCGTAAGCATCATCGATACCGTCACCATCTAAGTCACCTATGGGCTCTACATAACTACCTGCATCGCTTGGCTGCGCTTCCACATTGTCTGGAATACCATCGTGATCTGCATCTTGATCAAACTGGTCGATTCTACCATCCAGGTCAGTATCAAATGCATCAACAATACCATCATTGTTGCTATCATTAGTGGCATCTACATCTTGGAAATCAGGTATTCCGTTGCCGTCCAAATCAGCAAAAGGATCATTACCATCAGCCTCGACAGTATCTAATATTCCATCATTATCATCATCTGGATCTTCTGTGTCCGGCACACCGTCATTATCATTGTCCGCCGCTTCACGATAATCTACTTCATCTGTAGTAGGATTTTGAGTGTTTGGTAAATCACTACTACCATTGTCATAAATATCGTTACTATCAAACGCTACTCCTGTGTTGTCAACGTTGTCATAGTCGTCTAGCAAACCATCGCCATCTGAGTCAGCCTCTGAAACGGCAGGTGCATTACCTGATTCTTGTTGATCAGAGAAGTTGTCATCGTCACTATTAAGGTCTAGATAATCTGAAGTTCCATCATCGTCAGTATCTACTGGAGTCAAACCTTCATCACCGCTTCCTTCATATGGATCTAATAGACCATCACCATCTGAGTCTGTTGTGCCAGGCGCATCATAATCTTCTGTGGTTTGGGCCTCTAGGTTATCAGGAATTCCATCATTATCTGAATCAATATCTAATTCATCTGAAATACCATCACCGTCACTATCTATACCATCATTAACAGTATAAACTGCGAATGTACCTGGACCAGATGGTTCACTAGTACCAGTAGTCTGCGTAGGATTAGCCGAAGCCGTGTTGCCTTCAAAAAGTCCATTTATAGAACAAACATCGAACAAAACCGATCCTAAGTAGACGTTGGAAGTAGTACTGAGTAATTGTCCAGAGAACTCGATGTTAAAACTTGAACTATTATAGTAGTTGAAATAGACAGCAAGCCTAGCCGATAAATCTACTCCTACATAGGTATCATCGGGTCCGACAATAGTCACATCGCCTGAAGACTGATCCTGATTTACAGTAAGCAAAGTTTCATTATCAACAGCATACAATCCCGGTCTACTTAAAATGACCGACTCACGTGCATTAGCACCATCTATGTCATAAATAGTACCTCCAAATCTGCCAACATTAAACCTCGTGTTAGTATTATCTAATACAAATGTCACTCTGAATGACATATTAGAATTATTTCCTTGAGGTGTAGGTACGGTGAATTCTGGTTGCCATGCATTCACATCACCTGTGGTTTCATTATCAATGGTTACCAAGGTCGCTCCACCAGTGATTTCGGTAATTTCAATCAAAGCATCTACCATTCCCACGGTTGGGTAGGTAGCTACATCCTCAAATCTGTAGATCGCACCGACTGTGCCATCTGGTGCACTTGAAGCTACGTAGGTAGGATTAGTAAAACTTGCACCTGGCAAGCCACAGTCGTCACCCATAACGTTAGTAGGCACGAATCCTAAACTCTCGATAGAGTCAAGAATACCATCATTATCATCATCAATGTCATTGCTATCATTGACTAAATCACCATCAGTATCTACTGGGACATTAGGGTCCGTCTCGTCTCTGAAATCAACCTCTGCAGTTAAAGGATTTTGAACATTAGGGAAATCTTGAACGCTACCACCATCTGGACCATTCATGTTGCCGTTTGTAGCCGCATCAGGACCATCAAGTCCACCCACGTCATCATTGTCATAGGCGTCATCTAGACCATCATTATCTGAATCAAGATTTGCTGGAGGCAAGTTGTAAACCTCGTCATTATCTGTAAGACCGTCATCGTCTGAATCTAGGTCTCGATAATCTGGATTATCAGCCCCATCAGTATTTACAGGAAGTCTAATTGGGGTATTAGAACCTGCTCTAGTCTCATAATTATCTGCCAGACCGTTGCCATCAGTATCGGCAGTAGGTTCTAAATATCCAGAAGTTGTCTGCCATTCAATATTATCGATAATACCGTCGTCATCGGAGTCGATATCTAGATAATCTGGTTGTGTATCACTATCAGTATTTTCTGGTGTTAAGATTGGAGTTCCTCCATTATCAGCATCATAGGCATTGTCAGTTCCATCACCATCATCATCTTGTCCTGTTGGCCTTGTCGTATTTGCAGAATCCTGAATTTCAAGATTATCAATTATACCATCGTTATCTGAATCAATGTCAAGATAATCGGCAACGCCATCACCATCACTGTCGATTGGTGTTGTACCTTCTGTGTTATCGGCTTGTCCATTTGCAGGAGAGTCGGTGAATCCAGCATCTTGACTATCGATTAATCCATCATCGTTTGTGTCAAGAGCAGCGTTGCCTGATTCAAATACATCTGTCAATCCATCACCATCTGCGTCTAGATCAAACTGATTGACGATACCATCTAAGTCTTGATCAAAGTCATCAACAATTCCATCATTATTAGAATCATTAGTACCATCAACGTCTAGGAAATTTGCGATACCATCACTGTCGTCATCTCCGAAAGGATCGTTGCCGCCATTTTCAACAACATCTGCAATACCATCATTATCATCATCTACATCTACAGTATCCGGAATACCATCACCGTCATTGTCATCTGCATCTAGATAGTCTGGTATACCGTCGTTATCAGAATCTTCTGGGTTGTCATTATCTGTTACCTCGTCATCCGTATCAACACCATCATTATCATCATCAGCATCACGATAATCTGGTTCATCTGCACCGTCAGTATTATTTAGCTCATTAGCTGGATCGTTAGAGACGACGTTTCCGTTAGGATCATCATAAGCATCAGCTGGATCTGTGGTTGAATCAAAATTGTCGTCCAGACCGTCGTTATCATTGTCCGCTTCCGCGAAAGCGATATCAACAACGCCATCATTATCAAAATCAAATCCTTCTATATTATCAGAAATACCATCATCATCAGAATCATCATCTAAATAGTCTGGGATCGTATCACTATCAGTATCGACAGGTGTTATACCATTTGCCTCATATGCGTTGTCAAGACCATCATTGTCATCGTCATTACCGGTAGGTGCGGTGTATCCTGAAGTAGTCTGTGCCTCGACATTGTCTGGAATACCATCGTCATCTGAGTCCTGATCAAATTGATCGATGATACCATCAAGATCGCTATCAAAACTATCAACGATACTATCATTATTTGAATCTGGACCAAAGTCTGTGTCAAACAAATCTGCTACACCATCATTGTCAGTATCATTAAATGGATCATTACCACCGTTTTCTACGCTGTCTAAAACCCCGTCATTGTCATCATCAATATCTACAGTGTCTGGAATGCCATCACCGTCACGATCATCTGCATCCAGATAATCTGGAATACCATCGTTATCAGAATCTTCTGGATTGTCATTATCAGTTACCTCTACATCAGTTAAGACATTATCATTGTCATCATCTGTATCACGATAATCTGGTTCATCCTCGCCATCTGTATTGTTCAGTTCATTTGCAGGGTCATTAGAAACTAAATTACCATTAGGATCATCGTAGGCGTCCGCTGGATCTGTGGTAGCATCAAAATTATCATCGAAACCATCGCCATCATTGTCGACACCGCTAGGAACAGAGTCTGCGACACCATCATTATCAAAATCAAAGCCTTCTATAGCATCAGTAATGCCATCATCATCTGAATCATCATCCAAATAGTCTGGTGTACCATCATTATCTGAATCAACTGGAGTTATACCATTAGGAGCATAATCATCGTTGAGACCATCATTATTATTGTCTGCACCAGTTGGTTCCTGATAAGTATCAGTAAACTGAGCCTCGACATTATCTGGAATACCATCACCGTCTGAATCTTGATCAAATTGATTAATGATTCCATCATCGTCACTATCAAAGCTATCTACAACACCGTCGTTGTTAGCATCTGCACCAAAGTCAGTATCTCTGAAATTAGGAACACCGTCATTATCGTCATCCTCAAAAGGATCCTGCCCACCATTCTCTACACTGTCAAGAATACCGTCATTATCATCATCAATATCTAATGCGTCTGGTATACCATCACCATCCCTATCATCAACATCTAAATAATCTGGAATGCCATCGCCATCAGTATCCTGTGCATCATCGACGTTTCCATCACCGTTAGGATCTGGATTCTCATCAACTGTGTCAATGCCATCACCGTCATCATCTTCATCCAGGTAATCTGGGATACCGTCACTATCAGTATCCTGTGCATCGTCGATATTACCATCACCGTTAGGGTCTGGGTTCTCATCTGCCGTAGGCACGTTGTCATCGTCATCATCCGTATCCAAATAATCTGGAATGCCGTCGTTGTCTGAGTCCTGATTCTTTGGGTCATCATCGCCGTCATAGTCCTCATCCGCCGTGTCTATGCCGTCGCCGTCATCGTCCGTATCCAGATAATCTGGGATGCCATCATTGTCGGTATCCTGCGCATCGCTAGGATCGCCATCGCCGTTAGGGTCTGGGTTCTCGTCTGCGGTAAGCACGTTGTCACCATCATCATCTCTATCACGGTAGTTGGGCTGCTCATCACCATCAATATTGGCAAGCTCTGTCTCTGGATCGTTTGTTACCTGGTTACCGTTAGGATCTGCATAACCATCAGTATCATCAAAGTTGTCGTCGATACCGTCGTTGTCCGTATCTGTTCCTGCTGGAACCACATCTGGAGTGCCATCGCCATCTCTATCGGTTCCCTCAAAGATATCGTTGACGCCATCGTCGTCTGAGTCCGTATCCTGATAGTCAGGTGTGCCGTCAGTGTCCGTATCCTCTACATTGATACCATCACCAGAGCCTGGAGTCGCCTCATAGGCATCATCAAGACCATTGCCATCGGTATCATTGCCACTAGGCTCCACATAACCATCGGTGGTCTGGCCCTCTACATTATCTGGGATACCATCACCATCGGCATCCTGGTCAAGGAAGTCTGGAATACCATCATTGTCAGTATCCGTAGGATCCGTGAACGGGTTGCCGTCACCGTCATTGTCTGCATCCTCATCGGTATCCAAAATACCGTCGTTGTCATCGTCGATGTCGACAGAATCCACGATTCCATCAGCATCGGTATCTGTAGTATCCAGGTAGTCTGGAACACCATCGCCATTGCTATCCTGTGCATCGGTTGGATCACCATCACCGTTAGGGTCTGGATTCTCGTCGATCGTGTCAATGCCGTCATTATCATCATCGTCATCTAGATAATCTGGAATGCCGTCATTATCACTATCCTGATCTGTTGGATCGTTGTCACCATCATAATCTTCATTGACCGTATCAATGCCGTCGCCGTCATCATCCTCATCCAGGTAATCTGGGATACCGTCACTATCAGTATCCTGTGCATCGTCGATATTACCATCACCGTTAGGGTCTGGGTTCTCATCTGCCGTAGGCACGTTGTCATCGTCATCATCCGTATCCAAATAATCTGGAATGCCGTCGTTGTCGCTGTCCTGATCTGTTGGATCATCATCGCCGTCATAGTCCTCATCCGCCGTATCTATGCCGTCGCCGTCATCGTCCGTATCCAGATAATCTGGGATGCCATCATTGTCGGTATCCTGCGCGTCGCTAGGATCGCCATCGCCGTTAGGGTCTGGGTTCTCGTCTGCGGTAAGCACGTTGTCACCATCATCATCTCTATCACGGTAGTTGGGCTGCTCATCACCATCAATATTGGCAAGCTCTGTCTCTGGATCGTTTGTTACCTGGTTACCGTTAGGATCTGCATAACCATCAGTATCATCAAAGTTGTCGTCGATACCGTCGTTGTCCGTATCTGTTCCTGCTGGAACCACATCTGGAGTGCCATCACCGTCTCTATCGGTTCCCTCAAAGATATCGTTGACGCCATCGTCGTCTGAGTCCGTATCCTGATAGTCAGGTGTGCCGTCAGTGTCCGTATCCTCTACATTGATACCATCACCAGAGCCTGGAGTCGCCTCATAGGCATCATCAAGACCATTGCCATCGGTATCATTGCCACTAGGCTCCACATAACCATCGGTGGTCTGGCCCTCTACATTATCTGGGATACCATCACCATCTGCATCCTGGTCAAGGAAGTCTGGGATACCATCATTGTCAGTATCCGTAGGATCCGTGAACGGGTTGCCGTCACCGTCATCATCTGCATCCTCATCAGTATCCAAGATACCGTCGTTGTCATCGTCGATGTCGACAGAATCCACGATTCCATCACCATCGATATCTGTAGTATCCAGGTAGTCTGGAACACCATCGCCATTGCTATCCTGTGCATCGGCTGGATCACCATCACCGTTAGGGTCTGGATTCTCGTCGATCGTATCGATGCCATCGTTATCATCATCCTCATCTAGATAATCTGGAATGCCGTCACTATCGCTATCCTGATCTGTTGGATCATTGTCACCATCATAATCTTCATTGACCGTATCAATGCCATCGCCGTCATCATCCTCATCTAGGTAATCTGGGATACCGTCACTATCAGTATCCTGTGCGTCGTCGATATTACCATCACCGTTAGGATCTGGGGTCTCATCTGCGGTAAGAACGTTGTCACCGTCATCATCATCATCTAAGTAATCTGGGATGCCATCGTTGTCGCTGTCCTGATCCGTTGGATCATCATCACCGTCATAGTCCTCATCTGCGGTGTCTATGCCGTCGCCGTCATCGTCCGTATCCAGATAATCTGGGATGCCATCATTGTCGGTATCCTGCGCGTCGCTAGGATCGCCATCGCCGTTAGGGTCTGGGTTCTCGTCTGCGGTAAGCACGTTGTCACCATCATCATCTCTATCACGGTAGTTGGGCTGCTCATCACCATCAATATTGGCAAGCTCTGTCTCTGGATCGTTTGTTACCTGGTTACCGTTAGGATCTGCATAACCATCAGTATCATCAAAGTTGTCGTCGATACCGTCGTTGTCCGTATCTGTTCCTGCTGGAACCACATCTGGAGTGCCATCACCGTCTCTATCGGTTCCCTCAAAGATATCGTTGACGCCATCGTCGTCTGAGTCCGTATCCTGATAGTCAGGTGTGCCGTCAGTGTCCGTATCCTCTACATTGATACCATCACCAGAGCCTGGAGTCGCCTCATAGGCATCATCAAGACCATTGCCATCGGTATCATTGCCACTAGGCTCCACATAACCATCGGTGGTCTGGCCCTCTACATTATCTGGGATACCATCACCATCTGCATCCTGGTCAAGGAAGTCTGGGATACCATCATTGTCAGTATCCGTAGGATCCGTGAACGGGTTGCCGTCACCGTCATCATCTGCATCCTCATCAGTATCCAAGATACCGTCGTTGTCATCGTCGATGTCGACAGAATCCACGATTCCATCACCATCGATATCTGTAGTATCCAGGTAGTCTGGAACACCATCGCCATTGCTATCCTGTGCATCGGCTGGATCACCATCACCGTTAGGGTCTGGATTCTCGTCGATCGTATCGATGCCATCGTTATCATCATCCTCATCTAGATAATCTGGAATGCCGTCACTATCGCTATCCTGATCTGTTGGATCATTGTCACCATCATAATCTTCATTGACCGTATCAATGCCATCGCCGTCATCATCCTCATCTAGGTAATCTGGGATACCGTCACTATCAGTATCCTGTGCGTCGTCGATATTACCATCACCGTTAGGATCTGGGGTCTCATCTGCGGTAAGAACGTTGTCACCGTCATCATCATCATCTAAGTAATCTGGGATGCCATCGTTGTCGCTGTCCTGATCCGTTGGATCATCATCACCGTCATAGTCCTCATCTGCGGTGTCTATGCCGTCGCCGTCATCGTCCGTATCCAGATAATCTGGGATGCCATCATTGTCGGTATCCTGCGCGTCGCTAGGATCGCCATCGCCGTTAGGGTCTGGGTTCTCGTCTGCGGTAAGCACGTTGTCACCATCATCATCTCTATCACGGTAGTTGGGCTGCTCATCACCATCAATATTGGCAAGCTCTGTCTCTGGATCGTTTGTTACCTGGTTACCGTTAGGATCTGCATAACCATCAGTATCATCAAAGTTGTCGTCGATACCGTCGTTGTCCGTATCTGTTCCTGCTGGAACCACATCTGGAGTGCCATCACCGTCTCTATCGGTTCCCTCAAAGATATCGTTGACGCCATCGTCGTCTGAGTCCGTATCCTGATAGTCAGGTGTGCCGTCAGTGTCCGTATCCTCTACATTGATACCATCACCAGAGCCTGGAGTCGCCTCATAGGCATCATCAAGACCATTGCCATCGGTATCATTGCCACTAGGCTCCACATAACCATCGGTGGTCTGGCCCTCTACATTATCTGGGATACCATCACCATCTGCATCCTGGTCAAGGAAGTCTGGGATACCATCATTGTCAGTATCCGTAGGATCCGTGAACGGGTTGCCGTCACCATCATCATCTGCATCCTCATCGGTATCCAAGATACCGTCGTTGTCATCGTCGATGTCGACTAGGTCATTTATACCATCGCCGTCTGTATCATTACAAGCCTCTGAATATCCAGCTTCTAAGAAATCAAAAATGCCATTGTTGTTTGCGTCTCTAGGTTCTGTGTAACCTTCGCCATTGTTACCACTTGTCACTAAACCATTTGATGGTTCTACAACTGGTGTACCGTTACCTAGGAATCCGTCTTCGTCCGCTTTCGCGAAAGCATCAACAAAACCAGCCTCAATGGTATCATTACAACCATCATTATCTGAATCTGTATCTAAATAATTAGGGGTTCCATCATTGTCAGTATCTGGTGCATTGACGATAACGACTACTGGCTCGTCAAATGTGTTAATACGACACTCGTCAAATCGAGCGCTGTAGAATCTAGTCTGTGCTTGATTAATATTTTTAGTTACACCTATTACATAGGTAAACTGATTTACGTCTTGTCTCTGGAAGAACACCTTGTAAGCAGGATCTGTGTCGATAGGCTCAATAGGCGCGCTACCAGTACCATTTGCACGGAACTGGAACTGACCACCACCTAGCTCTTGAGCGATGACTCTAGTGTTAGCGTCAACGGTGTAATTATCTAAGTTTGATAATCTATAAAATTCTCTAATTCTACCGGTACCATCGCTGTCAATATCTTGAATGACGCCACCTATGCGATCAACCGTGGCAAGCGTTTGGGTTCCAGTAGTTACCAGCTCTACTCTAAATGTCATGGTAAGATCACCATTTGAAGCTGCAGAGTAGCTGATGGATGGCTGCCATGCAGAACCATCACCTAAATTTTGATCGATACTTGCAAGTGTAGCACCTGCACTGCGTTGGGTGATTTGTATAATAGCGTCAAGGCCAGGCGCCACATTGCTAAATCTATATCTAGCACCTACTTGACCTGCAGTTCCAGCGATTAATGTGCCGCCGTTAAACTCATAATCGATACCGCTACACGTAGCAGAATCATCAACGAAAAACTCTAAACCTTCCGTAATATCACTGATACCATCGTTATCATCATCAAGATCATCTTTGTCCAGAACGCCATCACCATCTGCATCGTTAGGCAAGGTTCTATCTCTAAAATCAACATTACCTCCAGAATTCAAATCACCATCGGTATCTGGTAGAAGCGCTGGGTCATCAATGGTTCCATTAGGATCTGCATAGTTGCCAGCTGGTGAGTCAGTCTCATCTGTAGCATCATCTAGACCGTCACCATCTGTGTCATCGCCAGTTAGCGTGATGCCAGCCTCAACTGTATCGTTATCACCTTGATTATCAGAGTTTAAGTCCAGGTAGTCAGGCTGATCTGCGTTGTCAGTATTTACAGGTAGTAACCCTAAACCGTCACCATTAAAATCATAAGAAGTAGGTAAACCATTTGCATTTACATCTGGAATACCATCATTGTCACTATCTAGAGGCACTACATAGCCTAAGGTAGTTTGAGCCTCGATATTATCTGGTAGCCCATCGCCATCAGAATCTAGATCGAGAGAATTAGGAATACCATCATTATCACGATCACCTTGACCTTCGACCGTGTCTAGAATACCATCGTTGTCATCATCGACATCAACATCGTCTTGAATTCCGTCACCATCTGTGTCTATATTTTCTAGGAAGTCTGGAATTCCATTACCGTTTCCATCTTCTGGATTATTTGGGTCTGTAACCTCATCGCTAGTGAGCGTCCCATCATTGTCATCATCTGTGTCACGATAATTTACATCATCAGCGCCATCACTATTAGTAAGATCTGCAGCAGGGTCTGTATCTACAAACCCACCATTTAAATCTCCAAAATCATTTGCATCGCTATCAAAAGCGTCGTCAAGACCATCTTCATCTACATCATCTCCTGAGGGCTGAATATCTGCTATACCATCGAGGTTGTCATCGTTTGCCTCATTTAGATCACTGATGGAATCATTGTCAGAGTCCAGGTCTAAAAAGTCAGGACCATCTGTACCATCTGTATTTTCTGGGTCAATACCAGTGGTACCACCTTGCTCATAGATATCTAACAGACCATTATTATTGCCATCGCCTGCTACTGGAGTCTGGTAAGAATCTGTAGGTTGACCTTCTACATTGTCTGCAATGCTGTCATCGTCAGAGTCAAGGTCAAGGAAATTTAAAATATCATCATTGTCAAAATCATCTGGAAAATCAACGTCTCCAGAATCAGCACCACCATTCTCAACACTATCAGGAACACCGTTACTGCCTACTGGGCCATCAATTATGCCATCACCGTCTGCGTCAAGATCACCGTTTCCATTTTCAACTATATCAATGATACCATCGTTATCAGCGTCAATATCACGGGAATTTGGGATACCGTCACCGTCTGGATCGCGGCCATTTATTACATCAAGATTAGGGTCTGGTAAGGTGTTGATCGTACATTCACCAAAAGTTACTAGACCTAATCGCTCGTCATCTGTAGTTGTACCAGAATCAGAGGATCCGTTTACACCTAATTGTATTTCTACAGAGGTTCTCGGAGAGTTGTAGGCAAAAAAGACCGCTTTTCTCTCCTCGGTCACATTATTTGCTCCTACGGGACTAGGATACTCGTAGCGATCGTTAGGTAAGTCATTTCGCGAAAGCAAAGTAGTCTCATCAACCGCAAGATAATCTGGATCAATTATGGTAACCACCTCATTACCAGGATTGACACCATCTATATCACCAGCAATACCACCAAATCTTTCAATCGTCAGTGGTGTATTTTGTCCATTTTCAACAACAGTAAGCTCAAAAGTCACGGTTGCGGCTACACCATCAGTAAGATTGTTGTCCCTTATACGAGGTCTTAAGGCAACGTTGCGCAATTGATTTCCATTAGGTGTATCAATATCGATAAGGGTCGCCGCATCTGACTTATCAACAATCGTAACTAAAACGTCACGATTTTGCGATGGGATAGCATTGGGAAATCTATAAACAGCACCTATCTCACCGGCGGTTCCCGATTCAAGGTTTGCATTAGTCCCGATTATGTTTACCTCTGGTTGATCACAATTACTGTCGTCAAATCCTAATTCCTCAACTATATCAAGGATACCATCATTATCATCGTCAAGATCTCTATTGTCAAAAACGGTATCTCCGTCAGAATCTACAGGAGGAAAACAGGCGTCTGGCCTATTGTCGCCATTGACGTCTGGACCGCTTTCGCGAAAGTCTGCTACACTATTAGAATTCTGGTCCGCAGGTGCATTGTAACTAGCGGAAGCTACTGTACCATTATTGTTTGTCGCAGCGGGTAATCCACTACCGAATTGACCATCATCGTCGCCATCAGCATTTGAATCTGCATAGGCTTCATTACTATCAGTACATCCATCACCGTCACTATCAAGATCTAAATAATCTGGCTCACCAACAGAATCTGAATTTACAAGTGTGTAATTGACCTCGCCGCTATCCTCATCGCCAGCATCTTGCACTGCATCTGGAATACCGTCTGTTCCTACCGGTCCAGTCAATACACCATTTGATTGTGCTGCGTCATGACCGGCCTCTACCACATCATAGATACCGTCATTATCAGAGTCTAAATCCAGATAATCATCAATGCCATCGCCATCGCTATCTGGTGCATTTTCTGTATCAATTACTACAAGTGGCTCATCAAAAGAATTGATAGCGCACTCATCAATGAGTATACTAAATTGTCTTGTTCGCGTGTTGTTGTTAGGGTTTAAAAACTCTACACGCAAAGGTACTTGCTGTACATTGTTGAATTGAAAATAACCTTGATATTCGGGAGCAGTTCCAATACTGGCTTGATCTGATTGACCATCAGCCGAAAATCTTATGTTGCCGCCACCTAAATTAGTAGCGACAAGATTGGTTGGATTATTAAGAGCGTAAAAGGCTGGATCGTTTATAACATATGCCTCACGAACGCCAGTTCCATCCACATCATTTACCACACCAGAAAATGAATCTAGCGTTACCGGGTTATTAGTACCCGACTCTACGAAACTAAAAAGTAAATCAACGCCAGGATTACCAGCACCTATATATTGAATACGTGGTTGAAAACCTTCTGCAAAACCAACTCCAACGGTCTCATCATCTATATCGACAATTTGCGCACTGTCATAATTAACAATGGTAATTAAAGCATCCACTCCAGGATTAGTCTGGACATTGGCAAATCTAAAAACATCACCTTCATCAACAACGCCATTATCACTACCTGACTCCAATGTTGCATTTGCCGCAGCAAAATTCAATTGACCACCACTACAATCTGCAGAGTCATTGACCTGACCACCTGCTTCAATTAGATCTGGAATACCATCATTATCATCATCAAGATCGACCGAATCATCAATCCCGTCACCATCAGAATCCCTATCAACATTAACAATTAAGCTAGCAGTATTGGAAGTAGCGCCTGGCAGATCCTCTACCCTAAAATTGACGACTGCGTTCCCCAAGAAACCAGTCTCTGGATCAAAGGTCACAGTAGCATCGTTTTGCACGACATAGGTTCCTTGACCTGGAATTGTGAGAGGCGTACCTACCTCACCAAAGTTATTTGCATCATTCGGATCCACCAAAAACAGTGTGCTGGGATCTATATTTCCTTGGGGATCAGACGATCCATCAAGTAGATCAAAGCTTATACTGGTTGTATTAAAACGTGTAGAACCTTGTTGGTTAACGACCAGAGGCGGATTATTCACCTCGTTAGTTGTAGAGTTTTGGGCCGTGAAATTAACATCACCTAAAAAACTTATGGAGATATTTCTGGTAGAGGTAGCATTGACATTTCTACCTAGGATAAAGTTGACCCGGCTTACGTCAACATAATTGACCTGAACAATGTATTCAGTATTTGCTATGCTGGCTCCAGCGGCAAATGGATTTTGAGGGCTGGTAAACTGAACATATGGATCACCAGGTGTCACTATATCAGTAAGTTGCGTATTATTATCTAGTGTATAACTCGCAGGTACAAGTATGTTAGCAAATTCAGCACCATCTAAATCTATGACCGCCATCGAATAACTATCGATAGGCAGCTTTACTGCATCTTCAAGATTTGGCTCTGCAGAGCCAGATCTTATAAAGATCATCTCGAATTCTACCGCGTCACCAGCCGCTCGATATGTAATACTAGGCTCAAAATAGGTTTGCTCTATTTGAGTAATATCGATTGAATTTACCGATGCAGTACCTATAATATCAACAATGGTTAACAAGGCATCTGCGTTTTCAGTACCATTAACGCCGGCTTCTACCGCATTAGGCAATAAATACACAGCACCTTCCTGCAAATCAGTACCTTCAATAAGTCTCGCGGTATTAGGGAATACTGGATCTGACTGAGCTATAGACTGCAATGAGGCTAGTAGAATCGCTAGAAGTATAGGGAACTTCAATAAACTAGTACTCCTTAAAACAGATAGGGAACGAGTAAAGTTATTCATATAGACATTTTTTAAAACGACCCTTGGATAGGGTTTTACCTACTAAATTAAGTATATCTTAACTGAAATCTTTAATTATTCCTAAGATTAACGAAACGTATCGCTTAAGATCAGATATAATCGACCAAACACTGGTAAGAAAAACTTATTTAGTAGTACACCTTTTAAAATCTTGTTTTGAGGCGCATGAGCAGGCTTAATTTTAGCTTATGGGTGTTTCTATATGAAATATCTAAAATAGCCTTAGAAGCGACTCAATGGTGTCGCAAAAACCAAAGCTATCGAATTTTCTTATGAGGAATATATATAAAATAAAAAAGCCTGATGATAACATCAGGCTTTTGATTATGCTTGACCCGTCGGGCCAAAATTTAATGGAATAGGAGGTTTATCATAGTCCTTAATAGTCCCATGCATTTTTTCAAACTTTTGAACATTATCAGACAGCGCCATTGCTAAACGTTTAGCATGTTGAGGAGTCAATATGATCCTTGACTTGATTTTACTTTTTGGATTACCTGGCATGATATTCACGAAATCAACAACAAACTCTGAAACTGAATGATTGATAATGGCCAAATTACTGTATTGACCTTCTGCAACCTCTGGATCTATTTCAATGTTGATTTTGTGATCTTTCCTCTCCTTACTCATTAATTATAGTTTACTTGTGGTTCGTCCTTGCGTTGCAGTAAATTTTCAAATTCTTCTTTACTACCTACGATGATATCATCATAGTTACGCATTCCAGTACCAGCTGGTATTCTATGTCCCACGATTACATTCTCTTTCAGTCCTTCTAGGGTATCGACCTTACCGCTAACCGCAGCCTCATTCAATACTTTAGTAGTTTCCTGGAATGATGCAGCACTAATGAAAGATTTAGTTTGTAGTGATGCGCGTGTAATACCTTGCAACACAGGCTCTGCTGTTGCTGGTTCTACATCTCTTGCAACTACCGCATTCTTATCTTCTCTCTTAAGTTTACTATTTTCATCGCGCAGTTGTCGTGGAGTGATGATTTGCCCTTCTTTCAAGGTATCAGAATCACCAGCACTTTCAACTACCTTCATACCATAAAGTTTATCATTCTCTTTGATAAAGTCTTCCTTGTGAACCAATTGGTTCTCCAAGAATACACCATCACCTGGATCAACGATCTTAACCTTACGCAACATTTGACGTACAACAACTTCAAAATGTTTGTCATTGATTTTCACACCTTGTAACCTATATACTTCTTGTACCTCATTTACTAGATACTGTTGAACAGCGCTAGGTCCTTTGATAGCAAGAATATCTTTAGGTGTAATAGAACCATCAGACAACGGCATACCTGCTCTAACATAATCATTCTCTTGTACTAAGATTTGATTAGATAGTTTTACTAGGTATTTCTTAACCTCATCAGTCTTAGAAGTCACGATAATTTCACGATTACCTCTTTTGATCTTACCGAAAGAAACGACACCATCAATCTCAGTCACTACTGCTGGATTAGAAGGATTACGCGCTTCAAATAATTCAGTAACTCGAGGAAGACCACCGGTTATATCACCTGCTTTGGCAGATTTACGTGGTATCTTAACAAGCACTTTACCTACTTTGATCTTCTCATCATCATTTACCATCAGGTGAGCTCCGACTGGTAGGTTGTAACTTATTTGTGTTTCACCTTTCGTGTCAACAATATGCAACGTAGGGATCAACTTTTTATCACGCGAATCAGAAATTACTTTCTCCTCATATCCTGTTTGCTCATCAGTCTCTACCTGGAAGGTTGTTCCTTGAATGATATTTTCAAACTTGATCTTACCAGCAAATTCTGAAATGATCACACCGTTAAAGGCATCCCATTTAGCAATCAGATCACCTTTCTTAACCTTGGCTCCAACCTTTGCATACAGCTCTGATCCATAAGGGATATTATTGGAGTTAAGAAGAATTCCCGTCTTAGGGTGCATTAATTTAGCCTCAGCTGTACGAGATATTACTACCTCTACTGCTTTACCATCACTACTCTCACCTTTGACTGTTTTCAAGTCATCGATTTCAAGGATACCATCGTTTTTAGCAACAATCGTATTCTCTTCGGAAACGTTACCTGCAACACCACCCACATGGAATGTACGTAGTGTAAGCTGTGTACCAGGCTCACCAATAGACTGTGCTGCGATCACACCTACAGCCTCACCTCTCATTACCATTCTATTAGTAGCAAGGTTGCGGCCATAACATTTTGCACAAACGCCTTTATCTGCTTCACAGGTAAGCGGAGAGCGAACTTCTACTGACTCAAGATCTGACTCATCAATTACATCAGCGAGTTGATTTGTAATCAATTCACCAGCTGCAACGATAACATCTTGAGTTGCAGGATCTACAACGTCATTCAAGGCAGTACGCCCTACTACACGAGCACCAAGGCGCTCCATTACTTCTTCATTCTTCTTGAGCGGTGCCACCTCGATACCGCGTAATGTTTCACAATCAACCGTATTGACGATTACATCTTGTGCAACGTCATGCAGACGACGAGTCAAGTAACCAGCATCTGCCGTTTTAAGGGCTGTATCTGCAAGTCCTTTACGAGCACCGTGCGTTGAGATAAAGTATTCAAGGATTGAAAGACCTTCCTTAAAGTTAGAAAGAATAGGGTTTTCAATAATCTCGCCACCACCAGAGTTAGACTTTTTAGGCTTAGCCATAAGACCACGCATACCAGTCAACTGTCTGATTTGTTCCTTAGATCCACGTGCACCAGAGTCAAGCATCATAAACACAGAGTTAAATCCTTGTTGATCTTCTCTAATGTTCTTCATTGACAATTCAGTAAGTTCTGCATTTGTTGCAGTCCATACGTCAATTACTTGATTGTAACGCTCGTTTTGAGTGATGAGACCCATACCGTAGTTACCACGTATGGCGTCTACTTTCTTATTAGCATTATCAATCATAGATTGCTTTTCTGCTGGGATCATAATGTCTCCTAGAGAGAATGACAATCCACCACGGAATGCAAATCCATAACCTAGATCTTTGATTTCATCAAGGAATGCTGCTGTTCTAGGAACATCAGTTACCTTAAGAATATCACCGATGATATCGCGCAGGGCCTTCTTAGTAAGTACCTCATTAATATAACCAGCCTCGTCTGGCACTTTCTCATTAAAGAGAACACGTCCAGCAGTAGTCTCAATGATCTCGGCTTTATAAGATCCATCTTTTTGCAATAACTTGATACGGCATTTTACTGGCGCATTAATGTCAACTCGCTTCTCATTAAATGCAATTACCAATTCTTCTGGACCGTAGAAGGTAAGACCTTCACCTTTGACGATGTGATCACCTTCTGATCTGCGCAACTTGGTCATGTAATATAGACCCAATACCATATCCTGTGATGGTACCGCAATTGGGCTACCATTGGCAGGATTCAAGATATTGTGTGATGCAAGCATCAACAGTTGTGCTTCCAGAATAGCCTCTGGACCTAGTGGTAAGTGTACTGCCATCTGGTCACCATCAAAGTCTGCATTAAATGCTGTACATACTAATGGGTGTAGCTGGATCGCTTTACCTTCAATAAGCTTAGGCTGGAAGGCCTGTATACCTAGACGGTGTAGCGTTGGCGCACGGTTCAACAGAACTGGATGTCCTTTCAGGACGTTTTCCAGAATATCCCAAACCACTGGTTCTTTCTTATCTATAATTTTCTTGGCGCTTTTTACCGTTTTAACAATACCACGCTCAATAAGCTTGCGTATTACAAAAGGCTTGTAAAGCTCTGCAGCCATATCCTTAGGAATACCACACTCATATAATTTCAATTCTGGTCCAACAACAATTACTGAACGTGCAGAATAGTCAACACGCTTACCCAGTAAGTTCTGGCGGAAACGTCCTTGCTTACCTTTCAATGAGTCAGAAAGAGATTTCAATGGACGATTAGAATCTGTCTTTACAGCGCTTGATTTTCTAGTATTATCTAAAAGTGAGTCAACTGCTTCTTGAAGCATACGCTTCTCATTACGCAAGATTACCTCTGGCGCCTTGATCTCCATCAATCGTTTCAAACGGTTGTTACGTATGATCACACGACGATACAAATCATTCAAGTCAGACGTTGCAAAACGACCACCATCTAGTGGTACTAATGGACGTAATTCTGGCGGTATTACTGGAACCACTTTCATAATCATCCACTCTGGATTGTTCTCACGCTTCTCGTTTGATTCCTTGAGAGCCTCAACAACTTGAAGACGCTTGAGTGCCTCCATCTTGCGCTGCTTTGACGTCTCGTTATTTGCCTTGTGACGCAGGTCGTAAGACAATGATTCAAGATCAATGCGTTGTAGAAGATCGATCAAACATTCTGCACCCATCTTTGCGATGAATTTGTTAGGATCGCTGTCCTCGAGATACATGTTCTCTTGTGGCAACGTGTCAAGAATGTTTAAGTATTCTTCTTCAGTTAGGAAGTCCATTTTTTGAACTTCTTCACCTTCTTCATTTTTTGCGATACCTGGCTGGATCACTACATATCTCTCGTAGTAGATGATCATATCCAGTTTCTTAGATGGTAATCCTAGTAGGTAACCTATTTTATTAGGCAAACTACGGAAATACCAAATGTGCGCCACAGGAACTACCAGATTGATGTGTCCTATACGGTCACGTCTCACCTTCTTTTCAGTTACCTCGACACCACATCGATCACACACGATACCCTTGTAACGTATGCGTTTATATTTACCACAGGCACACTCATAATCCTTTACAGGACCAAAGATGCGCTCGCAGAACAAACCATCTCTCTCAGGTTTGTGTGTACGATAGTTAATCGTCTCAGGTTTCAAGACTTCACCTCTTGATTCTGCAAGGATTGATTCTGGAGATGCAAGACCTATGGAAATCTTAGAAAATTTCTTCTGCGTTTGGGTTTCGTTATATCTAGCCATATTTATGGTACTATTTTAAGTTAGAAGTAGTGAGGATTGTCGCTATTTTGCTTTCGCGAAAGCTAACTAACCACAATCCTTACTGGTAAAATTAATCCTCGAGTCTCAAGTCTAGTCCTAGACCTTTTAACTCGTGCATCAATACATTGAACGATTCTGGTAATCCAGGCTCTGGCATAGGCTCACCTTTAACAATGGCCTCATATGTCTTAGCTCTTCCTACCACATCATCAGACTTAACGGTCAAGATCTCGCGGAGAGTACTTGAAGCACCGTATGCCTCTAGTGCCCAAACCTCCATCTCACCAAATCGCTGACCACCAAACTGTGCTTTACCACCGAGTGGCTGCTGAGTGATCAATGAGTAAGGACCGATAGATCTAGCGTGCATCTTGTCGTCAACCATGTGACCCAGTTTAAGCATGTAGATGATACCAACGGTTGCTGGTTGATCAAACTGCTCTCCAGTACCACCATCATATAGATAGGTATGACCGAAGCGTGGAATACCAGCCTCATCTGTGTATCCATTGATTTGATCTAGTGTTGCACCGTCAAAAATTGGTGTCGCAAAGTTCTTGCCCAATTTCTCACCAGCCCATCCTAGAACGGTCTCATAAATTTGCCCGATGTTCATACGAGATGGTACACCTAGTGGATTCAAAACGATATCAACAGGAGTTCCATCCTCAAGGAATGGCATGTCCTCTTGACGTACTATACGTGCCACGATACCTTTATTACCGTGACGTCCAGCCATCTTATCACCTACTTTAAGTTTACGCTTTTTAGCGATGTAAACTTTAGCAAGTTTGATGATACCAGCAGGAAGCTCATCACCAACACTGATGGTAAACTTCTCACGTCTCAATGATCCTTGAAGATCGTTTTCTTTAATCTTATAGTTGTGCAGTAAATCTGCAATGATCTCGTTAGTCTCCTTAGTAGTTGTCCATGTTCCAGAAACTAAGTGCGTATAATCATCTACCGAGTTCAACATTTTGAGAGTGTATTTTTTGCCTTTAGGAAGAACTTCTTCTCCTAAGTCATTGAATACACCTTGTGATGTTTTACCACTAACGATTTCAAAAAGTTTCTCAACAAGTCTAGATTGTAGGTTATCAAATTTTGATTGATACTCTTGCTCTAATCTTGCGATATCCTCTTTATCCTGCGCTCTTTTCTTCTTATCCTTGACAGCGCGTGAGAACAATTTCTTGTCGATCACTACACCTTTAAGTGATGGAGAAGCCTTGAGTGATGCATCTTTCACATCACCTGCTTTATCTCCAAAAATGGCTCTAAGAAGTTTCTCTTCTGGAGTTGGGTCAGATTCACCTTTTGGTGTGATTTTACCTATAAGGATATCACCAGGTTCAACCTCTGCACCAATGCGTATCATACCGTGCTCATCAAGATCTGCCGTAGCTTCTTCAGACACGTTAGGTATATCTGCAGTAAGTTCCTCGTTACCGAGTTTAGTATCTCTAACCTCAAGTGAATATTCATCCACGTGAATAGAAGTAAAGATATCCTCACGTACAACCTTCTCTGAAATTACAATCGCATCCTCAAAGTTGTAACCTTTCCATGGCATAAATGCCACTTTCATGTTACGCCCTAGTGCTAATTCACCAGCCTCAGTTGCATAACCTTGACACAGCACTTGACCTTTTTCAACTCTATCGCCTTTTTGAACGATAGGCTTCAAAGTAATAGAAGTACCTTGATTGGTCTTACGGAATTTGATCAAGTTATAAGAAGTCTCGTCTGCATCAAAGCTTACTAGCTTCTCACGATCTGTACGATCGTATTCTATGACGATCTTTTGTGCATCTACATAAACTACTTTACCCGGACCTTCTGCATTTATCAATACTCTTGAATCACTAGCAACCTGTCTTTCAAGTCCTGTTCCAACAATAGGAGCATCAACTCTCAATAGTGGTACTGCCTGACGCATCATGTTTGATCCCATCAAGGCACGGTTTGCATCATCATGCTCCAAGAATGGAATCAATGACGCAGATATAGAAGCAATTTGATTAGGAGCAACGTCTGCATAAGCAACAACACTAGGATCAACTACTGGGAAGTCACCTTCCATACGAGCAATTACATTATCCTGGTCGATCTTACCTTTCTTCAATGGTAAGTTTGCCTGTGCTATGTGCATTCCTTCTTCTTCTTCTGCACTTAGATAGATTGGTTCTTCTTCAAGATTTACCACACCGTCGTTGACCTTTCTATAAGGAGTCTCAATGAATCCCATGCTGTTCACCTTAGCAAATACAGCAAGTGAAGAAATCAAACCAATGTTAGGTCCTTCAGGAGTTTCAATAGGACATAAGCGGCCATAGTGCGTATAGTGAACGTCGCGAACCTCAAATCCAGCTCTTTCTCTCGAGAGTCCACCAGGTCCTAGTGCCGATAAACGACGCTTGTGTGTAATCTCTGCCAATGGATTAGTTTGATCCATGAACTGAGATAACTGGTTGGTACCAAAGAAAGAATTGATTACAGAAGACAAAGTCTTTGCATTAATCAAGTCAATAGGTGTAAACACCTCATTATCACGTACGTTCATACGTTCGCGAATTGTTCTTGCCATACGAGCAAGACCAACACCAAATTGGGAACTAAGCTGCTCACCTACCGTACGTACACGACGGTTTGATAAGTGGTCAATATCATCAATCTCTGCTTTAGAGTTGATCAACATGATCAAGTGCTTGATAATGGTAATGATATCATCTTTGGTCAAGACTTGCTTGTCCATTGCGATATCAAGACCCAATTTTTTATTCATACGGTAACGACCTACTTCACCTAAATTATATCGCTGATCAGAGAAAAATAATTTATCGATGATACCGCGTGCGGTTTCTTCATCTGGCGGCTCGGCATTACGTAATTGTCTATAGATATGTTCAACTGCTTCTTTTTCAGAATTAGTTGGATCTTTTTGTAGTGTATTATGGATGATCGCGTAGTCAGCAGACTGATTATCTTCTTTATGAAGAAGAATAGTTTTAGCCTGGGCTTCTAGTATCTCATCAATATGTTCCTTCTCAAGAACTGTATCGCGATCAAGAACGATCTCATTACGCTCGATAGAAACAACTTCTCCCGTATCCTCATCAACAAAATCCTCATGCCAAGTTCTAAGAACACGTGCGGCAAGTTTACGACCTAGGTATTTTTTAAGTCCGGTTTTTGTAGCTTTTACTTCTTCCGCAAGGTCAAAGATTCCAAGGATATCCTTGTCTCTTTCAAAACCGATAGCACGGAAAAGCGTTGTTACAGGTAATTTTTTCTTACGATCAATATATGCATACATAACACTATTGATGTCAGTAGCAAATTCAATCCATGATCCCTTGAATGGTATTACACGGGCAGAGTACAACTTTGTACCATTTGCGTGAAACGACTGTCCAAAGAATACACCTGGAGATCTGTGTAGTTGTGATACAACAACTCTTTCTGCACCGTTTATAACGAATGTGCCAGATGGAGTCATGTAGGGAATTGTACCTAAGTAAACATCCTGAACGATGGTTTCAAAATCCTCATGTTCTGGATCAGTACAATATAATTTAAGGCGTGACTTGAGTGGCACGCTGTAAGTAAGGCCACGCTCGATACATTCTTGAATGGAGTATCGTGGTGGATCTACAAAATAGTCAAGAAACTCTAATACAAACTGGTTGCGAGTATCTGTAATCGGGAAGTTTTCCATGAAGGTGTTGTATAGACCTTCAACTTCTCTTTTATCAGATTTAGTTTCTAATTGAAAGAAATCCTGAAACGATTTGATTTGGATATCCAGCAGATCAGGATATTCTGCTTTGCTTGTTACCGTCGAAAAATTAATTCTTTCTGTGTTTGTTGCTAGCATTAATGCACGGTATTAAAAGGTTAAAAAAAGCGTTGTAGACGACGTCTCATCTTTATACGCAAAATGGTCTAGGCCTGTGAGCCACGCTCACAGGTCTAAACCGATAATGTTGGGTTGTGAAGAATTACTTCAACTCAACCTCAGCACCAGCTTCTTCTAGCTGTGCCTTAAGTGCTTCTGCCTCATCTTTAGAAACACCTTCCTTAATTGGAGATGGTGCACTATCAACAAGTTCTTTTGCATCTTTCAATCCAGCACCAGTTAATTCTTTAACTAGTTTTACTACAGCAAGCTTAGCGCCACCTGGAGCAGTTAGGATTACATCAAATTCAGTCTGCTCATCAGCAGCTTCACCGCCGCCTGCAGCTGGTCCAGCCATAACAGCTGCTGCTGCTGCTGGTTCAATTCCATACTCTTCTTTAAGTATGTCTGCTAATTCGTTTACTTCTTTCACAGTTAAGTTAACTAACTGCTCTGCGAAATCTTTTAAATCTGCCATTTCTATCGTTTTAATAAAATTTATAAATAATTAATTGCGTACTAATTGATTGCTATTTTTCAGATAGCGTTTTAAGGATACCAGCAAGTTTACCACCACCTGATTTAAGTGCAGAAACCACATTTTTAGCTGGGCTTTGAAGTAGACCTATGATCTCACCAATCATTTCTTCCTTAGACTTGATGTCACTCAAGACATCTACTTTATCATCTCCTACATAGATCGCTTCTTCAATGTAAGCACCTTTAAGCACAGGCTTATCAGATTTCTTACGGAAGTTTCGAATAACCTTAGCTGGAGCGTTAGCCACTTCAGAAAGCATTATAGAAGTGTTGCCTTTCAACAATTCTGGTAATTCACCAAAATCCTTTTCAGAAGCTTCCATTGCTTTTGCGAGCAGCGTATTCTTAACTACAGATATGCTCACGTTTGCTTTAAAACAAGCACGACGTAAATTTGACGTATCAGAAGCGTTGAGCCCAGATATATCCGCTAGATAAATAGTTGAACTATCACCTAAAGTAGCAGTCAAGTCTTTTATAACAGTTGCTTTTTGTTCTCTTGTCATGATTTAGGTTTTAGTCGTCTGCAAAACGTTTAGTGTCAATCTGGATACTAGGACTCATAGTACTAGACATATATATACTCTTGATATATATTCCTTTTGACGTTGTCGGTTTTAGCTTAACTAACGTGTTAATTAATTCTCGTGCGTTACCAGCAATTTTTTCAGCATCAAATGATGCTTTACCAATCGCTGCGTGAACGATACCTGTCTTATCAACTTTAAAGTCAATCTTACCAGCCTTCACGTCAGATACTGCCTTAGCAACATCCATAGTAACTGTACCAGTCTTTGGGTTAGGCATTAAGCCACGAGGACCTAACACACGTCCTAGAGGACCTAACTTACCCATTACACTTGGCATTGTGATAATTACATCAACATCAGTCCAACCGCCTTTAATCTTGTCAAGATATTCATCAAGACCTACATAGTCGGCTCCAGCCTCTTCAGCCTCGGCTACTTTGTCTGGTGTTACAAGAGCAAGAACCTTAACATCCTTACCCGTACCGTGAGGTAATGTAACTACACCTCTTACCATTTGATTGGCCTTACGTGGATCTACGTTCAAACGAACTGCAAGATCTACAGAAGGATCAAAGTTTACTTTCGAGATATCCTTAACCAATTTAGATGCATCAGCTACAGAATATGTCTGCGACGTATCTACCTTGGCAGTAGTCTCTTTTTGTTTTTTTGTCAATTTTGCCATCTTCTAAGTTTTAAGCAGGTGCAGATCCACCCTTAACGTTAACACCCATTGATCTGGCAGTACCAGCGACCATTTTCATGGCACTTTCTACAGTAAAGGCATTTAAGTCAGGCATCTTATCCTCTGCGATCGTTCTTATCTGATCCCAACTGATAGTTCCTACTTTCTTACGGTTAGGTTCACCGCTACCGCCTTTTAATTTTGTTGCCTCTAGAATTTGCACTGCTGCTGGTGGTGTTTTAATAACAAAGTCAAAAGACTTGTCCTTGTAAACAGTGATTGCAACTGGCAATACTTTACCAGCTTTATCTTGGGTTCTAGCATTAAACTGCTTACAGAACTCCATAATGTTTACACCAGCCGCACCAAGTGCAGGTCCTACAGGTGGAGATGGGTTTGCTGCACCACCTCTAACTTGTAATTTTACAACCTTAGATACTTCTTTAGCCATTTCTTAATTTTCAATGTTTGATATAATAAAAGTGGAAGCCTCTATCATATCTATAAACTGTAACATTTATACTTTTTCAACTTGCATATAGCTCAACTCTAGTGGAGTTTTACGTCCAAAGATTTTGACCATAACTTCAAGTTTGCGTTTTTCTTCATTTACTTTTTCAATAGTCCCATTGAAACCATTGAATGGTCCATCAACCACTTTAATTGTCTCACCAATTTTGAATGGTATGGCAATATTGTCTGTTTGCTCAGCAAGCTCATCTACTTTACCTAGCATCCTATTTACCTCTGACTTTCTCAAAGGAACTGGCTCACCGCCTTTAGTCTCACCTAAGAAACCTATGACACCGTTGACAGACTTAATAATGTGAGGAACCTCACCTTCAAGCCTAGCTTGAATCATGATATAACCAGGAAAA
Source organism: Nonlabens ponticola (assembly GCF_003966335.1). NCBI lineage: Bacteria > Pseudomonadati > Bacteroidota > Flavobacteriia > Flavobacteriales > Flavobacteriaceae > Nonlabens > Nonlabens ponticola. The sequence continues at coordinate 1,148,162 of NZ_CP034549.1, read as the reverse complement.
TATACTTTCTCCTTATTAATTTTTTTACCGTTGCGTATTTGAATAACCTTTTCAGTAGGCACTAAAATCTGCTGTAGGTAATCATTGAGATTGTGGTGATTTATCTCGTCCTCGATATACTCTTTAATCTTGTTTTCCTGACCACTTACTGATCGAACAACATACCACTTCATTACATCTGTATCCTCTGCCATGTTGTAGTATTAAGCTTGTTTAATCCATTCAAAGTAGTTGGTAATCGCTGTACTGAATACAGTATCAATACCATAAATAATGAGTGCAAAAACGATAGAAAACACTGCAACGGTAACTGTGTTCTTCTGTGCCTCTGCCCATGTAGGCCATGTCACATGATTAACCAGTTCGTTGTAAGATTCTTTAATGTAAGTTGCTAATCCCATAATCGTTTAACGTGTTTGAACTTTAATGTCCATTACTCAATCAGACATCACGTAAAGTAAATATCTGACTTCAAATTTGCGCGGGTTGAGAGGCTCGAACTCCCGACACCTGGTTTTGGAGACCAGTGCTCTACCAACTGAGCTAAACCCGCAATCTTAATGAAGCAGGATGTTTGTTTGATCATTCCGCTTTCGCGAAAGCGCAACTATTATAACCCACTTAATAAAGGGAAAGTATCCTGTCTAATTGCGTGATTAAACAGGATACTTTATTTATTTAATTTCCTTAGTCTAGGATCTCAGTAACCTGACCAGCACCTACTGTTCTACCACCTTCACGGATAGCAAAACGTAGGCCTATGTTCATTGCAATAGGTTGGATCAAATCAACTTCGATAGTAAGGTTATCACCTGGCATTACCATTTCAACACCTGAAGGAAGCTTGATGTTTCCTGTCACGTCAGTTGTACGAACGTAGAACTGTGGACGGTAGTTGTTGTGGAATGGAGTGTGACGTCCACCTTCTTCTTTTTTCAAGATATAAACCTCAGCTTTAAACTTAGCGTGTGGTGTTACTGATCCTGGCTTAGTGATTACCATACCACGTGAGATTTGAGACTTCTCAATACCTCTCAATAGGATACCCGCATTATCACCAGCCTCACCTCTATCAAGGATTTGACGGAACATCTCAATACCTGTAATAGTAGAGTTCAACTTCTGAGCACCCATACCAATAATCTCAACAGGATCACCTGTGTTAGCAACACCAGTCTCAATACGACCAGTTGCTACAGTACCACGACCTGTAATAGAGAAAACGTCCTCGATAGGCATCAAGAAAGGCTTGTCCATATCACGAACCGGCTCTTCTATCCACTCATCAACGGCTTTCATCAATTCAAGTACTGTGTCAACCCACTTTTGCTCACCATTAAGTGCGCCTAGTGCAGATCCAGATACAACAGGACCATTGTCACCGTCATACTCATAGAAACTCAATAGATCACGTACTTCCATGTCAACTAGCTCGAGTAGCTCCTCATCATCTACCATGTCAACCTTGTTAAGGAAAACAACGATACGTGGAATACCTACCTGACGTCCTAGAAGGATGTGCTCACGTGTTTGTGGCATTGGCCCATCAGTTGCAGCAACTACAAGAATAGCACCGTCCATTTGAGCAGCACCTGTTACCATGTTTTTTACATAATCGGCGTGACCAGGACAATCTACGTGTGCGTAGTGTCTGTTTTCTGTTTGATACTCAACGTGTGAAGAGTTAATTGTAATACCACGCTCTTTTTCTTCAGGAGCGTTGTCAATTTGGTCAAAACTTGTTGCTGAAGAAAAACCAGCATCAGCAAGAACCTTAGTGATTGCAGCAGTAAGCGTAGTCTTACCGTGGTCAACGTGACCAATGGTACCTACGTTAAGGTGCGGTTTCGAACGATCGTACGTTTCTTTTGCCATAACTTATAATCTTAGTTTATATTAGTGTTTCAATTTAAAACCAACTGGCTACAAACCACATCAGCTTATACTGTAAATGGCCTCGCTAAAGACCTATTTTTTTCTTCAATACTTTTGAGCCAATGACGAGATTTGAACTCGTGACCTCTTCCTTACCAAGGAAACGCTCTACCCCTGAGCTACACCGGCCTGTTTTTTCATGACTTTATCATTCTAAAATCAAGAAAGGCATTACTCTATTTTGAGCGAGAGACCGGGTTCGAACCGGCGACATTCAGCTTGGAAGGCTGACGCTCTACCAACTGAGCTACTCTCGCAATTGCACCAATAAATCGGCACAGTAATTAAAAAAGTGGGGAGAGCAGGATTCGAACCTGCGAAGGTTTCCCAACGGAGTTACAGTCCGTCCTCGTTGGCCGCTTGAGTATCTCCCCAAATTAATTAATTCAATTTTTCAAAAAACTTGAGCCGATGGAGGGACTCGAACCCACGACCTGCTGATTACAAATCAGCTGCTCTAGCCAGCTGAGCTACATCGGCTTATGGTACAATTTAAGGCACCAAAAATTCCGTTATTTCTAACGGACTGCAAATGTAAGCCTATTTTTTAATTACCAAAAAAATTATAAGTAAAATTTTAAATGACTTACATCTACAGTCAAAGACTCCAGATTAAGGTGACTTACCGTTTCTTATTATTGCGTGGATGAGCCAGTGCGTGAACTTTCTTGAGCGCTTCCATACTGGAATGAGTATAGACTTGTGTGCTTGCCAAACTAGCATGACCCAACAACTCCTTTACTCCATTAAGCTCTGCGCCATTATTGATTAAATGAGTGGCAAACGTATGCCTTAAGATATGAGGACTTACTTTGGTCTTGCTACTTATGCTTTTTAGTTGTGTAGTCACAATTCTATATAGCAATGTAGGATAAATCGGTTTGCCTTTTGAAGTGATAAACAATTCCTGAACGGTGCTTGAGGAATAATGGAGTTCCCGCAGTACCTTGTAATTATTAATCCTTTCTAGCATTGAAGGAAGCAGCGGTATCAATCGCTGCTTGTTGCGCTTACCGTTTACAATCAACTGCTTTTTTTGATGATCAATAGAAGCAATTGTCAATGAAATGAGCTCTGCTCGTCGCAGGCCAGCGGTGTATAATAGTTCCATGACACATCTATCGCGCACGGCGGTAAAGTCTGTTTCATCTATTGGTTGTGATAAGAGACTTTTAATCTCGTCTGGTGACATGGGCGTTTGAATGTTATTATTAACTTTCAAACTCTTGTGCTTATTCATGACGTTGCTGTCGACAATGCCGCTGAGTTGCAAGTATTTGAAATAAGTCTTGAGGGACGACATCTTACGGTTGATGCTACGATTACTTACCTGCTGCTCTAATAGTACAGCAAGCCAACTCCTCACCATAGGATAATTGACCTGTGCAGCATCTGTTTCAAAATTTTCTGTGACAAAATCAAGGAACTGTGCAACATCATTACTGTAAGCCTCTACTGTATGGACACTATATTGTCTTTCTAGTCTCAGATATTTTTCAAATTGACTTTCTTGCATAAAAAAACGATCAGATAAAAATAAGATTTTACCTGATCGCTTTGTTAAAATTCTTTACTTATGATCTAGATATTCTCTTGATCTCTTAAGTGCTGAATGTATTCTGCTTTGATTTTTTGAGCACGTTTTGCAACTGACGGTTTTGTAAATTGCTGACGTCTGCGCAATTCGCGCATTTTTCCTGTGCGATCAAATTTACGTTTGAAACGCTTCAGGGCTCTATCGATATTTTCTCCGTCTTTAACTGGTATAATTAACATAGTGTCATCACCTCCTTTCTTTGGGACGGCAAAAATACATAAATATCTTTAATTGCAAGTTATTTATTACGCTTTCGCGAAAGCGTAATCATCAACAATATTATTTTACAGACCACACAGTATAACTATTAGGTGGTACCTGGATCTTTACCCAACCATTACCTTGGGTTACTGGCTCCCAATTAGAATTACCCGTGTAATCCTTTATACGACGTGATCCCCAATTTGTCTGAACCCAGCGTTCCTTGTACGAGTTGCTGATGTTGAGATAAACTATGATACCATTATTGTTATATCCATTGCGACGTGCCACATACTCATCATTGTCAGCATGAAGATAGCTAGTCGTACCACCAGCCAGATTGTTATGAATCCAGATTAAATTATTGAGTTTATTTTTATCTAACCACGATTCGTAATCGCTATAAAACATAGTTGGATATCCTTCATGCGTTAAAATGTAGGCATACGCCAACAATTTGTTATTAAAAATCTCGTCAGTATCATGATTTGCTACAAAAGTCACCGCTTTGCCAGGGTTGCGCTTTAATAACATATCACCATTGAGCAGAGATAAATTGTTTCCCTGAAAAGCATCTTTCATACGGTAATAACACGCAAAGTCAAAAGCACTACTACCTGATTGATTCACCCAATTTTCCAGAGTAGCAGCATTACCGTCCCAAAGTTCACCAACGCTAAAACCGCCAGCATTCCTATTCCACTCTTGAATGACCCAAGGTTCAAAACCTTTTACATAGTCAAATCTCCAGCCATCAAACTTCATCACGTTCTTATAATATTTTGCAACACTGTTGGAGTTACGGTACAATTGATCTTGAACATAACCTTTATGATGGCACAAATCTGCAAACCCACCAAATTTTCCAGAGTCATTGTGATGATAATCATTAGGGTGAAAATCATATTGAGACCTATAGAACATACCTGATGCTGGTGCATAGTCTGTATAGGTATTGCTGCCAGCAAAATTATTATACTCTAGCGCACCACCACTGTTGTGATTAAGAACAATATCCGCATAAACGTTTATGTTATTTTGGTGTGCTTTGGTAATCAAGCTAGTTAATTCGCTCTTAGATCCAAAGCGTGTCTGCGTACTTCCCATTTGATTATACTGTCCAAAATCGAAGTAGTCAAAAGGATCATATCCCATGGAATAACCGCCGTTTTGAGCCTTAGAAGCTGGCGGTAGCCAGATAGCGTTAATTCCAGCATTTGACCACGCTGGCACCTTGCCTTTAATCGTGTTCCACCAGGTTCCTCCAGCAGGAACGTCCCAGTAAAATGCTTGCATCATAACACCATTGGGGCTGGCTGCCTTACTTTCTACAACAGGTTGATTTAATTGTGTACTTTCTTCTAGTTCCTCAATATCTTCAGAGCATGAGAGCAGTCCGAAAACTGCAAATAGAAATAAAAAATGAAGCCTAAATTTTTTCATTATGCTAGTTTAAGGGGTTAATTACTACCATAATGTAAAAAATCCCTAGTAAAAACTAAGGATTTGATAATTCAAACTACGAAAACGTTATCGCAAAATTCCTATTTTGCAGCAGGCTTATAATCCTTGCCATCGATCGTCATTTTGGCAATAATTTCTCTCATAATCTCGCTTGTACCACCTCCAATTGGTCCCAATCTACTGTCGCGCAACATGCGTGCTAGTGGATATTCCTCTATGTAGCCGTAACCACCTAGAAATTGTAAGCAACTGTTGATTGTCTCGTCAGCAATTTTTGTGCTAACAAGTTTTGACATGCTGGCCTCTTTTACTGGATAGAGTCCTTTGTCCAGCTCGGCAGCGATATTGTAGTTAAAGCACTTTGCCATCTCAACTTCACTCATCATGTCTGCCAGCTTGTGGCGCAGCGCTTGATATTTATCTAATGATTGTCCGAAAGCCGATCGCTCCTTCATATAGCCTATAGTGTATTCAATCGCATACTCTGCACGAGCGTGTGAATTAATACCCATAATAAGTCTCTCTAGCGCAAAGTGCTGCATAATGTACGGAAAGCCTTTGCCTTGCTCACCCATGAGATTTTCAGCTGGAATTCGCACATTATTGAATCCTATCTCGCCAGTGTCGCTCGCTCTCCAGCCTAGCTTGTTAAGTTTTGTAGCGCTTATTCCTGGTGTCTCGCGGTCCATAACAAAGATGCTGATACCACGACCTTTTGCCTCTGGATCTGTCTTGGCAGCTATAACTAGATAGTCACTGTAAACACCATTTGTAATAAATGTTTTTGAGCCATTAATGACCCATTCATCACCATCTTTAACCGCTGTGGTACGCATTCCTGCCACGTCACTACCGCCAAATGGCTCGGTAATTCCTAAACATCCTATTTTCTCACCTGTAAGTGTAGGAACGAGGTATTCCTGTTTGATACGCTCATCGCCTTCTTTAAGTAAGTGCTGCGCACCTAGAAATGCTTGTACCCACATAGCTGCTGCAAAACCACCAGAATTGATGCGCTGCATTTCTTCAAGAAAGATTACGGTATAGAAGAAATCAAGATCCAGACCACCATATTTTTCTGGATAGTATAATCCAAAGTAGCCCATCTCACCCATCTTCTCAAAAATCTCTCGATCTATCTGGCCAGTCTCTTCCCATCGATCGATGTGAGGAACGGCTTCCTTATTTAAAAAATCTCTGAAACTTTGTCTGAAGGCGTTGTGCTCTTCACTAAAATATGATTGATACATAGGGTAATTGGTTCTTTTTAATCCAGCGTCAAATATAGCTGTATTAGTGATAATTTCTCTTGTGGGAAACGTGATGTAAGCATCACCTCATCCCAGTTATTAAAACGTTCTCTAAGTGCTCTTTGCTTGAGTAACGCATCAACTAGATAGTCGTTGAAATAAGGTACGCTTAACAGCTCATCGCTAGTTGCCGTATTTAACGCCATTTTTTTGAAGCCGCTCTTAGGCGATAATGTAAAACTCTCCTTCACCTTGATCATGGTAGAATCACTCAAGCCGTACACGCCACGTACCTGCATAAAATCTATAAATCCACCCAATCTCTCACGTTCTTTGATGATACGTCCTGATAATGCAGGACCTATCCCATAAACCTTTTTGAGATCATCAGCAGTTGCACGATTGATATCCATGACCTTTATCGCACGATAATTATTGGAATATCTAGGTTGACTCTTCTGTGTAACCCACGCAGGAAATTTAAAGTATGGTGAGATGCTATCCAGCCACTGTTGATTGACTTGAGTTACTTGCTGGAATTGTGCGGTAGAGTTTATGAAGTCTCCGCTTTCGCGAAAGCGTGACAATCTATCCAACTCTTGAACACTCAATCCTAATTTGTACCCACGATAATCTGTGATGTAATTGGGATTGAAAGGATAAATCGTATCACGTTTCCTAGCAGCGATTTGCTTTAAGGAATCCACTTGCTTTTGAAACTTGCTATTATCTACAATCGCTAATGGCTCTAGTGGTTGTTGCGACTGATACCACTTAAATCCTAAAAGGATAACTAGGATAATTACTAATACAAAAATCCCTCTTTGCTGTCTCCTATGAAACAAAAAGAGGGATTTAAATTTATTCATGTCATTTATTAATTAGTCTGCGGTATCTCACCAGACTTAACCTTGCTAAAGTACGTTTTGAGATCCTTAGCAACGCCACCCGACATCATGTAAAGACCTATCAAGTTAGGTATGGCCAGCGTCAAGAACATCATATCTGCAAAGTCAATTACGGCTCCCAATCCTATGGAAGCTCCTAAGACCACGGTAAGTAAGAAAACAATCTTGAAAACAATACTCACTACCTTCTTGGCTCCAAAAATACTTTGAGCTGCCTTGACACCGTAATAGGACCATGTCAAAATTGTAGAGAATGCAAATAAGAAAATTGCTATGGTCAATAAGTAATCTGCTCCTGGGATTACTTGCGAGAATGCGATCGCAGTCAGCGCAGATCCTTGAGCTGATGGATCAGCATAAACGCCTGTGAAAATCAATACTAATGCTGTGAGCGTACAAACAACTACTGTGTCAATAAATGGTTCTAGTAGGGCTACAAAACCTTCGGCCACTGGGTGATTTGTCTTTGCTGCAGAGTGTGCTATGGACGCAGATCCCAATCCAGCCTCATTTGAAAATGCCGCTCTCTGGAAACCTAATACCATTACACCCAACACACCACCGTAGATAGCGTCTGATTGAAAGGCACCATCGATAATGAGACCAAAGGCATCGCCCACACTACCAATATTAACGATCACAACAATCAAACACATCACTATATAAAGACCTGCCATGGATGGGACGACCTTATCTGTAACCTTTGCGATACCCTTCAGACCACCAACGATCACAATACCTACCAGCACCGCTATACATACACCTATAATGGTTTTGGCAGTACCGTCAACGCCCATGACGCTAGCCAGTTGAGCGGTTGCTTGATTGGCCTGAAACATGGATCCAGCTGCAAACGCCGCTAGCATAATGATGATGGCATACAATAAGGATAACCCTTTACCTAGACCACCTAGACCTTTTTCTGCAAATCCCTTTTTGAGATACTCCATTGGTCCACCAGCGATAGTACCATCTGCGGCTACTTCTCTATATTTAACACCTAGAGTACATTCAATAAATTTTGAAGACATACCCAATAAACCTGCAAGGATAATCCAGAATGTCGCACCTGGTCCACCTGTAGCGATCGCTACGGCAACACCTGCAATGTTACCTAGACCTACCGTACCTGAAACAGCAGTAGCGAGAGCCTGAAAGTGAGTCACCTCACCAGCAGCATCCGGCTCATCATATTTACCACGAACTAACTTTAAGCTGTGTTTGATACCTCGTATGTTGATAAAGCCGAAACGCAACGTAAAGAATAAAGCTCCTAGGATCAACCAAATAACCATGAACGGTACTTTAATAGTCTTGACCGTACCATTAGGGTTTAATACTACATCACCGTTAGCGTCTTTTACTTTATTATCATATAATCCAAGACTATGAAATGGATCAAAGAAAAAGTACTTGTCCATGAAGCCTACTACAGGTGCAAATGCCGCACTCATCTTTTCTGGTAAAGACACTGCTGGCACATCAATAACCTCTTCAACACTTGCACCGCTGGCATCCTCTACTCTAACAGAATAAGTTTTTCCTTCTTCAGCACCCTTAATAGTGCTTGTAAGTGTGTCAATCTTTCTTTCTGACCAGTAATATTTATACGGCTGCTGACCACCTTGAACATCAAGCTTTATGACAGATGTGTTAATCTCTGTAGATTCGTCAGTAATTGTATGATCTACCGTTAATTGTGCAAACGACATTTGAGCCATCGTCAACGCAATAGTAAGTACCGTAAGAATTTTATTCATGGAATAATGCTTATTTGATTGTAAAAGCTAGCAAGATGCATAAAAATCTTGCTTTATAAAAGTTTTGTTAATGAAATGTAAGGCCTATTCTAGGATGCGATAAAACTTCTGCAGTTTTGCGATTTGATCAACATTACCTACAACGATAATTTTAGAACCTGGAACGATCTTAGTCGTGGGATTAGGATTCACCACATATTCACCATCGACTGTTTTATAGCCAATAATCGTACAGCCTGTCTCATGACGCAGATTGAGATCTATAATAGAACAAGGACGTTCGTGATCAAACATTTGCTCAAAGCTTATTTGTTCTAGATTCATACCAGCATGGCCACCGCTCAAATTGTCCCAGAACTCGATTAAGTCGGGACTTACAATTAAAGACGCCATATGTTGACCACCTATTTGGTCAGGTAATATAACGTTGTCGGCACCAGCAAGTTTTAGCTTTTTGTAGCTTGTTTCTTCACTAGCGCGCGAGATAATCTTGAGGTCTTTATTGAGTTGACGTGCACTCAATACGATAAACAGGTTATCTGCATCATCTGGTAACGCAGTTATAAGAACGGCGGCCTTCTCAATACCAGCCTGCAGCAACACCTCATCCTCATTAGCATTGCCACGCACAAAATGCTTGTTCTCGAGATAGCAGTTGTCAATTACTTCTTGCTCTTTCTCAACAATGACAAAAGGCTTTTTATAATCTTCAAGTTTTGCCACTGCCTGCTTACCATTGCGACCGTAACCACATACTATAACATGATGTTCCATAGACTTGACATATTTTTTTCGTTCTCTCTCGCGGCGTGATTTTATAGAATTACGGCTCAACAAGTATTCTGAAATGACCGATACTGAATAACCAACGATCACCACGCTGGTCAAAATAATAAAGATGGTAAATAACTTAGCACTGGCACTAGGGTCACCCATCTCGCGGTAGCCTACTGTGGTAACCGTGATGACAGTCATGTATAGCGAGTCGACCCACGATAAATCTAATAAAATCTTGTATCCCACGACACCCATGAGTAGGACACCAGCTAGTAATAGAAATGCAATGGATAATTTACTGCGCATAGGTTCTATAAATCAAAAACTGAACTGCGCTTGACATAAATCAAATCCTTGATGCGCAACCAGAAGGCAATAACAAGATAAACAGCAAATCCTGCTCCCAATGTGGCAAACGTAAAATAGATAAATGTGATGCGCACGTTGCGCGCGCGCATACCTAATCTATCTGCCATGCGCGTTGAGACATAGAAGCCGTACTTCTCCATGTAATGACGCAATTCTGTTACTATTCGCATAAGACAAAGTTAAGCAAGATAAACGCGTCCACAATTATCTATGAGCCAGCCGTCATAAGTCTAACGCCTATATCACAACTCAGACATTTGTTGACATCGCAATAGTTCGGTTTTAATTGTAAAACTGCCTGACTTTGTAACGCATCATTTACAGTAATAAGCTTATTGTATCCTGTAACTATAGTGTTCTTTTCTCTGGGTAATTGACGCATCAGCTCTAGCAAAGGCTCAAAATCATTGTTGCCTTGGTACTTGATGAAGGCAAACTTGGCTGGAATGACGCAGTTGATGATTATAAGGTTGATCAAAATCTCAGTCAGTAATTTCTCGCGAGAGGTTGTTTCTTTGTCAAAGACGTGATGAGTATCCCAATATTTAGAAGCTCTCGCCTTAAACAATGATCTCATTTGACCTAAATCATTTGTCAATAATAATTCTCCGAATAGCAACGGATTCCGATGATACAATTGCGCCAATTGCGAGATGCGCACGGTAGGATAATTGGCTGGTCGCAGTCTGAAAAATTTGAGTGGTGTGTGGATAGGTTGTAGTTGATGTTTTGCTTTCGCGAAAGCGTATTCCCTCAAAAGCTCTCCTGCATAATTATCTTGATGATCCTTGTCAAGAAGACCTGCTTGTCCTAACATGACAGCTTCCAGGCTGAAAGCGTCAGTAGCAAGTTTCCTCAATGTAGATTGCGGTATACTTGTGGCGAGTTGCTCAAAAGCATCTGCATTGACCTTAGTACCAAAACTGCGACATAGCAACTGGAAAAATGTCGATTCCCAATCGCCATTATTCATTTCAAGGGATTTAATGATCTTGTGATAACGCTGCTCTAGACGTTGAATAAAAAGTTTATCAAGCCATTGATCTACATGAAATTGATCTACTCTACCTATGGATTTCTCACAATTGATGAACTGATTGTTCTTGTAAGCAAATAGCTTAGTATAGGAAATAATGAGTTCATCAGGAACATACCTAGAAACTTCTAATACGGGAATATTGACCTCGTCACGACGAGAGATTTCGGCATCGTGTTTCCACACTACATGCAAGATTACGTTGTCATATGCAGGGTCGTCATCATGACCATGCTTGTACCAGTCGCTCGCCTTGATATGCATCTCTACATTACCAGCCCATAATTGATTACCTATCAATAGCCTAGAATTAAAAAAGTCCGGACCTGAGTGAAAATTATGGCTACCTAGTGATTTGATCACTATTGGGTCACCTGTAGTTGTATGCAGTGCCAGGCCAGATAATTTCTTGAACTTCCATAAGTAGTGGATGAAATCTTCTTGCATTGATGCCTGTCTTGACATGCTAATTTAGAGCATAGTAATCAAACACTAGCAATTATAGACTTAGTCTAGGTGATCCTATTCTTCTAACCAGCCTTTTTGGGCCATCCATTCATCGTTGAAGAATTTACCTACATAACGACTGCCGTGATCGTGGTATAATATCACCACGACATCGTCCTTAGTAAATGGCGTTTGCTCATGGATTTGTAACAATCCTTTGATCGCCGCTCCTGCGCTGTTCCCTAAGAACATACCTTCTTCTTTGGCCAGTCTGCGTGTGTAGATGGCAGCATCTTTATCAGTTACTTTGGTAAAGCCATCGATAACCTCAAATCTCACGTTGAGTGGTAGGATATCCTCGCCTATACCTTCAGTAACATAAGGATAGATCTCATTCTCATCAAAAATACCTGTCTCGTGATATTTCTTAAACACACTACCATAAGTATCAATTCCCCAAACCTTAATGTCTGGATTTTGCAATTTTAAATAAGTCCCTACTCCTGAAATCGTACCGCCGGTTCCTACACCTACTACAAAGTGAGTTACTTTACCATCAGTTTGTTCCCAGATTTCTGGACCGGTACTCTCGTAATGTGCTTTACAATTGGAAGGATTATCGTATTGATTTACATACCATGAGTTAGGTATTTCCTCGCTTAATCTCTTGCTGGTAGAATAATAGCTTTGTGGATCGTCTGGTGCGACATCTGTAGGACATACGTGAACTTGTGCACCTACTGCTTTGAGGATGTCCATCTTTTCTTTGGATTGTTTGTCGCTGAGAACGCATATAAGCTTGTAGCCTTTTATAATGGCAGCTAGTGCGAGTCCCATTCCTGTGTTGCCGCTGGTTCCTTCAATGATGGTTCCGCCTGGTTTGAGGCGTCCGTCGGCCTCTGCGTCCTCAATCATTTTAAGACCCATACGGTCCTTGACGCTGTTTCCTGGATTGAAGGTTTCATATTTTGCCAGCACCAAGCATGGTAAATCTTCTACCAACTTGTTCATCTTTACTAGTGGCGTGTTTCCTATGGTTTCAAGGATATTTTCAGCGTATTTCATGAAATAATTTTGCGCTGCAAATTTAGGATTTTGCAGGCAGGTAATTGCTACATCAATGTTTGTTATTTAGTCTAGTGAAGTTGGGTTTGTTAGCTTTCGCGAAAGCGTAACTCACATAAAATCATTCAAAGCGCATAGCCTTTACTGGTGAGATGCGACTAATGACTAGTGTAGGTAAGATCAATACAAGAAGACAAATGGTGATCGTACCCAAATTGAGCAACAACACATGCCACCAAGAGATGTAAACGGGCGCTTGTGAAACATAATAGGTCGCTGGATCCAACGTGAGCGGCGCCAGGAAATATTGAATTGCCACCAATCCCAATCCTATTAAATTACCCCAAAAAAGTCCTTGCAGAATTAAACTCATGGCATTGTACAAAAAGACCTTGCGGATGTTCCAGTCTGTCGCACCTAGCGATTTGAGCAATCCTATCATTGCTGTGCGATCCAATATTAACACCAGCAACGCCGTAATCATATTAATGATACCGACAATCAAGATGATGCCAATGATGCCGTAGATATTGCCATCCAGCAATGCCAACCACTGAAAAATTGTGGGATACATATCCTTGATCGTGCGAGCATCCAGCAGTTGTGGTACTTCCAGATATACCTCACGACCTATCCGATCGATATCATTGAAATCGTTGACGAAAACTTCAAACTTACCGACCTCATCATCCTGCCACTTATTGATCTTCTGGATGTTGCGCAAATCGCCGATAATGAATTTCGTGTCGTATTCCTCAAGACCGCTATCATAGATACCTGAAACGGTGAATGCTCTACCTATGGGCTCTTCATTAGGTTTCATAAAATAGGTGCGAGCCTTGTCACCTACTTTGAGATTGAGCCGGCGTGCGATATCATCTGATATGAGGATGTCCTTAGATGTTTTTTCTAGGCTTACATCTGGGCGCGTTCCCGCAATGATAAAATCATCAAACAAATCCCAATTATAATCTGTGCCAACACCTTTAAGAATCACGCCCTCAAAATCTGTTGCGGTACGTATCATGGCGCCCTTGGTAGCTACCGCTTGCACATGGCTCACATCAGGCACCTCGTTAAAATCTGGGTAAAAAGGTTGATCACGAGAGATAGGTCTTGTGGTTGTAATACTGTTATTGCGATCAAATAACGAGATACTTATGTCGCCGTTAAATGCACTCACCTTTTCCTTGATCTTTTTTTGCAGACCAACACCTGTGGCAACGGCGATGATCATAACGATCATACCTATGGCAATTGCAGCGATGGCAATTTTAATTATCGGTGCGCTTACGCTATTTTTATAAGCGGTACTACTTTGTACTCGACGCGCTATGAAATATTCTAGATTCAATCCTTCTTTTAAAGTATTCAAATATACCATAATCCTTATGGCCGTGATGCTGCAATCCTGCGATGCCAGCATCAATAACAAAAATAAAACCCAAGGAAAAGATGCTGTCGATAACCCTAAAGTCTCTTCTCAAACTAAGTCGATCACCAAGGTCAATCCACTCCAAAACATTGCTGTACCAGCAGCAGATCGAGTTGATGATTGGCTGCCGCTACTCAAAGGAAAGAGAATTGCCATTGTAGGCAATCAAACCAGCGTGATTAATAGCCATACGGTCGAGGAAAGAGCTACATGGGATGACAACGTACAAGTACGATATGTACACCTAGTGGATAGTTTACTGGATCGAGGCGTTGATGTGGTCAAGGTTTTTGCTCCAGAACATGGTTTTAGAGGCACGGCAGATGCTGGTGCCGCTATTGAAGATGGAATTGACAAGCGCAGCGGTTTGCCTATCATTTCCCTTTACGGTGCTAACAAGAAACCTACAATAGATCAATTAGATAATGTGGATATTATCCTGTTTGATATACAAGATGTAGGTGCAAGATTCTATACATACATCTCAACGCTGCACTATGTCATGGAAGCCTGTGCAGAAAATAAAAAACAACTCATCGTACTTGACAGACCTAATCCCAATGGTAATTACATCGATGGACCTATCCTAGAACCTAAGCATAAGAGTTTTGTAGGTATGCATCCGGTGCCTGTGGTTCATGGTATGACAATAGGTGAATATGCACGAATGATCAATGGCGAAAAATGGTTGCCTTATGGCGAGCAGTGCAAATTGCAGGTGATCGCCATGAAAAATTACAACCGTGACTTACCCTATGAATTGCCTATCGCGCCATCGCCTAACCTACCCAATGCTCAATCCATCAATTTATATCCCAGCCTATGCTTCTTTGAAGGGACTGATGTTAGTGTAGGTCGTGGTACTAACATGCAGTTTCAAGTTTATGGATCACCATCGCTGGCAAAGTATCGTGATTTCTCATTCACACCAACGCCTAATGTAGGTGCCAAAAGACCAATGTTTAACGGGAAACGATGTTTTGGCGTTGATTTGCGTGATTATCCTAAACTTGATAAAATCGAATTAGAATTTCTAGTCGATGCCTATAGCAAGGCGCCTTACAAACAAGCTTTCTTTAATGACTTTTTTACCAAGTTGGCAGGAACAACCGTACTGCAAGAACAAATAGAGAAAGGCATGAGCGCAGAAGAAATTACATCTACATGGCAAGACGGATTGAAAGAATACAACGAGATGCGACAAGCGTATTTACTTTATGAATAAAGCACTCCAAACATATTGCTCTGAACTGAATTTAAAGACTTTAGGATTATGCCTCGTATTTCTATTTAACGCATATTTTCTTTACGCACAATCTTCAATTCTAGATTCCGAGGTTGATGAAATTTTGCAATATGTGGATTCAATAAAATCTGTAGAATTAATTAAAGGCTCTCACGCTCACCATACTTTTCATAAATATCGAAAGAACAAAATTCTTTGGCATAAACCTACTGGTGGATCTTACCTTGAAGTATTCAACATGGACAATCATAAGATGGCAATGGTTGAGTATACCGGTGGCAATGATGATCTTTATTTTTATGAGAATTACTACTACAAAAACGACACATTGGTCTACAGTGAAATCAAACAGAATTTTTGGAAGGAGCAAAAGAAGATATGGCAAGCCACATACTTGATTTTGAAGGATTCGGTGCTTTTAGAAACCTCCATAAATTATTCAGATGAGGACGTTGACTATATTAATGAATTTGCAAAAAGGGCTAAGAAATTAAAAGCTAACCTGAAAAACTTGTAGCGTAACTTATAAAAAGATTGGAAAATGAAATCATTTTTTGAACAGCAAACCTATGAAGAACTGAGAGCTAGACTACAACAGATTGAGTCTAGCGCACAACCAGAATGGGGAAAGATGAATGCAGCACAAATGTTTCAGCATTGTCAATATCCTATTCAAACAGCTCTAGGGAAAGATAAGTTCAACATGAAACCTAACTGGATTGTCAAATTGCTGTTTAAAAAGATGATGTACAGCGAGAAACCCTTTAAGAGAAATGCGCCTACTCCTAAAGTCTTTCAAGCCACTGACAATTATGACTTTTCAAGCGAGAAAGAAAAGCTAGATCAATGGATGCAAGAGTTGTGGTACGACCGTGACAATGAAGACCGTCGACCTCATCCTGTATTTGGACACTTCACCAAAGATCAATGGGGCACTCTACAGTGGAAGCATCTAGATCATCACTTTAGGCAATTTGGTGTTTAGAAGTTTGTATTTGATCACGCTTTCGCGAAAGCGTAAATGAGAATCACCACCAATTCTGCATGAATTTTGTGTAGCCTAAATAGTTTATTGCTTCTTTAGATACAGGATGGTTCCTGTCTTGACAAGTGTCATCATGAGGTGACTTTCATCTACAAAGTTAATTTCATAGGTCTTTGGCTCTGATCCTTCTATACCTAATAGCAGTATACCATCAGCATCACCTTGAGACCATATCAACTCTTGGGTGAATCCCAACGCTCCAAAACTTGCCGAAAAGTCCTCGTTAAATTCCGTCTCTAGTGTTGCTAGCATGGTTTCAGTCATTTCTGGCGATTCCTCAATAGCAGAAGCTTTGACTTCTAGGGATTTCCATTTACCGACTAATTGTTTTGCAGTAAAAGCGATAGGTTCATAATCGTCCTTTAGAATGTATTTTTTAGCCGGTACGTCAATGGCGCCTTTGCTTAATAACAATCGTGCGTTTCCCATCTGTAGTTGAGCAAGGCCATTTTCTTTGACGGTAAACTTCTCACTTGAAGGACCTAGTAAAAGTTGGTCACCATCAACGGTGTACGATCCAGAGTCTGATTGACCCATCATCGAGATCTCAAAAGTTTCATCAGGATTTATAGTAACCTTCAAAAACTGAAATACAGCTGATAATGTAGTGATTGTCTCTTCTGGAATTTCTTCATCAAGAGAAGCTGTATCAATACTTTGAAAACTCCAGGTTCCTAAATAATCTTGAGCGACGCTGAAATTTGCCGTGAGAAAAAGAGCGATAACTAGTAAAATTGATTTCATAATCATTTATTCTTCATTAAGCATTTGCCACAAGCGATCCTTGAGCTGTTGCATATTATATTGACTTATCGAGCTTATAAACATGTATGGTGCACCATTAAAGGCACCTTGATTGTCTAGCTCCTCTCGCATTTGCTCCATGAGTTCCTCATCTAGCATATCTGCTTTAGAAATAGCTACAAATCGTTCCTTATCCAGCATTTCTGGATTGTATTTGCGCAACTCATTGAGTAGTATCTCATACTCTGCACTGATATCGTCTGAGTCTGCTGGGATTAAAAACAAGAGCGTAGAATTACGTTCTATATGTCTTAAGAACCGGTGACCTATTCCTTTACCTTCGGCAGCGCCTTCAATTATACCAGGAATGTCGGCAATGACAAATGTTTGAAAATCGCGGTACTCAACAATTCCTAGATTAGGTTTAAGCGTGGTAAATTCATAGTTGGCAATTTTAGGTTTTGCAGCGGTAAGAACTGATAGCAACGTTGACTTTCCAGCATTAGGAAATCCTACCAGACCTACATCTGCAAGAACTTTAAGTTCAAAAGTCACGTCTACCGCTTGACCTTCAGTTCCAGGCTGTGCATATCGTGGCGTTTGTCGCGTGGAACTTTTAAAGTGCCAGTTACCGCGACCGCCTAATCCACCTTCACAGATGATAAACTCATCACCATCTTCCAGTACCTCGTGAACGATCTTACCAGTTTCTGTATCACGTACGACAGTTCCCAACGGTAAATCAATGTAAATGTCCTCACCATCTTCTCCTGTACGGCGTTGTTTTGCACCGTTGCCACCTTGAGCTGCCTTGAAGTGACGCTTATACTTAAAATGATACAGCGTCCACAGGTTTTTATTCCCGCGCAATATGATATGACCACCACGACCACCATCACCGCCATCTGGACCACCTTTCTCGATGTACTTCTCACGGTGCAAGTGCGTACTGCCTTTACCACCACGACCAGATTCAAGGTTTACTTTAGTGTAGTCAACAAAATTTCCTTCAGTCATAACTTAGATTGAAAATTTGAACAATTCCTAAAATGACCATGCATACAATATGCAGTAATAGGTTAAGTTCTTTCAGTTTGCAAAAATACGTACAATTTAAAGCATACATCAATTAGGGCAAATCAAGGATTGAATCAATAAAAAACCGCATCTAGATGTGGCTAGATGCGGTTTGAATAACGATTAAGGATGAATTACTTCTTGAGCAATCGTATCGCTCTTTGGGAGCCATTGGCAAGTGTTACTTGAGCAATGTATAATCCAGTACTCAAACTACCTGCGTTGAACTGAGTACGCAATGCATTGTCGTCGCTCTCGTAAATTAGTTTACCTGTTTGATCATATACAGAAACTCCAGCAATCAATTCATTTTGATTTTCAAAAACCCATACATCACTTGATGGATTAGGATATACTT
Organism: Nonlabens ponticola; assembly: GCF_003966335.1. NCBI lineage: Bacteria > Pseudomonadati > Bacteroidota > Flavobacteriia > Flavobacteriales > Flavobacteriaceae > Nonlabens > Nonlabens ponticola. The sequence continues at coordinate 1,129,448 of NZ_CP034549.1, read as the reverse complement.
TGAAACCAGCAAAAGCTACATCATCATTTGATGCGGTTGATGATGTAAACGTATAAGTAGAATTAGACCTTGAGAAGGTAATATCGTAAGTGCCAGCAGTAGCAGGAATATTATCGCCACTGTTCAAAACTGCAGGGCCTTCTGGGAATGCCGTGCCACCCCAATTGACACTCCAGTCTTGATCTTGTCTAAACTTGATATCACCATCATTAATTACCTGATCTTCTAGCACATAAACATCTCCATTCTCACTTGACATCATGATGTCTGGTGTCTGATTCTCTTCTCCAGGCCATCCAGCGGCGCCTGGACCTACTAGACCTATAGACGGAATATCAAAAGAATAGGCTAGAGTCTCAAGATTAAATGAAACATTGTAAAAACCACTAGTTGAATTGATCGCCTCACCACCTTCTGTAGCAGTACCAGATGGAAAATCAGCAGAAGAGTAAGTTGTTGTTGTTCCCACTTCTCTAAATTGTAGCATAGTATCACCCAATTGAGTAGTGCTCAATGTATAGTTGACACCATCAGTAGTAGCCATTTCAAAAGCTGTGTCACCATCTGCAGTTCCAACTAGTTCAATCTCAGTAAATGTTGAGACGTCTTCAAAAGTATAGGTATTACTATTTAAATCCAACGTAATATCATAGACGCCAGCTGCTACAGGGATATTACCGCCAGTCACATTTCCTGATGGGAATGTATCACCACCATAGTTAGGCTCATCCCAATTCTTGTTGGTTCTAAATTTTGCCGCACCGGTATTTAGCGTCAAGCCTTCAATAGTATGTGTACCATCACCATTGTCGGTAAGCTCTATATCTGGCGTTGAATTGTCATCACCAGGCCATCCATTGGCAGCTGGTCCCACAATACCAATCGTCTGGGCGTTCAGGGCCATTGCACTGAATATCAATGCACAAAAAAGTAAAAGTTTTTTCATAATTAATTAAAATAAAAAGTTCTGTTAAAAATAACTAGATCAACTCAAGTTGCTCTAACAGAACTAAATGTTTTACGAAAACGTTTTCGGTTGTTTTCGCAACTACTTATTTTTTACCTCTTAAAATTGCAATACTAGTTTTCACCCGTAGTGCTTTTCTCTATCTCAATCTTTAATTGCGCTTCTAATTGATCAAGAATACCATCTAATTGAGTGTTGTTGTAGGTATTAGTTTCTTTTTTCCATTTGAGAAATTCATCTCTGTTTAAAGACCTGAAATAATGCCCTGCGATATTGAAGGCAATTTCTGCTTTTAACTCTTTTTCAAAGTCCTTTGATTTTAATTCATCATATAATTTTATGGACTTATCTATTTGATCTGAGTTTGCATAGGCAAAGTTCAACTCTTTCAATAGCAATATATCTTCAGTCACAATTACATCGCTTGAATCTATAAATTTTAGTGCCTTATCATACTGTCCGCTTGCATTGTACGCAAAAGCTATTTCAAACGGCAGCCTCTCGTATAATGGGTCCTCAGCATGAACTTCCATTAAGTATGGTAAAGCTGCGTTGCCATCACCTGAGTGATTGAACGCAAATCCTAAATCATATTTATATTTCAAATCCTTCTTCTCAGGATTGTAATTTTTTAATAAACCACTTAAACTGGTGACAAAATCTTCCTCTAGTTTTAAAACTGCTACATCGTCGTCAGAAAGAATATGAGATTTGTTCCAATTTGACTCTATACGCATAATCATCATCCCATTAGGAATACCTTCAAATTGGAGAGTATCATCATCTTGAGCATTTAGGTTTCCTAGATAACGAAATGACATTCCTGCAGTCGCGTCAAAATAGACGATGCCAAGAACATATTCATTTGGATCGTTACTTCTTAAAACACTGTACTTTTCAAATGCTTCACCAATAGAAGATTCAAAAGTCAGATCATTCTTTATCTGCGAGCTACCTAAAGAACTTATCAGAAAAAATATAATTAATGCGGGTAGAGATTTTGACATATGCTTAAATTCAATTAGTCCTTTTTAGAGGTTTTAATCTGATTAAGGTAATTGAATTCTTACAGCTTATCAAACTCCACACTCAATCGATCAGTGATCTCATCGACGCTACCTACGCCATCGACACCATAGTATTTACGCTGGTTTTGATAGAACTCTTTAAGTGGTGCCGTTTGCTTGTAATAGACTGCAATACGATCCTGAATCACCTTTTCATTAGCATCATCAAGACGACCGCTACTCTTGCCGCGTTCTAGCAAACGATCTACCAGTACATCATCCTGAACTTCTAGAGCGACCATGCCGCTCACTTCGGTATCCAGCGATTGTAGTAATTCATCAAGTGCCTTTGCTTGAGCATCAGTACGTGGGAAACCGTCAAAAATAAAACCATTAGCTTCTGGATTTTTCTCAACTTCAGCCTTGAGCATCTTGATAGTCACCTCATCTGGTACAAGATTACCCTTATCCATGTATGATTTTGCTAGCGTTCCCAGCTCAGTCTCGTTCTTGATGTTGTATCTAAAAACGTCGCCGGTAGAAATATGCACCAGCCCGTATTTATCCTTGAGACGTTCTGCTTGTGTTCCCTTTCCAGCACCTGGTGGGCCAAATAATACAATGTTTTTCATGCGTGAAGTTTGTACATAAAGTTCGGGCAGGTTGCGCCCTAAGTTATTATAATCCATGCCGTATCCCACGACAAATTTGTTCTCGATATTCTGTCCTACATAATCGATTTTAAAGTCTCGCTTGTACACATCTGGTTTGAGAAATAGGGTCGCAATGTGTAGTGCTGCAGGCTGGTGGGAATTCAGCTTTCGCGAAAGCATATCAACCGTCAAACCCGTATCCACAATATCCTCTACCACGATCACCGTTCTATCCTTTAGGTCAACATCCAACTCGATATCCAGTTTGATGGTTCCTGTAGATTGCGTGCCCTCATAACTACTCGTTCGCAAGAACGCGACCTCGCAGTCACCCTGGAATTTGCGTGTCAAATCTGCCAGCACCATGTAGCTACCGTTGAGCACACCTATAAAAATGGGACGTGAGTCCTTGAGATCTCGGTTGATTTGATAGGCGAGGTTTTCCACAGCCTGCTGTATCTCGTGAGCCGATAAAAATGGTTTGAAATACAGGTCGTGAATCTTGATCAACGCAGGGAATTTTGAGCAAAGATAAGGATTAAGAAAAAGTCATTTTAGAGTTCGTTTGTATAATAAATTAGCCATTTGCGATTGCTTTGAAGAATGGATCGGTGATCATTTGGGCGTTGCCTGCGGCCGTACTTTGCGCTACAATCTTTTTGATACGATCGCTTATTGCGCTCGCATTAAAAAGGATTTTCACTACAATCACTAACGCGTCTTAAATTTTAAGATTAAGAATGATAAAAGTTATTTTTGGAAAATGGGACAAACACTTTTTTCTTCAGATTTCAGGTTGGGTATTCTAGGCGGTGGTCAATTGGGCAAGATGATGCTGTACACAACGCGCAAATGGGATATCCAGACCTATGTCATGGACAAACACGATACGGCGCCAGCTTTTGAGGGCAGCACCGTTTTTTTTGAAGGAGACATCATGGACTACGAGGCCGTGCTGGAATTCGGCCGGCAAGTTGATGTGCTTACCATCGAGATTGAGAACGTCAATGTTGATGCGCTAGAGCAGTTGGAAAAAGAAGGCGTTGCCGTTTCACCTAGTTCCAAGGTCCTGAACCTGATACGCAACAAGGCTACCCAAAAGACCTTTTATCAAGAGTACAATATTCCTACCGCACCTTTTGAAGTCCTAGAAACGCCAAAGGTTACGGATCGCAGCTTTCCATACATCTGGAAAAGTGCCGAAGGCGGCTATGACGGCAAAGGCGTCAAAGTCATACGTTCTAAAGATGATTTAAATGACCTGCCTGATCAGGAATGTATCTATGAAGACATGATCGACTTCAAACTAGAGCTTGCTGTCATCGTTGCACGCAATGCTAGTGGTGACATGACCACCTATCCAGTAGTAGAGATGGAATTTCACCCAGAAGCTAACCAAGTTGAATATGTATTATGTCCAGCGAGAATAGATGATAACATCGCAAAACAAGCACGCGAACTTGCCTTACAGGTTTCACATGCCTACAATCATGTAGGATTATTAGCGGTAGAAATGTTCTTGACTCAAAACAACCAATTACTAGTCAATGAGGTCGCACCACGACCGCACAATTCTGGTCATTACAGTATTGAAGGAGCTGTGACTGATCAGTTTGAGCAACATGTGCGCTGTGTACTGGACCTTCCTTTAGGTTCTACAGATACGGTCCTGCCGGCAGTCATGGTCAACCTAGTAGGTGCCGAAGGTCATACAGGCAACGTCGTTTACGACGGCATCAACGAGATCCTTGCCATGGATGGCGTCACACCACATATTTACGGTAAAAAAGAAACCAGGCCCTTTAGAAAAATGGGACATGTCACGATTGTCGCAGACGATATTGAAAAAGCCCGCAAACTTGCTGAGATTGTGAAAGGGAAAATTAAAGTGGTGAGTAGTTAGTGGTTGTCGGTTATCGGTTATCGGTTATTGTAGTTTGAAGATTGGTGACAGCTAATTATTATGGAAGAATTAGGTTCAAAATTTGAATTCAGGAAGAGAATTCTGCTGGCAATGGAAAGGATTGATTAAGACGTCTATCGCATTAATTCAAATATCAAAAATCTCCAATCAAAAATCGTTGATCGTTATTCAATATTCGATATTCTTAAGGCGTACTACTACTCACCTCAAGTGTTTTACCATTATAAAACTTAGTACCAGTAAGCGCAAAATCCATGATATATTGAGCCATTTCTTTAGGTTGCAGTGGTGCTTCATATCCAGGGAAAGCCTCGGCAAGCATTTCGGTTTGTACGGCTCCTAGAGCTAGTGTATTGAATGATGGACCGGATTCTTTATATTCTTCTGCCAATAGTTCAAAAAGCGTTATGACCGCACCTTTTGCGCTGCTGTAGGCTGCAAGACCCGGGAACTTGGCACTACCTTGGATACCACCCATAGAGCTTATGGCTACTACATGCGATGCGTCGTGCAATAATGTCAGTAGCTTCTGTGTTAACAGCGCTACTCCAAAAACGTTGACCTCATAACAATTCACAAAGTCAGATTTGCTTAGTTCTGCAAAGGGTTTATTGACTAGCATTCCTGCGTTATGAATCAGAATATCGACTTGATCAACGGTTTTTTCAATTTGCTCTACAGACTCAATGATGCTACTCTCATCTGCGAGGTCGCATGAAATGGCTGTGATGTTTGAGTTGTCCAGTTGCTGGATGCTATTTTGCTTTCGCGAAAGCGCAAACACTTTATAACCACCGCTAGCAAATAGCTGAGCTAATTCAAAACCAATGCCGCGACTGGTTCCTGTGATAACGACGTTTTTACTCATCGATAGCAGCTGTCAAAACGGGTACCTCATCATTGATAATCTCAAAAAGACCTGGCATAACAGCATTGACAACGTCTGCCATGTGCCTAGCACTAACCTGTGATATATCGTCTCCTACCTGATGATAATGATCAAAGTTGGTAAAGTCAAAGGTGCAGAAAGTCTGCGCTGGTATCTTGAACACCTCGTAAAAACTATAGTTATCGGACCTGCGGAAGAGATTCATTTTAGCAGCAGCTTCCAGTTTTTCAGTCACTTTGAATTTCTCATACTCACGATTAAAAATCTCACCCATATTAGAAGTATCGTATCCTGTTAGGTAAGTGATGTATTCTTTATCAACCATAGGCGTTCCCGTCATTTCAAAATTGATCATGGCAACGACATTCTCACCATTGGCTTTCATTTTTTCAGCAAGCTTTCTTGAGCCTATGAGTCCTTTTTCTTCGGCAGAGAATAATGCAAATACTACTTTTCTACGATTGAAGTCCAGTTTTTTGAAAGCATCTGCGATGGCCAACACCGTTGCGGTTCCCGTTGCATTGTCATTAGCGCCATTTGCAATACTATCGCCATCAACAGCACTGATGATACCTATGTGATCATAGTGTGCACCTATCACGATGGTTTCTTTCATCAATTCACGATCGCTACCTGGTAACATCCCAACCACATTGTAACCTTTGAGATCACCAGAGCTGAATGCATCAAAATAGCCTGAACCGTATGGTTCAATACCTATTGTTTGAAGTCTTTCCTTAAGATAGTCTGCGGCCATCTCAATGCCTTTTGTGCCAGTCTCACGACCATTGAGCTCATCACTAGATAAATATTGAACGTCAATGGCAATTTGAGTAGGGTTTGCAGTAGGTAAATAGACCTTACGCTCCTTGATCTTGGCAGTAGCCAAATCCATTTTTTCCAAGCGCCTGGACGTACCACAAGATGCTAGAATCAACGCAACGATTAAAACTGAGAGATTTTTCATAACTAAAATTGATTTTTCTAAAAATAATAAAAGCAAACGGCACTAACCGTTATAAAGCAAAAAGCCGATCCAAAGATCGGCTTACTGTTGTAAATAAAATTCTATACGTACATCACGATAGGATTCTCGATATAGGCTTTGAACGTTTGCAGGAATGCGGCACCGGTTGCACCATCAACGGTACGGTGATCGCAGGCAAGTGTAATCTTCATCACATTACCTATAACGATCTGTCCATCCTTGACAACTGGCTTTTGTACAATGGCACCTACTGACATTATCGCACTGTTAGGCTGATTGATAATAGAGGTGAACTCTGTAATACCAAACATTCCCAGGTTAGAAATAGTAAACGTGCTGCCTTCCATTTCTTTAGGTTGCAGCTTTTTAGAACGTGCCTTACCAGCGAGTTCCTTGACCTTACCACCTATTTGTTGCATGCTCATTTGATCTGCAAACGGTAATACTGGAACCAGCAAACCATCTTCAACCGCCACGGCAACACCTATATGGATGTGCTTTGCCATCCTAATAGCTTTATCAGTCCATGATGTATTGACCTTAGGGTGTTTGCGCAGTGCCATGGCTGCTGCCTTGATCACCATGTCGTTAAAACTGATCTTAGTATCAGGTAATTCATTGATGGCCTTGCGGCTTGCAATAGCATTGTCCATATCTAAATCTAGACCTAGATAGTAATGCGGTGCTTTGAATTTTGATTCACCTAGGCGCTTTGCAATCGTCTTACGCATTTGTGAGTTAGGAACTTCTTCCCAAGTCTCAGTGCCTACGGCTTCAAATGCTTGTGCTTGACCAGCTGCTGGTGCGCTACCAGGCTTGAAGTTTACAATGTCTTTTTTGGTAATACGACCGTTTTCACCAGAACCTTTTACATTGGATAGGTTTATACCTTTATCCTTTGCCATTTTCTTGGCAAGCGGTGATGCAAAAATGCGTTCACCATCACTGCCAGCACCAGATGCATCTGGATGACTTTGCGATTGCACATCACCATATGCTGGTGTAGATGCTGGTTTAGAATCTGCCGTTGCTTTTGTACTTGAAGAACTCTTTTTTTCTTCTTCTTTTTTATCGTCCGATTTTTTGTCCTCAGCTTCAGAGTCAGTTTTCTTCTCAGACTTTTTACTGTTAGATGATGAACCTGATGATTTCATATCGATACTGGAAACATCTGTTCCTTCCGGGCCTATGACGGCTAGTAAACTATCTACCGCAGCAGTCTCACCTTCTTGAATACCGATTTTTAACAATGTACCCTCGTGGAATGATTCAAACTCCATGGTTGCCTTGTCGGTCTCAATTTCGGCAAGAATATCGCCTTCTTCAACCTTATCTCCTTCTTTTTTGAGCCATGAAGCAACCGTACCTTCTTCCATCGTGTCGCTCAATCGCGGCATGGTAATGATTTCTACACCATCAGGAAGATCAGCGGAACTTGAGTCTGAATCTGAACTTGAGTCTTCTGAATCGTCTGAATTATCCTCTTCAGAATCATTGCTATTAGATTCTTTGTTGTCTGACTTCTCGTCTTTTTTATCTTCTTTCTTATCGTCATCGCCGCCAGCATTGCCGTCTAGCAAAGCTTGTACATCTTCGCCTTCTTCACCTATAATCGCAAGTAGTTGATCTACAGGAGCAGTCTCACCTTCTTGAACACCTATATGCAATAACGTTCCTTCATAGAACGACTCAAACTCCATTGTGGCTTTATCGGTCTCAATTTCCGCAAGGATATCACCTTCTTCTACCTTATCGCCTACTTTCTTGAGCCATGATGCTACAACACCTTCTTCCATCGTGTCGCTCAATCGCGGCATGTTTATAATCTCTGCCATTGCTTATAATTTTGCTGGTAAAAATGGATAATCGTCCTGCTCATAAACAGCATCGTACATCACATTCTTATCTGGGAACGGTGACTCTTCGGCAAATTTCTCACACTCTGCAACGCGTTCCTTAACTCTTTTATCGATCTTTTTAATGTCCGCTTCCTTCACGCCGTTTTGATCCAATAATCGCTCTTTTACCTGAGTGATTGGATCGATCTTTTGGTATTCGGCAACCTCATCTTTAGTACGGTACTTTTGAGCATCACTCATGGAGTGACCTCTATAACGGTACGTCTTCAATTCAAGAAATGTAGGACCGCCACCAGATCTTGCTCTTTCGATCGCTTCATGCATCGCCTCAGCAACTTTTTCTGGATCCATGGCGTCCACAGGTCCACAAGGCATTTCATAACCTAGACCTAGCTTCCAGATCTCTGTATGGTTTGCGGTACGCGCAACACTTGTTCCCATTGCGTAACCATTGTTTTCTACGCAGAATACCACCGGTAAATTCCATAGCATGGCAAGGTTGAATGTTTCATGTAACGATCCTTGACGCGCAGCACCATCACCAAAGAAGGTTAAAGTTACCGCATCACGATCGTGATACTTGTCGCCAAAGGCTATACCAGCACCCAATGGAATTTGTCCACCAACGATACCATGACCACCGTAGAAATTATGTTCTTTAGAAAATATATGCATGGAACCACCTAGACCTTGGGATGTTCCAGTAGCCTTACCATAAAGCTCTGCCATGACTCGCTTAGGATCAACGCCCATACCTATAGGCTGTACGTGATTACGGTAAGCCGTGATCATCTTGTCTTTTGATAAGTCCATCGCATGCAACGCGCCTGCAAGAATTGCCTCTTGACCATTGTATAAGTGCAGGAATCCACGCACCTTTTGCTGTATGTAAACCTGGGCTAGCTTGTCCTCAAACTTTCTCCAGAAGAGCATCTCTTCATACCAGTTTAATAATACTTCCTTATCGACTTTTTTCATGTAAAAAAGATTGTTGTTATTATGCTTTCGCGAAAGCGTAACTATCATAAACACCCAAACAATGAACGATCATTATCCTGTGATGCACTAACAAAAATAGCCTATAAAAACGGAAAGAAAAACCTATGCGAAACGAAAAGAATGCGAAAACGTTATAGGTACTTTTTGTCGAATGCTAAGGGTAGCAATTCTTTATGGCTGTTTACATGAGCGATGTTGCCGCTAGCACCCATGAAATAACATTCTAGTGGTTGTTGCTGGCGCATCTCATATTCTGCAATACTTTGACGACAGGCGCCGCATGGTGGTACTGGCTTAGTAAACTTGTTGTCGATGCCGCTTGCAGTGATGGCCATTTTGACAATCGCCTTACCTGGATGGTTAGCGCCTGCAGCAAATATTGCCACACGCTCTGCACACAAACCTGATGGGTACGCAGCATTTTCTTGATTGTTACCGTGAATTATAGTACCATCATCTAATTTAATGGCGCAACCTACCGTGAATTTTGAATATGGCGCATAGGCATTTGATCTAGCTACAATCGCTTCTTTCATCAGATCGCGGCTGTCTTGATCTAATTCATCAATATCGTCATATAAGTGGACGACGGTATGTAACTCAAGTTTCTTGATAACCTAGTATTGAACGTACTCGTCACCAAAGTTGAAGGTGAGACCAAACCTCAACGTTCCTTCCAATGGCGATTGTACTGCACTTGTCGAAAATAAATAAGATAGATCAAGCACAATTTCAGAGAATTTGAAACCAGCTCCCAATGTCAAGAATTGACGGCCACCTTTTTCATCACTCTCATTGAAATAACCTGTACGCAAGGCAAATGTGTCGTCATAAGTATACTCTGCTCCAAGTGCCCAGGTAATCTCTTTCAGCTCTTCACTACTACCACCTGGCGCATCGCCAAATGATTGAAAGATACCCGAGAAGAAATCTACATCGTCATCTTGTCCTTGTAGAATCTCTTGTCTATCACCGTCCTCATCTTGATCTTGTAGGTCTCTAATTGGTGGTGTTGGCACAAGTAATTTATTAAGCTCTGCAGTTACTCCTATTTTGCTAAATCCATCATCTAAGATAAAATCAAAACCACCACCTAATCCTAGGTTGGTAGGTAAGAAATTCTCTTGCCCACCAGTATCATAAGAAATCTTAGGACCTATGTTTGATATATTAAAACCACCACGCCATCTACCTGAGAAGTCGTTGTATGGAATCTCCTCACTTTGATAGTAACCGGCTACACCTACACTAAAGCTGCTCGCTGCACTAGCGTCATTACTTTGTGATTGAATACGCAAATCACTGCGTAGAAAGCGACCTGTTACCGCCATGGAGAATTGCTCTGACAATTTGAGTGAGTAAGTACCGTCGATGACAAATTCATTCGGGCTTTCCTCAGTTCCTGTCTCACCATCTTCAGTAATAAAAATGGTACCTAAACCGAAATACCTTATGCTACCTGCAAATGCGCTTTGCTCATTAAACTTATTAGCAAACGCAATTTGTCCAATACCTATATCATTAACAAGCTGCCCTAAATAAGGTGTATATGCGATACCAGCCTGATATTCACGATCAATGAAAGAATATTTTGCTGGATTCCATTGTTGTGACCATACATCAGGACTTGTTGCCACACCCATGTCTGCCATACCACCTGCGCGGGCATCACCTGCTATGCGTAAAAACGGTAGTGCCGTCGTAATAACTCTAGAATCTTGTGCTTGTACTGGATTTATATCAACTAGTAATACTAAAATGGTTGTTGATAGAAGAAGAAATCTTTTCATGTAGGAATATTAGCCGTGGTCAAATATATAGTAATCAATCTTACTAAAGGATGACCAGTTTTTCAATTTTGCTCGCCGTCTCATTTGCTAACGAACTTTTAACAGTTATCTTATAAATGTAAACACCTTTTGCCAACCGTTGACCAAAATCGTCCATACCATCCCAAGTTATCTCGCGAGAAGTAAATCCGGTTGTTGTGATAATCTGGTTTTGAGTCCACACGACTTTACCGGTTACCGTCATCACTTGAACTTGAACATCCAGCGGCTCAAAAGGACGGTTGTGATTGAACCAAAACTCTGTATAGGTACTAAACGGATTAGGATAATTGAGAACTCTAGTAAGCTCAATACCGTCGCCAGCTGCCACTACAAATTGTATTTCTTGGGTGCTGCTATTATTATAGGTATCCCAGCCTTTCACAGTTAGCGTGTGTAATCCAGGTTCTATATCTCGCAATGGGAAAAACACCTTACCTCTAGTAAAATCATCCACGTCGGCCTCATAATAATCGTTAAGAATGAAAGGATTAGTCTCATCACCATCTAGAATACCTATGATATCGTGACCTATACCGCTTGCTGTATTGATACCATTCATGTCCTCAAGAAATGCCAGTATTAATGGATTAGGATCTGTGATGCCGCCGCTTACAAAATTGCGATCGTTCATAAACAATTCTATTTCTGGCCCGACATTATCTTCTGGTGCGTCCTCGTTGATGCCACCTATGATGACTTGTTCAGAAAATCCATTTTGATCTTCTAACGGCTGGTCTCGTTGAGCGTAAAAGGATAATCGACCGTTCCCCAAAGGTATTTGCGTGTCGCGTGGCAGCACAAACTCTACATTAAACAATCCGTTCTCAACAGTCGCCTGACCACGAAAGAGAACCTCACCTTGTTGGTCAAAGTTCAATTTAATGATATCACCATCACTGTCACGGCTATTATCATTTGCGAACGTGGTGCGATCTATTGGTTTATCAAATAAGGTTACCGACACCGTACCATTATAATCTGGGATCAATCTACCCGAAAGATCTTGCACCTCACCAGATACGGTAGCTCGATCAAGTGCTCTTAATTGTGGCTGATCGTTTGCAGTGACGATAGGCTGCCCATTAATTGCCGTTAGGGCTACTCTTGGTGATGGAAATGCTAGTTTTAATGCTGGATCACCAATAAACGCAACCACTCGACGTGTGCCATTTCTTGCAAGTGCTGGATCGGTTTTAGCGAGCCTAAGTGCCTCGGCCATCGAGATAGGTTCAACATTATTGAACCCAAAGAGGTATTGATCTAGAGTATCATTTAAAGTAACACCAACACTGATGAAGATAAGTCTGTTAGTTGCCACAAGCGATATTGCACCACCTTGAGGATTGAGGTAGGTAATCTCGCCACCACTTGTTCTTAACGGATTATCATAACGGGTGAACTCGCAGGTTACCGTAATAAACAACGGCAACGTATTAGCATTGCGCAAATTGCGGACTAGGGACTGCGTGACCACAAATTCTTGCGACAATCCATCTTCATTACCATGACCAAAGTAATTGATTACCAGTGATCCTTGCTCAAACGCATTACGTATATCATCCACAGCGTCTGGATAGCGCTCACCACCAGCAGTACTCACCTGATCATAACTATCTAGAAGTATTTTGCGTACATTGTAATCTGGTCGATTCTCGGTAATATCGTCTGCTAACTGATTCACACTTTCCTGCAAAATATCATCACTAGGAATATCGACGTCATCACCTATCAAGGTAACATCATTGCGCCAGCGTTCAAACGCTGGTCTTGCCGTGTAGCTTACGATCTTATCTACCATTTCTCTAGCCTCTTGCTGGGTCGATACAATCATTCGACCTACGGCGATGTCCATAAGATTATTGGTTGCGCCTGTTCCTTCTTCGGGATCCATGTACGTAAAGAAATCGTCTGTGCAATAAGATCCTACCGTAGAGGTGCTGTTAGCAGACAAAAATGATGGTACAATATTATCCTTGACAGCAATCCTGTCCTTATAATCAAAGCTCGTATCTCCAAACATATTGAGATATTGAACCCTTCTTGATGGATCTGATGCATTGTCATAGACGTACTTAACAAAATTCCTGATCGCACTTATGTCCTGCTTGCCTTCTGAAAACTCGTTGTAAATATCTTGTAGCAAGACAACCTTAGTATTGAGATTACCGTCACGTATGTGATAATTAGCCAGTCGTTGGGCTTGATTCTGTAAAAAATCAGGTGTGATAATCAAGTAATCAATATCTACAAATGAGCCACCACTATTGTTAAAAATCGTCCCTTTGAGGTTTTGATTACCTACACGGGCATCTTGTGGTAATACTGGACTATGATAATCACTTGGTACAACGGCTTGATAGGTGCGTAAACTTCCTTGTGGCGCATTAAAATTGAATTGCGCAGCATTGTCAATATTCTCTATGCTCCTAATATTGAACCTATCGGTGATATCCCATGCAGCACTTATCTCACTGGCATTACTCACAGCATATTGAGCAACACCAGATCGCACCGCACTTTCAGGCACATAGAATTTGAATTGCTTACCTATGCCAGTAAGCTCCTGATATGCATCAATGCGGATATAATCCAGATATGCCTGCGCACCAGGATTTCCTGCGTTATCATAAGACAAGGTCACGACCGCTTCATCGCTGGTCAAGTTGACATCTGTATTATTGATCAGTGTGTTGCGTCTAGCGACTGATATGTTATCGTTAGACAGCCCAGTATAACTAGTCACACCTAACGACTGTCCATTAATTGAAAAAGACATGCTGGTACGTATATCGCTTATAGCTCCAGTTGTGATTCGCAACCTTGCAGGCCTGGAAGCAAGAACATTATCAAATTGCAGCGTAAAACTTTGCTCGGGCTCAATACTAAAACGTTCACCATACCATAATCGACCTATCTGACCAATGTTACGTTCATCAGTCTCCACATGTTTAACCACTTCATAAGAAGTATAAGTAACCGTTGGCGCTTGTGTTGGTTGGTTAAAAGCGGCAATCCGTTTTCCCGCGCCACCACTAGCGGTTATGTAGTAGTATGTATCATCGTCATAAGGATTGATAAAACTATCGTTGTCCTCAATAAATTCTGTATCGCTTGCGACTGCATAAAACAGCACTTCATCACCGCTATCTAGAGACCCATCAGCACTACCATTGACCCGTATGGCAATTTCCGCAGGATCATAAAATCGATTATCCTCATTAGTTAAAGGTAGTGATGTGCCGCCTTGTCCATAAATTTTCAAATTACGTGGATCTATATTATCGACATCCATACCTAAACTTGAAAGAAAACCTTGTGTTATACGATGTACGCCTGTTTGCTCCACTTTAAAACGATACCAATCACCGCTAGCAAGAATAGAATTAGTCAAGGTAGTATTCTTAGGAGCCGCCGTCGCGGTTGCCATACTGTAATTTGCCGTAAAAGAAGTTACCCGATAGATGTTGCCATTACTCCTATATATAGGATGCAATTGTATTTGTATGTAGTTACGCTTTCGCGAAAGCGCATTCCCAACAATCAAATTGGGACTCACGGGAAGATTGCTCTCATCGAGATCTTGCAAGTCTGCTCTCGAGATAATTTCAGTCTGCAAATTGCTTAAACGTGCCGATAATGGATCAATGCTACCGTTTATCGATAAAATATCAGAGAATAAGATATTCCCATTTTCATAAACCAAATGATCCTTGAAAGCCGGCACGGTGATCGTCGATTGCCCGACGGCAAGCGTTTGAGAATCTTGCCAATCCAACTGGTAAGAATGTGACTGACCTAAGGCAAAAGCCCATGAAATAAGGAAAAAAAGCGATAATGTAAATTTCATCAAGTAACTAACGTTGCATCGCAAGGTATATTATTGACACAAGGATTAAAAAAATAATAGACTGTAAAATAAAGCGAGCCAAATGCCGTTCTCCTTTTTTTAACTAGCAATCGCATACATAAGTTGATAACAATAGGTCAGTTAGAACAAGTTAGTTATTATATTGCGACTCGTTTTTCAAATCAAACAAGTAGATGAAAAAGCACTTTGTTTTAAATTTTATAGTAGCTGCCTTAACTGGCGCTGCATTAGTTAGTTGCGGTGGCGGCAATGATTATTCTAATAATTCTCGCGCCACGGGTTGGGACATTAATGGAAGAGATGGCTTTGAACTCAATACTGATTATAAGGATCAGGATGCTGGTCCAGGATTAGTTTTTGTAGAAGGTGGTACGTTTACCATGGGTCGTGTTAAAGATGACCCGATGCACGACTGGAATAATACTCCTAACCAACAGCACGTTCAATCTTTTTATATCGATGAGACTGAGGTCACTAACGGTATGTACTTAGAAATGCTCGATTGGATTAAAAGAGTATTCCCACCAGAAGATGAGCAATATAGAAACATCTATCTAGGAGCTTTGCCAGATACTCTTGTTTGGAGAAATCGTCTAGGATACAATGACGCCATGACAAACAACTACCTGCGTCATCCAGCTCACGCCAATTATCCAGTAGTAGGTGTATCATGGATCCAGGCGGTAGAATTCTCAAATTGGAGAACTGATCGTGTAAATGAAAAAATCTTAGTAGATCAAGGATATCTACCAAAGGACCTCTTAGGCAAAGCTAATGACGGTGCACTTTTTAATACAGAGACTTATTTAAATGCGCCAACTCTTACTTATGGCGGTAATGATAGTATTACTCGTGGTGGTCGTAAATCATTGGCTCTAGAAAAGCAACGTGGCAAACAAGCAAGCAGAAACAATAGTGACACTACTGGTTTATATGTAAGACGTGAGCAAGGAATCTTACTTCCTGCAGCTTACCGTTTGCCTACAGAGGCTGAATGGGAATATGCAGCTCTAGGACAAAGCAGTTTAAGAGAGTACAACTCGTACCGCGGTCGTAAAAAATATCCATGGGATGGACAATACACTAGAAGTGGTAAACGCAATAATCGTGGTGACCACTTAGCAAACTTTAAGCAAGGTGATGGTGACTATGGTGGTATTGCAGGTTGGAGTGATGATGGAGCTGATATTACTGCACCTATTAAGAATTATGCGCCTAACGATTACGGGCTGTACGACATGGCAGGAAACGTGTCTGAATGGGTGGCTGATGTTTATCGCCCTATTATAGATGATGAATACAACGACTTCAACTACTATCGCGGTAATGTTTACACTAAGAATCAAATAGGTCCTGATGGAAAAGTTGCTGTAGTTACAGCTGATGATATTGTTTACGATACATTAAGTAATGGTAAGGTGATTGCCCGCAATCTACCTGGAGAGATTAGACAAATAGACATTGACGATGAAGAAACGTACCTAAGAACTAATTTTGACCGTAGTGATAACCGTGATTACCGTGACGGTGACGCACAATCTTCACAAAGCTATGCAGGTCTTTCTCCTGATCAACGAGAGAAAATGTATAACTCTCCACAACACTCAGTTACTGTTGATGCAGAAGGTAATGTAATCAGAGAATACGATGCTGATAATAGCCGTACGACTCTTATTGATAATGAGGTTCGTGTGATTAAGGGTGGTTCTTGGAGAGATAGAGCTTACTGGTTAGATCCAGCAACGAGAAGATTCTACCCACAAGATATGGCTAGAGATGATATAGGATTTAGATGTGCTATGTCACGTGTTGGTTCCAAATCAAAGAAATCTAAGAGTCCAAGAAACTAAAAGCTCTTTAAACTCACTATCAAAAAGCCCTTTTTTAAAAAAGGGCTTTTTTACTTTTACCACATGGCTATAAATGAACTTTACCTACTTTTTCTCGCAAGTAGCGGAATTTGTACAGACACAAGGAAACTTCAATCAGGAGTTTTATATGTTGCTTTGAAAGGTGATAACTTTGATGGTAACGACTATGTAGCAAAAGCTCTTGAGCAAGGTGCAAGTCACGCCATAAGTAGCGACGCATCATTTGAAAACCGTGCCGATGTCACCGTCGTCAGTGATACGCTTAAAACTCTTCAGGAACTGGCCTCTTATCATCGTAAGGAATTAGGATTACCTGTGATAGGCCTAACAGGTAGTAATGGAAAAACTACTACCAAAGAACTTATATTGAGCATTTTATCACAGTCATATAAGGTCAAAGGAACCGTTGGCAATCTTAATAACCACATAGGTGTTCCATTGACACTACTGTCTTTTGATAAGCAAACGGAAATAGGAGTGGTTGAAATGGGCGCCAACCATCAAGGAGAAATTGCCGCATTATCTCAAATTGCAGATCCTGACTATGGATTGATTACAAATTTTGGTAAGGCACACTTAGAAGGATTTGGCGGTATAGAAGGCGTGAAAAAAGGCAAGAGTGAACTTTACAAATACTTAAACAAGCACCACAAGACAGCCATCGTATTGCACAGCGATGATGAACAACTTGCAAGAACAAAAGAATTAAACAGGATTTTCACAACCGATTTACAGTTATTAGAGGCCTCACCTATTCAATTCAACTACAAGGGAACGCTGGTAAAAACTCAACTAACAGGAGCATATAATTTCAACAACATGCTATTGGCTATCGAGGTTGGTGAAATCATGAAGGTTCCTAAGGATGCGATCATCAAGGGCCTGGAAAGCTACTCACCTACTAATAATAGATCGCAATTAATCAAACAGGATTCTAGCCTCATAATATTAGATGCTTACAATGCTAATCCTACCAGTATGCGAGTTGCTTTAGAGAACCTAGCTCAATACTCTGGTACGCGCACAGCTATTCTAGGTGATATGTTTGAACTAGGAGATTACGCTAGGATAGAACATCAATCCATCTGTGATTATGCAGAAGAACTCGATATAGAAAACATCATTTTGATCGGTGCTAATTTTGTGAATGTTGCTTCTACCAAGGCACTGAAGTTAAAAAGCATCGACGACATCGACAAGAATAAGCTACTAGATTACAACAAAGACCAGACAATATTGATTAAGGGATCACGAGGAATGGCACTAGAGCGACTAATCAGTTAAAATACAATCGCTTAAAAGTTTTCTTCAAAAAAGCGACAAATTCCTTTTGCCACAAATTTATTTATGTAAATTTGCCACCGCTTTACAGCAAAAGGTACCTTAGCTCAGTTGGTAGAGCAATGGACTGAAAATCCATGTGTCCCTGGTTCGATTCCTGGAGGTACCACAACAAACCCGATCGTAAAGATTGGGTTTTTTGTTACTATACAAACATTGAAATTGTGGGATTAGCTCAGTTGGTTTAGAGCGCTACCTTGACAGGGTAGAGGTCACTGGTTCGAATCCAGTATTCCACACTACACCTACCTTATGATCCTGGCAGTTGACATAGGCAATACGTCCATAAAGTTGGCCGTCGTTGACGAGACCACCATCTATGATGTTACTCGTTGCCAGGAGCCAGAGTTTATCGATCATCTTTCTAGACTTTTTTCAAACTATCATGACCTCAATGCAGCCTGCGTTTGTCAGGTTGGCACCATTGACGTTAAACTATTGCACCACCTTGAGAGTCTAGTTGGGGTAATGTATATAAATCATACCATCAAGCTACCCTTTACCAATAAATATGAGTCCACTACTCTAGGCAACGATCGTCTTGCACTGGTTGCTGGGTCTTTTCATACCTCTTTTGAAAAAGGTGCTAAACTTATTATTGACGCTGGCACCTGCATTACCTATGACTTTATTGACAAAGACAATCAATATCTAGGTGGCGCCATTTCACCTGGATTGAACTTGAGATTCAAATCTTTAAATGATTACACTGCAAAGCTGCCATTACTGCAACCTAGCCGTGTAAAAGGATTCCTAGGAAAAAACACTAATGATTCTATCAGTACCGGAGTAATTCAAGGCACCGCTCTTGAAATAGACGGCATGATTTCCCGTTACAATAACAAGTTTAAGGACACTCAAGTCTTACTCACAGGTGGTGATTCACAGCTATTGAAAAAACAACTCAAAAGCCGTTTCTTTGCCACGCCTTTTTTGATGCTACACGGCATCTATAATCTTTACAAGAACAATTCATGACAAGAAGTATTTTAATCGTGACTTTTTTACTTGCTACAGTATTGAGTACCGCACAGTCACGCACTTCATCACCTTACTCCTTTTTTGGTCTAGGTCAGGAAACATTTAGAGGCACAATTGAAAATCGCAGTATGGCTGGTGTGCGCACCTATGCAGATAGTGTGCACATCAACCTTAATAATCCAGCAGCTTATGCAGGACTACGTCTTACCTCGTTCACCGTTGGTGGCGTTCATACAGAAACTTTTGCCAGTTCAAATGCTGGCGATGATGAGTATGATGCAACATCTATTGAATATGTAAGTCTGGGAATCCCATTGGGCCGCAAGGCTGGCTTTGGTTTTGGACTCATTCCATTCCAATCAGTTGGTTACACCATTGGTGAGGTGAATGACGTCAGATACACTCGCTTTACTGGTGAAGGAAGTTTGAATAGAGCCTATTTTGCCGCTGGTGCAAAACTTACTCCAGAACTTAGCATTGGTGGTGAGTTTAGATACAATTTTGGACAGCAAGTCAATAGGTCAAGTATTGCATTGGATGGTGTCGAGTTCGGTACTAGAATTGAGAACGAATCAGACATAGGCGGCGTTTCTTTCAACTTTGGTCTGCACTATGATAAGCGTTTGAAAAATGGCAACAACCTACAAGGCGCTGTCACCTTTCAACCTCAAAGCGATATCACCGCAAGAAACACTCGCAGATTGAGTCGCTTTGTACTTCAAGCAGACCTTGCCGAGGCTATCGTCGATACTGATGAAAGCGATGAGCAAAAACAAGATTTAAACCTGTCGTCAGACCTTACCATTGGTATAGGGTATGGCAAGTCACGCCAGTGGAATCTCGCTGGTGAATATTCACGTCGTGGTACAGGCTCGCAGGTGACAAGATCGTTTGCGCCTGACAATGTGAACTACAATGACGCCGCATCCTATAGATTAGGTGGATTTTATATTCCTAAGTTCAACTCGCTTACAAGCTATTGGGATCGAGTGGTTTATCGTGGCGGCCTGCGTTATGAGCAAACAGGTATTGAGTTGAGCGGTCAGGACATTTCAGAGTTTGGCATATCTTTTGGATTAGGATTACCCATCGGGCGCGGTGCCTCATTCTCCAGTGCAAACATTGGGCTTGAATACGGTCAACGCGGCACTCAAGATGCAGGATTAATCAAGGAAGATTTCTTCAGTATCTCGATAGGCATCTCACTTAGCGATAAGTGGTTCCAGAAGAGACGTTACAACTAACAACAAATTAAAATGATTATGAAAACGAGAAACCTTTTAGTTGCTGCAACAGCTGTTTTCAGTTTCGCTTTCGCGGAAGCGCAACAGGCAGACGATTGTAATGTGATGTTACAAATATTTGCGGAAAACGCAAAAGCAAGAAATTATGATGAGGCATACAAACAACTAGATCCACTAGTTAAGCAATGTCCTACGGCAAGCGCAGCCATTTATCAATACGGTGAGCGTATATACGAGCACAGACTTAGAAAAAACATCGGTACAGAGGCTGAAAATGCTAAAGGTCTACTAGACATGTTACATGGTCAAGTTGATAGGTTCCCTGATAAGATAAATGTTCCTAAAAAGAACATGGAGATCGCTCGCACGATGTATAAGTACAAGATAGGCTCTGATGACGAGCAGTACAAGATGCTAGAGAATGAATTCATGAATAATCCAGATGAATTTACAGATCCTAATGCGATGATTACCTACTTCACCTTAGCTGAAAAGCGTTATGAGGCAGAAAAGGTAAATCTTCAAGGCTTTTTTGATATTTATGATGCGTTAACGCTACAAATTGAGAATGTGCAGGATGAACGTAGTAAGATATTGAGTGATTTGCTAGACAAGCAAAACGCTGGCACTATTACAGACAAAGAACTTGAGCAGATCGATGCTCAGGAAACCAATATCAAGAATTACGGCATCGTGATGGGTAGTGTAAACAAAACGCTAGGTGAACTAGCAGATTGTGACAAATTGATTCCATTATATGAGGCAGAATTTGATAACAAAAAAGCTGATGAGAACTGGTTATCTAACGTTCTTAAAAGATTACAGTCAAAAGATTGTACTGATGCCCCATTGTATATCACATCTGTAAAAGCGTTGCATGAGTTGAGACCTAGTGGTAAGACTGCTTATGGTCTAGGAAACATCGCAAGCACGACGACTGAGAAGTTCAAGTACTGGGATCAAGCAGTTGAATTAGGTGTGAGTAATGATCTTGTATCAAAAATTCATTACAAGAAAGGTATTGTTCTTAAAGATCAAGGTAAGTACAGCCAGGCAAAAAGAGAGTTCATCAAGTCTAATGAGGCAAAGCCTTCCTTTGGCGCACCATATTTACAAATCGCAAGTATGGTTGCAAATAGTGCCAATAGCTGTGGAAGCACAACTCTTGAAAAGCGTGCTGTTTATTGGGTCGCTGCAAGATATGCTCGCAAAGCTGCTGCCGTTGACCCTTCAATCAAGGGTAATGCACTTAAATCAGTCGCTAGCTATAACGCAAGCGCGCCACAAAAGAATGATATTTTCATGAGTGAAAAATATAATTCTGGTAGTACGATATCTATAGGATGCTGGATAGGAGAATCCGTAAGAATACCATAGTGATAAAATCCTGTCACTACATATTAAAAACGATGATCACGGCAATTGCCGTGATCTGTTTTTATGCATGTACTGATAATCTCAAGGAGATAGAAAAAATGCAGGTAGTCTCAAATGAACCTATCGGCGAGATCGAGAACATGCTTTTAAAACATACAGACAGCGGTTATATCAAGGTTACATTAGCAGGCCCACGCATGTTGGACTTTACCAACGATGCCTTTCCCTATATGGAATTTCCAGATGGCGTGTACGTCAAAGTATATGAACAGCCGCTAGACAGCACTGTGTTTACTACCATTACATCAGATTACGGCATCTTGTATCAAGCTGTAGAGCTGGTAGATATGCGAGGCAATGTGACAATAGTATCTAGCGATGGAACCGTTTTTAATGGTGACCAGCTTTATTGGGATCAAAAAGCCGAATGGATTTTTACCAATGAAGAATTTACCATCAACTTTGACACAACGGGAAAAAGCACTGGTGATATCCTTGATTCAAATGAAGCCTTGACTGATGCGCTGGTACGCAATTCAAACGACACCTTTTACGTAAACAAAACTGATGAGTAAATTTTTCAAATACTTTGAATATGCCTACGTAGCATTTGCATTATTGTTCTTTGCTACTGCTATCTATGAATGGAACATAGATCGATCTCGATCCTATGTTCTCCTATTCATGGGTGCCATCGCCGTATTTATGTTTTTCTTCAAGAGGCGTTTCCGTCGTAGATTTGAAGAACGCAATAAGCCATAATGCTGTTACAAATTCTTCTTATCATCACCATGCTGGTGCTCAGTGCCTTTTTCTCAGGTATGGAGATCGCTTATGTGAGTTCTAACAAGATTCATATAGAGCTCGAGAAAAGACAGCAGGATTTTATAGGCAAAGTGTTGCGCAATCTTACTGCACAACCATCTAAGTTTATCATTACCATGCTCATAGGGAACAGCATCGCGCTGGTCGTCTACGGGTTTGTCATGGGTGATTTGCTCACGGCACAGCTACAATCATTCTATCCATCGTTGTTAGAAGGTAGTTTTCAATTGCTATTGCTTCAAACCTTGATTTCTACCGTGGTAATTCTACTCACTGCGGAGTTTTTACCTAAAGTCTTTTTCCAGATCTATGCTAATGAGTTACTCAAGTTCTTTGCGATCCCAGCCTATCTATTCTACCTAGCCTTCTGGTTTATTTCATGGTTTTGCATCAAGATATCAGACTTTTTTCTCAAGACCTTCTTCAAGACAGATGGTGATGAGATACAACTGTCGTTCTCTAAACTGGAGTTAGGAAACTACATCACAGAGCAAATGGAAAGCGCCCAAGAGCAGGAAGATGTCGATACTGAGATACAGATTTTCCAGAATGCTCTGGATTTTGGTGGGCTCAAGGCTCGTGAGGTTATGGTACCACGTACTGAGATGATTGCCGTACACAGCGATACCGAAATCAAGGAACTAAGTAAAAAGTTTGTCGCCACCGGATTGAGCAAGATCTTAATCCATGATGATACCATTGACGACATCACTGGCTATGTTCATAGTTTTGACCTATTTAAATCACCTGAAAACATTGCTGGCATACGCCGTAATATTGTAAACGTTCCAGAAACCATGCTGGTCAAGGACGTTTTAAATCTACTCATCAAACGCCACAAGAGTGTTGCCATCGTGCTGGATGAATATGGTGGTACATCCGGATTAATCACCGTTGAAGATATTGTAGAAGAGCTATTTGGCGAGATCGAGGATGAGCATGACAGCGATCAATTGATCGATTCACAAATAAGTGATGACGAGTACAAGTTGAGCGCAAGAATCGAGGTCGACTATTTGAATGAACGTTACAAACTAGAATTACCAGAAAGTGAACAATACGAGACACTAGGCGGTTTGATTGTCCACGTGACAGAAAATATTCCTGATGAAGGTGAAGAAGTCATCATCGACCAGTTTCAATTTACGATCCTAGAAAAATCCCATAATAAGATCGACCTGGTTAAACTTGTTATAGTGCGTGAAGAATAACGCAAGCTTTGTAGTAAAATGTAGATGGTGAGAATTACGCTTTCGCGAAAGCTGACTCATCAACCCACAACTCAACAAACAACAGACCTTTACAAGTGATTTCAGCGGTGAAATAGGGTGGCATTCACTTTAATAATTTGGCGGAAAAGACTATTTTCGCCACCGTTTTAATTTAAAAAATATAGCATGGCCGTTTTAGGTAAAATTAGATCTCAAGGCTTGTTCCTGATCATCATCATTGCACTGGCATTATTTGCCTTTATTATAGGCGATTTGATACGTCAAGGAAGTTTTTCTAGCGGTAACGAGAACGTGATAGGATATGTAGGTGATACAGAGTTGAGCCGTCAGGAATTTAGCAACAGTGTCGAGGCGACTATGAATCAGCGTCAAGGTATATCTACCGTACAGGCAGCAAATATTGTGTGGAATCAAAAAGTACGCGATGCCGTTCTTGCAGAGCAGATTGACGCAGCTGGCATTGAGGTGACTGATGAGCAAGTGCGTAATTACTTAAAAGCCGCTTATTCTAGAGCACCACAATTTCAAGATGAGAACGGTCAATTTTCTGAAACCAAATTTGCACAGTTTGTAAATCAGGTATCTCAATCCAATCCAGCAGGATGGCAACAAGATCTTGACAATGCAGCAAGCCAGGTGCGCCAGGCTCAATTTTTTGCCCTTCTTAAATCAGGCGTGATAGGAACAAATGCTGATGGCGCGCTAGCCTATCGCATGGAGAATGATAAGCGTGATTTTCAATTTGTAAACATACCTTACAGCAGCATTCCAGATTCAACTGTTGAAGTAACTAAATCTGAAATCAAAAGCTACATCAAGGATCACGAGTCTCAATTTAAAGCTGAAGCCGAAAGAGACATCACTTATGTATTGTTTGAGGACAAAGCATCCAATGAGGATGTTGCGGCTCTCAATGACGAGATGGTTGCATTGCTTAACGGCAAGCAAAACCAATACAACGAGCAAACTAAGGAAACTGAAGATGCTCCAGGCTTGAAAACCACAGATAATTCTAAAGCGTTTGTAAATGCAAACTCTGACTTGCCATACAATGATCGTTATGTTCTAGTTTCTAATCTTAATGCTGCACAAGCAAGACTCGCACAAACTGAAACTGGCGAAGTTTACGGTCCTTACAAAGACGGTGAATATTCTAAAATTACTAAGGTTCTAGAAAAAAGAACCATTAGTGACAGCGTGAAGAACCGTCACATCTTAGTGCCTTATTCTGGCGCAACTCGTGCAGGATCTGATATGAATCGTACTAAGAACGAGGCAAAAAAACTCGCAGATAGCATTCTAGGAACTATAGGTCAAAGCAAGGATAAGTATGACACGAGATTTGCTTACTATGAGGAAAATGTGGACGACATCCTAGCTCAAGATATAGGCTGGACTGTGTATTCTGGTAATGCGGCAAATTTTGCACCAGGCTACACAAAATTCCTCTATGCAAATAATGAAGGAACTGTAGGCGTGACTGAAAGTGATTTTGGTTATCACGTGATACGTATCGATGAGACATCTGCTCCTGTAGAAGCCTTGAAACTAGCTACTGTTGCAAAGAAATCTATTCCATCTAAAGCTACCAACAAACAGAATTACACCAATACCCAAAAATTCCAACAAGCAGCAGAAGATGGTGACTTTGACGAGTTAGCCAAAGAATACAATGTGACGCCACGTCCTGTTTTAAACTTGAAAGAACTAGACGAAAACCTACCAGGAATAGGCCGCAATCGTGCTATTGTGCAATGGGCATTTAAAGATGGTCGTGAAGTAGGTGATGTAGAACGTTTTGAAACTACGCAAGGTTATGTCGTTGCCAAGGTGAATAAAATAAGCAAGGCTGGTGTTATGACTCCAGAAGAAGCTAGCGCCAAGGTCACACCTATCTTGAGAAACAAGAAAAAAGCAGACATCATCATCAACAAGATCAAAGCTACTGACTTGAACAGTGTTGCGACTAATAATAATGTGACTGTCCAAACTGCTAATGGTATAAGCCGTCAATCACCAGTCATTGCTGGTGTAGGTCAAGAGCCACGAGTGGTGGGAACTGCTTTTGGTTTAAAAGAAGGCGCTACCTCAAAAGCTATTGCTGGTGAGAAAGGTGTCTTTATGATTAAAGTTACAGGTGTCGAAAATGCACCAGAACTTGAGAATTATACCAATGATGCTAGAATCGTTGCGCAACGCACGGCAAATCAGTCTACATCTGCACTGGTTGAGGCGCTTAAAAAAGCAACAGATATTGAAGATAAAAGAGCGGTATTCTATTAGGAATTACTGCCTGTAAATATCAAAGCCTGCTCGATGAGCAGGCTTTTTGCTATTGTACTTTTTGATTTTATCAATGAGCAATCAAATTGTTCCAATGATAAATATCTTCATAACCTCGAGACCTAAAATAAGTAGGTGTTTCAGGATCACCAGCCGCAAGAATAAAATCGCCACCCCAACCACCTAGAGATTTGATGGCGCCATTATAGTCTGCAAAGAGTTTTTCTTTCACTGGTTCCAGACCTATCAATTCACTAATCAATAATTCATGACGGACAATCAATTCTTGAAATTGTATAAGATCGTCTTGAGCGTTTACTAGTTTTTTAGGCAACGTATTCAGCTCTTCTCGTATCTCGCCAGACAATTTACTGGCATCAAATTGGGCGATGCTATCACGACTGTTCTGTTTTTGATTCAAATAAATAAAAAAGAGATTCTTATGGAAGCTAGGATTGAAATCTATGGTATCATATTCTGGTTGAGCATCGTTGTAATTGTAGATGATAGGTTTGCTCGCCGTCGCGCATGCGATATCATAACCACTACCGCCAAAGGTCTTGAACTGTAATTCAAAAGGATCACAACCGATCCATTGAGCAACCATAGCAATAAAAGTACTGCTGGTTCCCATGCCGTACTGTCTATCAAAATCTAATGTTGTGGTTGCCGTAAACCCACTTGAAAAACCTTCCTTTCCTGCTAGCTGCAAAGCAGTTTGCAACACTTCAATAAGCTTTGAGGCGCTATCAGGATCTGGTGTGACACTTCCTGTATCATCAATCTTGAATTTTTCATGCATCCAGACGCTTTGATCTACATCACGACCGATCCACTCAATCTGACTTTCAGCTTTGGGCTCAATAGATAGGTGCTGCTTTAACTTTAAAGGGATTGCTAATGCATCAACGTTGTCCAGCACAGCATACTCACCCGTAATCAAGAATTTTCCTACTGCGGTAAAACGTTCCTCTTTTATCTCGACCAACTGTGATTTTTGCATCAGGATCTTAGTTTCTGTATTTCTTCTTTTAAGGAAGAATAGCTAGGTGTGGTCTTTGAAAAAGCTTCTCTTAACTTGACTTTTTCAGCATCGGTTGCGCCTACTTGTTCCAGCATGTTTGCTAGATGCATTTTCATGTGTCCTGCCTGGATTCCTGTGGTTACTAATGAATGTAATGCAGCAAAATTTTGAGCCAATCCACAAACGGCAGTAAAAGACATGAGTTCACGAGCATCGGGATTGCCCATAATTTGTAAGGATAATTTTGCCAGTGGATGCAGCGAAGTCAATCCACCAACCGTTCCTAAAGCCAATGGGAATTCTGCTTCAAAAATCAGTTCGTTGTCCTCTACTCTAGCGCGCGTCAAACTGCGATACTGCCCATCGCGCGCGGCATAGGCATGAACACCAGCTTCTACAGCTCTAAAGTCATTTCCCGTGGCAAGCACCACGGCATCAATGCCGTTCATAATTCCTTTATTGTGTGTTACCGCTCGGTAAGGCTCGGCAATGGCGATATCAACGGCTTGCACAAACTTGCGGGCAAAGTCTGCACCGCTAATGCCGTTGATGATACCCAATTTATCGATACTGCATCTAGTCTCCACATGAACAGTACAATCTGGCACATAATTGCTCAAGATGCTCATAACAACCTCTGGTGGAGCAATAGAAAAGCCCTGAAATTGAGCAGCTTTTTCTCTAAATGTCGTCGCTAGTTGCTCAAGCATGGTATTGATAAAATTGGCTCCCATCGCATCGCGCGTGTCAAATGTCGCGTGCAATTGATAGTATCCTTGTAGATCTTTGGTTTTATCCACCAGCTGCAAGTCTAGCAGGCCACCACCTCGAGCTTTCATACTAGCATTGATTTGCTCAGTAGATTGTAATAAGTCAGCTTTCGCGAAAGCATAAAAAGCATCCATCTCACTGCGCAATCCAGCATAGGTAATATGTACCTGCCCAGATTTTGTCGTGCCCTTAATCGTCGTCTTGAATCCACCGCGATCCAGCCAGAATTTTGCCGCCTTACTGGCAGCAGCCACCACACTACTCTCTTCAATCACCATAGGAATGGTGACGAGCTTGTCATTGATCAAAAAATTGGGAGCCAGACCTAGCGGCAAATAATAATTTGAGATGGTATTCTCACTAAAGCCATCGTGCAATTCCTGTAATTTCTCGTCGCTGTTCCAGTATTGCAAGAGTATCTCGCGAGCTGTAGGATCGTTGTTGAGATTATGGGCGATGAGCCAGTCAATTTTTTCGGTTTTGGAAAGTCTGGAAAATCCTTGAACAGGTTGTCTCATGGGCAAATAGTAAGATTGTAAATATACAATGTGTGAGTTTAAGGAATCCCAATGATAATCGCAGAAAACCCGTGTAAATTGGGAAATTTTTAGTAAAATTGAAGAACTTCCGATTTGCGGAATATTTATTGAGCATCACACAATACTTATGATAAAATATACCTTATGGATGCTGGCTTTTTTACTGGCCGCACCTCTTGCCATCGCGCAACAAAACATCACAGTTGAAGATATTTATACGGGAGAATTTCGCACCGATGGATTGCAGTCATTGCGATCTCTTAAAAATGGTGAGGAATACCTTGTTCTCAATTACAATGCAGACCGCAGCCAGACCGTTGACAAGTATAGCTACAAGACTGGTGACCAGCTAGAAACCTTAGTTTCCAGCATTGATTTGAAACTGCCTATACAGAATTATGTACTAAGCGACGATGAACAGCAAATGTTGATCATCTCACAGCGCATCCCAATCTTTAGAAGATCTGCCAACAGTAAGGTTCACATCTATAATCTAAAAACTAAGCAACTACAACCATTGAGCAACAATCTGGTGCGTAGCGCGTCTTTCTCGCCAGATGGTAAAAAAGTAGGTTATGTTTTTGAAAACAATCTATACTACAAGGATCTTGTAAGCGGTGAAACCATTCAGGTAACTGATGATGGCGTGACTAATGAGCTTATCAATGGTGTTACTGATTGGGTTTATGAAGAAGAATTCTCGTTGGTGAGAGCTTACCAATTTAGCCCAGATGGAAAGCAGATAGCTTTTATTTCTTTTGACGAGCGCGAGGTGCCAGAGTTTTCTATGGATGTTTATGGTAGAGGATTATATCAATCACCTTATGTGTTCAAGTACCCTAAAGCTGGTGAGAAAAACAGTGTTGTAGCGCTCAATGTTTATGATGTTGCTACCAAAGAACGCAAGGTCGTTGACCTAAAACGTGATGAGGAATTCTACATCGCTAGAATCAACTACTCGCCTACTGGTCAACTAGCTGCGCAGGTGCTTAACCGTCATCAAAACGTTTTGGATTTCTACTATGTAGATCCAGCAGGAAATGCTAGTATCGCTTTTACAGAAAATGATGATGCCTATGTTGATGTTACCGATGATTTGACATTCCTCGATAATGGTGACTTTCTTTGGACTAGTGAGAAAGATAACTGGAGACACATCTACTTATACGACGCTAGCGGTAAAGAAAAAAAGCAATTGACCAGCGGTAATTGGGATGTAACGTCCTACTATGGTTATGATCCTGAATCAAAACGCATTTTTTACCAGAGCACAGAAGATGG
The DNA here is from genome assembly GCF_003966335.1 of Nonlabens ponticola. Lineage (NCBI taxonomy): Bacteria > Pseudomonadati > Bacteroidota > Flavobacteriia > Flavobacteriales > Flavobacteriaceae > Nonlabens > Nonlabens ponticola. The sequence goes on along the minus strand of NZ_CP034549.1, from coordinate 1,099,693 downwards.
CAGTATCAATCGCGGAATCTACTCAGTTACATTGAAAGGCAAAAGCAAAAAGAAATTATCAAAAATGGTAGGTTCTAACCGAGCATCCTTTAGTGACAACTTTACTTACTTCATCAATACGTACTCAAGTGCGACGCGACCACCAGTTTACACCTTGCAACAAGCCAAAGACGGTAAAATCGTTAGAGAAATACAGAACAATGATGACTTGCTAGTAAAGCTAGAAGATTACAAACTATCACCTAAAGAATTTTCTACCATCAACGTAAACGGCAATGATCTCAACATGTATATGATCAAGCCGCTAGACTTTGACGCGAGTAAAAAGTATCCAGTATTAATGTTTCAATACAGTGGTCCAGGCTCGCAGCAAGTTTCCAACAGCTGGTATGGCGCCAACGATTACTGGCACAGTATGCTAGCAAATGAGGGCTACATTGTTGTTTGTGTAGATCCGCGTGGTACTGGATTCAAAGGCGCCGACTTTAAAAAAGTCACACAAAAAGAGCTAGGTAAATATGAAGTTGAGGATCAAATTGAAGCCGCGAGACAACTTGGCGACATGGATTATGTAGATGCAGAGCGCATAGGAATATGGGGTTGGAGCTACGGTGGTTTTATGAGTTCTAACTGTATTTTAAAAGGTAATGATGTTTTTAGCACAGCTATCGCGGTAGCACCAGTGACCAACTGGAGATACTACGACACCATTTATACAGAGCGTTACATGACCACACCGCAAGAAAATGCCAGCGGTTATGACGAGAACAGCCCAATAAATCACGTGGAGAAATTGAAAGGTAATTATCTACTTATTCACGGTAGTGCCGATGACAATGTACATGTGCAAAACACCATGCAAATGATAGAAGCACTTGTTCAAGCCAACAAACAGTTTGAATGGGCTATCTATCCAGATAAAAACCACGGTATCTACGGTGGTAATACACGCATTCATCTTTATAACAAGATGACCAACTTTATTAAGGAAAACCTATAACAATTCTCAATCAACAATTATGGAATATAGATTCGGCGGATCGATAACAAATCAAAAAACAGTTTTAGGCCATCCATCTGGATTGTTTGTGTTGTTCTTTACAGAAATGTGGGAACGTTTTTCTTACTATGGAATGCGTGCACTACTCGTTCTGTTTTTAATCTCGGCTGTAGTTGATGGTGGTTGGGGTTGGGATCGTGCAGATGCAACGTTACTCTATGGCTGGTACACTGGTCTCGTTTACTTAACTCCAATAATAGGCGGTTTCATTGCAGATAAATACACTGGTTATAGAAATGCCATTGTCATAGGTGCCTTACTTATGACATTAGGCCATGCTAGTATGGCACTGGAAGGTTTTACAAGCAACTTCTTCTTTATAGGGCTCACATTACTTATTGTGGGTAATGGCTTGTTCAAGCCTAATATTTCATCCATTGTAGGTCAGCTTTATAAATCACAAGGAAAGGAAAAAGACGCCGGATATACTATATTTTATATGGGTATCAATGCAGGAGCTTTTTTAGGAATTTTATTATGTGGTTACATAGGTGAATCACCAGATTGGGGTTGGCATTATGGCTTTGGACTAGCAGGTATTTTCATGTTCTTTGGAATGCTTCAATTTTATTACGCACAGAAGATATTTGGTAGAATAGGTCTTTCACCTAACTCAACAGAAGATTTTGATGATGCCGTTGAAGATGAAATTGAGAAAACCTCTGAGATTGTAGAAGATGTCGTTGACGAGGCAAAGAAATCTAAGGTTACACGTGACAGACTAATAGTTATTAGTGTGTTTGCATTTTTTACAATCTTCTTCTGGTGGGCGTTCGAGCAGGCAGGAAGTTCTATGACCATATTTGCAAATGATTATACTGATAGAATACTAGAAGGTGATGGCGCCACGATATTTAAAGTTGTTAATACTATTTTGACCGTTGGTCCTATGTTAATTATCACTTATGTTTTGGCAATGCTCTTTAAACAGACATTTGAAAAATATGCATTGGCTAATATTCTGCTGGCAACGAGTTTCGTAATTATATGGATTATCGTTATTTACATGCTTAAGCAACAATTTAGCGATCCAGCACCTGAAGTTCCTGCATCATGGTTTGGGATTTTAAATTCTTTCTTCATAATAGCCTTTGCACCTCTATTTTCTAAAATTTGGGAAAGCAAATACAATCCATCTGGCCCAGTCAAATTTGCCATTGGTTTGATTTTATTAGGTTTAGGTTTTGGCTTCCTGGCTTATGGATCGATGGATGTTCCTTTAGGTGCAAAAACTGCGTCCTTGAGTATGATATTCCTGGTAGTAGCTTATCTATTACATACACTCGGCGAGCTTTGTGTCTCACCAGTTGGTTTATCGTATGTAAGTAAATTGGCTCCAGTCAAACTAGTAGGACTTATGTTCGGTATTTGGTTTGTAGCTAACTTTATTGCAAATCTCACGGCAGGTGTGACGGCTAGTTATCTTGATCCTATTGTTGAGGAGTATGGTCTTGCAGTCTTCTTCGGAATATTTACGGCGATTCCAGTTGCAGCCGGTCTGGTAATGCTAGGCATCAATAAATGGATGATCAGCAAGATGCACGGCATACGATAGTCCCAATCAATATAAGTATCAGAGAACGCACCATTTTGGTGCGTTTTTTGTTCTTAAGCGATTGTAAATTTGCAACATGAAGATTTTAGGAGCTTTCTTATTTTTTTTTATCGCTGTCACCGCTCATGCACAGGTCAACTGGATGAGCATGAATGACGCGCTCGCGGCGCAGAAAAAAGAGCCGCGCAAGATTCTTTTTAAGACCTACACAGAGTCTTGTCCTAATTGTAAGTGGATGGATGAGCACGCTTTCGCGAAAGCGGAACTCGCCAACTACATCAACACACACTACTATCCAGTGGCCTTTGATGCAGAAGGAAAGGAACCCATTACCTATAAGGGAAAAAAGTACGGCAATAAAAACTATGGCCGCTATCGTGGTGCCCAACACGAGCTCGCAGAAAAACTAAGAATCTTTGAATATCCAACGCTCATTTTCTTCGATGAGCGCGGCAATGTGATCAATCCAGTACCAGGCAAGATGGGTCCTAAAAAATTGGAAATCTATGTCACCATGCTGGCAGACGACACCTACAAATCCATAAGAACAGGAAAGGACTGGGCAGATTATCAAGCCAACTTCAATTACCAGCTCCAAGATTAGAGTTTAAGTAAATCAATTGCACCGTCATTATACGTATTAAAGAATTTGACGTTCATTTTCTCACAAGTGGCTGTCCATCGCTTTACATCGCTGGGATAATTTGACCCATCAGAGATAATGATTTGCGGCTGTACTTTCATGATCAGTTCTTCTAGATTGATCTTAGGTGATCCTTGCAATAATAGGATGGCATCTTCTGGTACTTGATCCAGAGCTCCCAAAACAGACGACTCATCAATTATCAAGATACTGCGGTCGCCATAGGATACTAGATTGGGTAGTGAGTCAATCACGATATGCTTTCCCTGCAGAAAACTAACATTTGACAATCGTTTGATACTGTTTGCGCGTCGTTGCGATTCCATATTTCCAGCAGCACAATAAAGCTGCGCCTGGTCTTTATTTGCTATTGTTATGGCACTTGCTCGTGACTGATGTAATACCATGAAATATTCTTCATCTTTCATGGAATCATATAATGAAACACCTATTAATAGAATCAAGGCAACTAGTGACACATGCAACATATTATTCGGCTTTACGAGAATAAATTGTTCCTTTTTACTGCGAGCAACATGAGGCTTGATAAAAAGAGCTAATCCCAACATTGCGATATAGATAAGTACCACCTGCCAACTGTCAAGATAGATGTCTTTAATGATTAATGAGGTCCAACTCCCTATAACACTTATGACCTCGATAATTGTTTCAAAAATGTAATTGAGAATCACAGCAAATTCTGAGGTTGGTATATTGCTCAACAGCGTTACAAAAAACAATATGGATAACCCAATGATGATAGGTAATACAGGTAGCAAGAGCATATTCCCTATGATAAAAGATACGGGCAATTGATGAAAATAGAATGCACTAAGTGGCGCTACTGCCAGCTGCGCTGCCAGCGTCACGCAAAATGTATTGATCAATAGTCTGTATAAGAAATTTCTTTTCTTAGGAAATAAGGACAAGAATAATGGCTGTAACAACACGATACCCAGAACAGCTGTATAACTAAGTTGGAAACCCACTTGAAATAATAATCGAGGATCAAGAACAAGTAGAAACAATGCCGATGCCGTCAAACTATGAAATACCGATGGCTTTTTCTTGAATGCCAGTCCCAATGCTACAAAAGAAAACATGGTGACCGCTCTGGTTATAGATGGCGACATTCCTGTCAAGAACGCAAAACACCATAACAATACAATTAACAACGCAGCCTGCAACCATCTACCATAAGGCAATCGGTGCATCCATCTAGTGGCAAACCTTAATATCAATAAAATAATTCCAACATGTAAACCGCTAAGTGCAAGTATGTGAATTACTCCAGCATCTCTAAAACTGCGACTTACTGCCGGATCAACATTTTGACGTTGCCCTAAAATCAACGCCTCAATCATCGCTCGTGGTTGAGCCTTGAGTTCTGAGGATTCTAGTTTTTCTAGAAGTGTGTTCCTCAACTGCACATACCATGGTAAGTCCGTTTTAGAACTTACTGACAAGATCTTGGGAAGATCTACATAAACCTGTCCGTAAACGTCGATAGATTTCAAATATTCCTTATAATTAAAATCTCCTGGATTGCGACCATCGCTGGCGGCATTTATATCATCAAAAGCTATAAGTCTTGACCCTACTTTTACTGCAACGGAATCTGTCTTTTTGAAAAGAACTAAAATGCTTCCAGACACCTGAGTGCCGCCGACAGAATGTAATTTGGCATAGAATCTATGATTGTATTGATTAGTAGCTAGTTGTTGCGTGAGCGTGAAGTCTATGAGTTGCTCAGCGCTTGTTTGCTCTAATTGTGAAAGGTGATTCTCGGGAAAAACCTCAGTTTGAATCTGATATAGACAAAATCCTATTACAGTAAATAGCAGGCTGCTACTTAAAGTGAAAATCCACTTGGATACCACGCTGAACCTAAAAATGAAGAAGCTGGTTAAAAAAGCGATAAACAATACTATTGAAACAGCACCTAACTGTAGTAAATCAAACTCAAGAAAACGCGCCGAGATTATTCCCAATACAAAGAATCCCAGCAATCTATAAAGCGGATAATCAAGCCAACGCATGGCCTAATTTAAGGAATAAGTCTTCCTGAACTGATATATCTGCCCAACCAGTACGGCTCATTAAAAGAAGAAACCGTGACACCGCGAGAAACGGTGGCGTGTACAAAACGTATTTCGGCAGGCGTGACTTGCACGACTAGCGCCACGTGATTGATTTTTTTACGGTTGCGACCCGTGGCAAAAAACATCAAATCACCCTTGCGCACCTCATCGATATCAATCGCCTCACTTGCGGCATAAAAACTGGCACTCGTTCTGGGCACTTGCTCGCCAGCCTCATCAAACGCAATATGAATCAAGCCGCTACAATCCATGCCCTTTCTAGTAGAACCGCCATATTTATATCGCACGCCGTCATATTTCATAGCATTTTCAATCGCATCGTCAATTAAGGAATTACTCTCGACCGTCAACAATTCATCATCTTCGGGCTGGTATATTTCATAATTGTCTTGGCCTCGACTGGCAGTCGATGTAGATCTATTTTGGACTTTTCCCTTGCGCAGCGCCTCCTTTTTGGTCGTGATAACTTTAGGACGTGCACTACCGCAACTTGCAAGAAACATGATTGACAAACTCAATGCTCCTGCGATGTAAAGTGATTTATAATTATTTTGCTTTCGCGAAAGCGTAATCCCAAAAATCTCCATCCTACATTAGGGATTTATATATTAAACCAGCTGTTTGCTCGCTGGCACCAGCGCCACCCAACTTTTTCTCAAGGTCATAATATTCCGCAAAAATCTTATTGCGATGCGTGGCATCAAGTATCAAGTCCAACTCTTTGGAAAGGGATTTTTTATTGAAGTCTTTTTGGATTAATTCTGTGACCACTGGTGCATCCATAATTAGGTTGACCAGCGATATATAATCCAGTTTTATGATGCGTTTTGCGATGTGATACGATATGGTGCTACCCTTGTAGCATACTACTTGTGGTACTTTAAATAGTGCAGTTTCTAGCGTCGCCGTTCCTGATGTTACCAGCGCGGCATGAGCCAAAGACAGTAAATCATAGGTCTCATTCATAACGACTTGCACGTCGCTAGATTGTGTAAACTGATCATAAAACTCGAGATCTTGGCCTGGTGCGCCAGCGATCACAAATTGATAATCTGGATAATCTGTAGCTAGTGATAGCATGACCTTGAGCATGCTCTTGATTTCCTGTTTGCGACTGCCCGGCAATAGTGCGATAAGCGGTCGATCATCCAGCTTGTGTTTCTTCAAGAACTTCACATGATCTACCTGATCGCGCTGCTGGATGGCATCAATCAATGGATGACCTACAAAATGAACAGGAAACTGATGTTTTTGTTCATAGAAATCTTTCTCAAAAGGCAAGATGACATACATCTCGTCCACATCGCGCTTGATGGCCTTGATGCGACCTTCTTTCCATGCCCATATTTGTGGTGATATGTAATAGTGGTTTTTGTAGCCATTGCTCCTGGCCCATTTCATAATCCTGAAATTAAAGCCTGGATAATCAATATAGATGATCACATCTGGACTGTAAGACTCTATATCCTGCTTACACAACTTGATGTTCTTGAAAATGGTGCGCAGGTTGCCCAACACCTCAACAAATCCCATAAACGCGAGATCCTTGTAGTGTTTAACGAGCGTGCCGCCTTGTGCCTGCATCAAATCACCACCCCAAAATCTAAATTGTGCCTCGCTATCAACCTCCTGCAATTGCTGCATCAATAGTGAGCCGTGCAAATCGCCGCTGGCCTCACCTGCAATGATGTAATATTTCATAGGCTAAAATTCAAAATATAAAATGGCAAATGCCGCAATGATGGTAGCCATGAGAACGCCACGTGCTTCATAAGTTTGTACAGGCTTGCGATACCTGCCAAAACCAGACCACAGGAAAAAGAAAAACAGGATCAAATTGAGGATGGCTCCCAAACCAATCAAGCTACCCATGATTCCCATCTCAATAGCATTTTCTATCACGTATTCAAACGCCTGATTGGTAAAAAAATAGATATACAGGAAGATGCCTGCAGCGTTTGCGAGCATACCTAGTAAAAATCCCTTTAATATTCTAATCTTCAAATTCCCAGGTATTGAGTTCTTGCAAATAATGGTGCGCCGTTAAATCGTACTGCACAGGAACTAGCGAAATATAATTATTCTCTAACGCCCATTCATCGGTGTCCTCGCCGTGATCATCGTTGACAAATTTACCGGTAAGCCAATAGTAATCCTTACCATAGGGATTTGTGCGCTTATCAAATTCCTCTACCCAATAGGCATTTGCCTGTCGGCACACTTTGATGCCTTTGATTTCTTCATTAGTGGCTTTTGGAATATTGACATTAAAGACAACACCTTTAGCCATGCCGTGTTTTAAAACCTGTTGAATGATATTCTTAATGTAGGGTCTGGCTGGTTCAAAGTCCGCATCTACGGCATAGTCGCATAGGGAAAAACCTATGGCTGGAATACCTTCTATTCCTGCTTCCATAGCCGCACTCATGGTACCGCTGTAAATGACATTAATCGCGCTATTGCTACCATGATTGATACCACTGATGCATAGGTCTGGTTTGCGGTCCAGTATCTCGTGACTAGCCATCTTGACGCAATCAACAGGCGTACCGCTGGTAGTGTATTCTTTGTGATCGTAATCATGCATCTTGAATTCCTTGATGTACAAGGTATCATTGATGGTAATGGCATGACCCATAGCGCTTTGCGGCTTGTCAGGTGCCACAACCACGACCTCACCTAAACTTGATGCGATATCTACTAGTGTTCTTATTCCTTTGGCGGTAATACCATCATCATTGGTTACAAGGATGAGCGGCTTTTTTTTGTCTGTCATATCATTCTTAAGGTGGTTAAAATTAAGTAAATTAGCTGTGAACTGTAGGTATGTCCTTTACTTTGCCGCTAGATAATGTTGGCACGATTTTTACACCTTGCCTCTTACACTAATGAAGATGTTTATGAAATTCCTTAAGAATAATTTTGCCATTGGTATTGTAGCCTTACTTATTGCTACTGCCAGCTGTAGTTTTACCAACAATACAGTGGATCCAGGCGACAAGCAAAAGGAAGAATTATTGATCAATCTGGTATCTCATGTGCTCAAACGCAGTCATTTTGCACCTGCAGATTTGACCGACCAGTTCTCACAGGATGTGTTTAACAACTTCATTTTTGAGATGGATCCTGCTAAACGCTATTTTTTACAAAGCGATTATGAAGACTTCAAAACCTTTGAATTCCTGATCGATGACCAGATAAGAGACAGCCGTGTTGATTTATTCAACATCGTTCACAAGAGATTATTAAAGCGTCAAAAAGAGTCTGAAAAGATTTTTTATGAAGTAATCGATCAACCATTTGATTTTACAATTGATGAAGAAATTGATACTGATTATGAGAACGCACCATATGCGACTGATAAAAAGGCTTTAAAGCAGCACTGGAAAAAGTTATTGAAGTTATCGGCTATTGGTATTTATCATGACAAGATTGAGTCGCAAAAAGATAAACCAGCGGACGAGCAAAAGTCTCTAGAAGAACTGGAAAAAGAAGCTCGCATGGAAGTAAAAAAATCCATGGTAGAGAATTTTGATTTGACTGAAGATGTAGAACGTATTGACTACTTCTCTGTGTTCTTAAATAATATTACCACGCACTTTGATCCACATACAAATTACTTTGCACCGCGCAGCAAGGATCGATTTGACACATCGATCAGTGGTCAACTAGAAGGAATAGGCGCGAGATTGCAAAAAAAGATGGATAATATCGCCGTTATGGAAATCATCTCTGGTGGTCCAGCGTGGAAAAGCGGCATGATTGAGAAAGGTGATGAAATCTTGAGAGTAGCTCAAGAAAATGATTCTATCGCTACGAGCATCGTTGGTATGAGAATAGGTGATGCCGTTGAACTGATTAAAGGTCCTAAAGGAACTAAAGTTATCCTGACGCTTAAAAAAGTAGATGGCTCGATTGAAGAAATCACGCTAGTGCGTGACGTTGTATTGATTGAAGAAACCTTTGCAAAATCTGCCATCATTGAAGATGCAGATGACTTTACTTATGGAATCATAGACCTACCTAAATTTTACTTTGATACTGAAAATGAACAAGGTCGCGCCTCAGGTGATGATGTAGCTCTAGAGATTGAAAAATTGAAGAAAGAAGGCGTTACAGGATTAGTTCTTGACTTAAGAAACAATGGTGGTGGTTCTTTACGCGAGGTGGTTGAAATGGTTGGACTTTTTATAGAAGATGGACCAGTAGTACAAGTTGCAGCGAGCAATGATCGCGTACAAACGTTAAGTGATTTTGATGATGGTAAAATCCTTTGGGATGGACCATTAGTGGTGTTGGTTAATGAATTAAGCGCTAGTGCTTCAGAGATTTTGGCTGCTGCGTTACAAGATTATGAGCGTGCAGTCGTGATAGGTAGCAAGCAAACATTTGGAAAAGGAACGGTTCAAAACTTTGACGATCTCAATCGATATGTACGCACAACAGAATATGGCGACCTGGGCGCTATCAAATTGACTACACAAAAATTTTATCGTATTAACGGCAAAAGCACACAGCTAGAAGGTGTCAAGAGTGACGTGGTAACTCCAGATCGTTATTCTTACATAGAAATAGGAGAGCGTGATGAGGAATTCCCGCTACCTTATGATGAGATAGCAGATGCTTCATTTGAGAAATTTACAGGCTTCCCTAACTTAAGACAAGTCATAGCCAATTCACAAAAGCGTGTCGATGCCAATAATTATTTCCAGCTGATTGATAAAAATGCACAATGGTTGAGCGAGCAGCGTGAGGCGTCCATTATACCGCTATCGCTAGAAAAATATAGCAAGCGATTGGATCGCCTAGAGGCAGAAACCGAACAGTTTGATGAACTAGACAACTATAAGAATGACCTGAGAGTCAAGGCGCTGGTTGATGAAGGCATACTGATGGAAGCAGATACCGTACTTGCTGATAAGCGCAATAGATGGTACAAAGCAGTACAAAAGGATCTTTATATAGAAGAAGCCGTACAGGTTCTCAAAGAACTAAAGGGCAACGGCATAGAAACTACAGGCATGTCGCTTAAAAATTAATGGCTACAGCTTCTCAATCCTTAGGAAAACAGGCGCTCCATAAACTTAGATCAAGTTTTTGGGGCGTTTTGAGTTTCTCCATCATTGCCTTTTATGCCTTTCTGGCTGTTTTTGCGTATGCGCTCGCGCCAGACGATAGCCCGTATGCAAACCAGATGCACCTCTCTATTCATTCACAACCACCAGGCTTTACCGTGGACATGATTGAAGTTCCCAACGCGACAAATCAGGAATCGCATTTTTTCTCGTGGTGGAATGGTAGCAACAATGAAAATCTAGAAATTCCCTTTGCAGAGGTGGAAATGCGCGATGGTACTGTGTTTTATCGGCCGTACGATGTGGACGATGCCTTGATGCCGTTTGAGCCACTGCAATGGAAAAATGTTGATGGGCTTGATCTGGTTAGCTTTCGCGAAAGCTACACATCCCAGAAAACATTCCTGCTGGGAACAGACAAATACGGTCGTGACCTGTTGAGTCGCATGTTGATAGGTGCACGAGTAAGCATTAGTATTGGTTTTATAGCCGTATTGATATCATTACTAATTGGCATACCGCTAGGTGCTATTGCCGGATATTACGGCGGTAAAATCGACGCGGCCATCATGTGGATCATTAACGTGACCTGGTCGATACCAACGCTACTCATGGTCATTGCCATTAGTATTGCGCTGGGTAAAGGATTTTTCACCGTTTTTATCGCTGTTGGGCTTACCATGTGGGTTGAAGTTGCACGCGTGGTACGTGGACAAGTGATTGTTGCCAAAGAATATCAATACGTCACCGCAGCACGAGCTTTGGGATTCAAGAACTGGCGTATCATTTATCGACACATATTACCCAATGTTTTGGCACCGGTGATTGTCATAAGTGCAGCAAATTTTGCCGCCGCTATTCTAATTGAAAGTGGGCTGAGCTTTCTGGGATTAGGTGCACAACCACCTATTCCATCTTGGGGTAGCATGATTAAAGATCACTATCAATATATAATCCTGGATAAAGCATATCTAGCCATCGTGCCTGGAGTAGCGATCATGACGCTGGTTATGGCTTTTATGCTTTTTGGCAATGCACTGCGAGATGCGCTGGATGTAAAATCAAGCTCATGAAAAAGATTTTAACGATAATCATTGTCATCGGACTAATTGTAGGCATGATTCTCATAGAAGACTATCAAAATGAGGCGATTTCCAAGGAAAATTTTGAAAACCAACGATCTAGTGATCTAGATGTGACTGATTATTTGCCTAGCAGCACAAATCAAGTGATTCATCACAAATCCTACAGCCTATCCTATAATGAAAGACATGAGCAGGCAGAATGGACTGCGCACGTCCTGCGTCCATCAGACATCCAGCAGGTAGATTTTAAACGACCTTACTTTGAGATCGATGACCAAGTATCCACAGGAGCTGCCAGCTGGCGCAATTATAAAAACAGTGGTTATGATCGTGGTCACCTAGTTCCTGCTGGCGATAGACGTGGTAGCATTCAGGATTTTAACGAGACATTCCTGACTAGCAATATAAGTCCACAACTTCATGAGTTTAATGCTGGTATCTGGAATGATCTAGAACAGCAAGTGCGTCGTTATGCGCAGCAATATGGTGATCTATATATTGTTACCGGTAGTATTTTGGGAAATAATCTATCCAGTATAGGTAATGAAAATGTTACCGTTCCCAGAAGCTTTTATAAAATTATACTTAGGGAAACCAATGATCAGCCAGTGATTCTCGCCTATTTGCTATCTCAAGATGATCAAGATACCAGCTTGAATTCCTATCTAATCAGCGTTGATCAAATTGAAACAATGACTGGTACAGACTTTTTTGCGCAATTGCCACATGATATTGAGGAAAAACTAGAGGCTCAAACAGCGCGACGCGGCTGGTAATCAATGATCATAACTCATTCTGTGCGCATCCAACTTTACAAAGATGAACAGCAGTATGGTAAAACCCCAAAGTCCACTACCACCGTAACTCATAAAAGGCAATGGTATGCCAACGGTAGGCAACAAGCCCAACACCATTCCTATATTTATAAAAAAGTGGATAAAGAAGATTCCTGCCACGCAGTACCCATAAACGCGAGCAAATTGATTGCGTTGACGCTCTGCCATGATGACTAGTCGATAGACGAGTGCCATGAATAGTATCACCGTAAATCCTGCACCTAGAAAACCCCATTCTTCACCTATGGCTGAGAATATAAAATCTGTATCCTGAGCTGGCACAAAACCACCTTGGGTTTGCGTGCCTTGCAGCAATCCTTTACCAGTAAGGCCACCACTACCTATCGCGATCTCACTTTGAATAATATTATACTGCACGCCCTGGCTGTCTTCCACTAGGCCTAGCACAATATTTATACGATTCCTGTGACGCTCCTGGAAGAGATTATCAAACACGTATTGTGTAGAGAAGGCAAATGCCGCACAGACCACCATGGCAAGTAAGTACCACGAGACTGCTGGTTTTGCAGTACGTCTTTGTTTGTAACGCTTTCGCGAAAGCAAAAACAACAAAAGCAACACAACAATAACAGTCACTGTAACCCAGATCGGGCCAATTAACAAGCTGCCTATGAACAAGGCTAGCGCCACCAAGCCTAGCGTTAGGAACCAGAGCGACAAACCCTCGCGATGAAGGGCAAAGAAAAATGCGCTATAAACGAGTGCGCTACCAGGATCTGGCTGCGGTACAATCAGGATGGCTGGCAGTAAAATAATACCGCTTACTATAATAAGATGCTTGAGGTCACGTACATTGATATCCAGCTGGCTTAAGTACTTAGCCACGGCAAGTGCGGTGGCAAATTTGGCAAACTCACTAGGCTGTAAGCTCACTGGCCCAAAGGCATACCATGAGGTCGCACCAGCAATCTCTTTACCAAAAACGAACAATCCTGCCAAGGACAACAAGGAAATGACATAGATGATACCAGCAAATCGTTCATAGAATTTGACCTCAACAGCGAGAATAATAACAATAAGAAATACGGCGAGACCTATCCACAAGAGCTGCTTGCCATAAACCTGATTCATATCAAGTATGGATTCATACTGCTCTACAGATGCGGCACTGTAAATACTCAACCATCCTATAGCGATGAGTGCCAGGTAAATGAGGATGATCCACAGGTCAAATTTAGGCTTGTTGCCTATGGCTGCATACATGTATTATGGACGTGTTTTTACAGGTTGATAATCCTCTACACGCACCGGTGGACCATTGATTTTGAAAGGCTCACCCAGAAGTGGTTTCTCGTACTCATGCTCCAGCGTGTGTTCTAGCACCCACTTTTCCAGATCGGTTCTCGTAATCTCGCCACGTATGTGTTTTTCTACCATGAGGCTGGCAATTTTGGCGGCAAATCTGGAACCGTAGTAACCGTTTTCTATAAATACGGCTAGAGCGATTTGTGGATCATCTTTAGGTGCGAAAGCTATAAACACGCTATGATCAGTAAGTTGAGTGGTCTTACCATCGATTTTGGCAAAATTTTCTGCAGTTCCCGTCTTACCACAGATCTCGATTCCTGGAACCTGGACGGCGATAGCAGTTCCTGATTTATACACCTGATTCATTCCTTCAATTACAGGTTCAAAATGACGGGCATCAATAGTTGTAAAACGTTTTGTGGTGTAATCTTCATTATCAATAGGCTCACCATTTTTTGCCTTGATAATGTGTGGCGTATAGAAATAACCGCGATTGGCAATAGCTGCAGTCATGTTTGCCAACTGTATAGGCGTTGCCGCTACCTCACCTTGACCTATACTGTTTGAAATCGTTGTGGTCGCATACCAATTGCCGCTAGGATATACTCGATCGTAGTAATCTGCATCTGGTATTCTACCCTTTTGACCGGCTGGCAAATCGTATCCCAGATAATTACCTAATCCAAAGGACGTTATATGCTTATTCCACTTATCCATGCCCTTGTGGCTATTGGGCGCGCTCTCGATAATACGTCTGTAAACTTGGGCAAAATAAGCATTACAGGACTCTGCTATTCCTTTTTCCATGGCTAACGGACTAGAATGAGCGTGACAACCTAGTGACTTGCGACCACCATAATCGTAACCGTGGCGACAGTAGAACTTCTCTTGGGTATTGACGACTCCTTCTTGCAAGGCAACCAATGCATTGAGAACCTTGAAAGGTGATCCTGGCGGATACATCGCTTGCAGACCACGATCATAGGTAGGTCTGGTGATCGTATCTCTTATGAGTGCATTGATGTTTTTGGAACGGTCACGTCCCATAGTGATACTAGGATCATAAAATGGCGCGCTCACCAGCGAGAGAATCTCACCTGTTTTAGGTTCAATAGCAACAATGCCACCGCGCTTGTTTTGAAGTAGTTTTTGCGCGTACGCCTGCAAATCATTGTCAAGTGTTACCGTAAGATCTACTCCTGGCACAGGAATAGTGTCATATCGACCATCTTCATAGCTTTCAATAGGACGACCTATGTTATCTCTTAAAAAGCGCTTAACTCCTTTTTTACCGCGCAATTCATTCTCATATTGAGATTCAATACCACTTTTACCAATCAAGTCGCCCATCTCATAAGACGGATTTACATCAATGACACCTTGATTAACTTCACGTATGTATCCTAGTACATTGGCACTATGGTCCACAAGATATTTGCGCAGTGATCGTCGTTGAATATAAAAACCAGGAAATTTGCGCAATCGTTCTTGTAACGATGCATATTCTATCTGAGTAAGTTGAGGCACCACTGGACTAGGTTTGCGATAGGACCAGTTTTTTGCTTTCTCTAGTTGCTTGATTAATTTTTCCTTGGGTATTTGTAATAGAGAACATAACTCTAGAGTATCTAGATTTTTGATCTCGCGAGGAATAACCATTACATCGTAGGCTACTTGATTGGAAACCATCAATTCACCATCGCGATCATAAATGGATCCACGTTCTGGATAGTCAAACACAGTTTTTACCGCATTGATTTCTGACTTAAGTTTGAGATCTTCTTCAAAAAATTGCAGGTAAGCAAGTCTGGAAATAAAGATGATTCCAGTGAGAGTCACAAAGAAAAGTAGCAGTAGCTTTTTCACTCTAGCGTTTTCGAGGTTTGACGAATAATAAAATTACAACATTCACCAGCATCGTGGCCAGTCCAACAAGTAACGTGTACCTTAGAATATGAAGTATCTCGCTAGTGTTAAAAAAAATAAAGCTGTAATACACCAGGTGGTGCAATAATATTGCCAGTGATAGAAATAAGAGTAGTCGAGAAAACTCGGTACGTAACGGCTTGAGATTCTTCATCAAATAACTCTCACCATAAACCAGTTTGAGCAAATACGGTCTCGCAAAGGCAAGCGTGACACATGCCGCTGCATGAGCGCCACCGCTATCATGAAAAGTGTCCATAACAAGCCCATAGAAAAAAGCGAGAATTATAAAGAGCAACCTATTGTTGTCAAATGGATACACTACAAAAATGAGCATATAAACCAAAGGATTTATAAAACCCAAAAAGCCAATTTGATCTGTTACAAACAATTGCAATAGCAACAATCCTATGGCTCCAAAAACCAATGACAAGAGACTCCTATTCATTGACGGTTAAGGTATCTAGTGATTGAATGATTTCGCGATCTCGATTTTTAATTACATAGACATAGCCTAGATCGGTCATATCGTTAAAAAGACGAACGCTAACTTGATAGCGACTACCATTCTCCACCAACACAGCATCCTCTACAACACCTATCTCAATATCTGGCGGAAATGTCGTGGAATACTGACCAGTGATAATGGTATCGCCTTTACTTACAGCTGCCAATCGCGGTACGTCAATCAAATTCATGTAATAAGGGTCCTTTCCATCCCAAATAAGTGATCCAATGGTATTTGTTCCCTTGATTTGAGCATTGAGAGAAATATCACTGTTAAGCACAGAAATTACACGAGCATAATCAGAATTGACCACATCTACCACTCCTACAATTCCGTTGCTAGAAATCACGCCCATGTCTGAATTTATTTCTTGTTCACTACCTATGTCGAGCGTGATAAAATTATCTAGATCTGCATAGCCATTGTTGATGACTCGTGCAGGTGTGATGGTATAAGGAATGCTATCGGCAAAAATAAAATTAGTGTCCTCACCTAGCAGTGTATCACCAGTTGCCAGCAATTTCATCCTCAAGCGGGCATTTTCCAGAGCTAACTTTTCATTTTCTACACCTAAATCAAAATAATCATAGATTCCTGTGCGTGTTTCCAGAATACTACCAGTAACATTTCCCGTAGAATGGATGAATGTAGTGCGGTGATAATTGTGCGATTGAATGGTAAAAACAGTCGCAACGGTCAACAAGAACAGATATAACAACAAGTTTCTGTACTTGATCAGAAAGTTGATGATATGCTGCATGTTCTAGTACTTATTAGCTAATACGCTCTTGTATTTATCAAGGTTTTTTAGGGTAAGACCGGTACCACGTACTACGGCTCTTAAAGGATCTTCTGCGATATAAACCGGTAGATCTGTTTTTTGAGATAATCTTTTATCCAGTCCACGTAGCATGGATCCACCACCAGCCAGATAGATACCAGTATTATAGATATCTGCAGCAAGTTCTGGTGGTGTTTGCGATAGTGTTTCCATTACCGCATCTTCTACTCTCAAGATCGATTTATCAAGCGCCTTAGCAATCTCGCGATAGCCTATTTTTACTTCTTTAGGCTTACCAGTAAGAAGATCACGTCCTTGGACATTCATCTCTTCTGGCGGCACTTCAAGATCTTCAGTGGCGGCACCTATTTGTATTTTAATCTTCTCTGCAGTGCGCTCACCTACGTAAAGGTTATGTTGCGTGCGCATGTAGTAAACGATGTCGTTTGTAAAAACGTCACCTGCAATTTTTACAGATTTATCACAAACGATACCACCTAGTGCTATGACGGCGATCTCAGTCGTTCCGCCACCTATGTCCACGATCATGTTACCTTTAGGCTGCATGATGTCGACGCCTATACCTATTGCAGCTGCCATAGGTTCGTGGATTAGATACACTTCTTTACCGTTTACACGCTCTGCACTGTCTTTTACCGCTCGCATTTCAACTTCAGTAATTCCAGATGGTATACATATCACCATGCGCAATGATGGCGTGAAAAGTTTTTTCTTCAATGCAGGTATTTCCTTGATGAACATCGAGATCATCTTCTCACTCGCGTCAAAGTCTGCAATAACACCATCTTTCAATGGCCTGATGGTTTTGATGTTTTCATGGGTTTTTCCCTGCATCATCGCCGCTTCAGTCCCGACAGCGATAATCTTGCCTGTGGTACGATCGCGAGCAACAATGGATGGACTGTCAACGACGACCTTGCCATTATGCACGATAAGTGTATTTGCCGTACCTAGGTCGATGGCAATATCTTCTGTGAGGAAATCAAAAAATCCCATAAAATTGAGCGGAAAAACGTTAGTAATTAGGGTATTGCAAAACTAAACAATTCTAGTGTTTAAAGTGTCTTGTACCTGTAAAAACCATCGCTAGACCGTTTTTATTACAATAATCAATAGAAAGTTGATCTTTAATAGATCCACCTGGCTGGATTACGGCTTTTATTCCTGCATTATCAGCTATCTCTACACAGTCTGGAAATGGGAAAAATGCATCACTTGCCATGACAGCACCTTGCAAATCAAACTTAAAAGATTCTGCCTTATGAATCGCTTGATTCAAGGCATCAACCCTAGAAGTTTGTCCAGTACCACTGGCGCACAATTGCTTATCCTTGACCAGCACGATAGTATTTGATTTAGTATGCTTACAAATTTTAGAAGCAAATAATAAATCTTCTACTTGCTCAGCAGTCGGCTCTAAGTCAGTAGCGGTAGATAAATCTGCAACGGTGTCTGTTTTTAAGTTAGGATCTTGAACTAGATAGCCGTTAAGCGATGATCGCACCTCTGGTGTTGGGTTGTTACGCTTTCGCGAAAGCGCACCATCAACAAGCTCCAGCATAATTCTATTTTTCTTGCCCTTTAAAATCTCCAATGCATCTGGGTTGAAGGATGGCGCAATGACAACCTCGCAAAATAACTCATGAATCTTGCTAGCAGTCGCAGCATCTATAGCCGTATTAGCTATCAAAATCCCGCCAAAAGCAGACACCGGATCACCAGCCAAAGCATCTACGTAGGCCTGTTCAATAGTTTCACGTTGAGCTATGCCGCAAGCATTGTTGTGCTTAAATATGGCGAAAGTTGGCGCCTCATTTACAAACTCGCTCATGAGATTTACTGCAGCATCAACATCTAGCAGGTTGTTATAAGAAAGTGCTTTACCAT
The DNA here is from genome assembly GCF_003966335.1 of Nonlabens ponticola. Taxonomy (NCBI): domain Bacteria; kingdom Pseudomonadati; phylum Bacteroidota; class Flavobacteriia; order Flavobacteriales; family Flavobacteriaceae; genus Nonlabens; species Nonlabens ponticola. The sequence goes on along the minus strand of NZ_CP034549.1, from coordinate 1,080,945 downwards.
GATGCTTGATAAACATCTGATCAAAATCACCGTAGAACCAGCCTTTCTGATGCGGATTCTCACCATAGCGCAGTGGCATGACATGGGTCTCGCTTATCTTGAGAGATTTGTCCAATGCGTCACCAGCGTAGTATTCATAAATCGCGCTGTCATAATGGGAGCTCACATTGAAGGCAGTGGTTGCAAATTCCTTGCGCTGATCCAGCGTTGTTGATCCAGAACCTTTTTCTAGCACATCCAGCAATTTGCCATAGTCCTGCATGGTAGCTACGCAGAGTGTGTCCTTAAAATTTTTGGCGGCTGCTCTTATGAGCGAAATACCACCTATGTCAATTTTCTCAATAATATCTTGCTCACTAGCACCGCTCGCAACGGTATCTTCAAATGGATACAAATCAACGATGACGATATCAATTTGTGGTATATCATATTCCGTTAGCTGTTCTTTGTCTCCATCATGATCGCGACGATTAAGAATACCGCCAAAAACTTTAGGGTGCAATGTCTTCACTCGGCCGCCTAAAATGGATGGATAAGAGGTCACGTCTTCAACAGGAGTTACGGGAATTCCTAGATCTGTGATAAACTTTTCAGTACCACCAGTAGAGTAAATAGTGATTCCTAAATCATTCATTTTCTTAACAATAGGCTCTAGACCATCTTTGTGAAATACTGAAATTAATGCGGATTTTGCTTTGATATTGCTCATGGATATCGGGTAGATTTTTAAAGATTTAAAAATAACTCATGTGCAACGTTATCCTTGCACAACTACCTACCTTATAAATGATCTTTTACACCATGTTTGAACATAAAAAAATCCCGATCTAGTGATCGGGATTTTTTATAAGTCTTAAAGAAGATAGATTAGTTCACCACGTAAACTTCACCATCAAAGAATAGATCAAAACTTTCATTGTCATCGTCATCATCTGCGTCCTCACCTTCAGTCTCTCCATCCTCAACATTAACGATGTACTGGTTTTCACCAACTCGTTCAATGATTACAGTTCCTGATGTAGCACGACCGTCTGCATCTTGACTACCGTTTACATTGAAATCCTCAGAATACACGATCACCGCAGTTCCAGTTGCCGCAGTAGAACTTAATTCATAAGTACCGGCAATGTTGCTCACGTTGATATCATTATAAATCACTAACTGTGCCAATGGACCGCGACCTTGAATCCCAAATCTATTGAACTCCAGACCATCGCCTAAAAATATGAGTTGTGTAAATCGGTCACCTTCATTTGTTGCAACATTTGACACGACACCACCTGTAATTTCATATTCATCATCACCAGCATTGAACTTAGAATCTGAAGTGATCACGATAGGATCAATTTCTTGAACTTCTGGCAAATCGTCATCTGACTCACATGATACTGCTCCTATTGTTAGTAATAGAAGTCCTAATATTTTAAATCTTTTCATTTTGTAGCTTTTTTCAAAGGTATGTTTTCCAAAAAATATGCCAACACACAAACGCGAATTCAAAAAATCTATATTTGGTGTAACGTTATAAGCTCATAAGAGTCAAACCTTATGAAAACCAATCTTAAGTAAGCATCAATTCATGCTCATATATCTAAGAGTACTTAAAGAAAGCTTCTTTTTTGCAGTGAATGCCTTGCGCAATAACTTGCTGCGTACTTTTTTATCCTTACTAGGTGTCACCATAGGTATCTTTGCCATTATTGGTGTACTCGCTGCAATTGATAGTCTAGAAAGTGAGATTAAAGATGGCCTTAGTTCTTTAGATATTTCTACGATCTATGTTTTAAAGATTTCCTTTGGCCCTACAGAACTAGAACCTTACCAATACCAGAATTTCCCTAATGTAAGCTATGAAGAGTATGAGATGCTCAAACGATCCTTACCTGATCTGGGAGCGATTACCTACACGATATTTACTGCTCCAGAAAACATCAAGTATGATGACAAAACAGCGGTAGGTATCAATATCATACCTGGAACTACTGACTATTATGAATTAGAAAAACTCAAACTAAGTAGTGGTCGCTTCTTTAATGAAAATGAAGACGCCAGCGGTGCACCAGTCGTAGTCATAGGATATGAAGTAGCACAAAGTTTATTTGAAGGCATTGATCCTATAGGTAAACGTGTGAGATTGTTTGGCAATCGTTTTACCGTCATTGGCGTATTAGAAAAGGCTGGAGCTAGCACTATTGGACCTAATAAAGATGAGTCTGCGTACGTTCCGGTGAATTTTGTCCGCAGGATTTACAATACAAATAATAGTTTTACGACAAGTGCCTTGATCATGAAGCCTAAGCCCGGCGCAGATCAAGATCAATTTATCGCAGCTATGGAACAGCGATTGCGCACTGCACGTGGACTCAAAGGTGATGATATCAACACGTTTTTTACAAATCCATTAAAAGGATTTGCAGACTTCATCGATCAGATCACATCGACATTGACATTTATCGGTATTATTATTTCTGGTTTCTCGATGCTTGTTGGTGGTTTTGGAATTGCCAACATCATGTTTGTGAGTGTAAAGGAAAGAACAAATCTCATAGGCATACAAAAATCATTAGGCGCCAAAAACAAATTTATCCTATCTCAATTTTTATTTGAGGCTATCATTCTAGCACTGTTTGGTGGACTATTTGGATTACTGTTTGTCTGGTTAGGAACGGTGATCGCTTCCTCGTTTACTGAAGATTTTGAATTTATCCTATCGTGGGATAACATTGTTCTAGGAACAAGTATTAGTGCAATCATTGGTTTGATCGCCGGTATTATTCCTGCTATTTCTGCATCTCGACTGGATCCTGTTGAGGCGATACGTACAGGTATGTAAGCATGCTTTGTGCTCACGCAAAAACTTTATATCAGCATACGGCAATCCTTTATCTTTGCTCACAAATCTTGATGAGTGGCTCAACAATTTCACCTAACAGCTGATATCCAACTAGCAGACAAACTAAAGACCAAATGGCAGGCGCCATCCAATATTGCGCTGGTCAAATATTGGGGCAAGCATGGTATGCAATTGCCAGCAAATCCGTCGATTAGTTTCACGCTTAACAATTGTCATACAGAAACGAGTATCAAAGCAACTCTAGCAGATCAGCATGGTTTCCATATTTCTTATGAAGGTGAGCCTAAGCCCAGTTTTGAACCTAAAATCGCCGAATTTTTTGAGCGCATTACGCCTTATTGCCCATGGATCAAGAATTATAAGTTTGAGATTGATACATTAAATACGTTCCCACACAGTAGTGGTATTGCCAGCAGTGCGAGCAGCATGGCGGCGATGGCAAGTTGCTTGATGGACTTTGAGCAGCAGCTTACAGGAGGAAAACATGATAAAGCCAAAGCCAGCTTTCTAGCAAGGTTAGGCTCTGGTAGTGCGTGCCGCAGTCTGGATGGTCAGTTGGTGGTTTGGGGCGAGCATGAGCAAACGCCAGACAGCAGCAATCTTTATGGGGTGAACGTTGAGAATTTGCTACACGAGAATTTTGAGAACTACCGTGATACCATCTTGTTAGTGGACAAGGGCGAGAAGACGGTAAGCTCAACGGTAGGTCATGAGCTGATGAACGGGCACGCTTTCGCGAAAGCGAGATTCCATCAAGCCCACGACAACTTGACCAGTATTAAGAAAGCCTTGAAAGATGGTGACTATGACAGTTTTATTAAAATCACGGAAAGTGAAGCTTTGACTTTGCACAGCATGATGATGACCTCTCATCCTTACTTTATACTGATGAAACCTAACACCTTGTCAATCATCGAGGAAATTTGGGCCTACCGAAAGGAGACCGGCGTTCCTGTTTGTTTTACACTGGATGCAGGTGCCAACGTACACATGCTATATCCAGATGAGTATGCAGATCAGGTTGATGAATTGATTAAGAGTAAATTAGCGTCCTATTGTCAGAAGGAACATTATATTTGTGACCAACTAGGTCATGGCGCTTCGCGTCTCTAGAGGAATTTTTACTATGAAAGGACCACTTTTTTACTCAAAGATCTTGTTGTTCGGCGAGTATGGGATAATTAAGGACTCAAAAGGACTTTCCATCCCTTATAACTTTTACAACGGCGCTCTCAAGATTACTGATGAGCTCGACGAGACCGCTGCAGCTTCTAATCGCAGCCTGGCAAGACTGGCTGGTCATATTGAAGAACTAGCTGCCAGCGATCCTGATTTTCCAGCATTTAATGTACAATCCATGCGCGCAGATATTGACGCAGGAATGTACTTTGACAGCAGCATACCACAAGGTTATGGTGTAGGTAGTAGTGGTGCGCTGGTAGCCTCTATCTATGATAAATACGCCCTAGAAAAAATCACCGTTCTTGAAAATTTGACTCGGGAGCGACTATTGACACTTAAAGAGATTTTTGGCAAGATTGAAAGTTTCTTCCACGGCAAGAGCTCTGGATTGGATCCATTGAACAGTTACTTGAGCTTGCCTATCCTTATAAATAGTAAAGACAATATTGAACCAGCTGGCATCCCATCGCAATTGGCGACTGGTAAAGGCGCTGTGTTTCTGTTGGATTCTGGAATGACAGGTGAAACAGCACCTATGGTCAATATTTTCATGGAAAACATGAAGAAAGAAGGATTCCGTAAAATGTTGAAAGATCAGTTTGTGAAGTACACAGACTTGTGTGTAGATGACTTCTTGAGCGGTGATGTCAAAGGATTATTTGGTAATGTAAAACATCTTTCTCGTACTGTTCTTGACAATTTCAAACCTATGATACCTACGCAATTCCACGCACTGTGGAAAAAAGGACTGGACACAGGTGATTACTACCTGAAGCTTTGCGGCTCTGGTGGTGGTGGCTACATCCTAGGTTTTACCGAAGATCTAGAGAAAGCAGAAAAAGCTCTAAAGGATTATAAGCTGGAAGTAGTTTATAATTTTTAGAAATCAAACTATAATATTCAAACCTTGCCTCGGCAAGGTTTTTTTATGACCTGCTATCAATAAAATCAATTCAAGCGGGCTGCTTTTAAATTAAAGAAAGTAACTAGAATACTTACATTTGAACATGAATCACGAGGCTGCTACATCACGACCATCTTCTGGATTTAAAGAGCTTTCTTTAAAGGTTCTCAGCCTGTTTTCTTCTGTGCGATTGTACAACATTGCGCTCATTGCCATAGCACAATTGCTAGCCGCCGTATTCATTATGGCCACCGATAGACCAGTAATGGAAGTTGTTGCAGATTACAACCTTTGGCTCATTATCGTGGCTACTGCTGCGGCGATATCTGCAGGATATATCATCAATAACTTTTACGATCAGGAGAAAGACTTAATCAATAGACCGCAAAAGACTTTGTTGGAAAATCAGGTAAGTCGTTCCACATTATGGTCTGTTTATTTCTCGCTTAATGCCATTTCGGTAACCTTAGGATTTATCGTTTCCTGGCGTGCTGGCCTGTTTTACATGGGCTACATTTTTGCGATGTGGTTTTATTCTCACAAGCTCAGTAAAGTGCTATTCTTAGGTAATTTGATGGCAGCGGCGCTTTCCATCACGCCATTCTTTGTTCTGTTCATGTACTACCGCAACTTCTATCCAGTCATATTGGTTCACGGATTATTCTTGTTTCTCATTCTCAGCATGCGCGAGCTTATCAAGGATCTAGAAAACCTGAGAGGCGATCTAGCGCAAGATTATCGTACAGTACCTGTTGTTCTTGGCGAGCGCAAAGCCAAACAGTTCTACACCTTGATAACATTGGTAACCATGGTGCCAGTCGCCGTCCTAATTCTATTTTTTGAGACTGGCTACATGAGCTACTATTTTACTTTTATCACCGGTGCGCTGCTGGTATGCCTGCCGTTACTGTGGTCATCAAGGCGCAAACGTGAGTATCTACTCATCCATTTTATATTAAAAATCATCATCGTCGCTGGAGTCTTCTCAATTCTTTTGATCGACCTACCAGCCATTTTAGAACGACTAAACAACCTGTAATGAACTCACAGATCAACGTTGCCCTAGCCCAGATTTCGCCTGTATGGCTTAACAAGAAAGCAACTCTAGAAAAGATTTTGGACAGCCTGCAACAAGCAAAAAATAAGGGCGCGGAACTCGTGGTTTTTGGTGAGGCATTGTTACCTGGTTATCCATTTTGGCTAGCCTTGACTGATGGCGCTGCTTGGAATAAAACCGTGGTCAAAGAGTTGCACCGTCAGTATGTATTAAACTCGGTCGATCTAGAAGCAGGAGATCTGGATGCTGTTTGTGCTTTCGCGAAAGCTAACAAAATAGCCATCTACTTAGGACTGATCGAACGACCACAAGATCGAGGTGGTCACAGCATCTATGCGAGCATGGTGTACATCAACCAGAACGGTGAAATCAAGAGCAGCCACAGAAAATTGCAACCTACCTATGACGAGCGATTAACTTGGGCGCCAGGTGACGGTCATGGTCTGGTAACGCACAAGTTGAAAGACTTTACCATGAGCGGACTCAATTGCTGGGAAAACTGGATGCCGTTGCCACGAGCTGCGATGTATGCTCAAGGCACCAATCTGCACGTGGCGTGCTGGCCTGGTAGTGATCATAATACGAGAGATATCACACGTTTCATCGCTCGTGAAGGTCGCACGTTTGTACTGTCAGTAAGCAGTATGATGACTCGATCCGATTTGCCATCAGACACTTTGCATCTGGAAGAAATTCTACAAAATTGTCCTGATGTGCTAGCCAATGGCGGTAGTTGTATCGCTGGACCCGATGGCGAGTGGATCATTGAACCGCAAATAGGCAAAGAAGAAATCATAACGGCAACCCTGGATTTCAATAGGATCTATGAAGAACGACAGAATTTTGACGCTGTTGGACACTATTCAAGACCTGACGTGACCCAGTTGCACGTGAATCGCGAGCGACAGAGTACGGTGAGGTTTGAGGATTAGATAGGAGTAATTGTAACTTAGACATAATGTACAGAGTAACTAAGATCAATCTTTCTAATTTAAAACAATGCGATCAGGTTTGGACAGACATGCCTAAAAATGAAATGGGACGACTTTGTTTAAAGTGTAGCAATACCATTGTTGATTTCAGAAAAATGACAGATTCTGAAGTTGCAGAAACGCATCTGTTTTCAGAGCAAAAAGTCTGTGGACTTTATAATAAAGAACAACTCGCTAAACCGTCACAAGAACAGAAACAATTAAAACTGAACTTTTAGAATTCTTTCTATTTTGGCTTGTTTAATTTCTTGTCGTTAAATAGTTATGGACAAGAGAAATCGGAGCCTATCAAAACTGAACAAACGGAAAGAAAATTTGATCTAGAGTTCATAAAATTGAAAGAAACGATCACCAATAAAAATGCTGTTAAAAAAGATAGTATTTACATTTCGGGAAAGCTGACCGATATGGAAGCTTACCCTTTACCTTATGCTAACGTATTTATTAAAGGAACTAGAACTGGAACTACGTCAGACTTTGACGGCAATTACAGATTGAATGTGACCAAAGAACTAGACTCACTGAAAAATATAACACTAGTTTATTCTAATATAGGATATGAAACAACGGAATTGAACATCGATGATGAGCTTCTTCAAAACAAGAAGAATAGAATTATTAATGTTGAATTTAATCACGGCGAAATAATTGCATTTACCGTTATTGAAAGGGCGCCATTTCATAAAAGGGTTTGGAATGGCCTCAAAAGTATTTTCAGAAAGAAAAAGTGATAATTTAGTAGTACATACTAAGATTGGTTTGCTCAAATACTAGCATTGCTAGCTTTAATCTACAATTCCTTTTAACTTACGATTTGACTAGCAAATTATTTGCGCGTCACAAAAGCCATTTAAAACCCAAGCCATGAAATCCACCAGAATCATCATACTAACTTTTTTAAGTATCACACTGTTCGCAAGCTGTAAAAGCGAACAGGAAAAAACTGAACCTGAACAAGAAGAACTGGTTAATGACAATGTCGAACTTGCCAAAATCTATGAAAATGACCAATCAGATCGTATGACTGATAATATCAATTGGCCAGAAGTGACGAGACGTGATAGCCTGAGAGAAGTTAGAGTTTATGAAATGTTAGATTCTAATCTGGTAGTTACCAGCAAAGATCATTATCATGCTGCGATGGTATTTCAGCATGGCGGCGATTCTACCGCCTACAAGATGGCTATGAATTTGATGGAGCGCAGTGTTGAATTAGACAGCACAGCTAATAAATGGTTGCTTGCTGCAGCGACAGATAGATACCTACAAAGCGTCAACAAACCACAAATCTATGGTACTCAATATTTTAAAATGGGTGACGAACCGTGGACTATGGAACCCATGGATACCACTGTGATCACAGATGAAGTGCGCAAACAATTTAACGTAGAAACGCTAGCAGAGCAACGCCAACAACTTGCAGAAATGAATAGTGAGAATGGTGAACATTTACACGATCATTGATTGAAAAAAGTTGAAACTGACCTTATTTGAAATGTTTGCTTTTCTAAATACTGACTTGGATTAAAATTTTGTTTTCATTTCATTTTAGTTTCCAGTTCAAATTCAAGTTCAAATTTAATTTCAGTTTCAAGTTCAGATTTATTTTAAACTTAGATTTAAGTTTAATCACGCATTTCCCAAAATTGTACCTTTGCAAAAAATAACGAGTCATGAGTAGAGGTAACGAAGGCAGCAGAGGAAAATCCAGTGGACGTCAAGGTGGTAGCAAAGGTGCTGCAGGAAAAGGCGGCAACAGACGCAATGCAGGATCTCAGGATCATAAAGGATCAAATTCTGGACGCAAGGCTGCGCCCACCAAAAATACTCGTGGCGGCAAGAATCAAGTAATCGGCACCTCAAGATCTGGTAATCCAGTAACGAAGAAGGAATACATAGACCGTAAGAAAAAAGAAAGTAAGCCTAGCTCAAAAAGTGATGCCAAAGGAATACGCCTGAATAAATACATAGCAAACTCGGGAATTTGCAGCCGTCGCGATGCTGATATTTACATCGCAGCTGGAAGCGTGACCGTAAACGGCAAGCCTGTGGTTGAGATGGGTTACAAAGTCCAGCCTAGCGATGAAGTAAAGTTTGATGGCAGATCTATCGAGCCTCGCAAGAAAGAATATTTACTACTCAACAAACCCAAAGGTTTTATCACGCCTAGATCTGGCGAGAAAGCCAGTAAGACCGTACATGACCTTATGGCAAATGCCAGTGAGTCAAAATTACATTATATAGGACGTCTCGGTAGACAAAGCGTTGGTTTAATGGTTTTTACCAGCGATATCAATTTATCCAATAAGCTCAATAACCCTAATCAAAAACTGCGCAAAATCTATCACGTCGCGCTGGATCGCAGCTTCAAGCATGAGGACTTGATGAAAATACGCAATGGTATCAACATTGACGGCGAGGTATTCAAGGTAGAAGAAATAAGCTATGTGGATGGCGGTAAAAATAATGAGATAGGACTTGAGGTACACAGCGGCAAGGACAATCTGGTACAACGACTATTTGATGCTGTAGGTTATGAAGTCAAGGTTTTGGATCGTGTGGTCATAGGCGGGCTGACCAAAAAAGATCTACCTCGCGGCAATTACCGATACCTCACGCCACAAGAGATCATCAATCTTAAGATGATATAGCATTTTTAATATTTTGCTAACATAGGTTGCAATACATTTGGGCATCTTTAGAGAAATCGACTTTTAATCTCACAGACTCAATATATTGAATACTAAATACATAGATCTCATAGATCAGACCTATCACTTTCCTACAGAAGAATTTGAATTACAAAACAAGCACCTACAATTTCATGGCATAGACCTCATGAAATTGGTCGAGGAATATGGCACACCATTGAAATTCAGTTATTTGCCTAAAATTTCTGACAATATTCAACGTGCAAAAGGTTGGTTTGATTCCGCTTTCGCGAAAGCGGACTACAAAGCCACCTACAACTACTGCTATTGCACCAAAAGTTCCCATTTCAAGCATGTGCTAGACACGGCGCTCAAGAATGATATCCATATTGAGACCAGCAGTGCTTTTGACATCAATATTGTGCAAAGCCTCAAAAAAGAAGGAAAGATCAACGATGAAACCTTTGTCATTTGTAATGGCTTTAAACGTGATCTTTACATTCAAAACATTGCGAGCCTAATTGATAGCGGCCAGAAAAACTGTATTCCTGTAATTGATAATTATGAAGAGTTATCGCTACTTACTGAAGCAACTGATAGCAATTTCAATGTAGGTATACGCATCGCTAGCGAGGAAGAGCCCAAGTTTGAATTCTACACCAGTCGTCTAGGCATAGGTTATAAAAACATTTTGACCTTTTTCAAGAATCAGATTGAGCCAAATAATCAGGTTAATCTCAAGATGTTACACTTTTTTATCAACACAGGAATACGCGACAATGCTTATTACTGGAATGAGCTGCATAAGTGTTTGAAGGTATACATTCAATTGAAAAAGATTTGCCCTACTCTAGACAGTCTTAATATTGGTGGTGGTTTCCCTATCAAGAATAGCCTTGCATTTGAGTTTGACTATGCATACATGGTAGAAGAAATCGTGAGCCAGATCAAGCAAGTCTGCGATGAAGCTGGCGTCGATGTACCACATCTATTTACGGAATTTGGATCTTTTACCGTAGGAGAATCTGGTGGTGCGATCTACAAAATCCTGTATCAAAAACAGCAAAACGACCGTGAGAAATGGTCCATGATCAATAGCTCATTTATTACCACATTACCCGATTCCTGGGCGATTTCAAAGCGTTTTATCATGCTACCCTTGAACAGATGGAATGATGAATACGAGCGTGTGCTTTTAGGCGGTTTGACCTGCGATAGCGATGATTATTACAATAGCGAGCAGAACATCAACGCCATCTATTTACCTAAATATCATAAGGACAAGCCATTATATGTGGGCTTTTTCAACACAGGTGCCTATCAAGAAACCATAGGTGGTTATGGTGGCTTGCAGCACTGTTTGATACCAGCACCTAAACATGTCTTGATCGACCGCGATGACGATGGAGCGATCACCACGCGTGTTTTTAAAGAGCAACAAAGCTCTGAGCAAATGCTGGAAATCCTAGGATATCAATAATCCTGAATCTCATTTATTATATTTAATACTCTGATTTATAATTTATTACCATGAGCAATAACAATTATGCAGGCATTGAGGATGAATTTGCCGCACTTGATAGCGCATCCATTGTTTTAATTCCGGTACCTTATGATGGTACCAGCACCTGGCAAAAAGGTGCTGACAAAGGTCCAGAAGCATTTCTGAATGCAAGTCGCAATATGGAATTGTATGATATTGAAACCGACAGCGAGGTTTATAGACACGGCGTTTTTCTTGCCGATGCTGTAACTGAGAATTCGTCACCAGAAGCCATGGTCGATGCGGTCCATCAAACCACCAAAAAATACATCAAACGCAACAAGTTTGTAACATTATTTGGTGGCGAGCATTCCATTTCCATAGGGAGCATTAGAGCTTTTAGCGAGATGTTTGAAAATTTGAGCGTTTTGCAACTTGACGCACATGCAGACCTGCGCAAAGAATATGATGGCAGCACCTGCAATCATGCTTGTGCCGTTTATGAAGCTAGCCAGAACACCAATCTTGTTCAGGTAGGCATACGTTCCATGGATAGCATTGAGCTAGGCGTCAATGAAGATGAAAAAACATTCTATGCTCACGATATGGCTCAGGATGACTACTGGCAAGAAAAGGTAGTCGAGGCCTTGACTGAAAATGTATTCATCACCATCGATCTAGATGCGTTTGATCCATCCATCTTGCCGTCAACTGGCACACCAGAGCCAGGCGGCTTGTTCTGGTATGAGACGCTGGATTTCTTGAAATCCGTTTTTGAGGAGAAAAATGTGGTAGGATTTGACATTGTTGAATTGTGCCCCAATCCTAACGAGAAATCGTCAGATTTTCTAGCGGCCAAACTGTACTACAAAATGCTCAGCTATAAATTTAAGGACATCGCGCTAGAAGGTGAAGATGGCTATGATGCAGATAACGCTTTCGCGAAAGAAGGCTTGAAAAAGATGAAAAATATTGACGAGGATTAACCTCTCATATAAAATATAAACACGTTTGCAAAAATGCAAAAACACACCATGAGTAAACCCATAACAGAATTCATAGAAAAATACTTCCTGCACTTTAACAGCGCCGCACTGGTTGACGCTGCCAAAGGATATGAAGACCAACTTAACCAAGGATCCAAAATGCTGGTTTCCCTAGCTGGTGCGATGAGCACGGCTGAGATTGGAAAAATCTTTGCAGAGATGATACGCCGCGATAAGGTGCAGATCGTTTCCTGTACTGGTGCAAACCTTGAAGAAGATCTTATGAATCTAGTGGCTCACTCACATTATAAACGTGTGCCTAATTATCGCGATCTCACACCTCAAGATGAATGGGATTTACTTGAAAAAGGATTGAACCGAGTGACCGATACCTGTATTCCAGAAGAAGAGGCATTTAGGAGACTGCAAGAACACATCGTGAAAATCTGGAAAGATGCAGAGGCCAAAGGTGAGCGCTATTTCCCGCATGAATACATGTACAAATTACTATTGAGTGGCGTGCTGGAAGAACACTATGAGATCCCAATTGAGAACTCATGGATGTATGCAGCAGCCAAAGCAAACCTGCCTATTGTTGTTCCTGGTTGGGAAGACAGCACCATGGGTAACATTTTTGCGAGCTACGTTCTTAAGGGCGAGCTCAAGGCCAGTACTGTCAAAAGCGGTATTGAATACATGACCTTTCTGGCAGACTGGTACACAGATAATAGCAAGGACGGCATTGGATTTTTCCAGATAGGTGGTGGTATTGCTGGCGATTTTCCTATTTGCGTGGTGCCTATGCTCTACCAGGATATGGAACGCACGGACACGCCTTTCTGGAGCTACTTCTGCCAGATTTCTGACTCTACCACAAGTTATGGTAGCTACTCTGGTGCGGTGCCCAACGAGAAAATTACCTGGGGAAAACTGGACATCAACACTCCTAAATTTATCATAGAGAGTGATGCAACGATAGTCGCACCCTTGATCTTTGCATATCTGCTGGATATGTAGATTTTCAAGTATTCCTACACTTGGTATTATTAGACGATGCCAACTTGCAGTAAAATATTTTGATGGTATAAGGATTTATTGATTTGCTTAAGCGATGATGAGGATTCAGCTTTCGCGAAAGCGTAACATCCAAAAAACATAAAAACAAAATAACATGAAAAAGATAATATTAGTAGTCCTTGCAGCAGTCTTGATGGCAAGTTGCGGCTCCAAGAAAAGCAAGAAACAAGTTTCACAGGATTTCCAGATAAACATTATATCTGTCGAGGACAATACTATAGAATTAGAATGTGAAGAAGGTTGTGCCTGGACAAAATTGTCATTTACCAAAGCCAAATTCCAGCCACAGGCCATTGACGCCTACGGTATGTCAATAGCCACGGCACCAGTAAATACAACGGATCAACTGCCGGATTTCCTATTCAATCTAGAACGCACCGACAATGGCATAGCGCTGGAAAGCAAGCGCGGTACCGCATGGACAAAATTGAGTTTTAATTGCAGTGAAGGAACCGATTACTGTATTCATACGGTAGATTTTAATGGCGTGAGCAGTAACTAAGAATATGAGCACTACATCTCAAGATAAAATCGAGAATCTATCACTGGAATTTCTAGAGCTGGCAGACTATGACCAGTTGAAACATGCCATGATCGATTCTTATACCAACTTGCCTGATTCTTATTGGAAAAAGGAACAGATCAAAACCCTGATCGACAAATTTCCTGAAGGTCAGGTGGTGCTCAAGGTCAATGATGAGATTGTGGCCTGTGCGCTGTCGATTGTTGTAAAGTATGAGGATTTTAGCGGTCAGTACACTTATGAGCAAGTGACTGGCAACTATAAGTTTACCACGCACGATGACGATGGCGACGTGCTTTATGGGATAGAAGTGTTTATCAAGCCGCAGTATCGTGGCATGCGTCTAGGCCGCAGGTTGTATGATTACCGCAAGGAACTTTGTGAGAATTTGAATTTGCGAGGCATCGCTTTTGGCGGTCGTATTCCTGGTTATCACAATTATGCTAGCGAGATGTCACCCAAAGAATACATCGAGAAAGTGCGCATGAAAGAGATCAACGATCCTGTGCTCAACTTCCAGATGAGCAATGATTTTCACGTTTCTCGAGTGCTCAAAAATTACCTAGATGGCGATAAAGCGTCCATGGAATTTGGTGTCCTATTGGAATGGGATAACATCTACTACACGCAGCCTGTCACTGACACGGTGGCTTTAAAAAGTACTGTTAGACTTGGTTTGATTCAATGGCAGATGCGTCCTTATTCAGGCATTGAAGAACTCATGCAGCAGGTAGAATATTTTGTGGACAGTCTCGCTGCCTACAGATCTGATTTTGCTTTGTTTCCAGAGTATTTTAATGCACCGCTAATGGCGGCCTATAATGATCATAGCGTGAGTGATGCCATACGTGAGCTGGCAAAATACACCGGCATGATTCGGGATCGCTTCTCTGAGCTTTCCATCAAGTATAATATCAATATCATCACTGGCTCCATGCCAGAGATTATCGATGGACAGCTTTATAATGTGGGTAATCTATGCCATCGTGATGGTCGTGTTGAGCAGTATGAAAAGATTCACGTGACACCTGATGAGCAAAAGGTTTGGGGTCTGAGCAATGGTAGTAAGATCCAGACTTATGATACCGATTGTGGTAAAATTGGCATCTTGATATGTTATGATAGTGAGTTCCCAGAATTAAGCCGATTATTAGCAGAAGATGGCATGCAAATGCTATTTGTACCGTTCTTGACTGATACTCAAAACGCTTATGCACGAGTGCGCCTATGCTGTCAAGCTCGAGCGGTAGAGAATGAATGTTATGTGGCGATCGCTGGAAGCGTGGGCAATCTGCCGGCGGTAGAAAATATGGATATATCCTATGCACAAAGCGCGGTTTTTACACCATGTGATTTTGCATTCCCGTCAAACGGCGTCAAAGCAGAAGCGACACCCAACACAGAGATGATTCTCGTGGCAGATGTTGACCTGGACTTACTCAAAAAACTACACAACCACGGTGCAGTAAAAAACCTCAAGGACCGCCGTACGGACTTGTATAGTGTGGTTAGGAAATAGGTTGTAGGCAAAGTACATTTGCCACGTGAGATCGTTTCTTTTACTAATCATTTTAGCGTGCTCTGCTGCTACGGCTCAGATCTATAGATCAGAACTGGTAATAGTTTTAAATTCTGGTGAGGAATTGTATGGTTTTGCCAAAATACCAAGAGGTAGAAATAAGCCTATAAAACTCACTCAAACCGATACCAAGGCCGAGATGATTATCGATCCTCAAGATATTGAGTACATTTTACTTGATATCATGATTCCTGAAAAGAAAGGACTATTTTCTATACCAGAGTACAATGAAGAGAGACTCGTCATAGTTCCCTTGGACATCGGAACTGAGAAGAAGGCTAAGTGGATTTATGCTTTGGAAATTGTCGCTGGTGACCTATCGTATTACGGATATGATATAAGAGCTGTAAAAAAGGAAGCAGGATACCGTAGTAGATTTTACGGTGATATACCTAGCCCTCAACCTGATAGCTACAAATTCTCAATTGGTAATTATTTATATGTCACGTTAGAAGGTCAAGAAGTAAATGCATTCGGTAATCAAGGATCTTTTCTGAACAAAAATGCTAATCTCTTGATGTCTGATTGCCCTAATCTTATCGAAGAAATTAAAATGAAGAAACGTTTTGAAGATGAAGAGATCAAGCGATTAATCGAAAAATATAACGAGGGCTGTTATTGAATAAGTCATGAATGTCATTCGAAATAAATCTAGTTTTTCAATTCACAATGTAAGTCACCGCTTCTCGACTGTCGCTGGAAGTGGTTACAAACTACTTCAATAAAGCATCAAAAGTCAAAACATCCAATTTACCATCTGGATATAGATTGTTGTTTGACTCAAAATCAGCTAGGGCTTTACTGGTGATTGTGGCAAAAACTCCATCGACAGGAATTTCATATCCTTTATTGACTAGGATTTTTTGGACTTCATAAATCAATGCACCGCGAGAACCTACACTTTTACTCGTTGCTATCTCTGCATCATAAAGTTCTTGCAAGTGTTGTTGTTCTCGCTCTTGTTCTTGAGTCTCTCTTGACGTCAGGCCGGCTTCTATTTCTTTGATTGTTTCGTTATCAATTCCGTCCTGTTTGTAGGCAGCAGATTGTACTAGCAGATTTTCATAGTATTTGACCTTGGCGAGTCTATTGGCATATTCTGCGATGGCGTTTTGTGTTTCTAGATCATCTTCTTCTGGTGCGCGCACGTCAATATCGTTTGCGGTGTATTGCAGTTTGACATAGGTATTCACGTCTTGAATGGCGTTCACATAATCCCAAACCACACTCGCGTCGTGATACTGTAGATCTATATTTTCAGGCTTTTGGTATTCATAATTAGGCGCATGAAATCGATTCCAATCCTTATAAAAATCATAGGCGATAAAACCTAGAATAATGACCAATAGAAAAATGATGATTTGCTTCATATCAGCGGTTTAGTTGGTTTGTTCTGGCAGAAAAAATACTCTTTCCTGTCAGCTCTAAAATACATATAAAAAGGACCACACCATATTCCAGACCAATCCACCAGAAGTTCTCACTATAATCTGCGTTTGCATAAGCAGAATAACTCACAAAAACCAGACAACTCCACACCACCATAAATCGATACCGGGTAAACAAAGAAAACAGTAACGGAATCGTCAAATACCATGGATGAACAGTGGTCGAGAGCAACAAATATGTCGTGAAAGCAAGTAGAATACTGGTCAACAGGACTTCGGGATACTTGTTTTGACGCAATAGCGATAACAAGATTATTACTGCAATAGTAATTAGCGGCAAGATCTTACCGACCGTACCAATAATATTATAACCAGTTACCTCATACCCAATCGCTCTAATGACGTAATAAATACTCGCATTGAACTCAAATGTCCCAAACCACAAACCAATCGATGCTGCGTATTTTTCAATCAATTCACCTGAAACAAGTGGTGCAAATCCAGCGATGATCGTTACCGCAGCGGTGATGTAGAACAGTACGATCCATTTGAATTTCCGTGCCCGCACCACTAAAGGAAAAACCAACACCGGTAACAATTTTACCAAAACGCCAAAACCTAAAAACAGTCCGCTGCGCCACTTATCATAGCATATAAAATGATAAACACCTATCAGCATGAAGCAAGCCATAACGCCTTCCCAATGCAGGTTTCCTGTCAATTCTACGATCACAAACGGATTCAAATAGTACAATAAGATCAACCAGTCTGGTTTACCCAATAATCGCAAGAGTTTGATTCCGTAGATAAACGTAACGACGTCTGCCAAAATGATAAATACGCGCATCCATATCACCGTATGCAGCAAACTATCGCCGCCTAGATAGGCTGCTGCTGCAAAGAAAAATTGATTCAATGGTGGATAGTTAGTAAAATGACCGCTGGATAGTGATCCCATGGACGCGTGCAGGAACTCGGCATTTGGGATAAAATCTGCGCCTGATACGATCAAATCGTCGGGTAAATACAAATAGGGATTGAAGCCGTTAAGTGATAGGTGTCCATCCCAGATGAACCTGAAAAAATCTTGCGACAACCATGGCGTCACCCACAAGAGCACTAACCGCAAAACAACACCAGCCAGCAGCCATGCCACAAAGGATGATTTGGCCTTAAAAAAGTTTCCTAACCAGGCTGAAAATAGTTCCCATCTTTTTTCGGTAGCAGTTTTGGCCATCCAGCACAATGCTAGAAATAGCGCAAATAAACCTATATAAGTAAGAAGACTTGGATAGTACTGCTTTCGCGAAAGCGTGCTCAAGAAAGAGTACCCTAAAAAGCTAAGGATCAATAAAATGCCGAAGCCATTTTGCAGCCTGGCTTTCATGCTAGGACTTGTCAGTTATACTGCGGAAAAACACAAAACCAAAGCCGATGACCAACATCAAGTGAAATGGGAACAGTCCAAAATCGCCGCCTTGATCGCCTACCAAAAAGGCAGAAACCAGCCCAAAAATGAAGTACAACATGAGCAAGCCCTCAATAATCACGTGACTGCTTATGTTTTTTCGCAGGTATTTATTGGCTTTCCAGTTGCCACCAACAGCTGCCAAATTGAATTTAGGCGTGCGTACAAACTCACTGCGCTTGCCTATGTGGCCTTCAATCACCGCAATAGAATTGTGCAGGGAAAAGCCCATGGCGACCGAGAAAAAGGTAAAAAACATACCTATATAGGTGATGAAATTTCTGAAACCGCCACCATAGGTGTTGCGGTACATGAACCAGTAGCACACAAAAAAGATGATGGTACTTATCACAAAGAAACTCATGACAATGAAGTACACCTTGAGGTGCTCGTACTCGTTCTTGATGTAGAGCATGGGAATGCTCAAAATCGCCACGATAAACACGTTCAAAAACATGGTGCTGTTCAACAAATGCAGGATGCCGTGAAACTTTGTTTTGAACGACTGATCGCTACCCAAAACACGCTTAAACATCTTTTGAAAATTCTCTGCACCACCTTTATTCCAGCGGAATTGCTGTGAACGTGCCGCGCTGATTACAATGGGTAACTCAGCTGGCGTGGTGACGTCTTCTAGATAGACAAACTTCCATTTGTTGAGTTGTGCGCGGTAGCTTAGGTCAAGATCCTCGGTAAGTGTGTCGCCTTCCCAATTTCCTGCGTCATAGATAGTTTCCTTGCGCCAGATTCCTGCGGTACCGTTGAAGTTGATGAAGTGGCCTTTGGAATTGCGACCTACTTGCTCTAGTGTGAAATGCGCATCCAGTGCAAAGGCCTGTACTTGGGTAAGCAGACTGTAATCGCGATTTAAGTGCGCCCATCTGGTTTGGACAACGCCAACTTCTGCATCATCGAAATGATGAATGGTTTTAAGCAACCAGTCTGGTTCTGGTAGGAAGTCTGCATCAAAAATGGCGATGAACTCGCCTCGTGCAATCTTGAGACCTTCTTTGAGCGCACCAGCCTTAAATCCAGATCTATCGGTGCGTGTGATGTGTTTGATATCCAGTCCAGTTGCCTGTAGTTCTGTAACATGGGCTGCCGTAATGGCAAGCGATTCATCTGTGGAATCATCTAGGACCTGTATCTCTAGTTTTTCTCGCGGATACTCTATTTTGGCAATATTTTCCAGCAATCGCTCCATCACATACAGCTCATTAAAAACAGGAAGTTGGATGGTAACTATTGGTAAATCCTCGGGTGCAGAAAGAATTTCTTTTTTGGCCTTTTTACATCTCTTCTGCGCCTGTAGGTAGTTGATCAACAAGTTCAGTTGTGAAAAAGAGTAAAACAGAATCATGATCAATGATGCCGAATACACAACGATACATATCCACTCGAGAATCATTTTTTAAGACCGTATTTGAATATCCATGTTAAAATTTTAACACCTGCAAATATAGCACCTTTGACTGTTCCTGATACTTTAGAAACGCCTATTCTATTGCGGTACTTGACTGGGATTTCCTTGTAAGAATAGCCTGTCTTCAATGCTTTGAGTTGCATTTCTACCGTCCAGCCATAGGTTTGATCTTCCATCTCTAGCGCTAGTAGTTTCTCATACTTTATCGCGCGGAATGGGCCTAGATCTGTAAACCTACTGTTGAACATGATTTTCATAAGCGAAGTCGCTAGCCAGTTCCCGAAAACCTGTGGTCCAGTCATGCTACCAGCTTCTCTTAATTTCTTATCTCTGGCACCTATGACAAAGTCAATATCTTGATTAATAATTGGTGCGACTATCTGAGTCAACTGCTCTGGATAATCACTGTAGTCACCATCAAGAAATACCACGATATCTGGTTTGTTTTCCTGCTGGCTGATATAATCCATGCCTTTCAAACAGGCAAAACCATAACCACGTCTATTCTCTTTGAGTACTGTCGCGCCAGCTTGGGTAGCTGTAGCTTCGGTAGTATCTGTGCTGTTATTTGAAACCACAATAACCTCATCAACAACGTTTGGAATATCCTTAATAACCAGGCCTATGCTATCTGCCTCGTTGTATGCAGGAATGATGACTTTAATGAGTAGTTGGGAATTCAAGTGGTTGGTTTAAAGTTTGCAAAAATAAGGGCTTCTAGAAGAACTGAGCAGAAACCTCAACGGCTTAAATCACTCATGGAAAAATCAGGATGATCTTTTTTAAATGATCGCACGCTGTCCCATTGTCCCAATAATTTGCCGTCCTTATATTCTGAAACCATACTTAGTCTCGATCTTTTATAATGCATCGCATAACCATGTGGTTTGCCGTGACGGTATTGCATTTTGACTTTTTGAAATCCAGATTTGTTATGGAAAGTCCACCAATTGGTAGCTTTACCATTTCGGTAATGTCCTTCTTGGATCAATTTACCCTGCTTGTACTCATACCAATATCCAGTCTTCAGATTGCGCGAAAAATGACCTCGGGATTCTAGTTTACCGTTGCGGTCATAGAATTTCCAGTAGCCATCTTTTTGTCCTTGAGCCGTCCAGCCTTCCATAATCAGCTGACCGCTTGCAGTGTATTTCTTCACGTACTCTTTGTCGATCTCAATCGAGCTGGCAGTGAGTAAATTGGCCGATAAAATGAGCAGTAAACCAAATGCCTTCATGTCATTGAATTAAGGATTTTATTCAATGTACACTAATCCTTTGATAACGTAGGATTTACCACTTCAAGTCAGGAATAAAGTATCATACCTAAGGAAAAAAGCAACAGATCAATGACGATCTAGCGCGCTTTTGGCTTGCACTAGATCTATTCTGGATTACGCTTTCGCGAAAGCGTAATTATCACAAACATAACACCGTTGAAAAGCTATCACATCTCACTAATCAAGGAAAATAACACCACCTTGCTCCCTTTTTCCTTTACCGCCAAACTTTGACAGCTTGTAAGTAAAACTGAGTAGGAAATATTGCTGCAAAGCGAGATTGCTGCTGTCTAGAACAAAGTCATCTGACGCCACTCGACGCGTATTTATAACCTGATTGAACAAGTCATAGGCCTTGAGACTGATGATTGCTTTCTCTTTTGCAAAGGTGTATCCCAAGCTACCGATTACCACAAAACTGTCGTTGTCAAAACTAGGATCTACATTGCCAAAAAGATTGTACTCACCGCGAATGGCCAGCGTCCAATCCTTAGGATAGTACAGCTTGAAGTCGATACCAGCTTGATGATTTATAAACTCAATATCTTCAATAGAAGAAAGATCGTATCTAGTATTATTGAATCCAATACTGTAATCTACCTCTACATCTATGAAGTCATCCAGCTCATAGCTTAATTGAAAATCAGGCCTAAAAGATGTCCTGTCACTGGTAAACAAGACTCCATTAGTAAACGATCTATTGCGATTGAAAGATGTACTGATTCCTGCACCAGCTTTCCAGGTGCGCTCGTCTTTTTTCCATGACTTGCGGTAGTCAAAATAGGCATAACCATTAAAATTACCATCCACATTTGTATAGGTAGTGCGGCGTATCAAGTCATCGTCAGTAACCGTGATGGCTCTAACGGCGTCCTGTGTGGTTGAAAAATTAATACCAGCAAACCAGCCCTGACGCTCCTGCCAATTGAAATTATTCACATTGAGATTAAAATTGGTGATCAGACTGGCTTCTAGATTAGGATTACCAGTCACGATATTTAAAGGATTGGTCCTGTCTTCTACAGGCTGCAACTGTCTTATACCAGGTATTTGAAGGTTGTTATCAACGTTGAGCCAGATACTTGCGAACTCTCCTAGTTTTTCATAGTAAGTAATATCTGTATAAACTGCATTAAAATCACGATCAAATTCTATGTCGTTAACTAATTCTTCGCTGTCTAAATTTGTGAAGAAATAGCCTATTCCTGCAGAGATTCTTCTATCATCTTTACGGTAGGAAAGATTAATTGTAGGTCGTTGGGTAAGACTATTTATTCTAAAGTCACTACTCAAGCTATTATTTGATATTGATGAGCCAGATTCCTGATCAAAGACTTGTCTTTCATTTTCCTCTCTTTCATAACCTATGCGATAATCTACCGTGGTGCTCCATGCCTCACTAAATTTGTAACGATATCTTGGTGTAGCTCGAATGTTGGTGCTTAGGTTGTCAATTTCAATGCGTTGATCTTGAATATCTACATCTGAGGCATCGTTACCTGAAGTACGAGAAGAAAAGAAAAGATCTGTCTCCTCTAGATCGTTATAATCTAGATCCAAATTAAGACTATAAAAATGTTTTTTATTGATACTACCACGACCTGCGTATAGAGAACTATTATTAGTGACATTGAATCTATCAGCATTGCTTGTTGTGATGACACTATTGATCACTTCTCCATTTTGATCCTGATTTATAGAAGAGCTATTCCTATTATTATCTGACGATCCATAACTACCGTTGGTATTGATACTGATCGTGGTCAATGTATCTGGTTTGATACGGGCATTAGCAGAATAGTTGTGAGTGTCGCTATCGTTATTACTATCAGAGTTTGAAATCGTGGTAAAAGTCCTGTCTGGTAAAAACGTCGTGCGTATGCTACTGGTCTCATTAAAGTTATTGGTACGGCCGTATAAATAATTACCAGATGTTTCTACATTCTCACCAAAGTCATTGCTTACATTAAAACCACCTGTGCTACTCTCAGTAATTCCATCAGATCCTGAGCCAAAGTTGATACCATTGATCCCAAAGCTACCATTAGAGCTTCTAGTAGCCGTATAGACTTGAGATCCTAGCGCATCATATATCTCGTCATACGTGAATCCAGGACTATTTATATTATTGGCACTACCCAAGACGGTCAACCTGAAGTCGTCCTTAAAGTAATTTGCGATACCACTTGTGGAATAGCGATCATCTGTTCCTGCACCTGCGGTAAGACGTGAAAAAAAGCCTTTATTCTTTCCTTCTTCAAGAGTAATATTAATCTCACTGCTTGAGGCGTCACCAGAATCGCCGGTAATTTTGTCTTCTTCACTTTTTGAATTGCTTACCTGGATTTTATCTATAATTTCTTTAGGTAAATTCTTTAAAGCAACTTGTGGATCATCACCAAAAAATTCCTTTCCATCTACTAGCAGCTTATTTACGGGCTTACCGTTGACGGTAATTTTTCCTTCAGAATCTATCTCGACTCCAGGCAATTCTTTGAGCACATCTTCTAACGTTGCATCAGCTTTTGTATTGAAAGACTTTGCATTGAATTCTAGCGTATCGGACATCACTTTTATAGGTGCGACTCGAGCGGTCACGACAACATCGTCTAGTGATTGTAAATCTGCTACCAACTGAATATTTCCTAGATCAATTTCTCTTGAATCGCCATTCAAATTAATGATGCGAGAAACATCTTTAAATCCCTGATAATTGATAAAGAAATTAAGTCGTTGATTATCTGTATTTCCTTTGAGACTAAATTGGCCATCTGCATTTGTGATGCTGTAGGTTATTAGAGTACTATCTTGAATAGTTTCTAAAAAAACAGTTGCGCTTGCCAATGGTTGTTTTGTAAGACTGTCAGTAACAGTTCCATAAATATCAAACTGCTGTGCATAGGAAATGAAGCTGCAAAGAACAGCGACGCATAAAAAAACGTTTCTCATAGATTGGTTGGTCTGTGTAAGAAACGTTAAAAATAAGAAAGTATTATTTCTTTCTCATATAAACACTCACGGGAACACCAGTAAAATCAAACTTCTCACGCAGTTTATTTTCTAAAAATCGCTTGTAAGGCTCACGCACATACTGTGGTAAGTTACAGAAGAACGCAAATTGTGGTTGTGGTGTAGGTAATTGAGTGATGAACTTGATCTTGACAAATTTACCTTTCAATGATGGCGGCGGCGTATTCTCTATGATAGGCAGCAAGGTCTCATTGAGCTGGCTGGTCTTGATGCGTTTGCTGCGGTTTTTATAAACCTCAACGGCCGTTTCAATAGCCTTGAAAATACGTTGCTTGTTAAGTACGCTTATAAAGACGATAGGCACATCAGTAAATGGCTGCATCTCTTCTCGTATGCGGCGTTCATAATCGCGCACGGTATTGGTATCCTTGTTCTCGACGAGATCCCATTTGTTGACCAATATGACGATTCCCTTTCGGTTGCGCTCTGCTAGCCAAAAGATGTTTTGCACCTGTCCATCAAATCCACGAGTAGCATCTAGCACCACAAGACATACATCACAATGCTCAATAGCTCTAACGCTGCGCATCACACTGTAAAATTCTAGATCTTCTTTTACTTTTTTCTTGCGGCGTATTCCTGCGGTATCCACAAGATTGAACTCAAAACCAAAACGGTTGTACTTGGTATCAATACTATCGCGAGTTGTTCCAGCAATATCTGTCACGATATATCGCTCTTCACCTATGAGTGCGTTGATAAATGATGATTTACCAGCGTTAGGTCTTCCTACAACTGCAAATCTGGGTAGATCCACCTCAACCTCTTCGCGAGGTTCCGGTAACAATTCAACTAGCGCATCTAGAAGATCACCTGTGCCGCTACCATTGATACTGGATATGGAATAATAATCACCTAGTCCTAGGTTATAAAATTCATAAGCATCTTGCTCGCGCGCATTGTTATCGACCTTATTAACTACCAGCATCACTGGCTTCTCAATCTTGCGCAATAATTGCGCGACGGTTTCATCCTCTAGCGTGATACCATCTGCAGCATCTACCATGAACATGATCACATCTGCTTCATCGATGGCAAGCTCTACTTGCTTGTCGATTTCTTCTTCAAACTCGTCGTCACTACCTACTGCATAACCACCAGTATCTATAACTGAAAAATCACGACCGTTCCAGTCGCTCTTACCATAATGGCGATCACGCGTCACACCGCTCACAGCATCAGTTATCGCCTCACGACGTTTGATTAGTCTATTAAAAAGGGTTGATTTTCCCGTATTGGGACGTCCTACAATCGCTACTATACTCATGCTGCTGGTTTTGCGTACACAAAGGTACTTTTTTAAGCGGGCAACTTTTGTTATATTTTGTTAGAAATGATGAAGCTCG
The DNA here is from genome assembly GCF_003966335.1 of Nonlabens ponticola. Lineage (NCBI taxonomy): Bacteria > Pseudomonadati > Bacteroidota > Flavobacteriia > Flavobacteriales > Flavobacteriaceae > Nonlabens > Nonlabens ponticola. The sequence goes on along the minus strand of NZ_CP034549.1, from coordinate 1,055,723 downwards.
TGATTTGTTGATAGGATGGCTATGATTTTGCTTTCGCGAAAGCTAACACCCAACAAACCTCTCTACTTATCACGATCAATCACATACTCGACCATCGTATGAAGACTGGTCTTGTACTCTGACTCTGGATAGGTATCTAGAATAGCCAAAGCGCGAGTCTTGTAGTCCATCATGACCTCTACGGCATATTCAAGGCCGCCATGATTCTTGACAAAATCAATCACTTCTCTCACGCGTTTTTTATCGCGATTGTGGCGCTTGACACTATTGATCAACCAGCGTTTATCCTTATTGCTCACCGTGTTGAGTGTATGAATTAGCGGCAAGGTCATTTTTTGTTCCTTGATGTCGATACCGGTAGGTTTACCTATGCGCTGGTTACCATAATCAAAGAGATCATCCTTTATCTGGAAGGCAATGCCTATGAGCTCGCCAAATTCTCGCATCTTCTCTACATCATCACTTTCTGGAGATACCGCAGCGGCTCCTAGACTGCAACAGGCAGCGATAAGGGTTGCTGTTTTCTTGCGAATGATATCGTAATAAACATCCTCTGTAATATCAAGGCGTCGTGCTTTTTCTATTTGTAGCAATTCACCTTCACTCATCTCGCGCACGGCGACGCTGATAATCTGGAGTAGATCAAAATCCTTGTTATCAATACTTAACAATAAACCCTTGGATAGTAGGTAGTCACCTACAAGCACGGCAATCTTGTTTTTCCAAAGTGAATTGACACTAAAAAACCCACGACGTTTTAAACTATCATCTACCACGTCGTCATGAACTAGTGTTGCGGTGTGTATCAATTCAATGACTGATGCGCCGCGATAGGTGCGATCATTTACCTGTCCATCGCCTATCATTTTGGCCACCAAAAACACGAACATGGGACGCATTTGCTTGCCCTTACGGTTGACAATGAAATAGGTGATACGATTAAGTAGTGCAATGCGAGATGCCATCGAGAGACGGAATTTCTCTTCAAATAATTCCATCTCGTGAGCGATGGGCTGTTTTATTTGCTCGACTACTTTGATAGTGGTAAAGATAAGCGTCCTGAAATGTTTTTGAATATCCTAGGGAATATTCTAACAGGTCAAGGTGAGTTCAGATTGCACGCTTTCGCGAAAGCGTTATCGTCCAACTCTATCTAGGACGATTTATTGGCTAGCTGCCCACATGCCGCATCAATATCCTTACCGCGACTGCGACGTACATTGACTACTATACGAGCATTTTCAAGTGCTGTTTGATACATATCAATAGCCTGCGGCGCTGCTTGCTCAAATCGTGCATCGTCGATTGAATTGTACTCAATGATGTTCACCTTACAAGGAATCACTTTGCAAAATTGGATTAAGGCATCCACGTCTTCTCTTGTGTCGTTGATACCTTTCCATACTACGTACTCATATGTAACTCTAGTGCCTGTTTTATCGTACCAATATTTGAGCGCATCCTTAATGTCATCTAGCGGAAACTGCTCATTGAACGGCATGATCTTGACTCGTTTCTCATCAATGGCACTATGCAAGCTCAAAGCGAGATTAAATTTAGGTCGCTCGTCTGCTAGTTTTTTTATCATCTTGGGCACACCACTAGTAGATAAGGTGATGCGTTTGGGCGACATGGCAAGACCGTCATCACCAGTAATCTTGTCAATTGACTTGATCACATTTTTGTAATTCATGAGCGGCTCGCCCATTCCCATGAATACGATATTGGATAAAGGTATATTGTGATACAGCCTACTTTGCTGATCAATAGCTACCACTTGATCGTAGATTTCATCTGGATTGAGATTACGCATGCGTTTGAGTCTTGCCGTAGCGCAAAATTCGCAATTGAGACTACAGCCCACTTGTGAGGAAACACATGCCGTAGTACGAGTTGCCGTAGGAATAAGAACAGATTCTACCGTAAGACCATCATGCAACTTGACGGCATTTTTTATCGTACCATCTTGACTGCGTTGCATGTCATCAACGCGTATATGATTGATGACAAAATGCTCATCGAGAAATGCTCGAGTGTTTTTGGACAAGTTAGTCATGTCATCAAAGGTGTGCGCACCTTTTTTCCACAACCATTCATATACCTGATTACCACGAAAGGCTTTCTCACCATTTGACACGAAATAATCGCGTAACTCTTCAAGGGTTAATGCTCGTATGTCCTTTTTATCCGTTTTGGTCATAGGTGTCATTCCTTGAAGGAATAAGCAGCGTACTACTGCTTGATTAATTTGCGAACTATAGTGTTACCAGCATTCTTTACTCTTGCGATGTAAATACCTTTGGCCGCGTAGGAGATGTCGATGACGTCATTCAAATCATTGGTACTTCCTTCAACGATAAGTTGACCATTGAGGTTGAATATCTCGTAGGTAGTAGGCTCTTCACTCACGACAAAATACCTACCTGATGAAGGGTTAGGAAATACAAAAATGTCAAATTCAGGATTTGGTGGCGGCGGCGGCGGTGGTTGCATCTCGTCCTCTAAATCCTTAAAGAAAGAACCATCTAGCGCCTCAACTCCTGTATCTTCTGGATCCAGCCAATCTCTAAGACGTTGAGAGGATCGACTACCAAAATCCCAACTCACATCAAACTTACCGTAAAAGTCTGCATCATTATTATCATTTGTACCTGAACATGCCGCAAACCCACCTGCTAATTGACCTACTATTTGATCGTTTTCATTGAGAATAAAACTTCCAGAAGAGCCACCTTCGGTCACTCCATAATCCCAATCGGCGATTTGCCAGACTTGTGTTCTCGAGTTTCCATTAAAGTTGAGCAAAACAGATTCAGCAGGTTGATCATTCCTCGCTAGTTTCATAATGTCAAATCCTGGATGATGTATTCCCAATTGCTCTTGTGGCACATCACCGCTGTGGTCCCAACCGGCATAAAAAATATTCCAATCTTCTTCTGGCTCTTGCGATAATAGAAAAAGAGCCATATCGCTATTGTCATTGTTTGCCTTGAGTGCCGCACCAGTCAACACTCGAGTAGGTTGTTGCGGTCCTTGTGTTGGTGCCGTGGTCGCACAATCGGGCGTATTTGTAAACCATTGAAAACCAAATGCCCAATCAGAAGCATCATAGCTGCTTCCTGCACCATTGTTTACATCACCAAGACAGTGATTTGCCGTTAAGAAATAAGGTGTGGTGTCATCACCGGTATTGGCAATCATAGAACCTGTGCAGGTAAAAGTGCTACCATTCAAATTATAGATGATACGCGCTACACTATTAATATACTTATCTCGTGCGTCATCCCAATCTTTATCACCTGTTGATCCAGCATTAGGGTCACATAATACATCGACATTACAATTACCAGATTCATTAAGCTTACCAAAATTTTCTTGCTTAGGCAATTCTACATAGCCGTGAGTGATGGCGTCAATGGAAACCCTACCAAAACCACTAACCGCTGCAGGCTCATAATATTCAATCCATAGATGATCTCCTTCAACGATCCAGGTTCCCAGCACGCCGTTTTCTTGATTTTCTCTAGCTGTATAAGGCCCTATTTTATCAGTACGACTGTCGTTGTATAAAAATAATTCTGCGCCTTGAGGTAAGCTATATAAATCAAGTGTTGCCTTCATGAACTTCGCACCGCGAGAAACTATGGATTGTCTCCAGATGCGATCGCCATTTTCTAGAACGGTCCATGCACCAGCATTGTATAAATCAATATTCACCTCTATCGCCTCACCTATACGTAACGGCTTTGCGATATTATTTGAAGATTGTTCATCTTCCAACAACAATTTATCCACGTCTATCGCAGGAAGAACAATTGGTGCAACCTCACTTTTTGCAGTTAATGACCAGCTAGGTGGCGTTACCTCATTAGTTACCTGTGCTTGTACGCGTAGGCTTGCGATTACAGCAAATACAAATATTAGGGATACAAACTTCATAATTATAGGAAGATAGGGAACGTTAAGGTACAATAAGCAATCGTAAAACCCTTTATACTATTGCATAAAGGGTTCTAACTATCACTGTATATAAAATATTATTCTAAAATCAACATAGCATCGCCATACGTACTGAACTTATAGCCCTCTTTCATCGCTACATCATAAGCTTCCTTCAAGAAATCATAACCTGCAAACGCAGCTGCCTGCATCATCAAAGTAGATTTAGGATGGTGAAAGTTTGTAATCATGCTATTTGCTATAGAGAAATCATACGGCGGAAAGATAAATTTATTGGTCCAGCCTTCGTACGTATTCAAGTGACCGTCACTACTTACGGCACTTTCAAGCGATCTCATGGTAGTCGTACCTACCGCACAAATGTTGCGCTTATTGTCTATCGCCTCGTTGACCATCGCGACCGTAGGCTCTGTAATAAAAGCTTGCTCGCTGTCCATCTTGTGCTTAGAAAGATCTTCAACCTCAACTGGAGCAAAAGTTCCTAAGCCTATGTGCATAGTTACCGTAGCAACATTGACACCTTTGATTTCTAGTCGCTTCAATAAGTGACGAGAAAAGTGTAATCCAGCAACTGGCGCTGCGACAGCTCCTTCATTTGCTGCATAAATGGTCTGGTATCTTTCAGTATCTGATTCTTCTACCTCACGTTCTAGCTCACGTGGTAATGGAGTCTCACCTAGATCCTTAAGCTTTTTTCTAAACTCCTCATAAGTACCGTCATATAAAAAACGTAAAGTTCTACCTCTTGAAGTTGTGTTGTCAATAACCTCAGCCACCAGACTCTCATCCTCGCCAAAGTATAGTTTATTACCTATACGTATTTTTCTAGCTGGGTCGACTAAGACGTCCCAAAGCTTAGTAGTAGGGTTCAATTCACGTAAAAGGAACACCTCAATACGCGCACCTGTCTTCTCCTTGTTACCGTATAATCTGGCAGGAAAAACCTTGGTATCATTCATCACAAAAACGTCTTTCTCGTCAAAATAATCGATGACGTCCTTAAAGACTTTGTGCTCGATTTTACCAGTGGACTTGTGCAGTACCATCAGCTTTGACTCATCCCTATTTTCAGCTGGATATTTTGCGATAAACTCTTCCGGGAGCTTGTAACCGAATTGTGATAATTTCATTAAATACGTTTAATTTTTGAGTTGCAAATATACAATCTGGACATAGGGGTTGTCAAGTAAATCGCTGCTTAAATTTCTGTTATATCGACCTTTACGGCAGCCAGATCCTTATAATACTCGCCATAGCTTTTAGTAACCACATCTGCATCGTTAATTATCACGGTCGTCTTGCAGCATAGTGGTGCAAAGGCTAGTGCCATACGGTGATCTTGGTAGGTGTCCACGATGAACTCTTGTGTAATGCTAGAATCTGGAGAGAATGTTATTTCTATGGTATCGGTGGTTGTTAGAATTTTGCTTTCGCGAAAGCGTGACCCAACAACATCCATTGCCTTTATACGGTCTGTTTCTTTGATTCTAAGAGTATGCAAACCTTTCATTTTCAAATTGATACCAAGCCCCAAACAAGTAGCAAAGATTGTTTGCGCTTGATCAGGTTGTGACGTGAGATCAAATTCCAGATAGTGCGGCGGTTCAAAATCGGTCATGCACGTGAGCACGATTCCTGTCAAATTAAAGGTGGTTTGCACACCCAATTTCTCATATATCTCAACCAGTGCACGATCGCCCTGTAAACTGCTGTCCTTATAAGAATTGAGCTGCACACTGTAGCCAGCTGGCTGCATCGCCACCCAACTATACCAGTAACCAGCGCTACTCCAGTCTGATTCTACAACAATTTCCCGATCGGTGATATGTGATTGATGTTTGACCTTGATGACTTGGCCTTCAAACGTTACATCAAGACCTAAAAGTTGCATCAATCCTGTCGTCATTTCTAGATAGGGGCGTGAAGTCAATTTGCCTGAAAGCCTTAAGGTCAAGCCATTCTCAAACCGTGGCGCTACCAGCAGCAAGGCGCTTAAGAACTGGCTAGAAACACCAGCATCCATGGTGACTTCACCACCATGAAGTTGATTACCCTTAATTTTCAATGGCGGGAAACCTTCATTCTCTACATAATCAATTTGCGCGCCCAAGTATCTCAATGCATCGACCAAAATCCCAATAGGTCGCTGCTTCATGCGGTCGCTACCTGTTACTGTTCTCTGTAGGTCGCTACTTGCCATGAGTGCAGTGATAAACCGCATGGCAGTGCCTGCATGACCTATGTCTAGAATCTCGTTTGTTGATTCAAGGGCTTCCTGTAAATGCTGCGTATCATCACTAGTGGATAGGTTCTTAATCTGCAGGTTAGGAAACAATTGCTGCAAGATCAATAGGCGGTTGCTCTCACTTTTTGATCCTGTAATATTGATTATTGGAGTTTGCTCTTGTTGCGATGAGCTCGCCTGTAGCTGTAATCTCATGTTTATTTGAGCTTCTCGTTATTAAGATGACGATCATGGTCACGCTGCGTTTTGATCTCTAGTTTTTTATCAAAAGCTTCTTGCAGGTCAATTCCTGTCTGGTTGGCTAGACATAGGACGACAAACATAACATCTGCCAGTTCCTCACCTAGGTCTTTTATTTTATCGCTTTCCTTCTCAGACTGCTCGCCATATCGTCTGGCAATGATACGTGCAACTTCACCAACCTCTTCGGTTAGCTGAGCCATATTGGTAAGCTCGTTAAAATAGCGAATGCCATGGTTTTTAATCCAGGCGTCCACTTGTTCTTGAGATTTCTTGATACTCATGACACTTTTTTAAGTACTATTTTTTCTGCATCTTTATCAACGATCGCACTAAAAAATTCTCTCCATGAGGAATAATCCTTAGGCAACACATTATTTTGTGTCATGGTGAATTGTGCATTTATTGAGATGCGATTGTTTGTTTCTTGAGCAACCATTTTATAAGACGCTATACCGTTGTTGAAGTTGTATTGGGTATTATCTGGCATGGATGCGATCTCATAACCTTCTGGAATATTCACATTTATGATTACATTAGTCTGCTGTGGATAGACCAAATCTATAGGCAAGGTACGTGATTCCAGCTTGAATGGGTTCTCGCTAAGCGCTTCATGTAAAAGTGGTGTAAGGTAAATCTTATCTCCTATTTGCTCTACAGCGTTTTCATAAGTAACGTTGCAGCTTACGTTGAGTGGCTTGCCAGGCTTATTCATATTCTCTACCTCTAAAGAATCAATCTTGAAACCTCGAGTATCGCCTTCAATGTACTTGATTATATCACTATCGACATGCCCGCGGTAACGATCTCTAAATCTGTATGCCGTATAATCAGTATATCGTTTCTTGAGCGTTCCCGTCAACGTCATATCTTCATTGAAATCGACATTGACCATACTTATTTCTTTGGAGAAAATCCCTAGTTCTAGACTTATAGGTTGAGAGTTCCCATTTTTTTGGATAAGACGACCTTGCCAGTTTACAGCGCGTAAAGGCAGGCTATTGATTCCTGTATTCACATCAGTCGCGTCCAGCAGGATGTTTTTACCATCCATATCAACGTGGGCAATAACATAGTTGAAACCGTTTCTAGTAGGAAACAGCGGTATCCCGTTATCACGTGAACTTACCAGGACTGGATTTGCGCTATAACCAGCTTCTCTCAACATGGACACAAGCAGCAAATTGATGTCTGCAACGTTGCCTGATCCACTTTTATAGGCATCTTTAATACCGTTTTGGGCTGTAACACCAACATAGTTATTCCATTTTACCGTAGATTGAACATGATCTAGAATAGCGGCAAGCTTCTCAACATTACCCGTATATTTTTGTTCAATCACTTCTAAATCATCCTTGAAAAAACGAGATTTCCTCAATTCACCGCCAAATTTTTCTAGTTTATAAATTGACTTTGCTACTTGCTCCCATGTAGATGAAAACATCTGAATAGGCTCACCTGGAAAACGATTACCAGCTCTTTCAATGATTATTTTTGATCGGTAATTTTCTAGATTCTTGGTCATTGGCTCATCCTTCAACGCTGGAATATTCTCGGTATCGAGAATTAGAGACCTATCACTCAATTCATACTGTGATGCACCACCGCTTGAACGTCTCCAACTTTCTTGATCTTCTCCTGCAATTTTAGGAACATAAACCGCATATGGGTTGAATTGAACTTCATAGATATAATATTTGGGCAAGCCTACATTGATATCCAACTTTCTTATAGGTATATCATATTGAATAATCACATCATCGATGCTACCAAAAGGTGAGCGGATACTATAACTGTATTCAATGATAGATCCTGCGCGTACACCTGGCATGGTAAAACTCTCTTCTTTCCAGTTTTCACTTATATCTCTCTCAAACTCATTGTCGCTTCTCAATTTTTGTTCTTCTATCTCTCCATCTACAATATTGTAGGTACGTCCCTTAAGTTTAGTAAGTTTCTCACGTGCCTTTGAGGTTTCATTATACAATCTCACTTTTTTAGTGGCATAATCATATCCAGATTCATTATTGATCAATATGCGTTCATGAACATTACGATATTGATAGAGACCTACGTCAGACAAGGTCCATTGGATGTGCTCCTTGCGGTATAAGACTTCTGCATCTGGAATATCATCTGCATCCTCATAAGTTTGTTCAAAATCTGACAATTGCACCTCTCCAAATTCATAATCCTGTGCCTCTACAGACAGTATTCCAGCAAAAATGATCAGGCCGATAGTTAAAAATCTATTCATAAATAATTTACTTTTTAATCTTTTTGAGCGCAGCACGAGCATTGTCGCCAGCTACAACAGCATTTCTAAATTCACGATATTCCTCATACCTATCTGCAGGAAAAGTCCCTTCATTGATAGTAAGTTTTCTAGTCACTTGAATACGATTTTCTTCGTTTACAAAATCTAATTCATAGCTGCCAAAATCTGATTGTACTTCGACATTATTGGGTAATCCATCAACTACTAAATCTTCATCTAACTCCAACGCGTACGAGTCTTCATCAACATAACCACGCTCGATGGAAATAGGTTGTATACGGCTCGAGTCTTCAGGTAGCTCATCGCTAAATCGATTAAACATGACAGGATAAAACAGAATTAAATTGCCCATTTTAGTTCCAAACTTGTCAATTTCCACCTCTAATTGCTCATCTAATCTTATCGCGTCTTTATCCTCAATGTGATTAATTTGATTTATCGACAACCCATTCAAATGATTCCAATTATCCAGATATCGATCTTTTTGAGCGCTAAGGTTTTCTCTCAATACACCTGAACGCCAGTCGTACTGAACACCTATGCTACTTATTTTTACTTTTGCCTGTGCAGTACCGTCGCTATGAACTTTAACGGCGCCAGTGACATGTTGCTGATTATCTTGAGTCGCGTATGAAGTAGTTTTCTTGAGCTCGCCGCCATCAGCCTTCACAATCAATGCGTGGCGATCGTCTGTAAAATCTCCTAGGTAGCCAAATGGCGCTGTTGTACTAGTACACTCAAGCCAGTAATCTTTATCATTATCCAAATTTGGTAGATACAGGATAACATGATTCCCTTCAAGCATAGAGAAATCGGGATCCATACTGCGTTTTTCTCTACCGCCATAAATTGCCGCATAGTTGGATTGAACGCCTACTTGATCCAGTAGAGCCATAGTATAATTAGTAAGTCCTTTACAATCGCCATATGACATTTTATGAACCTCTTGCGCTTCTATCGGCATCCAACCACCTATACCTACCTGCACACTTATGTATCTTGAACGCTTTTGCATGTAATCATAAATGATCTTTGCTTTTTCAAGATCGCTGGTAGCATTTTGGGTAATTGAATTCACCTCATCAATAACCTCTTGTGGTAATTCCTGTCTTCCATTAATCAACTCATCATACATCCACTTACCAAAATCTTTCCAATCGTTGTTCACCCCTTTGACGCCTATCATTTCAAACTGACTCAATGCAACCTTAACTCGTGGAACTACATTCATTAAAGAAGGCTGATAAACTTCTCTAGGTAACGCGGGAGCATTGGTAAGTTTATATTGAAAATCTCCTAAGGTCTCAACGTCATAACTTTCAAAGTTCAATTGCCTTTCTTTCAGCTTTATATCAGTCTCATTGATGATTTTATAAGTGCTCGACTCAACACTCTCATACCGGTTTGATATAGGAGTCCAGCTAGGAATGAATGCCGTATTACTGCTCTTGACACGAGATTCAAAAACAATGGTTAAAGGATATTTACGTGGTGTATATTCTAAATATTTTACACGTGCGTCACTATATAGAGTACCGTTACTAACAGCGCTTCCATCCTTGAAATCACGTTCTTTAAACTCGTCAATCTCATTACCCAAAGCATCATAGATGGTTGCCTTGAGATTTAGAATATCAAGGGATTCACTGTAGTGCTGAAAAGCATCCACACTATTCATTCCAGACTCATTGAATACCGACACCACCCGTTTCTCTTCAATAACGACTTTATCCTGAGATTCAATGGTCACAACAATATCATAGTCACGCACGGCGGCATTTGCATTTTCCTTCAAATTTGCTGGTACAAAAAGAGAGATCAGGCTTCGATTATCCTGCGCAGTGGCAGACTGAAATATTAATCCTGTAAGGATTAACAGCAATAAATTTTTCATAAGTGCGTAAAATACTACGGATCTATTTTAAGACAAAATTATCTTAGGGTCTTAACAATATCACAAAAACTATTTAGAAACAGAATCAACAATTATTGTCACAGGCCCGTCATTAGTGGATGCTACCTGCATATCTGCACCAAACGTACCTGTAGCTATTGGTTTGTTACGCCCTGCCTGTCGTGACCGCACTTGGGCAGGCAGGTTTCGCGAAAGCTGACTAATAACATAATTATATAACGGTAATGCGACTTCTGGGCGTGCAGCAGCGACATAACTAGGTCGATTGCCTTTTCTCGTTTGTGCATAAAGTGTGAACTGAGAAATCAGTAAAATCTCACCATCAGTGTCCTCAATTGATAAATTCATAACGGCGTTTTCATCATTGAAAATTCGCATTCCCAGAATTTTACGTACTAGATAATCGGCATCATCTTGGGTGTCATCATGAGTTATTCCCAGGTAAATGAGTAAGCCTTTATCAATTTGACCTTTCATCTGACCGTCTATACTGACGCTGGCATTTTTCACTCTTTGAACGATCGCTCTCATTTAGGCACGTGTTTGTCCTGTCTATAATTTTCCTCATCACCTTGGACTATTTGAACATAGCTTTCATAACGTGAAGCGGCAATGGCGCCTTCTTCAACCGCTTGCTTGATGGCGCATTTAGGCTCCTCAATGTGCAGGCAATTATGGAATTTACATTGAGATTTGAGTTCAAAGATCTCTGGAAAATAATCGCCTATCTCTTCCCTTTCCATGTCGACTACACCAAATCCTTTGATACCAGGCGTATCGATCAATCGGGCGTCAAAATCAAGATCAAACATCTCTGCAAATGTGGTGGTATGCTGCCCTTGCTTGTGCTGGTCTGATATTTCTTTTGTTTTGAGCTCCAGACCTGGCTGGACGGCATTTGCCAACGTGCTTTTTCCTGCACCACTGTGACCAGAAAACATGCTGGTTTTACCAGTCATCTTCTCTTTAATTTGATCCACATTTTTACCCGTTGCCGCGCTTATCGCAATACAGTCATATCCTATGGATTTATATAAACTCATGAGGTAACGCACCTCATCAAGCTCGGTCATGGTGAGCATTTCTTCACCAGTTTCTGGATCAATAGCTACCTGATCTTGACTATCGTCATAGGTATCTACTTTATTGAAAACAAGGACAGCAGGAATGTGATAGGCCTCGGCAGTCACCAGAAACCGATCAATAAATGAGGTAAACGTCGGTGGATTATTAAGCGTAACCAGTAAAAAAACCTGATCGACATTTGCAGCGATTATATGCGTTTGCTTGGATAGGTTGACTGATTTGCGCACGATGTAATTATCACGCTCGTGAATCTCATTGATGATTCCTATCTCTTCATCACCCTTTTTCTCAATCTCAAAATCTACCTGATCACCTACCGCAACAGGATTAGTACTCTTGATACCCTGCAAACGGAATTTACCCTTTATCCTACAAGAGTAAAAAGCACCATCAGTGCCTTTTACCTCATACCAGCTTCCTGTGGATCGATAGACGGTTCCAGTCATAGATCGTTTTTACTACACCAAATGAAATTTCTCATATTACAAAACTAATGGAATTACCCCTTAATTACTCTTTCTTGATGGTTGATCGATTCTTGGTGCACGGCTTTGAAGACTCTCAAAATGAATTCCTCGCTCAATCCTTGCTCCTCACCTAGAAGAATCATCTTGCCTAGAATTTCATTCCATCTTTTTGATTGAAGCACAGCCACGTTTCTAGATTTTTTGAGCTCACCAATGGAGTCTGCAGTTTTCATGCGTTTACCCATGGTCTCAATCAACGTATTGTCGATTACATCGATTTGTGCGCGCAATTGACCTAGTTTTTGCTGGTATCCAGCCTCGTCATCCATTTCTTTTCTAATCTTCAGGTCTTTAGTGATCTGGATCAGACTGGCTGGCGTCACTTGCTGTGCGGCATCACTCCATGCGTTCTCTGGATCAAAATGGGTTTCTATCATCAATCCATCGTAGTTCAAGTCGAGTGCTGTTTGTGAAACATCCAGTATCATATCTCTCTTACCGGTAATATGTGATGGGTCGCAAATAAGCGGAATATCAGGAAAACGTGTCTGGAAATCTACCGCAATCTGCCATTCTGGGTTGTTGCGGTATTTTGATTTATCATAGGTAGAAAATCCTCGATGGATCACTCCTAGATTCTTAATTCCAGCTGTGTGCAAACGCTCTAGCGCTCCTATCCATAATGCAAGATCTGGATTTACTGGATTCTTGACTAATACTACCTTGTCGGTACCCTGTAAGGCATCTGCGATTTCTTGAACAATAAATGGACTTACCGTTGATCGTGCACCTATCCATAACATATCTATATCATGCTCTAGTGCTAGATCAACGTGAGCTTTGTTGGCTACCTCAGTAGTAGTTAATAGTCCAGTTTCTTCTTTGGCGCGTTGCAGCCATTTGAGACCTATAGCGCCTACTCCTTCAAAGTTTCCCGGTCGTGTTCTAGGCTTCCAGATTCCTGCCCTGAAATAAGTCGTATCACTATCCTTTAATTCATGTGCGATCTTGAGTACTTGCTCTTCTGTCTCGGCGCTGCAAGGGCCTGCGATGACTAATGGGTGATCTAGGTTATGGGCATCCAGCCACGCTCTGTGTTCTTTCTTATTTTCCATTTTGTATTCCTTTCAGTATGGTTTTAATTCTATTGGTTTGCGCCATCTCGTTATAAATGGCTGTGTGATTGTCGTTTTTTAAGCTTTCGCGAAAGCTAACTAGATTATCAATATAACCATCCAGTCCAGCTATAACGTGCTCTTTATTTTGTGCAAAGATAGGCGTCCACATGGCAGGCGAGCTCTTGGCCAATCGCACAGTGCTCTCAAATCCACTACCGGCGAGATCAAAAATATCGCGCTCGTTAGCTTCTTCCTGTATCACGGTTTTACCCAGCATAAAACTGGAAATATGCGATAAATGGGACACATATGCTATGTGCTTGTCGTGCGCTGCTGGTGTCATATATCTAACTCGCATACCCAGCTTTTCCAATAATCCTTTGCCTAATTCCTGTTGTGCAAAAGCGGTTTTCTCCACCTCGCAAACGATCATGGTCTTGCCTTTATAAAGATCTTTTATCGCTGCTTGTGGTCCAGAAAATTCAGTTCCTGCAATAGGATGTGTAGCGAGGTATTGTCGCCTGTTTTTATGATTTGCTACTGATGCGCAAATGGCCTCTTTAGTCGATCCTACATCCATGACTAGACTGTCATCATTTATATTATCGAGAACTTGTGAAAGCAAATTGACCGTAGCATCTACGGGAATTGAGACGATGACTAGATCTGCATTTATAAGATCTTCCATCGTTGCTTTGTGATCAACAACGCCGCAGGATATCGCTTGATCCAGATGATCATCATTATGATCGATTCCATAAAAGACAGCTTCTGGATAATGAGCTCTCAAATCCAGCAACATTGAGCCACCTATCAATCCTACTCCTATCAGATATACATTTTTCATGCTTGAACTTTTTTTGAAACTCTGTCGAGCATGATTTCTATATCTTCAATTTTCACGCAAAGGGAAAAACGAACGTAGCGAGCTCCATTACTGCCAAAAATGCTTCCTGGCGCAATGAAAATATCATGCTCATGAAGTAAATCATCGACAAACTGCTTGTCGTCGATACCAACAGGCAATTTGCAAAAAACAAACAATCCACCTTCTTGTTTTATGGGTTCGCAACCTAGTGCTTTGGCAACTTCAACCATTTTTGATCTACGTTCTCTATAAATTTCTAATTGGGTCGCGTACCAATCATCTTCAGTCTTGAGAGCAGCGATCGCACCTTTTTGAACTGGATAAAACATGCCACTGTCCATATTGGTTTTTACTTTAAGGACTTCTTTAATGAGTGTGGCGTTACCAGTCAACATACCTACACGCCAGCCTGCCATGTTAAACGTCTTACTTACCGAGTTCAATTCAAGCACCTGTGCGTTTCTTGAATTTGTAAACTGATGGATGCTGATTTTTTTATCGTATCCCAAAAAGCTATAGGGATTGTCATTGACTAATAATATGTCATGCTTCTGGCAAAAGACTATTAACTGTGCAAAAACCTGAGAGCTACCAGCCACACCGGTAGGCATGTGCGGATAGTTGACCCACATGATTTTTACCTTGCTCAAATCTTGTGATTGCAACGATTCAAGATCTGGCATCCAGTCGTTCTCATCTATCAAATTATAATAAATAGGCGTTGCCTCACACAATCGTGTAGCACTTGAGTAGGTAGGATAACCTGGATTGGGAACCAGCACCTGATCACCTTTATTGAGAAAAGACATGGAAATATGCAGAATACCTTCTTTACTACCCATGAGCGGTATTACCTCGCTTGCTGGATCTAACCGGACGTTATAATGACGTGCATAAAAATTGCTCATCGCCTCTCGCAATTCGGGCAATCCCAGATAACTTTGATATTGATGCGCTCTCTCATCGTTTAATGCATCAATCAACGCTTCATTTACAGCCGCTGGTGGTTGCAAATCTGGACTACCTATACCTGCATTGATAATAGGCTTGCCCTGATTGATTAAGGACTTTACCTCGCGCAATTTTGTTGCAAAATAGTATTCCTTAACCTCATTTAATTTATCTGCTGGTGTGATCATAGCGTGGCAGCTTTATAGATTCCCATAATATTAAATTCTTTGGTTAGAGATTTCACCTCACGCACGGCATCTTTAAACATTTGTAGCTCAACAAATTCCACATCCACTACAAAACTGAATAGAAATGGCTGCTCAGGAATAGGAATGGATTGAATTTTGGATAGATTGAGACCTTTACGCGCAAATAGACTCAAGATTCGGCTCAAGCTTCCTGCCTCATGTGTGGTCGTAAAATTTAATGTTGCTTTGTTGGAGTTTTCAGTCTCAGGTTGCGAGGCTTTTTCAACTACAACAAATCTGGTGGCATTTAGCTTTTCTTCCTGAATGTCTTGTGCGATGATTTCAAGATCATAAAGGCTGGCTGCAATTGATGATGCTATGGCCGCGACACCTTTAAGGTGGTTCCGCTTTATTCTCATCACTGCGGCTGCGGTATCATCAGTTTCTACCAGCTTGGTGTTTTCTAGATCATTTAAAAACGGCTTGCATTGCAATAAGGCCATTGGGTGCGATTGAACCTCTTCAATATCTTTCAACGTTTGACCTGCGATCGCCATGAGGCAATGATTTATGGGTAAGAAATACTCTGCCGTAATCACAAGTTGGTACTGTTGTAGCAAACCATAATTTGGTAAAATGCTACCAGCAATAGAGTTGCCTATCGCCATGACACCAGCCTGAGACTCGCCACGATCTACTGATTGTGCCAACTGTTCAAAGGTGTCGCATTCTACCATGGTGGCTTCTTCAAACAGCGCTGTTGCTGCTTGATGATGATAGGATCCTGCGATGCCTTGAATGGCTACTTTCATTTTGATCTATAAAAAAAGTCCTGACTGGATCAGGACTTTATTGTAAATTATTAATTTGAATTTCTACAATACCGTCCGCGCTTCCATAAAATAGAAGTAGAAACCGTACCAGAAATAAGTATTGTTATTCATAATAAGTGACTAATGTAAACCTCTTATTTTGAACCACAAGCAAAATGCAGCGTTTTTCAATAATTATTTTACTACAACGTTTTAGAAACCGTGTTATGCTGCTTTGGGCGATTACGCTTTCGCGAAAGCGTAACTTTTAAAATCCTATTAAACATCTATCTGACTCATTTGTACATTCCAACAATCCCTATCTTTACCTTATGTCTATAAAAGTTGATCAATTATCAAAGTATTATGGTAATCTAAAAGCACTGGATAATGTTAGTTTTTCTATCAAATCTGGTGAGATCGTTGGTTTTTTGGGACCCAATGGCGCTGGCAAATCTACCATGATGCGCATCTTGACCACTTATCTCAATGCAAATGATGGTGAGGCAACGGTCAATGGACATGATGTGAGCAAAGAGCCGCGAGAGGTGCAGAAATCGATAGGCTACTTGCCAGAGAACAACCCACTATATCCAGAGATGTATGTGCGCGAGTATCTAGAATTTAGTGGCAGTGTATATAACATTGAGCAACTCAAGGATCGCGTGACAAAAGTCATTGAACTCACTGGTCTAGATTCTCATAAAGGCAAGAAAATCAAGGAGCTTTCTAAAGGTTACAAGCAACGCGTAGGACTTGCTAACGCTTTATTACACAAACCAAAAGTGCTTATCCTCGATGAGCCTACCACAGGTCTGGATCCCAACCAACTAGTGGAAATAAGACAGTTGATACGCAAGGTGTCAGAAAGCACAACGATTTTATTGAGTACACACATCATGCAGGAAGTTGAAGCAATGTGTGATCGTGTCATCATTATTAATAAGGGAAAGATTGTCGCAGACGATTACTTGAAAAATCTAAAAAGCGACGCCACTCAAGTAATCGAGGTTGAATTTGACTACAAAGTTGAACCAGAATTGCTGGCACGCATTCCTATGGTGCGTGAGGTTAAAGAACTGAACGGCTTCAATTACCGATTGATCTTTGAAACCAAAGATGACCAGCGTAGCGGCGTGTTTGATTTTGCCCACGATAATGAATTGAAGATTCTATCCTTAAACAAGAGGAACAAAAATCTTGAGACGATGTTTCAGGAACTTACTGGTGATTAAAAACATAACCAAAATTAGTTGAATGGTCCTGGTTAAGTGCTAGGCAACTAATGTATTCAAAAGCGTCTTTGTACTTTGTACTAAATACTATGTACTCTAAAACAAAACCTCTTCAGGCGCAAATACTGGAATGGTAGAATGCTTGAAATCCTTTTTATTTCTGGTGATAATACCGTCGATGCCTTTAATGGATGCGGCACATTCAAATTGGACAGCATCTTCAAAGTCGTTGATTTTACTTGTACTTGCGGTTATCAACATCGCGCGACTTACAGGCACAATCTCTATATCTCTCAAAAAAGTGGCTATTGTCTTTTTTGCAGCTACCGCACCATTCTCTTTTTTCAAATAGAAATAGGAAGTTGTTATAGCATTGTCTGATGTATAGAGTGTCCAATTTATTTTTTTGACTGCTTCAAATATTAAAACCGCATTCTCAACAAAAGGTTTACGAGTAAGAAATAGGTCAATTATGATGTTTACGTCAACAAAGTACTTCATTTTAAATATTTCTCGAGTCGCACATCTCTAAACTTCTCTCGATCCTCGACTGGATCCCAATCAGATTTTACGATGCCAGCCATTTTGCGATAAATACTCGCTTCATGTTTTTTATTCTCGGATTGTGATGAACGCTTTTCATAGGTAGCCTCAGGTTCTTTTACAAGATTTGAACCTGTGATCTTTTCAAGATAACCTTCAATCAATTCGGACAGACTGCGATCAGTTTCCTTAGCGTATGATTTAGCCTTCTTAATGACTTCTTCATCTATACTTAATGTCAGTTTCTTTTTCATTATACGTATCTATTTTATAAAGATACGTATAAAGTCGCAACCGCTTACAAATCCTATCTTTGATACATGCCATTCAACCAGCGACACTACTACATCATTAAGTTACAATACCTAGGCTTCCGTTTCCACGGTTGGCAAAAGCAGCCAAATCTACCTACCGTCGAGCGCATGGTGCAGCGCACCTTGAGATTTGTGTTTGATCATTCCAATTTCAAAATCCTGGCAGCAGGTCGTACCGATGCTCGTGTGTCAGTAAATGAAACAGCGATTGAATTATTTCTTGATGACGAGCCTATCGCAGATCTTGAGGAGTTCATACAGGAATTCAATCTCAACTTACCCAGTGATATAAGAGCCTTAGGAATTCAAGAAACCACTGCAGATTTCAACATCATTCAGGCAGCAAAACTCAAGGAATACATCTACCTATTTTCGCATGGCGAGAAGTTCCATCCGTTTTGTGCGTCGCTTATGGTTTATATGAAATCACAGCTGGATATAGAACTTATGAAAACTGCCGCCCAAATGTTTATAGGAGAGAAAGATTTCTGGTCATATACCTACAAACCTAAAGCGGAAACCATCACCACCAGCGTGGTTGACAGCTGTTATATCGAAGAGAACCATCTCTTTACAGCTAGCTTTTTTCCCGAGAAAAGCTTTTGCTTTCGCGTAAGCGGTAAAGGATTCAAACGCCACCAGGTACGGCTAATGATGGGTGCGCTATTTGATCTGGGAATGGGCAAGTTAACTCTTAAAAAATTTGAGAAAACACTGGATGGCAGCAATAAAATCCACCTATCGCACATAGCACCATCAAGCGGATTGATACTATACAAGACAGATCTTATCTAAGGTTTCTTACCTTTAATTCAAATAATTAACAACATGAAAAATTTGATTTTATGCATTGCCGCAGCCGCAATGACTTTTACTGTAAACGCACAAGATTTTGCTGGCGCCGACAAGAGCCCGATGGATGTCGCCTATTTTCCAGCAGATGCTCCTAAGAGAGCTTTCGCGAAAACTGACGAGCAAAAAGCTGCTCTGCAACCAGCCATTAGAGTATTATACGGCCGTCCATCACTTAAGGGTCGCACGCTTTTTAGAGAAAGTGATGACCGCAAGGCTGGTATTACTAAATACGGTGAAAAATGGCGTCTAGGTGCTAATGAAAGTACAGAATTGCTGCTATTACAAGATGCCAAAATAGGCGATCAGGTACTGGTAGCAGGACGTTACACACTAGTTGTGGTTCCTAATAAGAATGAGTGGACGATTCATGTTAATGCTGAGAATGACGGTTGGGGAAATTTCTCTCACAATGCAGCTCTTGACATCGTGACTATTACAATTCCAGTAAGCACGGTAGATGATAGCCTAGAGGATTTGAGCATCGCGCTGTATTCACCTAATGATGATAATGTGGTTCATTTAAAAATGGGCTGGGCAAATTACAGAGCAGAAATGCCTATCACGCTTCTCTAGTTTTCAAACAGTAATCGACCACGCCACGTGACATCAACGTCGACGTTGGTAGGTCTAGAATTCAATATCACATCGCCGTAGCCATTTATGGTTCCGGCGATGTTTTGTTTTACATCCATGCGCCATTCTGATGTTCCTCGATGAAAGATCTGTGCGTTTTGGATCTCAAGATCTGCTGCATAGATGCGACCATCTCCATCTAGAAAAGTGATATCTGCATTTTCCACATTTCCTTCTAGGTAGAAATAACTCAAATTATTTGAGATGATGATTAAGTTTTCTACATCCAGATTCAAACGCATGTGACCATCTGTGTTGTAGAAATCCTCTTCAACACTTTCATCTTCTGATAATAAGGTCAAATTAGGATACCTCAAGATACCATCGCTTTTTAAGTCTTCGCCAGTGCTGGTTCTTATTTCGGTCAAGTTGGGCGATGTGATTTCGATTTGTGTAATGCCATAATCTCGCATCACATTGCAGCCATTATTGTTGACCACTTGTAATTGACCGTCGACCACATTTAGTTCAATGTCATTTAAAAGGTTTTCACCAGTGCGCACAACCACTTTTTGCTCATCACCGTGTATAAATGTTGCGCCCATGCGCTCAAAAATGACTACTTTATTAAAAGGTTCTACCTCAACCTCTGTACTTACCAGATCACCAGCAGCTTGGGTACAGTTAAGGCCTTCTTCTGAATCGCAAGAGGTTGTTGTTAATATAACGGCCATAAATATGATGATCGAAACCGCCTTCTTGAAATTCTTGTGAGCGAAGAGCTTCCATTCTCCATATTCTATAATCCATAATCCAATTCTGGATTCTTCATTCTGAATTCTGAATTCACTCTTAAGTCCTAATTCTGAATTCATAACTTCTCTAGTTTTGATTTAAAGATATTCTCAAATCTGTAGCCTATCCCTAGGCTAACGCCTTCGGCTTTGGCGCCATGCGCTTTTACGGTCACGCTGGCAAATATATTGTCGGTCAGTCTGCGTTGTAATCCTAGACGGTTATAAAATCTGGATTCAAAAGGTATGGGCTGGTAGTAGTAATAACCTAACTGCGACAGCAAACTTGTTTTTCCCAAGTGCAACTCGTGACCTACAAAAATTCCTGCTCTCTGGAAATTCTCGTCACCATCAATATCATCTTCTGGAAAGCTATTAACTCTGTAATCACGGTATTCCTTTAAGAATTCTGCAATGAAAAGTTCTAAACCAGCATGCAGGCTGCTCTTGATGTTGATGCGCTTGTCCAGATAAACGCTAAAATCATAAAACGGATATTGTCCACTTCCGCGATAGTCACTCTCATTAAAACCTAGACGCGCGACCGCTGTCAATCCTATAGGCTCCGTGTACTTTCTCTTAGGCCATATCTTATATTCTGGAATCTCTTCATGATTAAATGTGTAATTGACACCAGCGTTGAACAACCATGTATTAGTAGAGTTGTTGGGCGCACGCACATTAGCATTTGAATAATGGATGATGCTCGCTCCTACTTGAAAACCAAAACCATGAAATAAATTCTCTTTCCTATAATTACCCAGCAAATAAGTCGAACTAGTCAATCGGGTACCATAGGCATTATTCTGCGGATTGCTATCCACGTCAAAAGGTCTCGTCATGTAAGAGATTCCTTGCCCTACTCTAAACTGCATGTTGCGATTAAAAAAGTAAAAGTTATAATGCGCATACGCACCATAAGCCTCACCTAGAAATCGATTTTTCATGTCCTGATAGGCAAAACTAAAACCGTAGTCTGGGAAATTGTAGCGCGACTGCCATTCTTGGCCACCATAAGTCTTGCGGTTATAACTCAAAAGGATCGCCGTAGGATGATCTGTGATCAAATGCGAGATATCTGGATTGTGTTGCAGGATCGTCCCGTACAGGTAGGAAGCGTCGATTGTAAAAATTTTATCGAGATTTTTATCATTGCTGGTAGAGTTGCTATTAGATTGTGAGAAGCCCGCTTTCGCGAAACCTGCCTGCCCAAGTGCGGTCACGACAGGCAGGGCGTAACAAACCAACAACATTAAAACATGATACGTCATTTGCGCTAAACTACGTTAAAAAATGGCGCGCGCAATGTCATAAATATTATCGCTTTTTCCCATGCTGTAAAAATGCAATACAGGTACATCATGCTCCAATAACTCACGACACTGCTCAATGCAAAACTCCACGCCCACTTGACGTACGTCTTTATTGTTCTTGCAGTTTTCTACGGCCTCAACTAATTCTTGCGGCATGTCCAGATGAAAGGTTTGCGGCAATAATTGAAGATGTCTTTTTGTGGCAATAGGCTTGATTCCAGGAATGATAGGCACCTCAATTCCCCTCTTGCGAGCGGCTTTGACAAAGGCAAAATATTTTTGATTGTCAAAAAACATTTGCGTCACCACATAATCTGCACCTGCGTCTACCTTATCTTTCAATCGCTTGAGATCTGATTGCAAGGATGGCGATTCCTCGTGTTTTTCTGGGTAGCCAGCCACACCTATGCAAAAGTCAACATCGCACGAGATCTCAATCACCTCATGTAAATAATTACCCTGGTTGAGATTTTCTATTTGTTTGACTAGATCGATTGCGAACTCATGACCGCCGTCAGTACTTTCAAAGCGTTTTTCTTCCTTTCTCGCATCGCCGCGCAGCGCCATGACGTTCTCAATTTTGAGGTATTGACAATCAACCAGTAAATACTCGGTTTCCTGTTTGGTGAACCCACCGCAAAGCAAGTGCGGCACAGTATCTACATCATATTTATTCTGGATTGCCGCACAAATTCCTAGCGTTCCAGGACGCATTCTGGTCAATCGTTTTTCCAGAAGACCACCTTGTTTTTCAATATAAATGTACTCTTCGCGCGAGGTTGTCACATCAATAAATGGCGGCTTAAATTCCATCAAGGGATCGATGTTATTGTACAATTCCTGTATGGATTTGCCCTTGACTGGCGGTATAATTTCAAAACTGAAGAGCGTGTCGTCAGCGTTTTTGATATGGTCTGTAATCTTCATTAAATTCTTCTGGATTAATCAGCGATGTTTGGGTTGAGCCATTTTTCCGCTTTCGCAAAAGAGATTCCTTTACGGTCTGCATAGTCCTTGACCTGATCTTCCTTAATCTTGCCCAGCCCAAAGTAGCGTGATTCTGGATGTGCAATGTAGTAGCCGGAAACACTGGCTGCCGGCCACATGGCAAGGCTTTCCGTAAGCTTTACGCCTATGCGTTTTTCTACTTGCAACAATTCCCAAATCGTCTCTTTTTCCAAGTGATCTGGACAGGCTGGATAACCTGGAGCAGGTCGTATTCCTTTATAGGCTTCTTTGATCAAGTCATTGTTTTCCAACTGCTCGTCGCTGGCATAACCCCAGAATTCCTTACGTATTCTTAGGTGCAGATATTCGGCTAGCGCTTCGGCGAGTCGGTCGGCAAGAGCTTTGAGCATGATGGAATTGTAATCGTCGTGATCCTTCTCAAATTGCGCAGCTCGTTCTGGAACACCAAAACCTGTGCTCACACAAAATACTCCTATATAATCTTGAACGCCGGATTCCTGTGGTGCGATGAAGTCAGATAGTGCGATTTGAGGTTTTCCAACCGCTTTTTTGGATTGTTGGCGCAAGGTTCTGAATATAAAATCCTGATCAGTTCCCTTGACCTCTATGTCATCCTGCTCATTGGAATTTGCTGGGAACAAACCGTAGAGTGCTTTTGCCACTAACCAATTCTCATCAATGATTTTCTTCAACATTTCTTGAGCATCTGCAAAAAGATCTGTCGCTTGCTCGCCCACGACGGCATCGGTCAAAATATCAGGATAACGACCATGCAAATCCCAACTGCGGAAGAACGGCGACCAGTCAATGTATGGAACAACTTCTTTTAAATCAATTGCTTCCAACTCATGAACGCCAAGTTCCTTCGGCTTCACAGGTTGGTAATTGCTCCAATCCAATTGTAGTTTATTTTCTCGTGCCTGCTCAATCGTTAGGAAATCCTTTTTCTTGGCCCTACCTAAAAAGTCATTGCGCAGTTTAGTGTATTCTTCTTTTTTAGCTTTCGCGAAAGCGTGATAGTCATCACCCTTATCACCAGTCAATTCTCCAGCGACGGTTACCGCACGACTGGCATCATTCACGTGAACGATGGTTCCGTCATATTCTGGTGCAATCTTGACGGCCGTATGCGCTCGCGA
The DNA here is from genome assembly GCF_003966335.1 of Nonlabens ponticola. Lineage (NCBI taxonomy): Bacteria > Pseudomonadati > Bacteroidota > Flavobacteriia > Flavobacteriales > Flavobacteriaceae > Nonlabens > Nonlabens ponticola. The sequence continues at coordinate 1,031,860 of NZ_CP034549.1, read as the reverse complement.
AGTCGTCGCACCACCTATCATCAAAGGCACCTCAAAATTGCGTCGTTTCATCTCCTTGGCGATATAAACCATCTCATCCAGCGACGGCGTGATGAGTCCGCTCAGGCCAATGATATCCACTTGATGTTCAATTGCAGCATCCAGAATTTTTTCTGGTGGTACCATGACGCCTAGATCAATGATCTCATAATTATTGCATGCAAGTACTACCGAAACAATGTTTTTCCCGATGTCATGCACGTCACCTTTTACGGTGGCCATCAATACCTTTGGCGAACTGGTGCTGGAAAGAAAATCAGGATTTTCTTTTAAATTCTTTTCTTTCTCTGCTTCAATGTAGGGCAACAGATAGGCTACCGCCTTTTTCATAACGCGTGCACTCTTGACTACTTGCGGTAGGAACATTTTTCCAGAACCAAACAGGTCGCCGACGACATTCATACCTGTCATCAAGTGACCTTCTATGACCTCGATCGGCGCGCTGGATACTTGTCTGGCTTCCTCGACATCTTCTATGATGTAGGCGTCAATACCTTTAATAAGAGCTCGTGTGATTCGATCCTGTAGAGGTGTTTCACGCCAACTGTTATCTATCGTGCTGGTTCTTACTGTTTGAGTAACGCTCTCGGCATAATCGAGTAGTCGTTCAGTGGCGTCATCCCGACGATTGAGCAAGACATCTTCTACATACTCCAGCAGTTCCTTATCGATATCGTCATAAACTTCCAGCAGTGCTGGGTTCACGATACCGATGTTCATTCCAGCCTTTATAGCATGAAATAGAAAGGCACTATGCATGGCCTCACGCACTTTGTTATTGCCACGAAAGCTGAAACTCACATTGCTCACGCCACCACTTACGCTGGCATGCGGCAGGTTCTCTCGCACCCAACGCGTGCCATTGATAAAGTCGAGTGCGTTGAGTTTATGTTCTTCCATTCCAGTTGCCACTGGAAATATGTTCAGGTCAAAAATGATGTCCTCTGGCGCGAAATTTATCTTATCCACCAGGATATCGTAACTGCGCTTGGCAATCTCAATGCGGCGTTCATAGGTGTCTGCTTGACCTACTTCATCAAAGGCCATGACGATCACGGCGGCGCCGTAGCGTTTGATAGCTTTGGCGTGTTTGACAAATTCTTCCTCGCCTTCCTTAAGGCTGATGGAATTGACCACGCATTTTCCCTGAACAACCTGCAATCCAGCCTCGATGATTTCCCATTTGGAACTGTCGATCATGATAGGCACCCGCGAAATGTCCGGTTCTGCTGCTATGAGATTGAGGAATTTGACCATGGCAGCCTTGCCATTGATCATTCCATCATCCATGTTAATGTCGATGATCTGCGCACCATTGTCCACCTGATCTCTTGCTATTTCCAGTGCCTCGTCAAATTTATCCTCATTGATTAAACGCAAGAATTTTTTGGAACCCGCTACATTGGTACGCTCGCCTACATTGACAAAATTACTTTCGGGAGTAATGACTAGCGGTTCGAGTCCGCTAAGTTTGAGTGGTCTAAATTCGTTCACTTGTTTATCAGGCATACGCTAGTTTTTGAAGTGAAGGAATGGGTCTCGGCTTGTATTCTGCAGCGATTTTAGCGATGGCAGCAATATGATCTGGTGTCGTACCACAACAACCACCGATGATGTTGATCAGTGATTTGTCGAGGTATTCTCGTATTTGAGATGCCATTTGTTCTGGCGATTCATCGTACTCGCCAAAAGCATTAGGCAATCCTGCATTGGGATAGGCACTGATGCCAAATGGCGATTTGCTTGCCACGGTTTCCAAATAAGGTGTGAGTTGTTTTGCGCCCAATGCGCAATTGAAACCAACAGATAACAGCGGAATATGCTCAATCGAAATCATAAACGCCTCTGCTGTTTGACCGCTTAGAGTTCTTCCCGATGCATCTGTGATCGTACCGCTTACCATAACCGGAATATCTAGATTTAGTTCTTCTTTCAATTCTGAAATGGCAAAAAGAGCCGCCTTGGCATTGAGCGTGTCAAAGACCGTCTCTACCAGCAAAATATCCACGCCACCTTTTATCAATCCAGCAGCTTGCTGTTTGTAGGCAACGCGCAACTCGTCAAAAGTGATCGCACGATAGCCTGGATCATTAACATCTGGCGACATGCTAGCTGTTTTATTGGTTGGGCCGATCGCGCCGGCGACAAATCTGGGTTTGTGCGGCTCGCGAGCCGTGAAGTCGTCAGCGACTTTGCGTGCGATTTGAGCACTTTGAATGTTCAGCTCATCGACCAGATCTTCCATGTGGTAATCTGCCATGGCGATGGTGGTTGCACTAAACGTATTGGTCTCCACAATGTCAGCACCTGCCGCAAAATATTGCGCATGAACATCTGCAATGGCTTCCGGCTGAGTGATGGACAATAAATCATTATTTCCTTTTACATCATACGGATAATTCTTGAAACGCTCACTACGAAAGTCGGCCTCAGTAAATTTGTGTCGCTGTAGCATCGTGCCCATAGCGCCATCCAGCACTAGGATACGCTCTTGCAATGCCTTATATAATATTGTGTTTCCCAATCTTGGTGTTTGTTTTTCAATGCTCACTTGCAACCAAGTATGATCTATAGAAAATCTATAAGGTTAACTTGATATTTGAGAATAATTACGCTTTCGCGAAAGCGATACAAAAAAAGAAAGATGTGCGGATTAATTGCTCGTTATCTGTCCACAAAAGCGTGGTAGAATGAGGCACCTTCTGCAGTTGCAGGGTTGCCAAGGTCTCAACGGGTCTAATCCCTGAACCTTTCTTTATAACTCAAAATGCAAATGAACTGATACAAATATGGGCGATGAAGCTGGATTACGCAAATAATTTGATAATTAGATAATGTGCTAATTTGGTGATTTTTTATCTATTGAGGTGCCAACCGAAACTATTTCCAATGGCAGTCCTGATACCCTTAAACTTCGGCATTTCCCGCAAAGGGATACAAAAAGAGATGAATATTATAACAACTGCTCTAATGATCGAAACTGTAGATCATTTCATCATAGAAGTATTGTCTTCCCTTAAGGGAAGATAAGAGTTGGATGTTTAAAATGCTCACATCTAACATTGAGGATCACTCCTCAGGCGCCAGCTCAATAACCAATCCTTCCAAATCCTCAGTAATCGGAATCTGGCAGCCCAGTCTGGAATTGTCTTTTACGTTTTGAGCTTCCCAAAGCATGGCTTCTTCATCGTCGTTGCGCTCGCCTAGATCGTGGTCGCTGATGATGTAGCACTGGCAAGTAGCGCACATGGCCATACCGCCGCAAACGGCTTGGACTGGTAAATCATAGGCCTTGCAGACTTCCATGACATTCATGTTCATGTCAGTTGGTGCATCGACCTCGTGGCGCTGGCCATCGCGATCGATGATGGTCATTTTTATATCAGACATTCTGCTTATTTCCTATTTTTTTGACGACTGCTTTTTCGGCTTCTTTTCTAGAACCGTCAAAACCGTTGACGCCACCTACGGTGGTGTATTTCATCACATAACGCTTGTCTGGAAAAATTCGCTGGTAGGCACTTTGACACATTAATGTCGCCTCGTGGAAACCACAAAGGATCAACTTCAATTTACCTGGATAGGTATTCACATCACCAATAGCATAGATGCCTGGAACATTAGTTTGATAATCTAATGTGTTATCAACTTTGATCGCATTTTTTTCTATCTCGAGACCCCAATCGGCTATCGGGCCCAATTTAGGGGCAAGACCGAAGAGTGGAATAAAAGCATCGCACTCGATGACTTCCATACGTTTTGCCTCGTCGTTGTGTTGCAACAAAACAGACTCGACCTTTCCTTCACCGTTAATGTCAAGGATTTCGGCTGGTGTTACCAACCTGATCTTGTCTTGCTCTACCAGTTCTTCTACTTTCTCAACACTATCTAGCGCACCGCGGAATTCTTCACGTCTGTGAACCAATGTCACCTCGCTGGCAACATCTGCCAAGAAAATGGACCAGTCAAGGGCGCTGTCGCCGCCTCCAGCGATGACAACTCGCTTACCGCGATAATCTTCGGGATCCTTGATCATATAGGCAAGACCTTTATCTTCATATTTCTCTAGACAATCGATAATAGGTTTGCGTGGTTCAAAAGAACCCAAACCACCAGCAATAGCAACGACTTTGGCGTGATGCTTAGTGCCTTTATTAGTGGTAACAATAAAACTACCGTCTTCTTGTCGCTCAATGGTTTCTGCACGCTCACCTAGGGTAAATCCAGGTTGGAACGGCTCGATTTGCTTCATTAGATTATCAACTAGATCGCCAGCCAAAACTTCAGGAAAACCTGGAATATCATAAATAGGCTTTTTAGGATACAGCTCACTGCACTGACCGCCAGGTTGTGCCAAGGCATCAATGATATGACATTTTAGTTTCAGCAGTCCAGCTTCAAAAACGGCGAAAAGTCCCGTAGGGCCTGCTCCAATTATCAATATATCTGTGGTAATCATGTCCTTTTCCATAGCAAATGTTACGCCAATTAAGCAGCTGCAAAGGTCGTGAGCAAATGGCAGGTAAACAAGTGTTTAGGATGAGCAGTTGCGTTGAGGATTTTAGACCGCTGCGCTGATGGAATATAGATTATGGATAATTGCTTTGAGTTCTATGCTATTCATTTGTTCGATATGCTGATTGTCTATTCCATCTATCCTGCGGACAAACTTTCTTCGGAAGCCTCGATGTGGCCCTACGGTAGAAGTTGAAAAACATTTATTCCATGATCATTGATCTATAATCCATCATCTATTTTCACACCACATTATTCAATGAACCCAACGGCAGCAGTATTTCTGCTTTGTGGATCAATAAGAATGAAGCGGCCGAGTTCTTTTGATTGGTCGTATGTGATCGCTGGAATAGGTTTGCTCAGTTTGAGCTGAATTGTGGCGATGTCATTGAGTTCGAGTTGATCGACATCGATGATATCCTGGTGGAAATCTGCTGATTTTTTTGAGGTGATTTGCTCTACACGGCAAGTCATGCGTTGAGTACCGTATTGTAAGTGAAATTTAGTGCGCGGTCGCAATGGCGTGCTGTCCATCCAGCAGATGGTGGCTTGAATGTTTTTGGTTAGTTCAAGATCGGCTGGTGGTTGCGTCATCAAAATATCGCCGCGATCGACGTTGACCTCATCTTTCAAAGTCACACTAACTGAACTGCCCACTGGCGCCTCGTCATACTTAGCGCCATTAAAATAAATACCGTCAACGGTGCTTGTCTTCATGGACGGCAGCACGGTAATCTGGTCGCCGATTGATAAATGTGCGCCTCTGATGCGTCCTGCAAAACCACGGTAGTCATGATATTCTTCGGTCTTGGGACGTATGACATTCTGGACTTGTAAGAAACTCTGCGAGTCTTCCGCAATCGTATCTATTTTGGATAGGTTTTCTAAGATTGGGCTTCCTTGATACCATGGCATTTCGGCAGATTTGCTCACGACGTTATCGCCCTTGAGTGCGCTTACTGGCACAAAATGCACCTTTCGCTTTTCCGACGGGTGTTTGTCTAGCAGAGATTGGAATTGTTGTACTGCTTTCGCGAAAGCGGACTCGTCATAATCTACTAGATCCATTTTATTGACCGCTATGATCAAGTGACTGGTCTGCAATAAATGGTTGATATAAAAATGCCTAAAGGTCTGCTCGACAACGCCTTTTCTAGCATCGATCAAGATAATACTGGCCTTGCTGGTGCTGGCGCCAGTGATCATATTTCGCGTGTATTCTACATGGCCTGGCGAGTCTGCGATGATGTAGCTGCGGTCTGGTGTCGAGAAATAGATGTGCGCCACGTCAATCGTGATGCCTTGTTCACGCTCTGCAACAAGGCCGTCGGTAGCTAGCGATAGGTCTAGGTAATCGTATCCTTTCTTCTCGCTGCTCTTTTTTATCGCCTCAAGTTTGTCCGTAGGTAGCGATTGCGTGTCGTACAACAATCTGCCTATCAAGGTGCTTTTTCCATCATCCACGCTACCTGCGGTAGCAATCTTCAATACATTCATTTAAAAATATCCTTGTTGCTTACGGGTTTCCATGGCGGCCTCACTGCGCTTGTCGTCGATGCGAGCACCACGTTCTGAAATCGTGCTGCCGCTTATTTCTTCAATTACGGTGTCAATATCTGTCGCGGTGCTGGCGACCGCTGCCGTGCAGGACATATCGCCAACAGTCCTAAATCGCACCCATTTGACTGCGACCTCTTCATGATCATCGCGATATACATAAGGTGAGTCGCTCCAGATCAAGCCGTCACGCTCAAAAACAGATCGCTCGTGGGCATAATAGATCGATGGTATCTCGATTTTTTCACTCCTTATATAATTCCAGACGTCCAATTCTGTCCAATTAGAAATAGGGAAACATCGCACATTCTGGCCTAATTCGATCATGCCGTTGAGTAGATCAAAAAGTTCGGGTCTCTGGTTTTTTTCATCCCATTCGCCGAAGTCATTGCGTACAGAGAAAATACGTTCCTTGGCGCGTGCCTTTTCCTCGTCGCGTCTCGCGCCGCCCATGCAGGCATCAAAGCCATGTTCTTCAATGGCGTCCAGCAAGGTTTGTGTCTGCAGTTGGTTGCGACTGGAATAGCGACCAGTTTCTTCCTTAACGATTCCTGCATCGATGTTGTCCTGAACGTGAGCCACGATCAAGTCCAGATCATATTTCTCCACCAACTCATCCCTGAAATCTATGGTCTCAGGAAAGTTATGACCTGTATCTACATGTAATAAAGGGAACGGAATTTTGGCGGGAAAAAAGGCCTTGCGGGCAAGATGCAACAATGTGATGCTGTCCTTACCGCCAGAGAACAAAAGGACTGGTTTCTCAAACTGCGCGACGACCTCACGTATGATATAGATCGCCTCGGCTTCCAACTCCTTGGTAATCAAAACCTTAGGCATGAAGACCGCATTCTCTGTTTGACTCGACTTTGGTTGGGTCAAAATATTTAAACTCATTGGGTAGATCGTGTTTTGCTAGATATTCGTCAAGTTGTTGATCATCATAATGATAAAACGGGCTCACCTTGAGTACGCCATCCTTACTGTATGAGAGGACATCAATAGAATCTCTAAAATTGGTCTGGCCTGCGCGCAAATTTGTGAACCACACATCTGGCTGAAAATGCGCCATCGCTCGCTGAAAAGGTTCTAGTTTGACTTGTCTAGTAAATTCCGCATGATTGGAATCGTCCACCGTAGGTATTCCTAGCGTTTCATTTCTATAAGACACCGTTTGTTGCGGCACATACGTGGACACGTCTAGACCTAATTTCTCGATTACCTCGATGGCGTGTCTGTATGTTTGCGGCGTGTTGTAACCTGTATCGCACCACACAACTGGTACGTTAGGATCCACACTTGCCACAGCGTGCAATATGGCTACTTCATACGGCCTGAAGTTAGTCGTCACTATAGGCTTGTGCGCCTGCTCTAATACTGTATCGATAATTTTGCTGGGTTCCGCTTTCGCGAAAGCGGAATTATAATCCTGATAATTGCTATGATCTATCATGGTCGTCTACCAAATTTTATGCAGTTCCACACGCGCTCGTGGGCAACGTAGAGAACCATTTTTGTAATCAATTCTACACCACCAATAGCAAACGCCGTGTTGATCTCGCCGGTCAAAAAATAGGAAATCAAAACCGTGTCAATCGTACCGATAACGCGCCAACTAACCGATTTTACAATGCTGCGCACCGTTGAATCTTGTGAGGTAGTTGCCGTGGTGGTTTTTTGGGTTTTGGCGCTGGTGTATAAAAACTGATCCAGAATCATATACTCAAATGAAGTGCAAATTAACGACATAATCCTTAAACCCTATAAGGTTACTAGGATAATAATACGCAAACGTTTTTGTTGAGTATAGCTGGATTATGAAATCAAGTCAGCAAGTGTTTGTTTCTCGAGTATTTCCAGTGTGTTGTCTCGCACTTGTAGCATGAGTCGATTAACCGCGCAGGCATCCTCATCAGGGCAATCGTTACACTTTTCATAGAAATTAAGGCTCACACAAGGCAACATAGCGATAGGACCTTCTAGAATACGATGCACGGTCGCCATCCTGATTTGATCTGCATTTTGCAGCAGATAGTAGCCGCCGCCTTTTCCCTTGCGACTGCCTAGAATACTGTTTTTGCGCAGCTCTAGCAAGATGGATTCCAGGAATTTATGCGGTATATTTTCAGATTCGGCAATGGTGGCGATGCACACAGGATTTTCCTTTTCCTGTCTGGCGAGATAGGTCAATGCCTTGATACCGTACTTTGTTTTTCTAGATAACACGTGGCAAAGCTACCATTATTATCAAACATGGGATTTTATTGACAGCTACACCTCGACAAAAATCTGTTTAGCTACGCTCGATCTCGCGATCGTGATAATATCTGACAACAATCCACGTGCTGTCACTTCACGACCTGCGCCAGCGCCTTTTATGACTAACGGATGCTCGCTATAGCTTTCTGAATAGATTTCAAAAAAGCCATCACTGCCTCGCAATTGTCCTGCCGCAGAGTCTTCTGGAACAGCCTGCAAGGACACCTTGAGTTTGTTGTTTGTCGCGTTAAAAGTTCCCAAGTGTCTGAGAACGTGATTAGGTTCAAGATTTTGCTTTCTTTTCTCAAGATCTGCATCTAATTCCGTCAAGCGTTCTATGAAATCATTTGTATCTAGTTCTTGTAAATCGGCTGGTACTAGATTTTCAATCTCAATATCCTTGAATTCTAATTTGCGACCAGCTTCTCTTGCCAGCACCAACAACTTGCGAGCAACATCATTGCCCGATAAATCCTCACGCGGATCAGGTTCTGTGTAGCCATTCACGAGGGCATCTTTCACGATTTGCGAAAAAGCAACATCTTCCTGTGAAAACCTGTTGAAAATGTAACCTAGCGATCCAGAAAACACACCGTTGATCGCATGCAATTGTTCACCAGCAGCTGTGAGTTGTTGTACCGTTTGAACAATGGGCAAGCCAGCACCAACATTGGTTTCATATAAAAATTGAACCTGATTGTTTTTAAGCACGCTTCTTAAGTGATCATAAAACTGCTGATCCAGCGTGTTGGCGATTTTATTTGCAGTGACTATGTGGAAACCTTCACTAGCGATTTCTGGATAGAAGTGTGACAGCTCTTTACTGGCCGTTGCATCAACCGCAATACGCACGGCATCGACATATCGGGCATGCTGGTAAAAACTATCAGGTTGCCTGACGACACCATCGTTCTCAAAAGAGTGCTTCCAGTTATCATCAATACCATCTGGTTCAATGAGAACTTTTCTTGAATTGGCTAGACCAACGATTCTTACATCCAGATGATGTCGTATCTTAAAAAACGAATGTGATTGCAGTACTTGTTCAATAAGCTTGCTGCCTACATTACCAATACCGAATATATATAAGTGAATTTCTTTCATAATTATAACGTCGTCATTTTATACGACTGGATTTTCTACTACCACGGTAGCTAGAATTTGATTAATAATGTGCGAGACCTGATCGTGCTCAATCAAGAATGCATCATGACCGTGCAAACTTTTGATTTCATAATAATGCACTTTTCCTGTATCTCTAAATCGTTGATGCGTATCTCTATCTTCTTGAGGAACAAAGAATCCATCACTGTCAATCGCAACTAGATGAACTTGGGTTTCTGTATTGCCTACAACTTCATCAATACTTTTATGTGACCTCGCCGCATCCGTGCTTTGCAACAAATGATTGACCAGCCTGTATGCTGGTAGTGTAAATCTGGATTTCAAAATTTTACCGTGATGATCTAACCAGGCATTCACTTTAAACTGATCATTGACTTGAGCTCGCTGAAATTTGTGCTTTAAACTTTGCGGCGATCTATAAAAAGTCATGGCATGCTTTCTTGCCGTCTCAAGTGGTGCGCTGGATGTTGACAAGATTTGCTCTTGCACATAGCAACAGGCGATCAACCAGTCGGTAGCTTTCCAGTCTGCCGCGATAGGCACGATAGTCTTAAATAAACTAGGCTCGATAGCTAGCAGTTCCCAAAGCAATGCGCCACCTATGCTGCCGCCTATTCCTAAGTGAAATTGCCGAATCCCAAGATGCTCAAACAATCGTACAAATGCTCTCGCCACATCGCCTAAGTTCCAGTCTTTGTAATTGTAAACCAGATGATCTACATCGCGATCATGACCATTACCAGGCAAATCAATTGTTAGTAAAGTGAAGCGATTGGTATCTAGCGGTTTGTCAGGTCCTACCATCTCAAACCACCAGCTTTCCAGATCAGAATTACCTGTGAGCGCGTGATTGACCAGAATTATGGGTGCGCTGTGTAGCGCGCACCCGTATATTCTATAGGTAAGATGGACGTCCTGTTTGATACCAGAGATCGATTCAAAATCTGGAATTTGATATGTCTCAAGATTTACTGACATCTAGGCGGTAACTCCAGATTTGATGGCTGCAAATGCGTTGACGAGATCTTGTTTCAAATCCTCTATATCTTCAAGACCAACGGATAGTCTGATCAAATCCTTTGTCACACCAGTACTAAGCTGATCTTCGTCCTTAAGCTGCTGGTGCGTGGTGCTTGCTGGGTGAATGATCAAGGATTTTGTATCGCCTATGTTGGCTAGCAAAGAGAATACCTGAGCGCTGTCGACTACTTTTTTGGCACTTTCATAACCACCTTTTACTCCAAAAGTAACGATACCACTTTGTCCTTTAGGCAGATATTTTTTTGCCAGATCGTAGTAATCGCTGGACTCTAATCCTGGATAGTTGACCCATTCTACTTGTTCTTGAGTTTGTAGCCATTTAGCTAATTCCAGTGCGCTTTGACTGTGCTTTTCAATACGCAATTGTAGGGTTTCTAAACCTTGAATGATTTGCCATGCATTGAACGGTGATATCGCACCACCTAGATCACGCAGGCCTTCTATTCGCACTTTGGCAATAAAGGCAGCAGCTTCCAGCGCTTCGCTGTAAACCAGACCATGGTATCCTGGCGATGGCTCTGTAAATTCTGGGAATTTGCCGTTTGTCCAATCAAAGGTTCCTGCGTCGATGATGATGCCGCCTAGAGCTGTACCGTTACCGTTGATATACTTGGTCAATGAATGAATGACGATGTTTGCGCCGTGCTCAATAGGATTGAGTAAGTAAGGTGTGGCGACTGTATTATCTACGATCAATGGCACTTTGGCATCTTTGGCTTGTACACTGATTTTTTTGAGATCTAACACATCAAGTTTGGGATTACCTAGAGACTCTACAAATATGGCTCTGGTGTTTTCTTGTACCGCTTTCGCGAAAGCGTCATCATCATTAGGATTGACAAATGTGGTCGTGATACCCAATCTAGGAAGTGTCACCGAAAGCAAGTTATAAGTACCGCCATAGAGCGAATTACTAGCGACGATATGATCGCCAGCACGCAATAAGGTAAGTAGCGTTGTTGAAATGGCGCTGGTTCCCGAGGCGGTTGCCACGGCTGCAAGACCACCTTCTAGAGCGGTGAGTCGCTGTTCCAGCACATCTACCGTTGGGTTATTGATCCTGGTGTAGATAAAACCAGGCTCGGCGAGCGAGAACAGATTTGCTGCGTGATCGCTGTTGTTGAACACATAGCTAGTGGATTGATAGAGCGGCACTGCTCTTGTACCACCGTTGTTTTTGAAGTCATGACCTGTGTGTAATGACTGGGTTGCAAAATTTGAAGTTGACATGTTGTTTCTTTTAAACATCAATAAATAATGTCCATAATCGGTTTGAAATACAGAGTTGCCGCACCAGTGTGGTGAGATAACATCAAAAAAGAAACTGTGTGGTAGTATAACCTACTTACATGAGTATCATCTGGTCCACTTGCGTGGCAGAAATTAGCACCTTCTTCATTTAATGTCGACAAAAATGAAGGGTTGCTAAGGAGTCGATGGGTCTGTTCCCTCGTCCTTTCTTGATAATTTCAATATGGTTATGAACGTCGAGTACAAATATTCAAAAACAAAAATGACGTGACCAAATTATTTTTAGTTTAATTCCTAGTAAATTAGTAGGATTAACGCAACTAATTGAAATAAAGCTATTTAGATCAAAGATATAGTATAACTAATATGTTTTAGTATTAAAAGTTTTGCTTTATTTAACACACATCCATGCATTTCTCCACATTTGTTACGCCTTAACGTATTATAAAATTTAATAACCGACAAAGAGCTCAATTACAGGATTAAACACAATATGTGTGATTACACCTGTTAATTATAACACATTAACCTATGTTATTGAAACCTAGTTAGATAAAACACCGTTAGTATAGATGAACCAATACGATGATTTATGAATAATGCTTTACGCTATATTATTTTCTCTCTCCTTTTTTCAACAACCGGACTGTTTGCTCAAGTGGGCATAGGTACCATTGATCCTAATAGTGCCAGTATGCTGGATGTGCATTCCGTTGATGGAAATAAGGGAATCATGATTCCTAGAATAGATATTCCCGATCTTGATAGTCAAAATCCAATAGAAGGAACCATTGAAGAAAGTCTATTAGTTTACAATACTAATGGCATTACAGGAACTGGTTATCATTATTGGAATGGTACAGGCTGGAGCAGATTGACCACAAGTAGGGACAACGCGGCACAAACAGGAGCAAACAATGATTGGTCAAGAAATGGGAACGCAGGTACAACGCCTGGCGCTGATACTAATAATTACATTGGAACCAGTGACAATGCAGGCCTTTCAATTGCAACTAACGCAATTGAAAGAATACGAGTAGCAGCAAATGGAAATATAGGGATAGGTACTGGTGTAACAAATCCTAATAGAGCGCTGGTTCTTAAAACGGAAGCTGGAAGTGATGGTATAAGTTTGGATTTTGCCTCCTTTGATTTCAACATGATAAACAATGGCAGCTTCTTTGATATGCAACATACTGACATAAATGGTACAATAAGCATGGCCTTTGGTAATTCAAGACGACTATATTTTGAAGAAAGCAATTTGTTACCACGCATAGATGCCGCAAATAACTTCTCTTCTACAGATGGTGTTTATGATATTGGTAGGTCTGATAGACATTTCCGTCGTGTGTACACTAAAGGTGTTCACTCCAATGACCCTGGTGCAGATGGTGGCCTGAGAATCAACATAGGACCTTCTGGTGGATCAGAAGTTGATTATCACTTAACTGATTTTGCCTTTTTCCCCATTCAAAACACTAAAGATTTAGGTAGATCAGACAGACCGTGGAGAACTCTTTACTTTCAGAACGCAACTCAGGTAAGTGATAGACGTAAAAAAGAAAACATTAATGATCTATCACTTGGTCTTGAAACGATTCTCAAGCTTAAGACTTACAGTTACAATTATAAAACTGATGCCAGCGAGCGCGAGCAATACGGATTCATGGCGCAAGACTTGTTAGAAGACCTTCCTGAGGTAGTTCATACGGGTAATGACGATGAGCAAACACTATCAGTCGATTATACCGCTCTCATCCCTATACTGGTTAATGCGATTAAAGAACAACAGAAAAGGATTGAAGCTCTTGAAGCCAGACCATAGTATCAATGCCTAGACTATTGATATTTTGAAAATCTATTAGACGAAACTTTATAGGTGGCGATTATGCTTACATTTGCATCATTGAGGATTGATTTGACTGCTTGCAACCTCGTTTCTTTTACTAGAAACACAAATGCTAAAACAGATGTATTTCTTGCACAGTCTTTCTTTACCTTTTCAATTTTATAATAGTGCGATAGCGTTTGAAGATGATTCCGCTTTCGCGAAAGCGTAATTAAAACATGCCATATCTTTTTACATCAGAGTCTGTAAGTGAAGGTCACCCAGACAAAGTAGCCGACCAAATAAGTGACGCGCTGCTCGATAATTTTCTAGCTTTTGATCCAGAATCCAAGGTCGCGTGTGAGACGCTAGTAACAACTGGACAAGTCGTCCTTGCTGGTGAAGTGAAATCGGACACTTATCTAGACGTCCAAAACATAGCCCGTGAAATCATCAACGAGATAGGATATACTAAAGGTGAATACCAGTTTTCTGGTGATTCTTGCGGTGTTATTTCTTTGATTCACGAGCAGTCGCAAGACATCAATCAAGGTGTTGATCGCGAGAGTAAAGAAGAGCAAGGCGCTGGTGATCAAGGAATGATGTTTGGCTATGCGACTAGCGAGACCGATAATTACATGCCGCTGGCACTTGATATTTCTCATAAGATATTGATTGAGCTGGCAAAACTGCGTCGTGAGAATGATGCCATCACTTATTTGCGTCCAGATGCAAAATCCCAAGTTACCATTGAATACAGTGATGATAACCTACCGCAGCGAATTGATGCGATTGTTATCTCAACACAGCACGATCCATTTAATGAGGATGATGATGCGATGCTGGCGCAGATTAAAAAGGATTTGGTGGAGATACTTATCCCAAGAGTAAAAGATCAACTACCAGAATATGCGCAGAACTTGTTTAACGATGAGATTACCTACCACATCAATCCTACGGGCAAGTTTGTAATTGGTGGACCTCACGGCGACACTGGTCTAACTGGTCGCAAGATTATTGTTGACACTTACGGTGGTAAAGGAGCGCACGGTGGTGGCGCTTTTTCAGGAAAAGACCCATCTAAGGTGGATCGCAGCGCAGCTTATGCGGCGAGACACGTTGCGAAGAATCTTGTTGCTGCTGGACTGGCCAGCGAAGTACTCGTGCAAGTATCCTATGCCATTGGCGTTGTAGAACCTACATCGATTCTTGTAGATACCTATGGAACTTCTACTGTTGATATGACTGATGGTGAGATCTCAAAGCACGTCGCAGAACTGTTTGACATGCGTCCAGCCGCCATTGAGAAAAGATTAAAACTGCGCAATCCTATCTATAGAGATACAGCCGCCTATGGTCACATGGGTCGCGAGCCACGTACCATGACTAAGGTTTTTGAATCGCCATACAATGGTAAGGTGACCAAAGAGGTGGAATTGTTCACATGGGAAAAGTTAGACTTTGTAGAAAAGGTCAAGGAACGATTCTCAATCTAGATAGATGAAATCTTTGCTATTGTTGTAAAAGCTAGCATTAAATTTAAAGCCAGAATACAATTGTATTTTGGCTTTTTCAATAGTACCAAATGCATGCTTTTGTTCACTTTTATCTTCCATTTACTTTTAACAACCATTCATTGAAAAGTTTAAAAGCACTTTTCATAGATTAAGTGAGTTAAGGAAATCACAAATGCAAATCTGGATCATATCACTCTTCTACCTAGCGTGAATATTGTAAGACGCTGTACGCCAATTGTTTAATGTGATTAGTAAAACAGTTTTATCGACTAAGAGCTGTTTTTGTACTACAAACAACATGTTAATAGAGTTTTTGTCACTTTGATATGCCTGTACTTTTGGAATCTAAGATCACAGTACATGAAGACTTTTTACACTTACTACTCTACATTTTTATTTCTATTACTTGGCGCCATAGCATCTGCACAAGTTGGTATTAACACGGCAGATCCACACGCATCCGCAGCACTCGAAATTGCATCTGACACTTCGGGAGTTTTGATTCCTAGAATGACACAGGCGCAGATTGACGCTATCACAAATCCGGCTGAAGGTCTATTGACTTATAATAAGGATCTTAATCAATTCAGTTACTTTGACGGCGATTGGAACAATGTTGAGAGCGATGAGCAGCAACGCAAGACCACCGTATTAATTGAAAAAGAAAGTGATTTTCCAGACCCTGTAGATGGCGTCATCACACTTGATGAAAATCTTTCTTATGAGATAAGTGGTTTTATACCCTTAACGAATAGTATTGACATGAATAATGCGACTATTTATGGTCGTTTTGCGCAAAAGGATGTGCTGTTTGCAGACTCAGAAAGCAAGCCGATATTTAAGGGAGCGACCGGTGGTACTGTGAGAAATCTATCTTTATCCCGCAAAATAAATCCTGTGGACAAGTCCTTTGTAGGCACCGCAAAAGCTTTTGATCTTGATGCCACCGGATCTTTAGGCTCCACACCGCAAAATCTCGTACTTCAAAGTGTAATCATCAATGGTATGAACGATGTAGGTGAAGTTGATGGTTATGGTCTTGTGTTTTTTGATGTGGTACAGTATCAAAATTGTCAGCAAGGAGTGTCATATAATAGCGGTGGTTATTTATTGCTTAACGCTACAGGATGGTTAGAAAACAATGTAGGCACTTATGAAACGATTACAGGTGCCTTTCAATTAATCCAGAAACAATCTGGTTTTATGAATGTCGTTGCAGGTAATACAGGTTTTGATGTGACTGGAGTTACTGGCGTTGCTGGTAGTGCGGTATTAGAAGGATGTGTTTTTCTAGGTGCTGGAGAAAGAGCAGTTGGGGCTGGAACTTATCCAGGATATAACTTCCGCAATTTCTGGACGGTAGATTCGCCAGGTATTAATATGGAGAGTGATGATGTTGCTAGTGGTAACTATTACTATGATGGTGGTGTTACTAACGGCTATGCTTTCACTTGTTCTGCGGCAGACGTTGGCATACCAAAAAAGTTGACTAGCACATCAACAGCCTATACAACGGAATCCAACAATCTTTTCAGATTTGCTTATCCAACTGACAACAGACTTGTCTATGAAGGTATCAAAACCAGAAATTTTCAATTAAATGCCTCGTTATCAGTACGTGTAAATCAAACTGGCGAGTTCTACGGCTTCTTGGTTGCCGTAAACGACGAAGTTGTTACCGAATCAAATTCAATTTTCAGGGTCGATAACCCATCAGATATCCAGAATGTAGCGCTTAACACTATAGTTACCTTAAAACCTGGAGATTATATCGAATTATATCTTCAACGTATCACGGGAAATACAGATGGTGGTGGAAACGTTGTTAATTCTACCGTAGCAATCTTCAGTGAAAATTTGAGTATCAAATAATTAATCTGCCTTGCGCATTTGTCGCAATGCATACCATAAAGCCATAAGAAACAGGAACACGTACCATACGTATCCTGTTTCTTCGTTTTTATCAATTATCAGGTAATATCCAGCAAAACCAGCGCCAACTAGACAACACAGAATCATAAGTTGCCAAAACCACTTGGGGATTTTGAGATCGTTCATAAGACTAATTTATAGGAATTCCAGTTTTGAGGTATTTGCTCCAAGTTTTTGAATAAGTATGTACGCTATCAGTCGGTTGACCTAAGTCGTCAACCAATTCATATCCAGCATCTTTCCAAGAGAAAATGCTACCGTATAAGTTTCTCACATTCTTGTAACCAGCCTCAACAAGTCGCTCGCCAAAATCCTCACTACGCACACCTATCGTGCAGTAAACGATTACAAGCTTCTTAGGATTATCTCTCAACGATTTTGGTAAATTATTCTGATCAAAATTAGCGTCCACCCAATAAGCACCTGGCAGGTGACTTACCTCAAACTCTTCTTTTTTGCGCGTATCAAGGATTACGTAGTTTTCATAATCCATTTTGACTTCCTGAACTGTGATGTAGGGAACACTGTGCTGGTTATACTTTTCAAGTACTGATTTTATGGATTGCGCTTTCGCGAAAGCGGAACATATCAACATCACTGTAAGAACTAAAAGACTTCTCATCAAACTACAGCTTTTTGAACATCAAGTTCGATGGTCTTGCCTTGCTCCAACTTTTCTGAATCAGGTAAAATTTCCATATTATCCCAAATACCAGTTTTCAGGGTGTGCGCATATTCCTGCGGTAGGTGATGCTTTTTCATAAAATCAGCAGCTGTATTAAAGTCATACTGCAAAGTAACGTGCTCAAAATTTAAACCATCAGCATCATCTAGAATCATCGCCCAGGTTCTTGTCGTCCCATCATTGGCAGGCATACCTATGACACCTGGATTGAGCCATAATTGACCATTTTGAGAATCATGAAAAGGCAAACCGCAGTGGCCAGCAACAACTACGTCTGCGTTGAGAGCATCAAGGCTAGCTTGCTTTTCATACCAATTCGTTGAATTGAATATGAACTGCGACACGTGATCATAGCTGCCATGTACGACGCCTACCTTCTTACCAGCGAACTCAAAAAGTATGTGGTCTGATAAGGATTGAAAATATTGTTTGGATGCTGTTGGTAAGTTTGCTTTCGCGAAAGCGTACCAGATCTCACTAAAATTATCACATCGAGAGCCTGTGGTAAAATCGCAGCCGCAGTGATCCTCGTCATCGCGCAACTGGATTTCTACATTGCCCAAAATGCTGTGCACACCCCAATTTTTGAACAACTCGAGCGTCTCTTGAGGTTGACCGCAGTAACCGATAATATCACCTGTGCAAAGGCAGTTTTCTGGTGCAATGCCCTCTTTTTGGGCAAGATCTATTAGGCTCTCCAACGCTTGTAGATTACTATAAACACCACCAAAAAGGAGCATCTTACCGCTCTTTTTACCTAAGTCTATGATGTTTTTATCCATGATGGTATGAGGAATAATAGGAAACTGATAGCGATGCCGTAAACGTTGAGCCATAGTAAATCTGCGTACTTTCCAGTGGTAAAGATAAGCTCTTGTGGATACCATTGAAACACGAGTAGAATTCCAAAAACCAGACCGCAAATGACCGATAAAAAATAGCTGATTTTAGGTGCGTTCATTTTCCATAGCAGGAAGACTGGAGTAAGCCCAATAACCATGGTACCGCTGATGGTGGTGGCGCTTAGGATCTCGGCATCAAGGAATACAGGAATGGTTCCTAAGACGGCGACCAAAACCATCATAACACGTCCAAAAGTGACCGTCTTTCCCAGATTCAAATCAATCGTCAGCAATTTTGAAAAACTGCTGAATGTGCTGTCTAGCGTGCTGGCTGCACTGGTAATCATGATGAAATTGATAATGAGCAGCAGGACAACGCCTAGCTTTTTTGCGACCTCAACAGCGGCCTGACCTTGCAAACCTGCTTGCTGTGCATACACGCCAACCAAGCTGAATAACACAATACAAACTCCACCCAATAGTGCTGCCCATAAAAAGCTTTTACGCATGACTTTTGGGCTGGTGATAAATCCGCGATCTGTCAATACTGGATCGTGAAATGGGTAGCTGAAACTTTGAAGAATAGCTGCAAAAAACAAGTTCAATCCAAGCTCCATTGACCAGGTACCGCTATTCAATACGCTGGTGGTCGAGATTTCAGGTTTTGAGAAAATAACACTCAGAATGATTACCAATAATACGGAGAATAGCACCATCTGGATCACATCAGTAAATATTGAACTGCTCAGACCACCTTTCAATGTGTAGGCAAGTGTGAGAACTGTGAATACTAATATAGCTGCGTAGTAAGGTGTGCTACCTATGTCGCCAAAATAGGTCCCAATAACCATAGTGTTAGACCAGACTTCATTAAACAATCTGAAGCTGATCAAAATAGAAAAAAGCGCCACCGCTTGTTTATCGAATTTATCAGTCAGAAAATGATGTATGCTATTATAACCACCACTGGTGCGCAGCTGATAAATAATAACGCCAGCTACCGCAAATGACAAATAATATCCAGCATAGGCCACGCCACCTACCAGACCAAATTCTAATCCCAGATTGGCTGCATTGGTAATGCTTTTGGCAAAAATCCATGAGATAATCAAGCTACCCGTCAACATCATCATGCTGGGAGCTTTACCGCGATGCTGCGCCTTGAAGAACGTAGCTACATCTTTGGCATAGGGTGCCAGTATGAAAAAGATCACACTACTCGCGATGATGAGCAACCACTGTAAGGTTGATGTTTGGGTTAGAAAATCCAAGTGTTTGTTATTAATTTTCGTTTACAAGAATATGCTTGCTCGAGCGCAGTCGAGAGCTATCTCGATGTTAATCATATTATTGTTGCACCTATATATTTTGACACGTATGAAGTTTATTATCAGCTTTTGACTTTTAATGTAGGTCTCGACTACGCTCAACCAGGCATTCTTAATCTTCAATCAAAAATCTCAAATCATTAATCGTTAATCCCTATTCATCCCACCAAACAGGTGCATTAATACTATTACCATCAGTGGCGCTAGCTGCTACATTGTAATTGTCTGCGTTGAGTGCTGCTTCTTCAGTTGGATAAGGCATTCTTACTGGTATGATGCCGTTGTTTAAACTAGCCGATACATTTTTAAGCTCTGGAAATCCAGTACGTCGCCACTCGATCCAACCCTCATAACCATTGATCATGCTGGCGATCCATTTTTGAGTAATGATTTGCTCGATTGGGTCGTTGTCGTTATCATCAAAAGCGCCTTCTTCATCGAGGTAATCCTCTGGCAATTCCGTATTCCAGTATTCATAGGCTTGCTCTACAGCGGTTTCATAGAGATCTTCGGCATCAGCTTCAATCAGGTCACGTTGAGCGGCCTCTGCAAGTAGGAAGTTGGTTTCCCATGCGGTCATGTAGTTGGCGTCCAGCATACCTGTATTCTCACGGAAAATAGTTCCAGCCAGCGAGAAATCTGCCAGACTGACCGATGTTGAAGATGCGTCTATACCATTAATCAAACCTTCATAGTCATCGCCGTCATCGTTGTTGGCTCTAGGTCTAAAAAGCACTTCTACACGAGCGTCGTCTTGATCGTCCAGCACTTCTTCCATGGTCTCGCTCATTACAAAGTTATTGAAGTCACCAGCTCTCAATCGCGCCAAACGGAAGTTATTAGGCTCGCCATCAGTAAAGTTAAATACTGCATTTTCAGAATTATCGCTGATGTAATTTCCCTCATCAAACAGTTCCTGCAGCTGGTCGCTTACATCTACCTTATTTGAAATACGCATCAGTGCTTTGATCTTCAAACTGTTTGCAAATCGCACCCAACCATCCAGATCACCGTTGAACAAAACGTCACCTTCAAGCGGTATGGATCCTTCATAATTCTCGATTGCGGCAATTCCTTGATCGAGGTTGTCTAAGATTCCGCCAGGCTGTAAGTATATGTCTTCCTGCAAATCATAAGGTGCTTGCACAGTACCATCCAATCCACGGAACGCTTCAAAGTAAGGGACGTCACCAAAAATATCAGTCAGCGCAGCAGTCATGTAAGCTTTGAATATGAGCGATGGACCTTCATAAACCGCAAAGGCTGGAGTAGTTTGCGCTTGCTCTAGAATGATCTCATTGTCTCTCAAGTTTCTGTAAAAAATAGGCCATGGATCACCGCCCAATTGCGGGCTCTTCAATGCATGCCTATCGAATAGATTAAAATCCAGTGCCGTCAAATGCTGACTCAGCAAGCCACCAGCCACAAAACCCTCATAAGACATTTGCTCCCCATAATCATAAATCACTTGACGCAGCAGCAAACTAGGCTGCACGCTTACAGGTGCGTTGGGATTAGTATTGATTTCTTCAAAATCATCCGTACAGGACACTGCAATGGCGCTAATGATGGCAAGCAGTATTATATTGTATTTATATATGTGTTTCATTTTATTTGTTTCAAGTTATTGAGTCGGACTTCGAGTGCCTCAGTCCTCACTTTTACTTATAATTCCTAGTTCTAAAAATTAATTCCAGCCTTGATTCCTATGCTACGGGTTGATGCATACGACATGTCTTCAACTCCGTTTACAAAGCCTTGACCTTGCACGGCAAGTTGTTCTGGATCAAAATGTGGTATCTCACTAAAAGCAAATAGGTTTCTACCTATCAAGGAAACACGCATGGTCGCGCCTTCAGTGAAAAGACCTAACGCACCTTTTTTCAAATCAAAATTGTAGCCTACAGAAAACTGACGCAGCTTTAAATAACTGGCATCATATACATTGTTTTCCTCATGGTTGCGGTCGTAGAATTGACGGTAGTAACTTTCGGCAGTTACTGCTGTGGTGTTTCTGGTAAAAACTGGATTATCTGCAGTTCCAGTATTCACAACACCATCAGCAACGATGCCTTCTTCTGGTCGATTTGCTGTTTCTTCCAGCTGGCCACCAACGGCGCCTAATGAAAGAGTTCTAGACACCAGAATGCCGCCTTGTCTCCAGTCTAGTAAAAAGGACGCATCAAAGTTTTTGTAACGGAATGAGTTGGTCAATCCCAGCGTGAAGTCTGCATTGTAATTACCTAATTTTCTCAATTCAGGATCTGCAATAAAGCGTCCTTCATCGGTCAGGATAAAATCGCCGTCTTCATTGCGCAGATATCCTGTACCGTACAAGTCGCCTACTCTGCCACCTTCTTCTACTTGATGGAAAACCGTCTGGTCTGCGCTATTGTACACTCTTGAAAATCCTAGCGTCAATCGCCCTTCATCTTGTGGCAGGTCTTCAACGACAGCTCTGCTACTGGCAAAATTTGCCGTTGTGCTCCATTGAAAATCTGCAGTTTGTACGGGTATCGCGTTCAATATGATTTCCACACCTTGATTTCTTACCGATCCACCATTCACAACTTGCTGGCTAAATCCTGAAGAAAGGGCGATAGGTAACGATAAGATTTGATCGTCAGTCACAGCATTGTAGTAGGTAAAGTCAATGTTCAAACGCTGTTTCAATAATCTCAAGTCAAAGCCTAACTCCACACTGGATGTTGTTTCTGGTCTCAAGTTGGCATTGGGAATAAAGTCCTGATTGGTAAAGGTAGGCTGCGAGTTTACGGGCGTTTGCGACAAGAATGTCCCTTGCGTCTGGTATGGGTCTGTGTCGTTTCCTACCTGCGCATAACTGGCTCGTATTTTTGCAAAATCCACTACTCGCGGTAAATCTACCACGTTGCTGAAGATAAAACTGGTGGATACCGATGGGTAGAAAAATGAGGTGTTATCTGCAGTGAACGGCGTTGCAAGGGCGCTGGACCAGTCGTTACGGGCTGTAATATCTAGATATAAGACATTTTTGTATCCCGCTTTCGCGAAAGCGTAAACACTATTAATCCTTTTCCTAGAAGTAAAGCCAAAGGTCTCAATCGGGCTCGCTGCATTGTTCAATGAGAAAATACCAGGCTGCGCAAGACTAGTAGTCTGAATTTGCGTTGTCTGGGCAGATTGTGACAAACGATTTGCACCAGCACTAGCGTCAAGACTGATATCACCAAATTGCTTCTTGTAATTGAGCAAAAAGTCTGTGTTGACCTCACGATAAAAAACATCATGCTCAGCATAAGCACCATTGCGGAATCGGTTGGTAGAATAGTTGCGTAAAAAGCGTCGCTTCTCATTGCTGTAATCCATTCCTGTACGCACGGTCGCGGTAAGTTCTGGCGTCAATTCTCTGGTCAAAGAAACATTCCCAAAAACACGATCACGGCCAAAACTGTTGCGGTTCTCACGCAGTATAAAATACGGATTGTCAAAAAAGGTATAGTTAAACGAGTACTGCTGCACGCCTTCCAGACCTGGCTGCCAGTAGTCACGTAAATTTTCAATATTCAGTGATCGTGGACCCCAAGCGACCAATGAATAGTTCACGTTCTCACTACCGTAACCGTTAGACGGCCTATTGTCTGAGCCGCTGTTGACATAGTTGATACTGGCGTTGATGCGCGTCTTAGTATTGGGTGTAAAGTTCAGTTTTGTTGAAATAGTCTGTCGATCCAGATTCACACCAGGAATGATGCTTTCGCTGCGTAAATCTGTAAAGCTTAAACGATAGTCGCCACCGTTAAAACCATTGCTCACAGCGATATTATTGATTGCCGTGTAACCAGTCTCATAGAAGTTCTTGAGATTATCTGGATTACTCACAAAAGGTGTCGCCGTGATAGGCAAGCCACTATAAAGTGAGGTATCGCCACCGCGCACGACCGTACCATCTGGCAAGGTCACAGGACTATCAAATTGCGGGATGAGCAATCCTTGATCCAACCGCGGACCCCAAGAATAGGAAATATTGTCGTTGATACCACCGCCAAGACCATCGACATATTCAAACTGGCCACTGTTTCCTTGACCGTATTCGTTTTGGAATTCTGGTAATTTGAAAGCCGTATCCACAAAAAAGCTGGTGTTGTATGAAATACCCAATCCAGGTTGCCTGCCACCACTTTTGGTTTCTATGATCACTGCGCCATTAGCTGCTCTTGTACCATAAAGGGCTGCTGCGGCTGGACCTTTAAGCACTGAAATACTGGCTATGTCATCTTGATTGATCTCGCCTGCACCATTCCCAAAATCTACTTCCTGGAAACCTGCTGCGGCTTCATTAGTAAAATTGAATACTGTGTTGTTATTTACTGGCGTCCCATCCACAATAAACAGCGGATTATTATTTGAAAAACTGGCCTCACCGCGTATGGTGATTTTAGAAGAAGAACCAACGCCTGTTGCACCTGGCGTGACCGTCACACCAGCCACTTTACCAGCGATGTTATCGATAAGGTTGACCGCTTTTACTTCTTGAATATCTTGCTCTTCCAGCGTTTGAACGGCATAGCCTAACTCGCGTTCTTGACGCTTGACTCCTAAAGCTGTTACTACGACTTCGTTCAAAGAATCACCTTCTAGCAATGTGACATCCAGTACGCGACTATCACTTCCTACGGATAAATTTTGCGGTTGGTAACCTATATATGAAAATGACAATACCGCATTTTGTTGAACAGTGATCGAGTAGGTTCCATCTATGGATGATGTAGTTCCGTTACTAGTGCCGCGCTCGACAATATTGACAAAAGGTATGGACTCGCCGCCAGCGTCCTTGACTGTTCCAGTAATGGTAATTTGTGCCCAACCTGTGACACAGCACAAGAGAAGCATGAGTAGAGAAATTCTCTTCATGAAAAATTAATAAGATTGATAAAATGGGTTGGCTAGAATAAGCCAGATTTCTATGCTGCTAGCGCAGTAGGCGATCCTTTGTTTAAAGGACTTGAGAAAACGATTTGATATATACGATCTGATTGCGTTGCATACACCTGTGAATTCTCATCAAAAATATGCTTGATGATATTGATCAGACATTTACGTGAATCTTTCCCTTTTACAAACTGATACAAATCGCTTGCAGAATCGAGATCCATCAACGGTTCTAGATTGTCAGAGATGATACCTATATCTTCTTGAAGCTCTCGATAAGCGGTAGCAAGATTTTCAGTTTGCCATGGCAAGCTCTCAAAAGAACCAGCGTCGAATTCATGAGCATGAATTCCCATGAGATAATAACCACCATCGATCGACGGACCATTAACTGCATGACCTGTAGCTAAAGAATCAACTGCGGTAAATATGTGTAGCGTTGTTAATTGTGGCGTATCGTTACCAACACAAATGACTTGCTCATACCCTTTTTCAAAAACGCTCTGAATAGCATTTGAAAATCGAGCGCCAAAACTGTCTCCATGTTGATCGCTTTCGGTGATATGAAAATAGTCCAGACCGCTCTTTCGGACAGTCTTGAGGACATGACCATTCAATTCTGCCATCAACTTTTGATGATATGCGATAGATTTATGCACAGCATCAGCCTGCGCGGTTTGCGCGAAGACTAGTATGGCTGTATTTGATGGTTGGTTGTTGATGGTTACTTGTTATATAATTGGTTTCAAGTCCGCTTCCGCGAAAGCGTAATCCATAATTTCTTATTTACTCTGCAACGACACCTTGACAACTACTACCTGCACCAGCGGTACAACCATAGCAGTGTTGAGATATCTGGATCTTACGATCATTCAATAAATCCTCGTTGTAATCGCTGATGTGCTGGATCTTGTTATCAACTTTTAAATCCAACATCTGGTTAAAGTCGCAGTCGTACAACCAGCCATCCCAGGAAATGGAAATGGTATTGGTACACATCACGTTAGCAACCGCAGCAGGATTGTAGGCCTCTACAAGCGCATACATATAATCTTCATAGTTTTCGCTAGCCACTAGATAATCCAAAAATCTAGCAATAGGCAGATTGGTGATAGCAAATAGATTGTGAAACTGGATGCCGAAATCTTCTAACAAAGCAGCTTTCATTTCCTTTTCCATACTGGCCTGATCGCCTGGCAGGTAAGCACCACTAGGATTATAAACTAGATCTAAACGTAGATCGCTGTCAGGCATACCGTAACCGCGATCGTTCAATTCTTGAAGTGCCTTGATGGACTTGTCAAAAACACCATCGCCGCGTTGTTTGTCAGTCTTACCCTTAGTCCAGTGTGGCATGGATGATACCACGTGGATATTGTGCTTCTTGAAAAAATCAGGCAGATCGTAATATTTAGGATTGGCGCGTATGATCGTCAAGTTGGATCGCACGATGAAGTCTTGGATACCAGCTTTGGCAGCTTCTTCTACAAACCATCGGAAATCAGGATTCATCTCTGGTGCGCCACCTGTCAGGTCAAGCGTGTGTGCCTCGGTAGTTTTGATCACGTCCAGAATTTGCTGCATGGTGTCGCGCGTCATGATCTCTTTGCGGTCAGGTCCAGCATCCACATGACAGTGCGCGCAAACCTGATTACACATATAACCTACATTGACCTGCAGTATCTCGAGTTTTTTAGGCCTGAGCGGAAACTGATTAGTCTCCTTGATCTTCATGGCAAAAGACGGCAACTCGCCATCTGAAAATGGTTCACCGTTAAGGATCTCCATTTGTTTGTTAATATTAGCTAGGTCAGAATCTCTTTTTTTGAGACTCTTCTTGGTATTCACAGCAACACTCATACAGGCATTTCTCGGTTTAATAAATGACGGCTCATCCTTTATGAGCACGCCAATCGTAATGCATATTTACGATAAATAGTTAACAAAAGTTTCACAACGTGATCACTCTTATCTATGGTGATAGAAATCAGTATTTTAAATCTTAGGCAAGTCGCTCTCGCAATTTTCCAGGATAGCAGTTCTACGTTTCTGCTTAGGCAGAGGTTTGTGGTAGGTTGTAGCTCAGTACATTTTACAGATTTTTGGGATAGCGACTAGGTAGATCCCAGATAAATCGCTCTCGCGATTTTCTGGGATAGCAACTTCTACGTTTCTGCTTAGGCAGAAGTCTGTGGTAGGTTCTAGCTCGCTACTTCATACAGATTACTGCGGTAATAAAATCTAGATCCCAAATAAGTCGTTGCGCGACTTTTTGGGATGAGCATTTGTAAAGCGTTGTTTACAACGCTAACAAATTGCTCACATCTCAAGCTTATTGACTTTGTTCATCATTTGAACGCCATGAACTAGTGTGGCACCACCTTGTATGGCTCCTGCGACGTGCACGGCTTCCATCATTTCTTCCTTGGTGATACCTCTTTTTAATCCATCACTAGTGTAGGCATCGATACAGTACGGACAGTGAACCGTGTGTGACACTGCTAATGCGATCAATGATTTCTCACGGGCTGTGAGCGCACCTTCTTCAAATACTTTACCATAGTAGTCAAAGAACTTTGTTCCTAATTCTTCGCTCCATTCTGTGATTTTGCCAAATTTCTTAAGGTCTTTGGGATCGTAATAAGTCTTTTGCATCATTTTGATTTTAAGTGAGCAAAATACGATAGCCACCTCTCAATCAAATCAACAGGGCATTATTTAAATTGATGATCATGGGAATTAAACTGCTCCCATCATTTAAATACAAGTTAAACAAACACTTATCCTGCAGGATTCTTTTAGATTTGGTATAACCAAAACACATATTATGACAAAGATATTAGGAGGTATTATGACCGTAGGTGGTGCTATAGCGCTTGTATTAGGAGTGCTGGGCGCATTTGGAACTATGGAAATGGGTAGCGGCACCTGGCCGTGTATTATTCTAGGAGTAATTTTCTTTTTTGCTGGAGTTTCTATCATGAAGTATCAAGCTCAAGGAAATCAGGAATCTTAATAAAAAAGCCGCTATTCAACAATAGCGGCTTTTCTATCATTAACACTTTTCAATTATTTAGGTTGTAGCAACAGGAACTCAAATGGTGCCAGAGTGACCTTTTGATTTTCTTTCAACGTTACCGGCTGATCGGTCATCACATTGACAAACTCTCCTGACACAGACATTAGTCCAACAGAGACAGGCTCTTCTGAAAGGTTAGCGACATACATGATTTTATTACCATCTTTAGATCGCTGGAAGGCATAGATATTATCATCATCGTTGGTTTCTAGTCGCTGATAATCTGCAGCATTTCTACCACCGTGTAAGGCTGGATTATTCGACTTTAATTCAGTTAGTTTTTTCATACTTTCCCAAACCTTTCCCTTTTGCTTAGGAATAGAGTCTTTTTCAAAAAACTTCAAGCGCTTGTCCATACCATATTCCTGACCTGAATAGATCAAAGGCATTCCTGGAACAGCATAAGACATAGCTAGCATTGCCTCGCTGGCATTACCCATGCGCTCTTTGACGCTACCATTCCACGAGTTCTCATCGTGGTTGGTGACGAAATTCATGAAGTAGTCATCTTTCTGGTATGTAGTATCCATAGCCATCATGTATTCATCTAATTCATTAACATCAGTCTCACCTTGAGCTAAATCGTTCATGATGTGATGCAAGCCCCAATTATAGCCCATATCAAATGCTTCTTCAAATAGATCAGCTTGGTTGCTTTCTGCTAGCATGAAGACTGGTTTCATTTCTCTCAGCTCGGCATTATTTTTATTCCAAAAGTCGGTAGGAACCATGTTTGCCACATCACAGCGGTAGCCGTCAATATTAAATTTAGATACCCAATATTTCATGGCGTTGCTCATGGCTGTTCTCAATTCTTGGTTCTCATAATTCAAATCAGCCGTATCCGTCCAATCAGTGCCTGCTGGATGTATCACCTCGCCAGCATCATTTTTGGTATAGTATTCTGGATGTTCATTGATCCACCAGTTATCCCAACCAGTATGGTTTGCCACCCAATCCAGGATCACATACATACCATTCTCATGAGCAGTATCAATAAGCTGTTGCAAATCCTCATCAGTTCCTAGATCCGGATTGATCTTTTCATAATCAGCCACGGCATAATAACTACCTAAGTATTTTTTACGCTCTTCTGGATCTTTGATATCTTCTACCAACAAGTTTCCTTCTGCCTTTCTATTCTTTTCTGATATTGGAAAAATTGGCATCAACCAGATCACCTCAACACCCAGCTCCTTAAGTTGCGGAATGTCCTTTGTGAATTCTGCAAAAGTACCTTCTGGTGAGTACTGACGTATATTTGCCTCATAGATAATGGCATTTTCCATATCAGCATGCAAATCTTCTTGAGTTGCGGCCAGTTCCTTTTGTTGCTCTGGTGTTTCTTCTGTTACTGGTTTTTCTTCTTTACATGCCACCAGCATCGCTAGCACAAATAAAGACCAAATACATTTTTTCATAATTTAAAATTTAAGATGGTTGGCAATCCTACTGGATTGAATATTATTTTTTGTTTTTCAATTGGACCATGGCAAAATTCTTTGCTGGTACTTGGTAGTGCGTTTTGCTCTCAATGGCATTTACTGTTTTTACGGCAACATCATCGCCTGGCTTTTTCACTACATTAAAAGATATAGGATTTTCATTGAAAAAGATCATGGTGACCTCGTCAAAATAAGTCCTTCTTAAGAAAAGCATACCATTGCTTTCACTCACAATTTCTGTGGTGCCATAGATCAAGGAAATGGAATTGCGACGCAAGTCAACCAATTGCTTTGTGAGTTCTTTCAACTTAAGCTCGCGCTCACTCAAATCATCAAACTTCATCATGCGCCTGTTGTCAGGATCGTTTGCTCCTATGCTGCCATACTCATCACCATAATAAATCACGGGAACGCCAGGAATCGTCATGTTGAAAGCGTGCAACATTCCCAATCGATCATAAGCAGTAGAGTCGCTCATCATGACATCTCTAGTCCACCCAGCTGCTTTGGCATCTTCATCAAATGACACGTCGCCGCTGGCATAGCTTATGAATCTCGCACGATCTTGGTTTCCTGATATGTTGCCCATCAAGTGGTGATGACCGTAGTAATCCAGTCCTTTGGCTAGTGTTTGTGTTAGATTGCTGTATGATTTGTCCGCTTTCGCGAAAGCGGAAACACCACTATCATACATATTAAAATCAAACTGAGCATCTAGCATCCCAGTACTCAGGTAGCTGCGTATGAGGTCGTACGAGCCGTAAGTCTCGCCAATCTGGTAGAAAGGTCGATCAGTATTCTGGCGTATTTTTCTCGTGAGCGTTTTCCAGTAAACCTCAGGAACATGCTTTGTCGCATCATGACGGAAACCGTCCAGATCATACTCTGTCATCCAGTAAAGTGCAGAATCAGTCATTTTTTCAACTACCTCTGGCTTTGAGAAATCCAGCGTGGGCATGAACGTGTCAAACCAGGTGGTCAAGCGATGATCGTCCCAACGCTCTGTATTTAGCGAGCCGTCTGGCAAGTACAAATCTGTAGCCCAATCTGGGTTGTTTTGATATACTGGATGCTCTTCATGCACATGGTTTGCGACATAATCTAAGATGACATTGATGTCTCGCTCGTGTGCCGCGGCGATGATGTTCTGCATAAGCTGTCGATCGCCAAATCGGTCGTCAATCTTGGTATTTGAAACAGGCCAGTAACCATGATAACCGCTGAATTTTGTACGAGGTTCTGGCCAAAGACCGTAGGCTCCTTCAGGGTTTTGAGTGATGGGCGATAACCAGATGGTATTGATACCCAATTCTTCAAAATAGCCGTCATTAATTTTTTGCAGTACGCCAGCAAGATCGCCACCCATGTAATTGGCTTGTGGCAAGACCTCAGGATCATCCACCTTGCTTGAGTTTGATGGATCGCCGTCCAAGAAACGATCTACCATCATGAAATATAGCACTTGAGCATGATGATCTGTACGTGATAATTGATCTGGATCCGTAACGACTTTTCCATCCTGTACGGGAATCAACAAGTCGTTTGCAATCCCTGATAGATTACCACCATAGACACGCACTAGCTGCGTCTTATTATTACGGTTGGTAAAATCAACTTTAGGCAGATCAACTTTATAACTCAAACTGTCTTGCTGTACTTCTATCTTCTGATTGGCATACAGAACATACAGCTGATCGAGTTTTTCATTGGCCTTGAATGTAAAACCGTCCTCAGTGATTTGACCCAAGCTGAGACGTGGTGCTTTTTTGCTAGGTGTATTTCTAAGCAATCTGTTATAGCCGCCCATGCCGTTGCTCACGACGTCAAGATCGTTGGGATCTAATTGCTCTTCAACTCCATTTTCAACAAACAGATACTGAAAATTACCTTTAGGAATGGTAGCCAGATAATAACGCTCGCCATCTTCTTCCTTGAGATCTTGAAGTGACCAGTTGGTAAACTCACCTTTGATCTGCACATTTTCTGCGTCTCCATCATAAATTAGAGAAGCGGTCATCTCGTCTTTCTTGATAAACGGAATGTCGTTGCGTACGCCGTCAGTCCACAGCGTTACCAGATTTACGAATGGGTCATTACTACCAAACAGAACGCCGTAGAGAAATTCTGATCTCTTCTCGATAACCAGGCCATGAGTTGCTGTAATACTGTCTAGCTGAGAAGTCTCCACCAAAAAATCACGCACGTCAATTTGAACTCCAGCATTATTTGCATAAACTGGCAAGGTTTGACCTTGAATTATACTAGCTTTTGATGGCTTTGTTTGATCATCTGAACAAGCAGATAAAAGAATTAATAAACCTAAGGCTGGAATATATCGCCAAGAAAAAAATGAAATGATTTTCATGCTTACTCGATATCGATAATCATACTGTGCTCTGCACCGATGACCAATTTTCCTGAAAGCGGTAATCTAGAATCGTCGATGATATCAGTTCCATGCGTTGCGCCGTTGAAACCTTCTTTAAATCGGCTCATGTCTAGCGTGACAGGTTTGTCATTGTTATTAATGATGACCATCACGCGATCTTTATCATTGTGTCTAAAATAGACATAGCAATTATTCTCTGGCACAAAGTGAAGTAGCTTACCTGTGTGAAGTACCTCTTTGTTCTTTCGGTAATTCAATAGCTTTTTGGTAAAATCCTGATAGGCCTTTTGTTCTTTGGTTGGCTTTGTAAAGGCATTAATCTTATCACCTTTCCAACCGCCTGGGAAATCTCGTCGTATGTCGCCATCACCAACTGTATCACGATTACCAGCCATACCTATCTCATCACCATAATAGATTTGTGGTATACCACGAGTTGTTAGGATCAGTGTCATGGCGAGTTTGAATTTCTCTAGATCTCCATCCAGAACACCGTTGCCACTCAACCTATTGGTATCGTGATTACCTGCCATTACCATAATGTTATTGACATCAGCATATAGAAAGTCATTGACAAAATTCTCATAGACCTTAACCATTCCTTTATCCCATTGCTGATCTTTCTCATTAAAAGCAGTCAAGACAGCATCGTGCAGTGTAAAATCCATCACGCTGGGTAAATGGGTATTATAACTTTGAATGGCAGCTACTGGACTATCCTTTTGCCAGAAAGCGATTTGCGCCTGATCATGCATCCACGTCTCGCCCACGATAGTAAAATTGGGATATTCATCCATGATTGCCTTAGTCCATTTGGCGATTCCTTCTTTCTCGTTATAAGCATAGGTATCCACTCTCAAACCGCCGAGTCCTGCATATTCAATCCACCAGATAGCATTTTGAATCAAGTAGTTCAAGACTAGTGGCTCACTTTGATTTAAGTCTGGCATGCTACTTACAAACCAGCCCTTTTCTGCATAGGTCTCGTCACGATCACTTGCATACGGATCTAATTGTGTAGTTTGTCTATAACTACTGTTGGCATAACCAGCGACAGGAAAATCACGATCCTTATTATCATCAAATTGATGTATCCAGGTTTGCGTGGGTAAATCATCCATCATCCAGTGCGTTGCACCCCAATGGTTGGTTACATAATCCATGATGAGTTTCATGTCTCGCTGCTGCATTTGATCTGCCAGTTCTCTGTATGACTCGTTTGAGCCATAACGTGGATCGATGCGGTACACATCGCTCGCTGCATAGCCGTGGTAGGAATAACGCTGGTCGTTATCTTCAAGCAGTGGAGTGCTCCACAGAGCTGTGACGCCTAAATCCTCCAAATAATCCAAATGATCGATCACACCCTGAATATCACCGCCGTGACGGCCGCCTTTGAATGATCGGTCTGATTTTTCAGCCATTTCATCAACGATATCGTTGCTAGGATCACCATTAGCAAATCGATCTGGCATGATCAAATAGATAGCATCGCTAGAATTAAAGCCTTTACGTAGTTTGGAATTCGGATTGCGTTCTAATAATTCATATTCCAAGACGTAATACGTGTCATAAATATTGTAACTGATCGAATAAGTCCCAGGTCCTTTTCCTTTAGTTTCAAGCGTTACAAATGCATAATTGGGATTCTCAGTTCTACGCACCTTTACTATAGGAAGATCACTTTCAAAATCAACCTGCCCCATATATTCTCCATAAAGCATTACTTCTACCTGAGAATGTTCCATATCAGCCCACCAATTGGGCGGTTCAACACGATTCGGCATGTAATCTTTTCCTGGATTTTCTTGAAGTGAAAGCTGATTGGTCTGTGAAAGCTTTTTTGAAAAAGTATTATGAGATTCCGCTTTCGCGAAAGCTGAAACAAAAACAATCAATGAAAGAAGTACAATTCTCATAATATCAATTTTAAAAATGAATTCTAATCGACCTCAACAATACTGATCCCAAAGCCACCACCAGGTGCCGTGTAAATCTTAAGGTCGGATTTACTCGTTACCTTTTTGGTAGTGATCTTATACGCTTGCGGATTTGTCTTATAGTGCGCATCAGCCGCATCTGCATAGATGGTAGCAATGTACTTCTTGCCTTTTTCTAAGAAATCGAGATCGACTAAAGCTGTTCTAGGTGTTGTACCGTTGCTATTACCCACAAACCAATTGTCACTGTTTTTATCCTTGCGTGCTGTAGTGATATACTCGCCAGGCTCTGCTTCTAGATAGACGCTTTTTGACCAGTCCACTGGAACATCCTTGATAAACTGAAAGGCATCAAGAAACCTGTTATAATTCTCTGGCAAGTCTGCTGCCATTTGCAGCGGACTGTACATCACGACATATAATCCTAGTTGATTGGCGATAGTGAAATTTCCGTGTGAGTCATTTAGAGGATTGAGCTTTGAAATGTCCATCTCAAAAATCCCAGGTGTGTAATCCATAGGACCGCCTATCAATCGTGTGAATGGTAAAATGGTCGTGTGATTAGGTTTTGAACCGCCAAATGCCTGAAACTCTGTACCGCGAGCGGACTCGTTACCTATTAAGTTAGGGTACGTACGAGCTATTCCAGTAGGCCTTACTGCTTCATGAGCGTTGATCATAATCTCATAATCTGCTGCTTTTTCCAGAACATATTGATAGTGATTGACCAACCACTGTCCATAATGATGCTCACCACGCGGCATTACATTACCTACATAACCAGTTTTTACTGCATCATAATCGTACTTTTTCATGAACTGAAAAGCGGTGTCTAGATGGCGTTCATAATTGCGGGTCGCACCGCTTGTCTCGTGATGCATGATCATTTTGACATCGTTTGCCTGCGCATACTCATGGACCTCTTCTACATCAAAATCTGGATAAGGTGTGACAAAATCAAAAACATAATCCTTTGAATTACCAAACCAATCTTCCCAACCTACATTCCAGCCTTCAACTAAGACAGCGTCAAAACCATGCTTTGCAGCAAAGTCTATATATTCTTTGACATGCTCTGTGGTGGCAGCATGTGTGCTGTTAGGCTCTAGCTTGCTATAATCTGTTTTTCCTAATTGGATAGCAGGAAGCTCGTCTGTGTAAGACCATGAGCTTTTTCCTGTGATCATTTCCCACCAGACACCTACATATTTGACTGGCTTGATCCATGAGGTATCCTCAATTGCGACTGGATCGTTCAAATTATAGGTCATGCGAGATGCGAGAATATCGGTAGCATCGTCGCCCACAATTACCGTACGCCATGGTGTAGTCGTTGGCGCTTGCATATAGGCCTTGTCACCGTTCACATCTGGTGTCAAGTGCGAGGTAAAAACCATGTTCTCGTCGTACAGCATCAAATGCATGGCGCTGTAATCGATAAGCGCCGCCTCGTGAATGTTGATGTACAACCCATCGTCTGTTTTCATCATGAGTGCCGTTTGAACGCCTGTAGGTTTGATAGGCGTTTGGGAAGCGTTGCCTGAAATGGAACTCTCGTGCAATCCTCTAATTTCTGAGAGTTTTGAAGTTGTGTAATCGTACTCCTGCGTGTCATAATCTCCTGCAATCCAGTAAGCGGTATGATCGCCTGTCATGGCAAATTCGGTAAGCTCTTCCTTGATGATAAAGTAGGTAAACTCTTGTTGCGGGAACTCATATCTGAATCCTAACCCATCATCAAAAAGCCTGAATCGCAAGGTCATCAAGCGATTGGTTTCCTTTTGTTTCAAATCGACTTCTAGCTCGTTGTAATGGTTTCGTATTTCAGATTCCTCACCCCAAACAGGTTCCCAGGTCTCATCAAATGTGCTGGTTGCGGTACCCACCATTTCAAAATCATTCTTCAAGGACTTCTCGTCGTCTTTTATCTCAAATCCCAATGAGCTGGTCTCAACAACCGCATCACCCTTATAATCCAACTGGTATTGCGGTGTGCCCTCTTGTGACAATGACACCTTGAGTTCAAATGCCTTGTTGGGCGATGTAATGGTTTGTGCTGGGCACGCTTTCGCGAAAGCGTAATACACAACAATCAACCAGATAAAAGAAAGCCTTTTCATAGTCTAAGCGTTTACTGCAAGTGGCTCGAGTGTGAGTTTCTTGCCGTTCAAAATAATATCCTGCGACTGGTAGCCCTGAAGCTGTACCGTGGTTGCACTGTCTGATACATTAACCGTCAAAATCTGATCCCTAAAGTTGATCTTGAAGCTGAAAGATTTCCATTGTTTAGGTAGTCTAGTCTCAAAACTAGGCATATCGTTGACGATCTTGAAACCGCCAAAACCTTCTACAATGCTCATCCAGGTACCCGCCATACTGGTGATGTGGCAACCTTCTTCTACCTCTTTATTGTAATCATCCAGATCTAATCGAGATGTGCGCAAATAGAATTCATAGGCTTGATCCATGCGATCTAGCTTAGCGGCTTGAATACTGTGAACACATGGTGACAGTGAACTCTCGTGAACGGTCAACGGTTCATAGAAATCAAAGTGTTTCTCAAGTTGTTCTTTAGAAAAATGATCCTCAAAAAAGTAGAAACCCTGTAAAACATCTGCTTGCTTGATGTAGCAGCTGCGTAGGATGCGGTCCCAAGACCATTTTTGATTGATCGGTCTGTGGACAGCCTTGAGTTCTGACACTGGAATTAATTCCTTGTCCAGGAATCCGTCTTGTTGCAGATATATTCCTAACTCCTTATCATAAGGCATGTACATATTATGTGCGACTTCCAGCCATGAGGAAATCTCACCATCTGTTAACGAGGTCAAGCCAATCACTCGATGATAATCGTCTTCATGACCGCTCTTTACTTTCTTTATATGCTCAACGCATTGCTCAATACACCATTTGGCTATATAGTTCGTGTACCAGTTGTTGTTGACATTATTCTCATATTCATTAGGACCAGTCACACCTAGTATCATGTATTTATCGACGCGAGATGAATAGGTCGAACGCTGGTGCCAGAATCTAGCGATGGCAATCATGACCTCGAGACCCATTTCTGGTATGTAGTCGTAGTCACCAGTATATCGTACATAGTTATAAATAGCAAAAACCATCGCACCGTTGCGGTGTATTTCTTCAAAAGTAATTTCCCACTCGTTGTGAGATTCCTCGCCATTCATTGTTACCATAGGATACAGAGCAGCTCCATTAGAGAATCCCAACTTCTCGGCATTCTCAATGGCCTTGTCTAGCTGCTCATACCTATAGGTCAATAAATTTCTTGCGACATGTTGATCTTTGGTCGCCATGTAAAATGGAATACAATAAGCCTCAGTATCCCAATAGGTGGACCCACCGTATTTCTCACCAGTAAATCCTTTGGGCCCGATATTGAGTCTGGCGTCTTTACCCAAATAAGTTTGATTGAGCTGGAAGATATTAAAACGTATTCCTTGTTGCGCTTTCAAGTCACCTTCAATAGTGATATCTGCCATTGCCCATATATCTGCCCATGCGTCTATCTGGTCCTGTAGTAATTGCTGGTAGCCTTTATTTACGGCGTGGCTAATGGCAGCTTTGGCAGCGTCCATCAATTCAAAATGCTCGTGATTCAAACTGCTGGTGTAACCTGCATATTTGAGTAATGTTGCCGTCTCGCCTTCTTCAAGCTGGGTGGCTACCTTGTGACGTATTACAGTATCGTTTTGATCAAATGGGTCTGCATACTGGACATGCTCGCCGTCCTTGTATAGTTCTGATTGCATATAGGTGCAGACGTAGAAGTTTGTTTTATTGGTACGACTGCGTATAAATGCTTGATGATCTTTTGAAGTGAGCTCTTCTACTTCCCAAAAGGCATCATCCCAATTTGAATCCTCATTGGTGATTCCTGCATCAATATATGGCTGAAATGAAATACGCATATCACCTTTTACTGCGGTAATACTGTAATTTATAACACCCAACTCGTCCTTGTCAAGACTCAAAAATCTGCGTGTCTTGATGGCTATCTCTTTATCATCAGTAAGCTCAATGTTAAAGCTGCGCTCTAGCCAGCCTTCTTTCATGTTGAGTTCTTGCTTGTAATGATGTACCTGGTCGTAAGTTGCAAGGTCTAATGCCTCGCCATCGATAAAAACATCGATACCTATAAAATTAGGAGCGTTCAAAACCTTGGCAAAATATTCTGGATAACCGTTTTTCCACCAGCCTACTTTGGTTTTATCAGGGTAATAAACGCCAGCAACGTAGCTTCCTTGAAACGTATCACCAGTGTATGTTTCTTCAAAATTTGCTCGCTGACCCATCGCGCCATTACCAATTGAGAATAGACTCTCGCTAGATTTGACAAATTCTGGTCGCCATCCCTTCTCGATGATCGACCATGCGTTGGGTATGATATATTCTTGATTCATTACTTCTCTTTCTTCAATAGTTGATCGATGTAGTCTGCTGGCATTTCATTAAATCCTGCAAAAACTTCATCGGCTTCTTTTAAATTTTCTTCTTTTCCTATTCCTATGCTGATCATTCCTGCGGCGTTTGCCGCCTGGATTCCTGCAATACTGTCTTCAAAAACGACACACTTTCTTTTATTCATATGCAGCAAGTCTGCAGCCTGCAGAAAAACCTCTGGATCTGGTTTTGCATTGCTGACGTCTGTTCCATCCACGATGGCGTCAAATAAGTCGATAATCCCGAGTTTTTCTAGAATAGGACGAGCATTCTTACTCGCACTTCCTAGGGCTATGGGTTGTTCGCTTTCGCGTAAGCGTAATAAAAAATCATGTACTCCTGGTAGAATATCATCTTGAGTAAGCGTCTCAACCATCTCGAGATATTCCTCATTCTTCTGGACTAGTTTCTCGTCAAAGGTTTCTTGATCGATGGTTTTATTGCCCCATTCTAGAATCTTTTCTAGTGATCTAACGCGTGACACTCCTTTGAGTTGCTCGTTTTCCTTTTCTGTAAAATTGATGTCTAGACTTTTGGCCAGTCGCTGCCATGCGACAAAATGAAACTTTGCCGTATCGACGACGACGCCGTCTAGATCAAATATGAATCCTTTCTTACTCATTATCTATTGAGGGTTGATAGGTTATTGCGTTTTTATTGGTGATTAATAGGTTTGATACTGCACTGAGTAACAAGAAAATTCCTGCGATGGTCATAGCATGGATAGATTCCTCGCCTATAAGACTGCTCAAGAATACTACACCACTTAAAGCTGCCACGATTTGTGGTATCACTATAAACATGTTGAAAACACCCATCATCAAGCCCATTTTTGAAGCCTTGACACTACTGGATAGCATGGCATACGGCATTGACAATATGCTGCCCCAAGCGATACCTATTAAAGTAAAGGATAAAATAAGGTAATCAGGTTGTCCTGGAATGTACAGCATGAGCAAAAATCCTGCTGCTCCTAGTGTCAAACTGGCCATGTGTACAAACTTTCTATTGATACTGTTATAAGCCGTATAAAAGGTAAGGGCAAGTGCAAATATCATGGAAGACAAACCGTAGATTCC
Source organism: Nonlabens ponticola (assembly GCF_003966335.1). Taxonomy (NCBI): domain Bacteria; kingdom Pseudomonadati; phylum Bacteroidota; class Flavobacteriia; order Flavobacteriales; family Flavobacteriaceae; genus Nonlabens; species Nonlabens ponticola. The sequence continues at coordinate 992,628 of NZ_CP034549.1, read as the reverse complement.
CATTTTTGAACCTACATCATCTGATGCGTCATTGTAGGCTTTGTCTTGTGTTTTATAATCGTCTTGTGCTGCTTGATTTAGAAATAGTGTAGCCTGATTTGCATCTAACAACACTTCATCATTGTCATCTAATTGTGCGAAATCTTTGACATCAGGTTTAGGCGCGTTATATACATGCTCGGTAAGTGCTGGGTTAGCCAGTGTCCACATGGCAAAAAATGCGAACCATGAGAAGAACTGAACAACTCCCAATTTTTTCATGATGGTAGGCATGAGCGCATAGGTGGATAGTATGGTCGCCCACATTCCTTTTTTCTCCTCATGCTCGTCAGCATCATCAAACGCTGCCATCTGTTCTGGCGAGTATTCCTTTGTAGTAAATATGGTTACTAGAATAGAAGCCATAAAAACAAAAGCACCAACACCGAAGGCTACTTTAACCGAATCTGGAACCACACCAGGCGCGGCCTCGTTTGAGATTTCTAGCGTATTATTCATGAATTTAGGCAGGTTACTGGCGATCCAGGTACCTACACCTATTATTAAGGTTTGTACTACAAACCCGTAACTGCGTTGTGATTCTGGCAATTTATCTGCCACCAAGGCACGGAAGGGCTCCATACTTATATTAATTGAAGCATCGAGCACTAGCAATAATCCAGCAGCGATCCATACCTCACTTGAGTATGGCATAAAAAGAAGCGCAATAGAACTAAGCACAGCGCCAACTAGAAAGAAAGGACGACGTCGCCCTAGACGCTTGTGCCAGGTATTATCACTCATATAACCTATAATAGGTTGTACGATAAGTCCAGCAAGAGGTGCTGCAATCCACAATAATGGGATCTCATCCTTATTTGCTCCTAACGTCTCAAAAATGCGTGACATGGTAGAACCCTGTAGGGCAAAACCGAATTGAATACCTAGGAATCCAAAACTCATGTTCCAGATGTCCCAAAAACCTAACTTGGGCTTTTGCATATCGTTATTTTTAAATGACGATAAGCCTTATGACTTATCAAAACTCAATCAATGTGTGTGAAAGAAGATAAGTTTTGATAACTACAACTTAATGTAGCGATGTAAATATATTAAGATTATGGCGTGCTTTCACGTTCTACGAGCGAAGTTTTTACGATAACGGTTTCGTAGCTTTCTTCAATAGTTTGAGGCGCCTCTAGTCTCTCAATGAGCTTTGCAGCGGCTAGACCACCCATGTCTTCACCTTTTTGTCCTATGGTTGTAAGTGTAGGACTGGCATACTTGCTCAACATACCATCTGTAAAAGCAATGATGCTTGCATCATCAGGAATGGATTTACCTAGTTTTTGCAAGGCCTTGCTAGCGGTCACGGCAAACAGTTCATTCACCGCGATGATACCGTCATAGTCCGTATCCTTTAAAAAGTTTTCGATAATTGTCGTAGAATTTTCGGTATCCTCGATTTTTAAGACATCCTTATCACTTACTTCAATACCTCGTTTAAGTAAAGCTTCTTTAAAGCCTTGAGTGCGCAATCGACCCACATTTACATAATCTACGGTTGATATAATAGCTAGTTTACTCTTACCCTTACGTAGTAAAAACTCTGTTGCGCTTTGTGCAGCAGCCACATCATCGATAATAATCTTATCACAAGGAATACCTTCTACCGCACGGTCAAACATCACGATAGGCATACCTTGATTGAGCACCTCGCGCAAGTGATGGTAGTCCTGGCGTTCAAGGGTTTCCTTAGATAGACTCATGATAAAGCCATCTATACTACCATTTGCTAGCATATCCATATTCACAACTTCCTTATCAAAACTCTCACCTGACAAGCAAATAATCACTTGATAACCTTTGTCATTAGCGACTTTCTCTATACCTGAGATAACGGTAGCAAAGAAATGGTGAACAATTTCTGGAATGATCACCCCTATTTTTTTAGTCTTTTGGTTCTTAAGACTTAGGGCGATATTGTTGGGCTTATAATTATACTTTTTAGCATAATCCTTGATTTTGTCTCGCGTCTCTACACTTATCTCGTGCGAGTCGCGCAAGGCTTTAGACACGGTAGATATGGACACTTTTAAGTCCTGTGCTATTTTCTTGAGGGTCAGTTTTTGAGGCATGTGTGCTGCAATATGTTGGTAAGGATACCGCTTTCGCGAAAGCGTAATATAGAAAAACTAAATCTACTATAAAAACCGAAAACGTTTTCGTAGAATCAGTAGCTATTAGATAACCTTAACATTAAATTTACATACTTTTATGCCGTGTGAGAAGAAGATAATCTCTAATCGTTTAATTCAAACTTCAGAAATGATTCAAAAAATTAAATTTGCCTTGATATTACTGGTGCTTCCAGCAATAGCGATGGCGCAAAATGTGGTCACTGGTACTGTTACCGATACCGCAGCAAATCTTCCTGTACTAGGAGCTTCAGTGGTTGTCAAGGGAACTTCAAACGGTACTTCTACCGACTTTGATGGAAAATACACGCTTAATAATGTGCCTGATGGTGCGACCCTTGTGTTTTCTTATTTAGGATTCACACCTCAAGAAATAGTTTATACTGGTCAATCAGTGATAAATGTAACTCTAGAAGAGAGTGCTGATCAACTGGATGCTATCGTATTGATTGGTTACGGTAGCACTACTCAAGAGAATGTTACTGCGGCACAAACCACAGTAAGTGACGAGGAATTTAATAAAGGAGCCATCGTTTCTCCAGGACAATTGCTGGCTGGTAAGGCTGCTGGAGTCCAGGTAACTGCTGCGACTGGTCGTCCTGGTGATGGGCCACGTATTAGAGTAAGGGCCGGTTCTACGCTAAGTGCCAATGCAGATCCTCTATATGTTGTTGATGGTATACCGCTGGACTCAAGAAATGCCAATTTAAATACCATAAACCCAGCAGACATTGAATCATTCACTATTTTAAAAGATGCGAGTGCAACAGCTATTTATGGTAATAGAGCATCTAATGGTGTCATCCTGATCACGACTAAGAAGGGTAAATTAAACAGTGACTTACAGGTAGGTTACAATGTTCAATTTGCTGCAAACCAAAACACAGATGAGGTAGACGTTTTGACAGGAGATGAATTTAGAGCCTTAATCAATGAAATTGGCAGTCCAGAGGACATCGCGTTATTAGGAAACGCAAATACTGACTGGCAAGATGAGATTTACCAAACAGGAACGCAGGTTATACATAATTTTACTGTTGCCAAAGGTTATGAAACTACCGCTCTACGAGCTAACATAGGTTACACTAACCAAAACGGGACACTGAAAAGATCAGGTTATGAACGTGCGAGTATAAATGCAAGTGTCATACAAAGATTGCTGAATAATGATCTAAAACTGACCTTATCTGTACAGGGAGCTATGGAAGGTATACGCAACGCAGATGAAGGTGCCATAGGATCTGCCATTGATTTTGACCCTACTCAACCAGTATTTGCTACTAATGGCCCGAATGGATTCTTTGAGTATAGACTAAATAATGGGAATGTAGATGGTCTTGCCCCAAGAAACCCTGTTGGATTACTGGAAAGCTTAATTGCAGAAACAGAAAACAATCAAATAAGAACTACCCTTCAAGCGGATTATAAAATACCAGGAGTTCCTGGGTTGTCATTCAACGGTACTGCAGGTATCGATTACAATGAGTTTGAGTCATTCTCTGGCAGAACAGCTGGTTCAGGCGTATTGGAAGCTAGCAGCAATCCATTTCTTAACAGTTTCAATGATGGATTTAGGGTAAACCAATTGTTGAACGGACGATTTGATTATAAAACGGATCTATCTGGTATTGACTCTTCATTAGAATTAACTGTTGGTAGTAGCTACCAAGGATTTAGAAGAGAGAACACAAGCTTAAATTTTGATGCTGATAGAAATCCTATTGAAATTGACGGTTTCAATGAAAACATTTTGATTTCCTTCTTTGGACGTGCATCTATTGATATTTCAGACTTATTAGTATTATCAGCAAGTATTTCTAGAGATGGAACTTCCCGATTTTCACCAGATAATCGCTGGGGTACATTTGGAGGTGCCAGTGCAGGTTTAAAATTGACTAATCTCGACATTATTCAAAATAGTAATATCATTTCTCAATTGAAATTAAGAGGTGGTTACGGTGTAACTGGACAGCAGGATATTGGAGAAGACTTCCTATTCATCCCGAGATCAACACCTAGTACTGATCAGGCTCGTGTGCAAATAGGAGAGCGCTTTTTTAGAACAGTGCGTCCGGAGCTAGTAACTGACCTTAAATGGGAAGAAACTAGCCAATGGAACGTTGGTATTGACTACGGTTTCTTTGATGATAGGCTCTATGGGTCTGTTGATGCATACACTCGTGATACAGAGGACTTATTACAATTCGGCCCGCTTGCAGCAGGATCGCTGGGCAACTTTGCTTTGCAAAACGTAGGTGCAACAAATAGTCGCGGTATCGAGATTGATGCTAACGTGGATCTATTTAGAGGTGAAGGTTTTAACTGGACCGTTGGTGGAAACTTAACGTTCAATGAAATCGAGATTACTGACCTGTCTCTAGGCGATAATGATGCACCAGTACCACAAACGCCGGTAGGTGGTGCAGGCTTTAACAACTTTATCCAAGAATGGGCTGTAGGAGCAGATCCAACAGCTTTCCTTGTTTACAGACAAGTTTATGATGCAGATGGAAACCCATTAGACGGTGTTTTCGTAGATAGAAATGGAGACAACGTTATAAATAGCGAAGACAGAGTACGTTACAAGAAAGGTAACCCTGACGCGTTCTTTGGTTTTACTTCTAATATGAGCTACAACAACTTTGACATGAGTTTTACATTGAGAGGTGCAGTAGGTGGATATAACTATAATAACGTGCGCGCGGCTAGAGAAAACGCAGACGCCATCACAGAGAATCCAGGTAACTGGCTAAATAACTCAACTGATGGTATTTTAGACGATCGATTTAGTAGTGCTCCTTTACCTCTACTATTCTCTAGTGAATATGTGGAAAAATCAGACTTTGTTAGACTGGATAATCTATCGTTAGGTTATACGTTTAATACCGACACACTTAGAAGCATAAGAGCCTCAGTCACTGGAACTAACCTCTTTGTTATCACTGACTATAGTGGACTAGATCCAGAAATAGGAAATGGTGTTGATGGTGCGATTTTCCCACGTAGTAGAGGTATCATTTTTGGCTTGAATTTTGAATTTTAAAATAAAACGCAAATGAAAATATATAAATCAATTATTATCCTGTTTTTCGCAGCTGCAACGTTTGTTGCGTGTGAAGAAGCATTAACACTAGAGCCGGAAGGAAACACTTCTGCATCGGGTGCTCTTGAAAGTCTGGAAGACTTTGAAGGTAGATGGGCAAAATTGTATGCCGGTCTTATTATAGGCGGTCAACAAGGTGGTGATGGCGCTGCAGATATCCAAGGTATCGACGGTGGTTTTTCAAACTACAGCCGTCTTTATTGGAAACTACAGCAACTTACTACGGACGAGGCAATTATTGCATGGAACGATGGTACTATAAAAGACTTGCACTGGCAGGTGTGGACTCCAGAAAATGAATTTATCGGCGCCATGTTTGCAAGATTGAGTTACCAGGTAACCCTTGCAAATGCATTTATTAGAGAAGCCAATGAGGACGCACTCGCTGCATCATCTCTATCAAATGGCGAGCAGGAAATAGTGCGCGGCTATGTCGCTGATGCACGATTCTTAAGAGCATATTCTTATTACCATGGACTTGACCTCTTCGGCACATTGCCTTTTACTACAGAGGATACTGCTGAAGATGGTTCTGAATTGCCAGAATTCATTTCAGGTACAGACCTTTTCAATTACATAGAATCTGAGTTGTTGGACGTAGTTGACGAGTTACCTAGCGGTAAAGGCGATGAATATGGTAGAGTAAGTGAAGCAGCCGCACAGATGTTACTGGCTAAATTGTATTTGAATGCAGAAGTATACACTGGTCAAGAGCGTTATGAAGATGCTTTGAGATTTACAAACGCTGTAATAGATCAAGGATACAGCATTGACACAGATCTAGGTTATGAAGCCCTTTTCTTAGCAGATAATGATTCAAATGGTGCTCAAGACGAGTTTATATGGACACTGAACTATGACGGTAACAATACCCAGACTTTTGGTGGTACCACGTTCCTATCACATGCTCCAGTAGGTGGGCAAATGGATCCAGCTGATTATGGTCTTGACTTTGGTTGGGGTGGAATTAGAACGACTCCAGAATTTGTTGAACTGTTCGATGATGAAGAGGATTCAGAAGATGGTAGAGCAAATTTCTTCACCAGTGGTCAAGACAAGAGTATTGAAAATGTAGGAGACTTCCAAGATGGCTTTGCTATTGTGAAATTTCAAAATGTGAATCTAGATGGCACACCTGGTGTGAATCCGACCTTTGTGAGCACTGATTTTCCAGTATTTAGGCTTGCTGATGCTTACTTAATGTATGCAGAACTTGTTGTAAGAGGTGCAGGTGGTGATGAAGATACTGCAGTTGATTACATTAATATTATTAGAGAAAGAGCCTTTGGCGATGATGATGAGGATGACTATGAAATTGATGAGGATGACTTGTCCCTAGAATTTATTCTTGATGAGAGATCACGTGAATTGCACTGGGAAGCACATAGAAGACAGGATCTCAAGAGATTCAATCAATTTACTACTAATGGTGTATGGGAATGGAAAGGAAACGTACAAAATGGTGTTACCACTCCAGCATTTAGAAACCTATTTCCTATTCCTACGACAGAACTTAACTTAAATTCAAATCTTGTCCAGAATCCTGGATACTAATATTATAAACTGTAAAAAAATGAAAAAGTTTTCAATCCTTTTGTGGTCTTTTCTAGCGATCACGGCAGCTATCTCCTGTAGCGATGATGATGAGCAATTGTTCATAGATCAACCAGATTCACAATTGAGCTTTAGATCTCAAGCAGCGTCTTCTTATATATTAACGTTTGATACCCGTGCTAATCTTGCCGAGCGTCTCGTATGGAACACTCCATCATTTGACACTCCAATATCGGTTAATTATGAGGTGCAGGCATCTGCAGATCCTAATAATTTTGATGATGCAGTTACTGTAACAACAACTAATGGTGATAGCGCAGATTTGTCTGTTGAAAGACTTAATGAATTATCTGCAGAGTTAGGTCTTACTCCATTCTCTGAAGGTGTTATAGCCATGAGAATTGTTGGAACGACGGCGGATAATGACATGGATCCATTAGTATCTGACGTTCTAATCTTACCAGTTACTCCTTACACGACAGATTCACCTAGACTTTATGTTCCAGGAAATTATGCAGAAGCTAGTGGTTACGGGTCCAACTGGAATCCAGGTGATGATGAAACTCCATTTCTTGAAGCAGTAGAATTTGGTAGTACAGAATATGAAGGCTTTATCTTTATGGCAAATGAATCTCCAGAATTCAAATTCACTCCAGGTCGTACGTTTGATGACGCTTTTGGTGAAGGTGACGACGATGATTCATTGAGTACAGATGGTGGCAACCTTAGCGTTGATGGACCTGGATACTATTACATCACAGTAAACACAGATCCTAATGGTGATGGTGATTTCTCTGACGCAACTTGGAGCGCCGCAGATCGTCAATGGGGTATCATTGGACAAGCAACAACTCCAACAAATTCTGCTGGTTGGGGTGATGAATTGGATATGACGTATGATCCAGATTCTAAACAATGGAGTGTTAACCTAGATATGGAAGCTGGTGAGTTTAAATTCAGAGCGCAAACTTGGGACTTCCCAACTGCAAACTTTGGTCAAGGTGACGACGGTGATAATGATCTAGAATTTAATGCTGGTAATCTAGCTGTAGAAAATCCTGGCAGCTATAGAGCAGTTTTAGATTTGAGTACTCCACGCAATTATTCTTACGAATTGATTGCTCAATAATTTCAATAAAACTTTAAAGAGGGCTGTTCGCAGCCCTTTTTTTTGCTTAAAACCTTATTTGTTATGAAATATAGATTACTTGCAGTGTGTTTATTTGTTTTTGCTTTCGCGAAAGCGCAACAACCTGTAACTACAGAACCATCCACGCCTACTCAAACAGATCAGGTTACACTTGTATTTGACGCGACGGGTACTGCTCTAGAAAATGAGACAGGTACGCTTTATGCCTATACTGGTGTTACCGTAAACGGTGAGCGCTGGCAAAACATCATTGTACCTGATTTTAATCAAAATAGTGGAGCGCCGCAGTTTGTAAATACAGGAGGCAATATCTATAGACTTAATTTAGGCTCAAGCCTAGAGAGTTTTTACGGAGTAAATCCAAATGATGTAATAAGTGAGATATGTCTTGTCGTACGTAACGCGAGTGCATCGCAACAAACAAGACCAGATATATTCCTACCTGTTTTTGAAGCTGGCTTGAATGTTTTGATTACGGCACCTGACAACAATGAGATTATTACTGCTGGTACCACCCTAGACATAGAAGGAGATAGTAGCTCGTCAAGTGCAGATTTAGATCTACTAGTAAACGGTATATCTATTGCCACCGCTAATGGCAGTAGCATATCGCAAAGCTATACTTTTAGTACCACAGGAGATTATACCATTCAATTGAATGGAAGTACATCAAATGAAACTGCATCTAATAGTATAACTGTTTTTGTCCCAGGAGCCACTGTCAATGAGGCCAGACCTGTTGGATTGCAAAATGGTGTCAACGAAAATGAAGACGGAAGTGTGACATTTTTACTTGCCGCTCCAGGAAAAAGCGATGTCAATTTAATAGGTAGTTTTACGGACTGGAACTTGAGCACTCAGTATCAAATGAAAAAAGATGGTGAGTATTTTTGGATCACCGTTCCTTCTGATGAATTTGAGAGTGGTGAGACCTTTGGTTATCAATATCTAGTAGATTTTGACATTAAAATTGCTGATCCATTTAGCACCCTTATCCTAGATCCAGGAAGTGATCCATTTATCAAGGATGGTAATTATCCTAACCTTCCAGAATACCCAGAAGGTCAAACTGAAGGTGACGTATCATTACATACTTATGACAAGGAAGAGTATAATTGGACCGTTAATGATTTTGAACGACCAGATCAAGAAAACCTGGTCATCTATGAGTTGCTAGTAAGAGATTTTTCCGATGAGGATAGTTATCAAGCAATTATTGACCGAATTGATTACATAGAAGATCTAGGTGTCAACGCTGTTGAATTCATGCCACTTAATGAATTTGAAGGAACTGATAGTTGGGGTTACAACCCAAAATTTCATGGCGCTATTGATAAAGCGTACGGCCCGCCAGAAAAATTTAAAGAACTGGTTGATTTGCTACACTCTAAAGGTATAGCTGTAATTCTTGATGTAGTTTACAATCACGCCTTTGGACAAAGCCCATTGGTACAAATGTGGCCTGATGGTAGCGGCTTCAACGCTGGACCAGACAATCCTTATTTAAATCAAACGCCTAGACACCCTTTTAATGTAGGTACAGACTTTAATCATGAGAGCCCGTGGACCAAAGAGTACGTCAAACAAACATCTATATACTTCATCAATGAATATAGATTAGATGGCTTTAGATGGGATTTATCTAAAGGTTTCACGCAAACTAATTCTGGCACAAATGTAGGTGCATGGGGACAATATGACCAGTCACGGGTAGATATTTTGAACGAGTATAAAAATGATATCCTAGCCGCTACTGACGATGATATCTATATGATTCTAGAACATTTATCAGACGCGCCAGAAGAGACAAGACTTGCTAATGATGGCTTTATGTTATGGGGTAATATGAATACCCAATTCGGTCAAAATAGTATGGGTTATGCTGAAAACTCTAATGTATTCAGATCTTACTTTACATCACGTAATTTTCAAGATCAACACCTTGTAGCTTATGCAGAGAGTCACGACGAACCACGTATGGTTTGGAAGAATCTTGAATTTGGTAACGATACACGCAACAATCATGACGCGTCAGAGCTTGATACAGCCATAGAAAGGCAAGAGGCTATCGCTGCAATACTTTATAGTATACCTGGACCTAAAATGCTGTGGCAATTTGGTGAGATAGGATATGAGATAGACATAGATCAGAATGGTCGTACAGGCAGAAAGCCTATACCGTTTGAAGAAGGATATCTTGATAATGAAGATCGCAATGCTCTTTATAACGTTACTAGTGAAATGATAAGCCTGAAAGTGAAATATCCTGAAACGTTTAACACTAGAAATAACAACCTGGATTTAGGCGATTTGACCAAGCGTGTGACGCTTGATGGTCCTGAGTTTGACGTGGTCACAATTGCTAACTTTAATGTGGTCCCACAAAGTGTAGCGCCTAATTTTACACAGACTGGAATATGGTATGATTACTTTAATAATGAGACCATCAATGTTTCTGACACTAATGCTCCTATAACTTTAGAAGCAGGCGGATATCGCGTATATAGCACGCAGCCACTGGACACCACGGCATCCGTTGATGACAGTGTAGTATCAATTGATAGTATAACGATGTACCCTAATCCTTCTAGCGGTAGTATATCTTTTAATCAGGATATCGATAGGTTGATTATATATAATGTAACCGGTCAACAAGTTTTATCGATTACTGGTAATCAAAGTACTTATGACATAAGCTCTTTGTCATCAGGCGTTTACATAGTTGATATTGAGAAAAGCGACTCAAATAGCACTTTAAAACTTATCAAAAGATAAATTTTAAACGTGGTTTTTTGGAAATCTTTAAAATAGCTGCTATTTTCACAATAGCTTAAAAAGTCCCTAACACTTTTAAGCTTGTAAGTAACCTTTACTCTTTTCATATTTATATGGTTACAAAAAACCTGTCCGGCCCCAAGGACAGGTTTTTTATTTTGTAAGAATTTCATTAAGAGATAATTAAAACTTTCTCTTAATTCAATAACATACATTTGATGTCTAAATAATTTATAATGAAAAAGTATTTCCAGCTTACCCTTTTATGCCTAGCACTAAGTTCAGCACTTATATCATGTCGCGATGAAGAACAGACTCAAGATGAAAAAGTTCAAGAAATGATCGATAACGGCGATGAAGTCAAGATCAAAGAAGACAAGGTGAAAATCGAGAATGCTGACGGCTCTGAAACTAAAATTAAGTATGATGAAGCTGGCAACGTTGAGAAAATTAAAACTGACGATAACTAGATTTAAGTTATTGCAAAAAATTGAAACCGATCTTGATAGATCGGTTTTTCTATTTAAAGAGTTGTCGCTCTAATAAAAACGTCGTCAGTACCACATTAAAATCTTGCTGAATATTGACCGGCATGTATTTTATTCTATACTGTCCAGAACGTAACCTCAGTCTATCAAAATATGTTTTGACGGCTTCTCGATAGGCATCCTTTACATTATCCGCATACAAGTTGATATGCTCACCTGATTCTACATCAACAAACTTAGTGGGGCGATTATCAAAGTCAAAATTTACTTCGGTATTGCTGTCATGAACATGAAATAAAACTACATCATGCTTGTTGTATTTAAGATGCCTCAAGGCCTCAAACAATTCATCCTCGTGTTTGTCTGCCTGAAACATATCGGTGAATAGAAATACGAGTGATCGCCGTTTGAGATTTTCAGCAATCTCGTGCAGGTATTTATAAGTGTCGGTTGATGAACTGCTTTCATTGACACTTATCTGCGATAGCTGATCCAGCAGCATCTGGTGATGACGCTCGCCTCCTTTTTCTGGGGCGTAGTATTCGTATTCACTGCTATAAACACTTAATCCTACTGCGTCGCGCTGCTTTTTTAGGATATTCATGACACAGGCGGCTGCAAGTGAGGCGTACCCTATCTTATTAAGGCTACCCAGCTGCTGTTTATCCACTTTGGGATAATGCATACTTGCACTATTATCTATTATAAGATGACATCGCAAATTGGTTTCCTCGTCAAACTTCTTAGTATAATATTTATCAGTCTTAGCATAAAGCTTCCAGTCTATATGACGTGTGCTCTCACCTTGATTGTAGATCTTGTGCTCTGCAAACTCTGCGCTGAAACCGTGAAAAGGCGATTTGTGCAAACCGCTGATAAAACCTTCAACTACTTGATTGGCCAGTAGTGCTAGATTTTGAAAACCTTGAGTTTTATTGAGTTCGTCTTGCAGATTCATAAAGTGAAGATACGCAATCGGTTTTCAGTTATCAGTTAACAATTATAAGTTGACAGTCTCTTGACCTCATAAAATAGCTAGCACGTCTTATTGATTGTGATGGGAAACGATAAACATTAAATACTAGAATCAATCTATTCAAGTTTTATCCAGTTGAGCCGTGTTCAGAATCAGGTTCATGTTCAATCTCCAACCTTTACGACCATTTTCCCTTTATTCTTGCCATCAAACAAATCGATGAATGCTTGTGGTATCTCGTCAAAACCATCTACAATAGTTTCCTCATGTTTGAGTTTACCTTCTTGTAACCATTGAGCCAGCTGCTTGATACCTTCTTGAAATCGATCTTGATAGTTACTCACGATAAATCCCTGCATTTTCACACTCTTTTTTACCAGAGTGACTTCAAGTCGCGGTCCCGTAGGTTGTCCTGTTTCATTATACAGTGCTATCGCACCACAATTGATCACACGCCCATGGCGATTGATTTTATTCATGGCGGCGTCTAGAATCTCGCCACCTACATTATCATAATACACATCAATACCGTCTGGAGTAGAATCCTTAATCGCAGCCGTCATATCATCTGTTGATTTATAGTTGATACCTGCGTCCACGTCAAATTGCTCCTGGATCATGTTGATTTTCTCGTCGCTTCCTGCTATACCTATAACTTTCATCCCATAGATCTTTCCTATCTGTGAAGCTACAGATCCTACGGCGCCAGCTGCGCCAGAAACCAGCAAAGTCTCGCCTTCCTGCGGCTCACCTATATCTGTCATCCCAAAATAAGCAGTAAGACCTGTCATGCCCAGAATTCCCAGATAAGCGCTTAACGGCGCTTGATCAGGATCTGCAGGGCGCAGTTCACTCGCATCGCTGGTTTGATACATCTTCCAATCCAGCATACCTACCAGATGATCACCTTCTTTATACTGATCGTGCTTGCTTTCCTCAACTATGGCAACAATGCTTGATTTTACAGGCGCGTCAAGCTCAAATGGTTCAATGTATGATTTCTCATCTCTCATCCTACCGCGCAAATAAGGATCGACAGACACGTACAAAGTCTTGAGCAATACCTCACCATCCCTGGCGGTAGGCTTGTCAATTTCCTCAAATTTGAAATCACTTGTCTGTGGTTTTCCTTTAGGTCGATTGACCAGTAATATTTGCTTGTTCATCGCTTTTTTTCTCAATATAAAGAGTAAGCGCGTTCTGCCTTGCTAGGACAATGCTAATATCCAGCAAGCATGCGTTAAATTATGTTATGGAGATGGTGGCGTTTCAGCTTTCGCGAAAGCAAAATAGCTACGATCAATTTTACTGATAAAGAGTGTCAAGGTTTGATCTTACCACATAAAAAAGCCCGTCCAAATGGACAGGCTCAATGCTATAAATAATAGATTCTAGTTGAGTAAGGAATCCAATGCGTCTGTGTATGCGTTTTTAGGAGCGACACCTACCTGGCGTCCTACAACCTCACCATTTTGAAAAACCAAAACTGTAGGAATGTTGCGCACTCCATATTTTGCAGCAAACTCTTGGTTTGCATCCACGTCCATTTTGCCTACAACGGCTTTATCTGTGTATTCCTCAGAAACCTCATCAATGATAGGTCCTACCATGCGACATGGTCCACACCATGCTGCCCAAAAGTCCACCAATACTGGCTTATCACTCTTGAGTACGGTCTCTTCAAAATTTGCGTCTGTTATTTCTAATGCCATAATATTCTACTTTAATGTTATAAACAAAAATAAGCAAAGCCTGCGCCATGGCGTTGTTTATAGTATCGTGCTTACTTATAGAGATATTTGATTAGGTAATTGAAACTAATCTGGCAGAACAAAAGAATACATCTCACAAAAAGCCGTAAAACTTACTCTTATCAAGTAAAGGTCAATTAAAATGAATAATAAAGGCAATATGCATGCTAGAATTGAAGACTTAGATTTTCTTATGAATTTGTACAATAGTATAAAGCTCATCAAAACAGTACCCAAATAGATCATCAATGACAAGTCTGATATGTGTTGGTAAAACCTACATCCTGCTCCATCAGAGACTAGGTGAATAGAGTATATCATCAGCACGACAGATAACAAGATGAATGTACTTCTATAAATGGTATGAAATGACGGAGTATAGTTTTCAATCCAAAGAATGCATAGTGCTAAACTGCTGCATATCAAATAGAAGTAATTCAAAAAAGAATTTTGAGGATTATTTCCCGCTAACGAGTCCAAGAAAAAATAAATTATCCAGAATAAGGAAACCACAATCGAATAAACTATTGCGGATTTCAATACGTAAATGATCCACTTATTTAAATTCATCACTAAACTGCGTTTACCATTAAATCTAAATCGGACTAAACAGAACAGATATTTACTGATTCACATTATAGCTGATGTCTTCTTTATCCAAAATCTCCAGCAACTCTGCAGTGACGTTCACCTTTTGCAGCTTGCTGGACATGTTGATAGATATTTTCTCCTCATAATCTTTGAGGTTAAAATATAAATGGTGATCGCCACGATGTTTCTCCAACACTTCCTTGAGCATCTCTACCCGTTTCTCCATCACCTCGCTAGCGTGTAACTGGATGGTCAAGGATTGCGCAGCGCCCGTCATGACATCCTGTAATTGCTGCATCTCCAAGAAGTTGATGCGTGGATCACGTGGCTTGCCTGTGTTCTTATCAATCCAGCCTTGTTGCACCTTGATGCGTGCATGCAAAAAGGTATTAGGAACGAGAAAGTGTCTAAATTTTAAATACTCCTCATTAAACATGCGGAATTCATACGTATCCTTATAATCCTCGAGAACAAACGTTCCCCAAGGTTTGTTGGCCTTGGTCATGCGGTGCTGGCACTCTGTAATTACACCACAAAAACTGAGCTCTCGATTCACGACTAAATTTAAGTCCTGCAAGCTCTCAAGGTTAGAATTGCAGAAGAATTCTATCTCCTTTTTATAATCATCTAGTGGATGACCAGATATGTAAATGCCCACAACCTCTTTCTCTCGTTTGAGCTTTTCCATCGTGCCCCATTCTTCACAAATAGGCAATTGCGGCTCTGGTATTTGCACCTCACTAGCTTCTCCAAAAAGGCTGACCTGAGCGCTGTTCTCATTCTCCTGAAATCGCTGTGCATACTTGACTACTGACTCCAGGAATATCTGACCATTATCGCTGGTATGAAAAAACTGAGCGCGATTGTCACCACCTAAACCATCAAATCCACCGCTTAAAGCGAGTGCTTCAAAAGACTTTTTATTAGCCGCGCGTAAATCAATGCGTTTGGCCATATCAAAGATGCTGTGGTATGGCGCCTCTTTCCTGTTCTCAATAATGGTCATGACAGCACTATGACCTAGACCTTTTACCGCACCCATTCCAAATCGCACTGCACCATTCTTATTTACAGTAAACTTATAGTTTGACTCATTCACGTCAGGCCCCAAAACATCCAGTCCCATGCGGCGACACTCGTCCATGAACTTGGTCACGTCCTTGATCTGGTTCATGTTATTTGACAGCGTTGCCGCCATGAACTCTGCTGGATAATTGGCCTTTAAATAGGCCGTTTGGTAACCTATCCACGCATAGCAAGTCGAGTGCGATTTATTAAAGGCATAGGATGCAAAGGCTTCCCAGTCTTTCCATACCTTTTCCAGTATCTCGCGATCATGGCCGTTGCCTTCACCAGCATCTAGGAATTGTGGTTTCATCTTCTGCAGTGTTGCCATCTGCTTTTTACCCATGGCTTTACGCAAAACATCTGCATCACCTTTGGAGAAGTTTGCCAGCTTTTGTGATAGTAGCATTACCTGCTCTTGATAAACCGTGATACCATACGTTTCCTCAAGGTATTCTTCCATCGCTGGCAGGTCATAAGTGATCTCTTTGCGACCATGCTTGCGATCAATAAAGTCTGGAATGTATTCTAGTGGTCCAGGACGATACAAGGCATTCATGGCAATCAAGTCGGCAAACTGTGTAGGCTTTAGATCACGCATGTACTTTTGCATACCAGCACTTTCATATTGAAATATTCCAACGGTCTCACCTCGCTGAAATAGCTCATAGGTCTTATCATCATCCAGCGGTATGGCTTCTATATCGAGTTCCATTCCATGGCGCTCTTTTATAATAGCTACCGTATCCTTAATCTGACTTAAGGTTTTGAGTCCCAAGAAGTCCATTTTAAGCAGGCCAGCGCTTTCCACAACGTTGTTGTCAAACTGCGTGACGTACAGGTCAGAGTTTTTGGCAGTGGCGATAGGTACAAAATTGGTCAGCGCATCTGGTGTGATAATCACACCACAGGCATGCACGCCTGTATTGCGCACAGATCCTTCTAGGATTCTAGCTTGTTTCAAGGTCTCGGCAGCAAGATCTGTGCCTTCACTTATCTGGATAAGTTCGCGCACCATCTCTGCATCATCACTACGGAAAGCGCCGCTTATCTTGTTAGGTTCTAACGCAAAAATCTTTTTGAGTTTGGCAAAATCTGGAATCAGCTTTGCGATTCTATCGGCATCGCCTAGAGGTAAATCGAGTACGCGAGAAGTATCGCGTATGCTGGATTTTGCCGCCATGGTACCATAAGTGATGATTTGCGCGACTTGATCGCTACCATACTTCTCGATGACGTAATCCATGACCTTACCACGATTCTCATCGTCAAAGTCAATGTCAATATCGGGCATCGATACACGATCTGGATTCAAGAAACGCTCAAAAAGTAGATCGTAATGTATTGGATCAACATTTGTAATCCATAAGCAGTACGCCACCGCACTACCAGCAGCAGATCCACGACCTGGACCTACGGCCACATCCATTTCTCTAGCGGCTTTTATAAAGTCCCAAGTAATCAAGAAATAACCTGGATAACCGGTTTTCTTGATGGTTTGTAACTCAAAATCTAGTCGTTCCTTTATTTCATCAGTCAGCTCGCCATAACGCTTTGCCGCACCTTCATAGGTAAGATGTCTCAAATAGGCATTCTCACCACGATTCTCATTATCGTGCTCATCGCGCTCATCGATGAACTCTGCAGGGATATCAAACTTGGGTAGCAAAACATCGCGTGCCAGTTCATAGGATTCGATCTTATCTACTACCTCAGCAACGTTTAAAATAGCCTCGGGCAGATCCTTGAAAATTTGCTTCATCTCATCGCTGGACTTGAAGTAGTACTCCTGATTGGGCAATCCATAGCGATAACCGCGACCGCGACCTATAGGTGTGGCCTGCTTCTCATTATCCTTGACACATAATAAAATATCGTGTGCATTGGCATCTTCCTTATGTATATAATAGGTGTTGTTTGTAGCGACCAGCTTTACATCGTGTTTGCGAGCTAGATCAATGAGAACCGCATTCGCACGCTGTTCATCTTCTTGATCATGACGCATGAGTTCTACATACAAATCATCTGCAAACTGTTCTTTCCACCAGATGAGTGCTTCTTCTGCCTGCTTCTCTCCTATGTTTAGGATTTTTGATGGTACCTCGCCGTACAAGTTTCCTGTCAGCACAATAATATCTTCCTTGTACTGCTCGATCAACTTTTTATCAATGCGAGGCACATAGTAAAAGCCTTCTGTGTAAGCTAGACTCGACATTTTGGAAATGTTGTGGTAGCCATTTTTGTTTTTGGCAAGCAGCACTATTTGATAACCATTGTCTTTAAAAGACTTATCATACATGTCCTCACAAACTTGAAACTCACAACCTATGATAGCCTTGATAGGTTTCTTTTCTTGCATGTTCTCGTCTGATGTGAGACTGGCGTTATATGATTTCACCGCCTTTACAAAATGAAAGGCGCCCATCATATTGGCATGGTCCGTCATGGCAACGGCTGGCATATCATTAGCCGCCGCGGCATGTACTAGATCTTGAACGCTGGCTGTAGATTGTAAAATCGAGAATTGACTGTGGTTGTGTAAATGGGCAAATGGCGCGCTACTCAACTCGTCCAGATTCTCTTCAATTTCTTGATCGGTAATCTGGTTTGAGGAACTTGTTGCCAGGCGTGCAGATGCCTTTTTCAAGTTCACATGCTCGATGCCTGCAGGTTGGATGGTGGTTGGGTTGCTTTCGCGAAAGCTAACAAAGTACCCAGCTGCCTGCTTTAAACTAGCTAGCGAGAATTGTTGTTGCCTTATGAGCTCTAGGAATACCCTAGTAGTCGCCTCAACATCTGCAGTGGCATTGTGTGCCTCGCTAAATTCCTGATTAAACAGAAACTTGTAGATCTCAGTAAGTGTAGGCAGTTTGAACTTACCGCCACGGCCACCTGGAATCTGGCATAATCTCGCAGTATCTTCAGTACAGGTATCAAGTACCGGCAATTTGTGTAGATCGTTTGCAATGTTAGCACGTATAAATTCTGCACCAGTGACGTTAAGGTCAAATTCTAGGTTGTGACCCACAACAAAGGTGGTCATCGCCAGTGCATCATTGAATTTTGCCAGCACTTCTTGCAAGGGTAATCCTTGATCTTGAGCTAGTGCGGTAGAGATACCATGGATTTGCTCTGAATCGTAAGGAATATCATAACCATCAGGTTTTATAAGGTAATCTTGGTGGTCAATCATGTTACCTAGACCGTCATGCAGTTGCCATGCAATTTGAACTACTCGAGGCCAGTTATCAACTTCAGTATAGGGAAGATCCCAACGTTTAGGCAGTCCAGTAGTCTCGGTATCAAATATTAGGTACATAGGCAAGAATAAAGCAAGAGATTGAGTTGCATAAACTTGATAATCAGCGTTTTGACGGCTCACTCCATTGTTACAGCAACAGCCTTAAAGATAGAGGAATACCTAGTATCACTCAAATAGAGTTATGAACAGAAACGTTGAAATAAGTGCATAAAAAAACCCTGCTTTTCTAATGAAAAACAGGGTTTTTAAGTTGGTTGTTCTGGACTAATTCTAGAACATCTCTTCCATGGCATTTACTCTATTCAATGCTGTCTGGATATTATCTCTATGCTTTGTCAACACATTTTTAGTTGATGGCGGCAATGTAGTCTCACTAATAATTTCATTGTATTCCTCGATTGCTGCTTTTTCTCCTCTTATAGCTTCCTCAAGAATCGCCTCCTCATTATCACTCGTAAAAGTTGATTTGATATTCATCCACGTTCTGTGTAAATCACCTTTAATACTCGTTCCTTTATCCGGCTCTTGCCCGAAGCTTTTAAGTTCCTCTTTCAATTCATGACCAAAATTATAACGCTCTTGAGTTTGTGTCTTGAAAAATTCTTTCAATCTCATGTTTTGTACCTTCTCGGCTGCTAGTTTATAGCCAGCTTCTGCATCATAGTTTTTCTCGAGTAATGCGTTTAATTTGTTTCCTACTTTATCTGTATAATTCATAATATTCGTTTGTATGGTTATTAATTCTGTTACAAATATACAGGCACGATATAGCTGCAAAACCACTATTAGCATAGGTTTACCGTAATCTTACCTTGATCTTAACGAGAATAGCGCGTTTGAGCTTGCTTATGTTAAGTTATTTAACTCTATTGATAAGGATAATACCAAAAATCAGTAAGGATCGTCATATAATAAGCGGTCTTTTACAACAATCTATAAAGATTTAACAATATGTCACTATAGTCCGCTTACTAATAAGAGACATCTTCATAAACTTTGAGATCATTTCTGGATCGTCACATTTTGACAAGAATTGAATCAATTATCCTAAGGCATCTTGTTTACATCTTAAATGAGCTGCTAGTTGACATTTTTTTGTCACGGCTGTGTTTGGAAATGACGCTTTCGCGAAAGCAAAATCCAAAAAATCATATTAACAGGCAACGAACTTATGCAGGATACAAGAGTAGGAAACAACCTACTAAAACCATCTAAATACAGTCTAGCCACATGCTCAAATAACTGTTGATAAGCATGTGAACAACCATCTACATATCGCCTTAAAATTTCCTTGATCTATTGCGACTTTTAAATAACACAGTAAACAAAAAGTTAGGACATGGAAATTACACAGATTAGGAAAAGAGACTTTAGCGTTAAACCGTTTGACCTCAACAACATAACAAATGCGGTGTTCAAGGCCTTGCAAGCAGTGAATACAGGTACGCAAGAAGACGCCCAAAACGTGGCGCTTGCGGTTTATAAAACTTTGATGAAACGCAAGGATATTGATCCTAATTATATACCTACCATCGAGCAGGTTCAAGACATCGTCGAGAACAGACTCATGGAGACAGAATTTCATGAAGCTGCCAAAGCCTATATCCTATACCGTAATCAACGCGCGCTGGAACGCAAGACAGACATCTTTGAGAAGCGCGTGAACCTCAAGCCGTATGAGTATCCACAATTATATGATTATGTACCTGCGATAAGACACAGCTACTGGATCCATACAGAGTATAATTTTACCAGCGATATCCAGGACTTTAAATCACAATTGACTGATGTTGAGCGCAGCGCGATTAAGAACACCATGCTTGCGATCTCTCAAATTGAAGTGGCCGTCAAGTCATTTTGGGGTGATTTGTACCACCGCATGCCTAAGCCAGAGATAGGTGCCGTGGGCAGCACATTTGCAGAAAGTGAAGTGCGCCACGCAGATGCCTACTCACACCTCATCGAGATTCTAGGCTTGAATGAAGAGTTCAAGGCGCTTAAAAAGAAGCCGGTCATCATGAAGCGAGTGCAGTATCTTGAGAATGCATTGCGCAACTCAAAGGCAGACGATAATCAGAGCTATGCAGAAGCTGTACTGCTGTTCTCATTATTTATCGAGCACGTATCACTATTCTCACAATTCCTAATCATCATGGGCTTTAACAAGCACAAGAATATGTTGAAGGGAATTTCTAATGTGGTTGAGGCAACGAGTAAAGAGGAGCAAATCCACGGTGACTTTGGTATCGACTTGATCAAGATCTTGCGTGAGGAGCAACCAGGATGGTTTATTCAAGAATACCACGACCGCATAAAAAACATGTGTATCAAATCCTTTGAGGCAGAAAGCGCCCTTGTGGACTGGATATTTGAAGAAGGTGAACTAGACTTCTTGCCTAAAGCGGTCGTGAATGAATTCATCAAGAACAGATTCAACAATTCCCTATCAAGCATAGGCATCGAGCCAGTATTTGAGATCGATGAAGAGCTTGTCGCACAAACAGAATGGTTTGACGACGAGATTATTGCAACAAAACATGGAGACTTCTTTGTGAAGAGATCCATCAACTATACCAAGAGAGCACAAAGTGTAACCAAAGACGACCTATTTTAATTATGAAAGAACAGAATACCACGACAAAACAAGTACAAGACGCAAAGGTTGATGCCAACCAGAAACTAGTTGATGCTAGAAAAGCAGCACTAAACGCTGCAAAGCCGCAAGAAGATGGCGGTTTTAAATGGCTTAATGAGAATAGTCGCAAATTTCTAGAAGCTGGATATTTGACACCAGGCGCGACACCAGAAAGTCGTATAAGAGAAATCGCAGAGCGTGCAGAAACCATTCTAGGTATTCCAGGCTATGCAGACAAGTTCTATGGTTACATGAGTGAAGGTTTCTACTCACTTGCGTCGCCAGTATGGTCCAACTTTGGTAAGCGTCGTGGCTTGCCTATTAGTTGTTTTGGTTCTCACATTGATGATGATATAGGTAACATCCTATACTCACAGTCTGAGGTCGGGATGATGTCAAAGCTAGGTGGTGGTACTTCTGGTTACTTTGGTAAAATACGCCATCGTGGTGCAGCCATTAAAAACAATGGTGAGGCTTCTGGCGCGGTTCACATCATGAGATTATTTGAATCCATGGTGGATGTAGTAAGTCAAGGATCTGTGCGTCGTGGCCGTTTCTCTCCATACCTACCAGTTGAGCATCCAGACATCAATGAATTCCTAGAAATAGGGACTGAAGGTAATCCTATCCAAGAATTAACGCACGGTGTGACCGTGACCAATGAATGGATGGAGCAAATGATAGAAGGTGATGAGAAAAAGCGTACCATCTGGGCACGCGTACTGCAATCACGTGGTGAGATGGGCTATCCATACATTTTCTTTACAGACAATGCCAACAACAATGCGGCAGATGTCTATCAGGATAAAAAGATGCCTATCTATGCCAGCAACCTGTGTACTGAGATCATGCTGCCGTCCAGCGATAAGTACTCTTTTGTTTGTGTATTATCCAGCATCAACCTACTGCATTATGACAAGTGGAAGAATACAGACGCCGTTGAAACAATGGTGTATTTCCTAGATGCGGTAATTACGGAGTTCCTTGAGAAATTAGAGGCTTACCGTGATAGCGACAAACTAGAAGACCAGCAGACATTCCTATTTATGGAACGCGCTTACAATTTTGCTAAGGAGAACCGTTCCCTAGGATTAGGTGCGCTAGGATGGCACTCACTATTACAGTCAAGAAGACATGCCTTTAACAGTAAGGAAGCCTATGACCTGAACAGCGAGATCTTCAAGACGCTTAAAGAGAAAAGTTATAAAGCGAGCGAAGAGTTGGCACAGAAATTTGGCGAGCCAGAATTACTCAAAGGCTATGGCCGTAGAAATGCAACTCTTAACGCTGTGGCACCTACAACATCAAGCGCCTTTATTTTAGGTCAAGTATCGCAAGGTATCGAGCCTATATGGTCCAATATCTATGTGAAAGACATTGCCAAAATCAAGACCACGATAAAGAATCCATTCCTGGTAGAATTGCTGGAAGAAAAAGGCATGAACACTCAAGAAGTGTGGCGCGACATACGCGATCATGATGGTAGCGTGCAGCACCTCGATTTCTTAACCGAGAATGAGAAGGCCGTTTTTATGACCTACAGCGAGCTGGACCAGATGGACATCATCTATCAGGCAGCAAACCGCCAGAATCATATCGATCAAGGACAGTCTGTAAATATCATCGTGCACCCAGAAATGGCTACTAAAGATGTGAACAAAATCCACATCACTGCCTGGAAGCTAGGACTCAAGTCCTTGTACTACCAGCACAGCATGAACGCCGCGCAAAAATTCAAGCAGAAGAAAGAATGTGCTAGCTGCGAGGCGTAAGGAGTCTATAATAATGTTGATAAGCCGTCTAACCCAATGGATTAGGCGGCTTTTTATTGGTTTGATGAAACATCTATATTGAGTAGGCTAAAGCGCAAAGGTTATTGATAAATGGCATTATTAGGGCGTTTCCCAAAAATTTGGGGATTGGGCTTTACGTAACAACCTGCCGGCAGGCAGGCAGGTCTTTTCATCATGCCTGTCGCACGATGAAAAGGATTTTCACTGCAATCCCTAACGCAACACAAATCAGTATGACCTACAGACAACTACAACCAAATAAATCGATCTCTTCATACCATAAGTAAATAACTTCGTCAGAGTCGGTAACATAAATCAGGGCTCGTGAAGGTGTATCCAATTCATTGTTTAATGGGAACGTATCGGCGTAAACGAAAAACACATTCTCAGTGCCTTCAAGTCTTGCAAATGTCTTTTGCAAATGCCAACTGTTACCGCAGTCAGCACAATTTTTAATAGGGTCAGTTTTGAATAGATAATCTACTTCTTTTTTGTTCTCAAAAACCAAGTCGATTTTGAATGGACTGCTAAACAATAAATGATCCTCAAGACTAATACTAGTTGTGTCAATGCTATATTGATGGTAGGTCAAACACTCATCCTCATAAACTCCTAAATTTTCTATTGAAAAGACTCCTGTTTTTTGATCTGTGTGATAAAATAGTTTCGGTCGTTCTTGCTGGCTGTACATAGAATCCATGATACTTGGGAAAAACTGTAAAACTCCGTAATTCTCTGTATTCAAGGGATAATCTATTCCATGGCTGTCCATCAAACTTATTTCAGGCGAAAAAGATATAATCACATCTCCTTCCATATTGTACTTAGGAAATGAAAAAATACCAAGTTCATCAGGTGATAATCTATAGATAGGTGCAAGCGGTTTTTTGAATACTAGATTGTTTTTGTTGGATGCTCTTAGCCTATTAAGAAGTATAGAATTGTTAGGCGTCAAGTCGTTGCTTGAAATAATACTGTCAATCAATTGATTTCGCTTCTCATCGTCCCAAAATCTCTTCGCCCATAATTCACTACAATCTACAGAATCTGTTCTTGAAGAGTTAATTACCTGACTTAAAGGCTCGCCATTCTTCTTACCGTTGAAATCCGAACAGGAAAAGAGGATTGGACACAAGGCCAATATCAAAAAGAATTTTCTCATTTAAAGATTGTTCAACAGTTGATCAATTTAATCTTCGGCTATAATACCGAAATCAAATATTTCACTCAATTTCTAACTATTATTCTTCATCTCCGCAATCTCTTCCAACTCTGCATACCAAGTTGGACCAAATTTTCTAATTAAAGGCTCTTTTAAAAATTTATAGACAGGCACACCTAATTCTTCACCTAGCTCACAGGCGTCGTCACAGATTTGCCATTTATGATAGTTGACGGCTACAAAATCTGTGTATTCCTGTAATCTTACTGGATATAAATGGCAGGATAGTGGTTTGTAATATTGAGTCGCACCATCGCGATAGGCTGCTTCAATTCCGCAAAGTGCCGTTCCATCTTCCTTAAATAGCGTATATGCACATTCTGCACCATCAACTAGAGGAGTTTCTAGCTCGCCATTCTCACGCTCGATCCATGTTCCTTGTTGCTCAATGGCAGCAATTCCTTCAGGTCTCAAGTATGGCTTAACTTTCTCGTACTCACGATCTAGAATATCGAGTTCATCGCGATCAAGAGGAGCTCCAGCTTCACCAGCAACACAACAAACACCTTTGCAGGCAGTGAGATTGCAAACAAAGTCTTTTTCTAAAACATCATCAGAAACTATCGTCTTCCCTAGCTGAAACATGAATTGTGAATTATACAGCAAAGATACGAGTAGGTTTTTAGTAAGTGAGTTGGAGAGTTGGTGAGTTAGTTAGTTAGTTAGTTAGTTAGTTAGTTAGTTAGTTAGTTAGTTAGTTAGTTAGTTAGTTAGTTAGTTAGTTAGTTAGTTAGTTAGTTAGTTAAGATGCTTGCTCGAGCGCAGTCGAGAGCTATCTCGTAGTTAAAATTGCCAGAATAATTCGACCATGATATTCAATAAAAAAATGTTGCAGCTTCAACAAATCAATCAACAAAACCCAAAACGTCATAATTCTGACTTTCTTTTTCAAGTAATTGTGGAATATGATCAAAGAGACATGAGAGTTTGACAAGTAAAAACTGGTGACTGGAAACTGACAACTAATTAACGCTAACTGGCATCTGTTATTTAATCATAACTTAACTTTTACAGGTGGTTTCTAATCTACTTAAAGGCAGTACTTTTGCACGCCGAAAAAAAGCGTGATATGAATTTTAGCCTGATTTCTGACTTTTTTATTGCCATAGATTTCAAAGAGATCTTTACTGCAAGTATGATACTCTTTGCCGTGATTGATATCGTGGGCAGTATTCCTATAATAGTGGATCTGCGACGCAAGGTAGGTCACATTCAAAGTGAAAAAGCTAGTGTCGTTGCTGGACTATTGATGATTGTATTCATGTTTGTGGGTGAGAGCATGCTGTCGCTTATTGGGATTGACGTCAACTCCTTTGCAGTAGCTGGTGCTTTTATCATCTTTTTTATTGCGCTCGAGATGATTCTAGGTGTACAACTATACAAGGATGATCAGCCAGAAACCGCGGCCATCATTCCTATCGCTTTCCCTTTGATTGCTGGTGCCGGTACGCTTACCTCTGTACTTTCCTTGAGATCAGAATATGCCGCGGTGAACATCATAATCGCGATTTTGGTCAACATCTTATTTGTGTACATAGTACTCAAGAACTCTGGACGAATTGAGAAAGTCCTAGGAAAACAAGGGATCAATGTGGTTAGAAAAATCTTCGGTGTTATCTTGCTGGCGATAGCTGTAAAGCTATTTGCGACTAACATTAAAGAACTCTTTTAATTATGAAGTACCTCGTTTATGTTCTGATGGCGCTAGCCGTCGCAAGCATTGTTTTTAATGCCTTGAAGCTGGACTTTTCAAACATCTTATATGGTGATAGTCAAATTGCTGTGATAAGCATTATAGCAGCGCTGTGTGGTATTATTCTACTCAGTATTTTATTGATGTCCTATAAAATAAAGGAGCGTAAGGAATCTTAGTTTGCTGCGCTCAATTCTTTTAGTTTAAGAATCATGGTGTCTTGAGAGTTGAGCATCATTATTTTCACATCAGTACCGTATAATTGCTCGGCCAGCGATGCTTTGAGCAATAATGCAAGATAATCCCGGTATTTATTCAAGCGCAGTGACCGCTGATTTCTTCTAGCACTTGCCATGAACTCATCAATCAAACTGCGTGGTATCTTATAGTTCTCAATAAACTCGTTTTTTGGTAACTTTCTCAAATCCTTGCCTTCATTTTGTAGAAAATCGTTAGCGATACGATCGGCATAACCTGTTCTTGCAAAATACTCCAACGTTTGTTCTGCAAAACTTGAAGGTGCTGGAACAAACACATCTGGAATAATGCCACCACCGCCGTAAACGACCTTACCAGCTGGCGTGGTGAATTTTAGAGAATCGTTTACCTCAATATTATTTTCATCCTGCATCTCTCCATTTTCAAAACGCTCAATGTACTCGTTATAATAGTCCTCGTTACCTGTGTCATATGGTCGCTGAATGCTGCGACCCGTAGGCGTGTAATATCTAGCAACCGTGATGCGCACCGCACTACCATCGCCCAATTGCATTTCCTGTTGTACAAGACCTTTACCAAAGCTGCGGCGACCTATAATGGTGCCCTTATCATTATCCTGCAACGCACCGGCAACAATCTCGCTGGCACTCGCACTATTCTCGTTTATCAAGATATAAACCTGCTTATCTTCAAAATCTCCATCGCTAGAAGCATAACTGTTCTTACGCTGGTTTTCTCGATCCTTTTGAAATAGGATCAATTGATCTTCACGCAGGAATTCATCTGCCATGCTAAGTGCTGCACTTAGAACACCACCAGAATTATCTCTTAAATCTACCGCGATTTCGCTCGCACCTTCATTTTTTAATTTCTCAATCGCTACGTCAAACTCTTCGGTAGTAGTTTCTGCAAAGCGGTTGACCTTTATGTAACCTAACTTATCGGTAAGCATGTAGGCAGCGTCAATGCTCTCAATAGCAACATTACCGCGAGTTACAGGAACATTGATGATCTCATCAAATCCAGGTTGCAATACACCTAATGTGATCTCGCTTCCTTTTTCACCTTTTAACGCATCAGTGCTTAGCTTATCTTCTCCAAATAATGGTTGCCCGTCTAGATAGAGAATCTTGTCGCCACTCTTTATGCCTGCCTCACGACTGGGTCCATCCTTAATAGTTGAGAGTACTGAAATGGTATCCTGATTAACGAAATACCTTATACCGATACCCACGAAATTCCCGCGCAAATCTGTAGCAGCATCGGCTGCCTGATCGTTGGGTATGTAAACACTATGTGGATCGAGATTTCCTAGAATATCGTTTACTGTGACATCTACAATGCTATCAGTGTTGACCTCATCCACGTATCGCTGGTCGATGATATCGATAAGCCTGTTGAGTTTACGTTTTTGCACACTGGTGGTCGCCATCAAACTATTATCCATTCCATTATAAGACAAATAATGACCTAGCAGGATACCAGCGGCCATAAAAAGTCCTAGGAATAAGGGATAAAAGATGTAGCGTTTTTTCATTGATCTAGGTTAGCGATTTGATCTACTTGAACGCCAGCTTTTTGCAAAAATTGCAGCCCACTATCGTCCTTGTAAGCCTCTACATAGACTACACGTTTAATGCCACTCTGGTGGATGAGCTTGCTACAGTTCTGGCATGGCGACATGGTAATATACAAGGTTGCGCCAGCACAGGATTGTGTAGAGCCAGCGACTTTGAGTATCGCATTAGCCTCGGCATGCAGGACATACCATTTTGTATAGCCATCATCGTCCTCGCAGTAGTTCTCAAAACCACTAGGAGTACCATTATAACCATCGCTTATAATCATGCGATCGCGCACGATAAGCGCACCTACCTTACGTCGCTTGCAATAGGACAGCTGCGCCCATTCCGTCGCCATTTTCAAGTAGGCGATGTCATATTTGAGCTGTTTTTCCTTTTTCAATGCTTGATAATTGTTGTTATGATGGTGGTGATTTTGCTTTCGCGAAAGCGTAACAGCCATCAATATTAAAACACATCTACCAGATCCAGCGGTCGATCAACATAGGGATCACAATACCCAGAATAATTGCCGAAATAATCTGTGTCCACTCCTTTTTATTGAAACGGAAGATACCCGTAAAGATAAATGTAATCGTCAAAACGATAAGAACGATTACCAGCTGTGCCGCCTCAATACCCAAAGCAAATTCAAGCAACA
This sequence comes from Nonlabens ponticola, assembly GCF_003966335.1. Taxonomy (NCBI): domain Bacteria; kingdom Pseudomonadati; phylum Bacteroidota; class Flavobacteriia; order Flavobacteriales; family Flavobacteriaceae; genus Nonlabens; species Nonlabens ponticola. Next base: position 963,951 of record NZ_CP034549.1, on the reverse strand, counting down.
ACAGCAAGGTGTTTTGATCACTACCAGACGCCAACATTTTAAAAGCACTAGAAAAACCGAAGCCATGAATCAAACCAAAAAACAAGGCAATCATAGCCGTGAGCCATGGCGTGCTATCGCGATGTCTTCTTCCTGCAGTAAAAATGTTATACAAAGCAGTCACAGCTATCGTCACTGGAATGAGAAATTCAATGTATGCAGTTGCAAACGTGACCTTGCCATAAACCACCAATAACAAGGAGATGGAATGACCTATGGTAAAGGCCGTGACCAGCAGCAACAATTTGCGCCAACTGTTGAATAAAAATGGCATGGCAAGAAGTGTGATGAAAAGTATGTGGTCATAGGCCTGTAGATCGAGAACATGCCAGAAACCAAAAAGAAAGTTGGTGATTAAATCATCCATTGAGCGAGCGAGTTAGATAAAAACGGTAATATATAAAATAACGTTAACGCGATCGAGGAAACATGTAATTATTGCCTACTCAAATCGATAACGAACACCCAGGTAACCATTGATTCCTTGCGCTGGCTCATAGAACCTATTGCCAAAGGCGTTGAGCCTTACATTATCAAAATAATCCTGATCTAAAAAATTATTGAGGCCACCGTAAATCGATAACCTATCATTACCTACAGTGAAGTCATAATTGACACTGGCATTTGCAATAAAGGCATCATCCACCAGCGTCTCATTAGAATCATTTGCAAACAATTCACCACGATAATCCATTGACGTTTGAGCGGCAAATCTTGACCTGCTGTAATTGATCGCTACACTCGCGAGATGCTCTGGCAATCCAGGCAGCCTGTTTCCTGATAAATCAGTACCATTTATCTCATAATCTTCATACGTGAAATCACTATACGTGTATGTCGCGCTAAATCCTAAAGACGTACTCAATTGATATGCGGCAGACAGCTCAAGTCCTTGCCTATCTATCTCACCAGCATTGCGGTAGAAGGTCCTACCATCAAATTCTTCTATCTGGAAAGGAACAAGATCATCTTGTGATTGTATGTAAAATAGTGCGACGCTGTAATCAAATCTTTGCATTGATGACTTGATACCTATCTCATAATTCTGGGCGGTTTGCGGTTTTAAATCTAGATTAAAACCTGCACTGCCGTCTGGATTTGCAGATAATTCACTTAACGCCGGCGTCTCAAAACTGGTAGAGAAATTGGCAAATAGATCGATGTTTCCCAGGCTATAGTTGACTCCTAGGCTGCCGCTCAAGGCATTGAGGTAATCGCTATCGCCGCTGCCATCATTTGCAAATCTATCTTCTACACCTATGCGATTGATATCATATCGCAATCCAGCAAGAATTGTCCAGTTGTTATTTTGCAATTTATCAATTACATAAAAACCATAGTTGTGATATTGTTCCAGCTGCCCTAAAACCTGATTTGTAACATCGCCCATCTCATTGTCAAATCGCAAACGCTGATCTTCCTGCAAAGCGATTGCATAGCCTGCTTGCAATTGGTTATTCCAATTACCTAATTCATTATAAAATGATATATCAGTTCCATGACCATAGTAGTTGCGGTATAATTCAACTGCGCCACTATTCTCAAAAGGTAGCTTGTTATTAAAATCACGATATGTATAAAACGCATAGGAATTAAGAGCAATATCCTGCCAGTCTTTCTTGTAGCTAATTCCCGTTTTAATCTGCTGTACCTGTTCCTGTGTGTCAAACTCAACATTACGTGCTCTGGCTTGGGATCTATCAAGATTTACTTCTTCAATAGTCAAACCGCCAGCATCCAGCGCTAATGGACTATTGGTGTAATTGAGTTGAAAGTTTACTCCATCTGTGTCGCTTAGTGGTAACCGCGTGGTTGCATTGAAACCATAACTTTCAAAACCACTGTGGTCTCGATAACCATCCGTCGTAATGCGATTGGCAGCGATTACAGTACTGGCTTTTCCCGTTCTAAAACCTGCTTGCACATCATAATTAGTCATGTTAAAACTACCAGTGGTAATTCCTGCCTGCACATAGTTATTTTCAAAATCCTGTTGGGTACGTATATCAATCACGCCACCAGCCGCATTCCCATACAGTAAGGATGATGGGCCACGCAACACGGTAATCTCGTCTATAATCCCTAGTGCAAGATTGTCAATTTGTCCTTGGCCATCGGGCGTGGTTTCCGGTATTCCATCAACGACAATCTTGATGCCTCTTATCCCAAAGGCCGACCGCGCACCAAAGCCACGCATAGATATGCGCAGATCTTGAGAATAATTATTGCGATTGAGAACAAAAAGTCCTGGAATGCCTTGTAGGTACTCATCCAGTGACAGCTGTTGTTGGAGATTTTTATTGGGGTACCGCTTTCGCGAAAGCGAGAACGGCAAATCTTCTAGTGAGTCATCAAGATCTACGGTTTTCACAGTCTTAATAACGATAGGTTGCAGTGAGTCTGTTTGCGACCATCCCAAAGCTGAAATAAAGAGACAAAACAGAAATAAATGGATTGTTTTCAAGAGAACTATTTGAAGTAAAAAAGCCTCAAGATAGTTACTGTGATGGATCATTTTATGTAATTCATCGTAAAATGACAGCTGAAACAGTCTAAAATCAAGCAATACAGCAATTTACTCTCTATTTTGCGATCAAATCATTGTAGATACCTCTTTACTACCTTGACATTTATGCACTCTATAATCAGAAACCTTTTTTATTGCCTCGCGCTCATAGCATGTTTTGGTAATACTTATGCAAGCGTTAATAGCATTAAAGCTGGAGTATCGTTCGTAAATAATGTAAGTACACAGCAAGATACAACTGTAAGTAAAGCTGAGCTTGATGAGATGCTTGATCAATCGTATTACCTATACACCATTGGTAAGTTTGACGAGTCTTTTAAAAATAATATCAAAACGATAAAACTTGCCAAAGAAGCTGGTGATGACCTTACCCTACACTATTCCTATAATTATTTAGGGTATGATTATCTAGTCCTAGAAGATACCATTAAGGCAAGAGAAAGCTTATTAAAGTCTTATGAGTATGCGAGAAAAAGTAAGGATCCATCAGCACTCGCAAATTCTTATACCTCACTAGCTAGTTTACTCACGCTAACAGACAGCACTTTTGACAAAGGTGTTTTTTATTACAAGAATGCCATCAAAATCAATAAAAAGATCAATGATACTTTAGGGCTTGAAAATACCTATTATAATTATTATCAGGCTCTAATGGACAAGCCTACTGAAGAAAATAAAGAAATTGCGGATGGTCTTATTGAACCGCTTAGGCAACTACTAACCTCACCTAATGTGAGCGAAGATTTTAGAGCAAGTACCAATCTAATACTTGCAAAACGCAACATGACTTCAAGAAATTACAAAGTTGCACAACTCTATTTTGAAAATGCCATCGCCATCGCCCGACGAAATGGCTTCAGCGAGATTCTAGCTAATGCCTACAAAGAATATGCTAATGCACTACAATCACAAGAGAAATATCAGGAAGCTTATAGCTACCTTTTTAAACACGACAGCCTAGCTGAAATCAATCAATTATTTAAAAATGACGAGGTAAGCAAACGCCTTGCTGCTAAATTCAATTTTGATGAAATGCAGAAGGAAATTGCTCAAGAAAATCTGGCAATAGATGAACAGCAAGCAACAATTGAAAATAGAACTGAACTCAATTACCTACTTGCAGCGCTGATAACTTTAGTAATAGGCTTTTTGATATTTACCATTTTTGTATCTAAACGACGAAAGCAATTCATCAAAGTCTTAGAAAGAAAAAACGATCAATACCTACAAGAGAAAGAAAAAACCCAACAACTGGCTAAAGTCAAAAGCGATTTCTTCTCGACTGTGAGTCACGAATTGAGAACTCCATTATATGGAGTTATTGGTTTAAGTACCATTCTTATGGAACGCAATAAGGATAAGGAACAATCACAAGATCTTAGATCCCTGAAATTTAGTGCAGACTATTTGCTTGCATTAGTAAATGATGTATTGCATATCAATAAAATTGATTCTAAAACTAAGATTGAAAACAGCGACGATGTATTCAATGTGGTTGATCTTGTCAAAAATATTGTGTCCACTTTTGAATATCTTAAGAATCAAAATGGTAATGAAATTAAAATCAACTTCTCAGATGATTTACCGCTTTTAGTCAAAGGAAATATGACTATTCTTTCTCAAATACTCATGAATCTAGTAGGTAATGCCTGCAAGTTTACAGAGCAAGGAACAATTACTGTAGATGTCAAGACAGCATTGGGTATACAAAACTCATGTATCAGATTTTCCATAAGCGATACTGGTCATGGAATAGGTCAAGAAAAGATCGATAGCATTTTTGAGGAGTTTACTCAAGGTGAACAAAAGTCCTATAACTATCAAGGCACAGGTTTAGGATTATCGATTGTAAAAAAATTACTTACTGCTGTAGATTCTCGCATTCACGTAGAGAGTACATTAGGTATAGGATCAACTTTTTGGTTCGACTATGAATTTGAAGAAGTAAAAAATCATGTTTTTGAGAATACTGAAGTTAAAAAAGTATATCCAGTAAAATTATTGAACAAGCTAGAAGTTTTGATCGTTGAGGACAACAAGATCAATCAGATGGTTACTAAAAAAATTCTTGAAAAGTTTGATGTCAAGTGCGAGATTGCCGAAAACGGTGAGATCGCCGTCAATATGACTCAGAATAAAGCATACGACCTTATATTAATGGATGTAAACATGCCTATTATGGATGGTATAGAAGCAACAAGCATCATCAGGCAATACAGTGATGTCCCGATAGTCGCCTTGACCGCAGTAGAATTGGAAGAAATGAGAGCGCAGATATTAGATTCTGGAATGGATGACATCATTGTAAAACCCTATGACTTAAAAGAGTTTCAACAAACGATCATACGCTATTCACAAGAATACAAGGAGCGCAAGAAAAATGCGCTTACTGCTTCTTAGGGTTTCGCAACTAATACCATCAGACTATTCACATTATTTTTTACCACAGTTCTTTCCAATAAAAAACCCTAGCTATCAAATCAATTGATATTGCTAGGGTTCTCTAATTAAAAAGTACCTCAGGCCGGAATCGAACCGGCACGCCGTGAAGCATTGGATTTTGAATCCAACGTGTCTACCAATTCCACCACTGAGGCATTAAAATTGGGATGGCAAAAGTAACAAAATATCTTTTTCAAATAGCATATTTCTTAGGCAATTTTAAAGCCGTGATTAAAATTAGTTTTACATTTGCAGCCTTAAAATCAGGACACTAAAAGATCTTTAAGATGCCTTACTCCGTATCAGAAGCAAAATTATTCGGTTGCCGTCAAAGCACGGATCTTGCACAAGCAATTGCAGATAAGTACGGCGCGTCTCTAGGTCAGGTAAATTTTACCACCTTTAGTGATGGAGAATTCCAGCCTAGTTTTGAGGAATCCATAAGAGGTCGTCGTATTTTTTTAATAGGATCCACACATCCTAGTAGCGACAACTTGATGGAGCTGTTGCTCATGATTGATGCGGCAAAAAGGGCTAGCGCTCGTCATATCACAGCTGTGATACCTTACTTCGGTTGGGCACGACAGGATCGCAAGGATAAGCCTCGTGTACCCATAGGTGCCAAGATGATCGCCAAAGTTCTTGAAGCAGCTGGTGCAACTCGCATCGTGACTATGGACTTACATGCAGATCAAATTCAGGGCTTCTTTGAAAAGCCAGTAGATCACTTATTTGCATCGTCTTTATTCATCCCTTATTTAAGAGATTTGAACCTGAGCGATTTGACGATTGCGTCACCAGATATGGGTGGCTCAAAGAGAGCTTACGCCTACTCTAAGACTCTTGAGAGCGATGTAGTTGTGTGTTATAAACAACGTCAAAAGGCTAACATCATTTCACACATGGAACTGATAGGCGATGTGACTGGAAAGAATGTAGTGCTCGTGGACGACATGGTAGATACTGCAGGAACATTGACTAAGGCTGCTGATGTCATGATGGAGCGTGGTGCAAAAAGCGTACGTGCGATTTGTACACACGCGATACTTTCTGGAAAAGCATATGAGCGCATTGAAAATTCTAAGCTAGAAGAGCTTATCGTTACCGATTCTATACCGCTCAAGAAAGAGAGCAAAAAAATCAAAGTACTAAGCTGTGCAGCCTTATTTGCAGGCGTTATGAAGAGCGTCCAGAACAATGAGAGCATCAGCGATAATTTTATAATGTAAGTAAATCAATTAATAATTAAATAACCCAAAATGAAATCAATCACGATCTCAGGATCTAAAAGAGAAAGCGTGGGCAAAAAGGCAACTAAAGCCCTACGTAATGCTGGATTGGTACCTTGTGTAATCTACGGAGGAGACGAGCCCATTCACTTTCAAGCAGAAGAGAAAGCATTTAAAAACCTTATCTACACTCCAGATGCACACCTCGTGGTAATTGACCTAGGAAAAGATGGTCAATACAATGTTATCGCACAGGACATGCAATGGCACCCAGTAAAAGAATTGCTATTACATGCAGACTTTTATCAAATTTTTGATGACAAGAAAGTAACCATGGAGATTCCAGTAATCACTGTCGGTACCTCACGTGGTGTACTTAATGGTGGTGTATTGAGAAGAAACAACCGTAAACTGCGCGTCAAGGCGTTACCTGCAAACTTGCCAGATTATATCCAGATCGATATCTCTGACATGAAGATAGGTAACAAGCGTTATGTACGTGACCTGCGAGTAGACGAGTACGAAATCATGCATCCAGACAGCGTTGTTGTCGTGATGATCAAAACTTCTAGAACTGCCATCGCAGATGAAGAAGATGATGAAGATGAAGTACCAGCTGATGAAGTACCAGCAACTGAGACAGATGATGTCGCAGCTGTTAAAGAAGGTACTGACGAGTAAGCACTCCACAGACTATTTATACAAGCCGTTCCCTATTTTGTGGAGCGGCTTTTTTATTTTTGGGTGATGATTAAATGGCTTAAAAATTTACTAGGTAACACTCCAGCAATAGAGTCAACAGACGATACTATGAAGAAATTTTTAATAGTAGGATTGGGTAATCCTGGTAGCAAGTACGAGAACACCAGACATAACATTGGATTCAAGATACTGGATGAATTGGCTAGTATGAAAGAAGTGAGCTTTGAAACGCTTAAGTTGGGCGATGTTGCACAAACCACACACAAGGGTAAAAAAATCACCTTGCTCAAGCCTAATACCTTCATGAACTTATCTGGTAAAGCGATCAAATACTACCTCAAGCAAGAGAATATTTCTATCGACCAGCTACTTGTGGTGACAGATGATTTGAACTTAGAATTTGGTACCATACGCATGAAAGGAAAAGGCAGTCCTGGCGGCCACAATGGACTCAAGGACACACAGGTACAACTCAATACGCCCAATTATCCTCGATTGCGTTTTGGTATATCTGACCAGTTTTCTAAGGGCAATCAGGTAAATTATGTGCTAGGTGAATGGTCTAATGAAGAGCTCAAGGATCTTCCAGAACGTATCGAGACGGCAGCACGGGCAGCGCTGGCATTTACGCACGGCGGTCTTGCAAACGCTATGAACCAGTTCAATGGTAAGTAAATTACAGGTTATTTTTCTCGAGTTAGCTTTCGCGAAAGCGTAATCCTCAAAACACCCTATAACTATTTAAAGGAACCATAGCAAACCTCATAATTCTAACCACGATCCCTTAATTTGCAGTCGCTAGAAAAAGTCATTTGAAAACGTATCATCACATAGATCAATATCAGGCCAGCGCAAAGGCCGTCGTTACAATAGGAACTTTTGATGGTGTGCATCATGGCCACCAACAAATTTTGAAACGCGTGGTCAATCGTGCTACAAAGGAAGATCTAGCGAGCGTCCTGCTTACATTTTTCCCTCATCCCAGAATGGTGCTACAACCAGATCATGATCTCAAGTTGCTCAATACTATAAAAGAGCGCGAACAACTTGTTGCCGCCATGGGCATTGAGCATATGATAATTCATCCGTTTTCGTTAGAGTTTTCACGCACGACAGCTCACGAGTATGTGAAAAACATTCTAGTAGATAAATTGCAAGCCGCCGTAGTGGTGATAGGCTATGATCATAGATATGGTCGCAATAGAACGGCAAGCATCGATCAGCTCAAAGAAGATGCTCAATTATATGGTTTTGAGGTGGTCGAGATCTCAAAAGAAGAAGTAGAAGAAGTTGCCGTAAGCAGTACCAAAATCAGGAATGCATTACTCAATGGTGACGTACTAACAGCTACTCAATATTTGAGCAGGTCTTTTAGCATTTGCGGCACCATCATTCATGGTAAGGAAATAGGCCGCACGATGAATTACCCAACGGCAAACCTGCATGTCGAGGAAAATTATAAGATCCTACCCAAAAATGGCGTTTACATTACTAGCAGCGAGATTGATGGAAAGAAAGTCTACGGCATGACCAATATAGGCAGCAATCCTACCGTCAAGGATGCGGATGGTTCACGCAGCATTGAGACATTTTATCTGGATCTTGATAAGGATCTTTATGGTCAAGAAATGGAATTGTTCTTTCATCAGCGAATAAGGGATGAGAAAAAGTTTAATTCTCTAGAAGAACTTAAAAAAGCCATGCAAGATGATGAGCGTAAAACGAGAGACTATGCAAGACAGGCTCAATAGATGGTTGTTCAAGCAGGTAGATAATTCTGCACTGGTAGCTTTTAGAGTCATTTTTGGACTGCTATTGGCTTGCGAGGCTTTTGGATCCATTGCCACTGGTATGGTAAAACGCGCCTTTATCGAGCCCAAGTACACCTTTACTTTCATAGGCTTTGACTTTCTAGAACCACTACCCGATTATTGGATGTATGTGCTGTATTGTACCATGGGCGTTGCTGGATTACTAGTCATGGTAGGCTACAAGTATCGGGTGGCAATGACCTATTATGCCATTACATGGACTTATGTGTACCTGTTGCAAAAATCCAGTTACAACAACCACTGCTACCTATTGATGCTGCTCAATTATCTCATGATATTCCTGCCGGCACACAAGTCTGCATCGATAGATGCCAGAGTCAATCCAGGCCTGAGAAAAGAACACATGTCTAGATGGATCTACATTTTTATCATCACGTTTATCTGGATTATTTACTCCTATGCGAGTATAGCAAAGTTTTACCCAGACTGGATCGATGGTAGTTTTCCTAGATACTTGATGAGCATACGTGGCAAGGAATGGTCACTACTTCAAGAAACTTGGGCGCATGAAGCGATCAAATATTTTGGATTGCTATTTGACCTGCTTATAGTGCCTTTGCTTTTATGGAAACCTACACGGTGGCCAGCTGTTATTGCGTCCATATTTTTTCATTTATTCAATAGCATTGTCTTTAAGATTGGGATCTTTCCTTACATGGCGTTATCATTTTTACTGTTCTTTTTCTCGGTTGAGAATGTGCATAAGTGGTTTGTATGGAAAAAGACATTCTATGCCGCTGGTGAGATTATCGTTCCCAAAACGCGCAACTGGATCATTGCTGGAACGACCACTTTTTTATTGGTGATGTTGCTCTTACCACTACGTCATTGGGCCATCCCAGGCGACGTCTTCTGGACTGAAGAAGGTCACAGACTATCCTGGCGCATGATGTTGCGCAGTAGATCTGGATATGCAACGTACACGGTAGTCGATAAGGATTCTGGTGAGCGTACACGTATTAGGTTATCAGACTATTTATCAAATAAGCAGAAACGAGCCGTACAGAGCAAACCAGATTTTATGTGGCAATTTGCCCAAAAGCTCAAAAAAGAATATGCCAAAAACGGTCAAGACGTTGCTGTTTATGTAAGAGCAAAAGTAGGCATCAACGGTCGCAGGCCTGTGCCTTTTACAGATCCTGATATCGATCTTGCAGATACTGAATGGAGTCACTGGAACCATCATGAATGGATTTTACCATCACCTGGTTATACCCGAGAAGACGATTAAAAGTAGAACGGCTCTTGAGCCGGGTTTACACAGTTAATCGTTAATTTTACTTTTTCAATAATATTATCACAACATGTTACAGATTGCTGCCATACGCGAGCATAAGGATGAGTTTGCAAAAGCTCTTACCAAAAGAAATATTGATGCTATTCCTATGCTGGAAGAAGCGTTGTTGCACGATGAGAATAGAAGATCCTTGCAGGCACAACTTGACGAGACGCTAGCAGAAAGTAATAAATTATCAAAGCAAATAGGTGAGCTTTATAAGAGCGGTAAAGCAAATGAAGCAAATGCGCTCAAGGAAACTACAGGTGCGCTCAAGGCAAAATCAAAAGACCTAAGCGACCAGCTCAACGAGGCAAGTTCAAGATTGCAGGACGTTCTTTTTACCATTCCTAACATACCGCAGGAATCGGTGCCGGCTGGTAACAGCGATGAAGATAATGAGGTCGTCTCTGAGCATGGTGAAAAACCATCGTTGGATGATAATGCACTGCCACATTGGGAACTAGCAAAAAAGTATGACATCATTGATTTTGAACTAGGGAATAAAATCACAGGTGCTGGATTTCCTGTTTACAAGGATAAAGGTGCACGATTGCAGCGAGCTTTGATCAACTATTTTTTAGATTATAATACTCGCGCTGGTTATAAAGAAATGCAGGTTCCTCATGTGGTGAATGAAGCGAGTGGTTACGGTACTGGTCAACTACCAGATAAAGAAGGTCAGATGTATCACATAGGCAATGAGGATCTATACTTGATTCCAACTGCCGAAGTTCCTATCACCAACTTATATCGTGGCGATTTGCTAGAAGAAAAAGCACTGCCTATCGCGATGACAGGTTACACACCATGTTTCCGTCGTGAGGCTGGTAGTTATGGTAGCGATGTACGCGGACTTAATAGGCTACACCAATTTGACAAAGTAGAAATACTGCGTATCGAGCATCCGGATAAAAGTGATGGTGCTCTTGATGCAATGGTTGTACACGTCAAGGGAATTTTGGAAGAATTAAAATTGCCCTATCGCATATTGAGATTATGCGGTGGCGATTTGGGCTTTACTTCTACTCTAACCTATGACTTTGAGGTTTACAGCGCAGCACAAGAAAAATGGCTGGAAGTGAGTAGCGTTTCTAATTTTAAAACGTTCCAAGCAAACAGGCTCAAGCTGCGTTATAGGAATGGTGATAATGGCACAGAATTAGCTCATACGCTCAACGGTAGTGCATTGGCGTTACCTCGCATACTCGCAGCGATACTAGAAAACTATCAGGATGAGAACTCCATTCACATTCCTGAGGTTCTAAAACCATATTGCGGCTTTGATAAAATAGACTAGCATACATGAAGTACTTGTTGATCGTATTATTTCTGGCAACCAGCTACACACTCGCAGGGCAAAACTTGCAGCTGGCAGAAAACTATGCAGATCAAGGTGAATACGACAAAGCCTATGCTATTTACAGCAAGGCGTACCAAAAGAATAAGAGAAACATCAACTTCTTGAAACGCATGGTCGAGATGCAACAGCAACTCGAGAACTACACGATTGTTGATAGTTTACTGGATGCAGGTGAAAAATTTGTGCGTGCAAAAACGATTTTCCCTTTATTGCGTGGTTATAATTTGACCTTGCAAGGTCAGGACACACTTGCCGCTGCCTATTACAATGAGACACTTGAAAGCGTTGATAGCCTGCCCAATACAGGTATGATGATCGCCAAAGAGTTCGAGAAGCGCAGCCTGCTACCTCAAGCCATTGAATCCTATGAGCGTGCCATGGCGGCAAACGAGAAGTACAATTACAGCTTTCAAGTGGCGAGATTGTATGGCGAGCAAGGTAAGCTGGACAAGATGTTTGCTAGTTACGTGGACCTTATCGAGAAAAATGAAGGCTACCTGCCACGAGCACAAGCCACTTTTTCGATTTATATCACCGATGATGCTGCCAATACTAGTAATAAAGAGCTAAGAAAAGTGCTGCTTACCAGAGTTCGCCAACAACCACGAGCTATCTACAATGAATTATTGAGTTGGCTTTTTGTCCAGCAAAAGGATTACAATGCGGCTTTTGTACAGGAAAAAGCACTATACAATCGTGATAAGGAAAGCATCCAGCGTTTGCAAAATCTTGCGGTCGATGCCTATCGCAATAAAGACTATGACGCAGCTAGCAACATCTTGAACTATGTCGTCGAGGAAACCCAGGTTGCCCAAATCAAGTATGTCGCCCAGGTACTCATCTTACAAATACGCACCGATCAAGCAACCGTTGACGAGTACGCACAAATTGATGCAGACTATCAGTCGCTACTAGATCTCTATGGTCGAGATGCGCGGTCCTTCAGTTTACAACAGGCCTATGCCAGATTCCTAGCGTTTAAGGCAGACCAGCCAGATAGAGCGATTGATTTATTGACTGATCTTAAAAACCAGCCTCAGGGCAAGTTTCAAAAAGCCAATGTCAAGATGCTGCTGGCAGATATTCTCGTGCTCAAAGAACAGTTTAATCGCGCACTGATACTGTACAGCCAGATACCAAACGATTTACCCAACTCTGATCTCGCTCAAGAATCACAATTTAAGGTAGCGCGCACCAGCTATTATCAGGGCGACTTTAAATGGAGCCTTACCCAACTCAAGGTTTTGCGTAATGCTGCCAGTAAATTGATTGCCAATGACGCCATGCAGTTGAGCTTGACCATAAGTGATCACTCGATGCATGACACGACCTATGTTGCGTTGTCAGCTTTCGCGAAAGCGGAACTAAAACAATACCAAAACAAAAACGAGCAAGCCTTATCCATGTACTCGAGTTTACTGCAAGACCACAAAGGCGATCCCATCGAGGATGAAGCCCTATTAAGGCAAGCGCAGTTATTTGAATTGCAGGGCGAGAATGAGTTGGCGAGAAAAAACTATGAAAAACTCATAGAATTTTATGGCGACGGCATCCTAGCAGACGATGCTTTATACGAGCTGGCGTTGCTGTTTGAGAGCAAATTAATAATGCCAGAAAAAGCGCAGGAATTATATGAGAAAATCATCTATAATCATGCAGATAGCATCTTCTTTATCGATGCAAGACGTCGATATCGCAAGCTGCGAGGTGATTTTGAAACAAACGAGACATAAGTATGATTATATATAACGTGACGAGCAACATGCATAAGTCACTAGAAAATGAATGGCTGGAATGGGTGCGAGAACATATCGCACAAGTATTGGGAACAGGTCTTTTTATGGATGCCAGGCTCACGAGAGTTCTGGTTGAAGAAGAAGATGACAGCAGCACTTTTTCGATCCAGTATAAGTCTACCAGTCGCGAGGCGTTGGAATTATTTTATGAGAAGCATGATGCCAGGATGCGACAGATTGCCGCTGGACGTTTTGGCGATCGAGTGCTATCCTTTAGAACCGAGTTGGAAATGATCGACGAGTATCGCGTTCATGGGAATATGAATTAGCGATTGCTCTTGCTATAGCGATTTAATCATTACCTTATAGTTTTTCCCACTAGAAAACTTCAAGCCTTGGCTAAAAAACAGTTCAAAAAATACACCTCGCAAGACAAAGGCGTCACTGCCAAAAAGCACCTAGGACAGCATTTTCTTAAGGATGAGAGCATTGCTGTGCGCATTGCAGATTGCTTAACCTACAATGGCTATGACCAGGTTCTAGAAATAGGTCCAGGAACTGGTGTGTTGACTAAGCATGTGATAAGAAAAGGCATCAAGGTCACCGCGATGGAACTGGATAGTGAGTCCGTGGTTTACTTGAAACACTCCTTTCCTATAGAGCATCAAAAAATCGTTTCGCCAGCCACCTTTGAAGTGCTGGAAGCCGACTTTTTAAAGCAGGATTTGAGCCAGATTTTTGGCGATGAGCCTTTTGCCATCGTTGGTAACTTTCCCTACAACATCAGTACACAAATTGTTTTTAAGACCATTGAGAATAGAGAACAGATTCCAGAATTTGGCGGTATGTTCCAGAAGGAAGTGGCACAACGCATTTGTGCAGATCACGGCTCCAAGACATATGGTATTCTTTCTGTCTTGACGCAAGCATATTATGATGCCGATTATCTATTTACCGTTGGCCCAGAGGTTTTTGATCCACCACCAAGAGTGCATAGTGGAGTTTTATTGCTTACGCGAAAACAAAATCACGACCAGCTATCCTGCTCTTATGACAAGCTGCGACAGGTGGTAAAACTGGCATTCCAGCAACGTCGCAAAACGCTACGCAATTCGCTCAAATCCATGAATTTGCCAGACGAGATGCGTGAGCAAGAAATATTTAGCCTGCGACCTGAACAGATATCAGTAGATGAGTTTGTGAAGTTGACGACTGAAATTGAGGAAATTGAAAAAAGCCAGTGATTTATCTTGCAAGACTATCAAAACATATTAAACAATATCAAAAGGTATGTTGATCTCGATGAGCGAGATGAGCGTGAATTCACTGGCTTACTGCGCACGACAAGAGTAAAAAAAAGGCAGTTTATCGTGCAGCCCAATTTTGTTTGTCATCATCAAACTTATGTGAAAAAAGGTGCGTTGCGCAGTTATTTCATAAGCGATGCAGGTATGGAACACACCATCCAATTTGCTGTAGAAGACTGGTTTATCAGCGACTTTAATAGTTATGTAAATCAAGAACCAGCATCTCTATTTGTAGAGGCACTAGAAGACTGTATTGTACATCAAATATCCTATGAGGACACAGAACAATTGTGTGCCAGCAACCATAAATTTGAGCGATTCTTTAGACTTGTTGCCCAAAAGTCATTTGCCTATTCCCAGCGCCGTGTATTGTCAAATCTTAATAATACTGCACAAGAACGCTATCTTGAATTTCTAAAACTCTACCCCAATATTGTCCAGCGCGTGCCGCAATATATGCTTGCATCCTACCTAGGCATGACAGCTGAGTTTTTGAGTAAAATACGCAAGCGCGTTGCTCAAGAATCTTGAACTAGTTCAATTCAATTTACTGGTATAGTTCATTTTATAGGCTGCGCACAGCCTGCATATTTGTATCGTTTAAAAATCTATAATTATGAGCGATACACACAACTCTTACAAAGAAGACTTGAAAACCTTGCGCGGTAACCTCACACAGATGCTACCGGCTGACGCACTTGAGGTATTTGACAACGATGCGAGCCAATTGCAAGCATCACAACAATCCATTTTAAAATTGCAAACAGGAGATACAGCTCCTGACTTTTCACTATCAAACGCTGCAAATGAAACGGTGCGTTTGTACGACCTGCTGGAAGAAAGTCGTGTGATCCTGGTTTTTTATCGAGGCACGTGGTGCCCTTACTGCAATCTACAGTTATCTCACTATAGGCAACACATGGATAATTTTACCAAGCATAATGCACAGCTTGTAGCTGTTTCTCCACAAACACCAGATGAGTCGATGAACATAAAGGAAAAGAACGAGCTAGATTTTCATGTATTGAGTGACAATGGTAATATGGTTGCTAGAAATTTTACCCAGGTATTTAAAAACGCTGATCAACCAATAGATACCATGACAAATTTGGGATTTGACTTTGACAGCCATTATGCAGATGACTCACGTGAGATTCCAGTGCCAGCAGTTTTTATTATTGATCAGGATCATAAAGTAACCTTTGCAGCATCAACTGGAGGCGATTACCGCAATCGTGTAGAAGCAACTGATATTATTAACTCATTAAAATAGAAACATGGAAAAGAAAATTTGGTTTATCACAGGTATATCGAGTGGATTGGGTGAAGCACTTGCCACACAGGTTATGAACGCTGGAGATTTTGTAGTAGGTACTTTTAGAAAGGAATCGCAGACCTCAGCCTTCAATAAAAAATATGAAGATAAAGGTCATGCCATCACCCTTGACGTCACCCAGGAAAATGAAATAGCACCAGCCGTTAAGAATATCATCGAGCAGTTTGGAAACATTGATGTGCTGGTTAACAACGCTGGAATCGGAATTATTGGCGCAGTTGAAGAAACCTCGATCGCTGAAACGAGAAAAGTATTTGAAACTAATTTTTACAGCGTACTCAATCTCACAAATGCTGTATTGCCATACATGCGTGATAGAAAATCGGGACACATTATTCAAATCTCATCGCATGGCGGTTTGAAGGCCTTTGCAGGTTTTGGAATTTATAATGCCAGTAAGTTTGCATTAGAAGGTTTTAGTGAAGCGCTGGCGCAAGAAATTGCACCACTGGGTATTAAGTTAACTATGGTCGAGCCAGGACCATTCCGTACACGATTTGCTAGCAGCAATCTTATGGAGGCCGACAAGGTTATTGAAGATTATAACGATACCGCTGGAGCATTTAGAAACAAACTCAAAGGTGTTGATGGTAAGCAAGAAGGCGATCCTAATAAAGCCGCGCTTGCTATAATAAATTTGGTTAATTCAGATAACCCATCACTACGATTGCCATTAGGTAAAACAGCACTAGTCACCATACAAATGAAAATTGACAGCGTCCAGGCAGATCTCGATGCTCATCGTGAAATAGCTGCTGGCGCAATTTATAAGTCTTAAAGAGCGACTCGCAGACAGTTTGATTTTAGATAATGCTGGACAAAATGGTACAATGCTCATCCTGTCCAGCATTTTATGTTCTTAATCGCAGGTCAAAAGTTATATTTGTGAGCTAGTACCTCACGCCCATGCAATTTCAAGTAACACCAGACTTTATCACAGACCTTGAACAACTCATCGATCAAGGTGATAGCGCTCGCGTCAAGGCGATATTAGAGGATTTGCACTTTGCTGACATTGCTGAGATCATTGACGATCTCAATCTAGAGCGAGCAATTTTCATCATCAAGTTGCTGGATAGCGAGACCACGTCTGAGGCTCTCATGGAACTTGATGAAGACCAACGAGACCGTATTCTCAATGAGTTATCACCTAAGGAAATTGCCGACGAGCTAGAAGAAATGGATACCGATGATGCCGCCGATATCCTAAACGAGCTGCCAGATATTCTCGCTCAAGAAGTCATCTCAAATATGGGTGACGAGCAACATGCAGAAGACATAGTAGATCTATTGCGCTATGATGAAAATAGCGCTGGTGGACTGATGGCAAAAGAATTGGTAAAGGTGAATGAAAACTGGACCGTTACCGGTTGTGTAAGCGAGATGCGCGCACAGGCGGAAAACGTTACCAGAGTCCATTCCATTTATGTGGTGGACAATCAACAAAAACTAAAAGGTCGTCTCTCTCTCAAGGACTTACTCACAAGTGCTGAGACCACACCTATCAAGGATGTATATATTCCCAAAGTGGATTACGTCAATGTCAACACATCTGGCGAAGAGGTTGCTCGCGTTATGCGTAAATATGACCTGGAAGCCATACCCGTGGTAGATGAGCTAGACAGACTTGTAGGCCGTATTACCATTGACGATATAGTAGATTTTATTACTGAAGAAGCTGAAAAGGACTACCAACTCGCATCGGGTATCTCGCAGGATGTCGAGGCAAATGACAGTATTCTCGATTTGACACGAGCGCGATTGCCTTGGCTTGTTCTAGGACTAGTCGGTGGTATAGGTGCTGCTGCGATTATGGGCCAGTTTGAGTCCTTGTTTGAAGAGTATGCCGTGCTGTTTTTATTTACACCACTCATCGCCGCGATGGCAGGAAATGTGGGCGTTCAATCCAGTGCAATCATCGTTCAAGGTATTGCAAATGATGATTTGCGCGGCAGCATTTCTAGCCGTTTACTTAAAGAAGTCTTGCTTGCCATGCTCAACGGTGTGATTTTGGCCTTACTGCTACTGGTTTACACCTATTTTGCTCAAGGCGAGATCCTTACATCCATCGCTATTTCTACCTCACTGTTTTGTGTTATTATTGTCGCTGGCCTTATCGGGACTTTTGTTCCGCTCTTTTTACATAAGCGCGGTATCGATCCTGCACTCGCGACAGGTCCTTTTATCACGACCAGCAACGACATCTTTGGTATTCTTATTTATTTCCTACTTGCAAAGGCCATCATTGGTATCTAGTTGGTGGGTTTGTTAGCTTTCGCGAAAGCGTAATTCCCACTATCTTCACAACATGAAAACTGCCACGGCCAAAGAGGTGCGCGATGAACTCAAGTATCGCACAGATGATGAGTTGCGTGCGATCATTTTACGGCTATCAAGATTCAAAAAGGAGAATAAGGAGCTGCTGAGTTACCTGCTTTTTGAAGCGCACCATGAGGAAGAATATATTGAGAATGTCAAGAAATTAATTGACGAGAAGCTACTCGCCATCAACACCAGCAATGGTTATTATGCAAAAAAAGCAGTGCGTCGCATACTCAAGGAAACCAAAAAATATGTGCGCTATTCAGGCAGCAAGGAGACAGAGGTAAGCCTGTTGATTCATTTTTGCTACAGTCTGCAAGAGACGCATCCATCTTTACTGCGCCTTAAAATTGTAAGGGATATTGTGCAGCGGCAAATCGTCCTTATTAAGGTGCGTATCTCGACCTTACATGAGGACTTACAGTACGATTATGAGCAGGAACTCGACAAAATCGATTACCATTAGACGCAGCTATGAAGATCTTACACCTAGATAGTAATCATGAAATTCTGGCTCAAATGCTGGAAGATGCTGGTCATGAAAATCATTTTGATTTCACCAGTAATAAGGAACAAATACAGCAAGTATTATCCAATTATGACGCGCTGGTCGTGCGCAGTAGATTCCCTATCGACGCAGCGTTTTTGTCGCACGCTACAAATCTCAAATGTATAGGACGTGTAGGCGCTGGACTAGAAAATATAGATCTCGCCGTTGCTGAAAAATTAGGAATCGCCTGTTTCAACGCACCAGAAGGAAATAGAAATGCCGTAGGCGAGCATGCGCTAGCCATGTTGCTAGCCTTGTTCAACAAATTGAATAAGGCAGATCGTGAGGTGCGTTCTGGCATCTGGGATCGAGAAGGTAATCGTGGTATTGAACTCGATGGTCGCACGGTAGGATTGATAGGTTATGGCAACATGGGTAAAGCTTTTGCAAGAAAATTGCGTGGGTTTGATTGTGAGGTACTATGTTATGATATCAAAGACAATGTAGGTGATGAAAACGCACAACAAGTCTCGCTAGCACATCTGCAACAAGACGCCGATGTACTGAGCCTACACACACCGCAAACCCAGCTTACCACAAACATGGTGGATGCAGACTTCATCAACGCTTTTGCAAAACCTTTTCACCTCATCAATACCGCTCGTGGTAAATCTGTCGTGACCGCCGACTTGGTTGCCGCGTTAGAGAATGGTAAGATCCTAGGTGCAGGTCTGGACGTGCTGGAATATGAAAAAAGCTCTTTTGAAAATATGTTTGATGAGCATCAAATGCCTGAAGATTTCAAGAAACTGCTTGCCATGGATCAAGTCATATTATCGCCGCATGTTGCTGGATGGACCGTTGAATCAAAAAAGCTGCTTGCACAGGTAATCGCTAACAAAATGATAAAGGACCTAGAATCATGAAAGGAAAAGTCACAGGAATAGGAGGCGTTTTCTTCAAATGTGCAGATGTTGAAGCTACCAAGGCATGGTATAAAAAACATCTGGGCATCGATGCTGGCGATTATGGAGCAACCTTTAAAGCCGCAGAAAATCAAACAACCGCATGGAGTCCATTTAAACAAAAGACCGATTATCTAGGTGAACGAGATCAACAATTCATGGTCAATTATCGTGTGGATGATCTTGACGCTCTTATGCAGAGACTGGCAGCCGCTGATATTGAATCCATCAAACCAATAGAGCATTATGAGTACGGATCCTTTGCCTGGGTTGTAGATATTGATGGACGCAGGATAGAACTTTGGCAGCCAGCAGATGAATCTATTTTATAAAAAAATAGTATGTTTAAAACTCTAAACTAACAACCATGAGTGATACCAATAGACCCAACGATGATTCTAGATTTGACAGTACCAGAGAAGGTTTCAAGCAATCTGCAAATGAGTTTAAAGACGGACTGGACGATCTAGTGCATGGTCAAAACAACAAGAAGTTGATTGCTGGTTTGATGGGGATTTTCTTCGGCGGTTTGGGAATTCACAAGTTTGTTTTGGGTTATACTCAAGAAGGTTTGATTTTGTTGGGTACCACGCTGCTATCGTTAGTGCTAATTTGCGTTGTCATAGGAGCATTTACCATCTATATCCCAGTTATCATAGGCTTTATAGAAGGTATCATCTATCTCACAAAGTCTGATGAGGAGTTTTACCAAATGTATCAAGTAGGTCGCAAGCCTTGGTTCTAGGCTATTGCTTCTACTATTTTTCTATCACCTCATAGTCAAGTGGCATCATGCCGCCTACTCCTAATTTTGCAATATATCCACTAAGCCTAATTTCTCTAGAGGTCAAATTATTGCCGTAATCATCTATGTATAGATAATTGGTTGATAGTGAAAAATCAGTTTGATGTCCAGACCTATCCTTGACGGAATATCGCTTATTTCTAAAAGCTACCTGATATCCATCCACAATCTTTTTTGATCTAATATGTTTTTCAGGATCTACTTTAAAACCTTTGGAGAACAATTTAAACTTGCTTTCTTCCCATGTCTCTCGTGATATCACCCTAAATAAATTGAGCGATGATTGCCTGAAGGCCTTATTGCGTCTCCTACGCCATTTTCTTTTTGTAATATCGACGTCGTGCGCGTCTTGATAGAATGATGAACCCGCGCGATATGAGGAAGTTTGAACATAATTCCTATAGGCATGTTCAACATCATAGGAGCGCTGGATTTGACTGTCAGAAGGTATTTTTCTAAAGTTGAGCTCAAATTCTACCAAATCGTAATCAATCAGGTATCCTAATTGTTCATTGTAAATCCTGATAGGATTGTTGCTCCATGCCGTTAGTTGTTTAGTCTCTGGATTGAACCTCAATCGCACTTGACTCATGTTAAGAATCTTAGTATGTTCAAGGCTATTTAAACCAATAAAGGTTTCTCTAAATAAACGTTCTTTGGTGGTGCGATCCCATGGATCTGGATTGATGACCACAGCTTCCAGATCATTTTCTTGCATGGATAGTTTGATAATTGACGTGTCAAAGCTTACCGGATCTGCAAGTTGCTTTTTTTCATATCCTAAAAAACTAAAAACTAGTGGTGAATTATACTCTTGAGAATATTCAATAGAAAAATCACCATCTGGTCCAGAAACAACACCTATCGAGGTTCCTGAAATATAAACTGCAACACCCATTAATGGCTCGCTGGTAATCTCATCGATGATCTTTCCTGTGATAGTGGTGGTTGTAGATTGTGCTTTCGCGAAAGCGGAACCTAAAATAAACAGAAACAACAACCAGGATTTGTGTTTGCTACTCCTCATTTTTAGTATTGAAATACTTGGCTTCCATTTCGGCTTGAAACTCTTCCATGACCGGTTTCACCGTACTTTCTGGTAGATCGGCAATGCGTATGTACATCAAACCATCAATAGCATTGTTGAACAATGGGTCCACGTTAAATGCAATCACGCGTGCATTCTGTTTCACGTATTTCTTGATCAATACCGGTAGTCGCAGCTCGTTGGGCTCCAGTTCATCTATCAAGCGATCAAATTTGTTGAGATCTGCCTGTGAACTGTCAAAAATGAAGTCCTTATCTGCATCCTGCAGTTTGACTTTAAACTCTTTTTTAGGCTTTATAAACTGCGCCAGATAAGGATCGTAATAATTACTCTTCATGAACTCAATCATGATAGATTTTGAAAAGTTAGAGAACTTATTACTAATGCTCACGCCACCTATTAGGTACTTGTGCTCAGGAAATCTCAACGTACAGTGCACGATGCCTTTCCACAATAGGAATAACGGCATTGGTTTTTGTTGATAATCTGGAATGATAAAAGCGCGACCCATTTCTATGGATTGCGACATCATTTTATGGGCATCAACGTCGATATTAAAAAGTTCGTTAAGATAGAATCCATTAATGCCGTACTCTTCATAAATATGCTGACCCATTCCCATGCGATAAGCGCCTGCAATACATTGAGCATCCTTGTCCCATAAAAACATCTGGTGATAGAAGTCATCATATTTGTCCAGATCGATGGACTTGTTGGTGCCTTCTCCTATTTCTCTAAAGGTGATTTCCCGCAATCGGCCTATTTCCCGCAATATGTTAGGAATCGCATTAGCCTTAGTAAGGAACACCTCATAATTCTTTGATATAAGCAGTCGCTTATCGTCTTGTCTTAAGTTTTCTACCTCAACAGCCAGCGCATTGCCGTCACTGCCTTGAATAATCTTTTCTGGTGGTGATTTGGGCAGTTTGATATTTTTAGGCAGATCGCGCAGTTTGGTAACTTCCTTGTCATAGGCCTTAGAAAGTAAATAGGTTTTGCGCCTTAAAAAGTCTGTAAAGTCCTTAAGGTCTTCATGCTCTTTTTGAGCTGCAACCGGTACGGCATTACCTATGCGCACAATGATGGTGCGCTTTTTTTGAGTAAGTAATTCTGATGGCAATTTTGCCGTTCTCAACGTGTCTGACAGCTTGGCTAATCCATAAAACAGTCGGCTGTTCTTTGCATGAAAGTAGATAGGTATGACAGGAACCTCAGCCCTTTGTATAAGTTTCATCGCAGCTGGTTCCCAGGCGCGATCTACAATTAATTTACCATCACGATAGGTAGAAACCTCGCCAGCAGGAAAGATCCCCAATGGTAAATCGTTCTTTAAATGCCTAATGGCCTTTATAAATCCTGTGGCACTAGACTGTGCTTCCTTATGATCCTCAAACGGATTGACCGGCATGATAAATGGCTTGAGCGGCTCAATGCGATGCAATAAAAAGTTGGCGATGATCTTGAAATCTGGCCGTCGATCCAGTAATAGTTTCAACAATAATATACCATCAACGCCGCCTAGTGGATGATTGGATATAGTGATAAAACCACCCGTTTTAGGAATACGTCGCAGGTCTTCTTCTGGTATTTCAAACTTTACGTTGAGATCATCGAGAATCGCATCAAGAAATTCAGTGCCTTCTTTGTGCTTATTCCTATCGTATATCTTGTTGAGTCGTGATATGCGCAACAACTTCATTATAGACCAGCCTCCTAGCTTGCCTAGCAATCCGTATTTGTCAATATTGATGGCTTTTGCTACCTCTTGTGCATTTACCAGACTCATAAAATAAAATAGGTGTAAGCAGCAAATATAATGCTTACAAGGCTACCTATACCGCTGTAACTAGTTGAAGCGTTTCCTGTGTACGCTGTTTTAAGAGTACGTTTTTTCCTGCTTCCATCGATGGGATCGTGTCACCTTCATAATGCCGCACCGTATAAAGTGAAACACCTTTTACATGGGACACCTTGAACTTTTCCTTGAGTCCAGCAAGCAACTTTTCTATACGCGCGTACTTATCCTCGATACATAAAGAGAAACTAATTGCGCTATTTTGTAGTAATCCTACTTGCATTTTGTTCTCGCTTAATTCATGAAAAATATCACTAATACTGCGTTCACCTATAAAGCTAAAGTCTCGTGACGAGATCGTGAGATAGACCATGTTTTTACGTACAATAAAACAAGGTGTTTTAGGAACCAACGATTTACTGGAAGTAATGGTGCTACCAGGCTCCAGCGGATTCAAAAACGACTTCACGTTAAGTGGTATGCCCTTGCGTTGCAGTGGTTGCAGCGTTTTTGGGTGAATAACACTGGCTCCATAAAAAGCTAGCTCAATCGCCTCGTTGTAAGGTATTTTCTCTAATAGAACAGTATCGTCAAACACACGTGGATCTGCGTTGAGAACGCCGGGAACATCCTTCCAGATGGTAACCTCGCTTGCCTGCAAACTGTAGGCAAAAATCGCTGCCGTGTAATCACTACCTTCACGACCCAGCGTGGTAGTAAAACCGTTATCATCGCTACCTATAAATCCTTGAGTCACAAATAATTTCTCTTTGCAAGCATCCTTGATCGCGGCGGTCGTTTGATCCCAATCGACGGTTGCATCACGATACTTATGATCAGTTTTTATGAGCTGTCGCGCGTCCTTCCAGTCGATAGGAATATCGCAAGCATTGAGAAACGTGGCAACTATGCGTGTAGACATAAGCTCTCCATGACTCACGACTTGATCATACAGGAAACTGTAATTCTTGCTTTGATTGCGCAACATTTCTCCCTTTAAGGATTCTATGATGGCTTTAAGGGTTTTGTTTATTCCGCTTTCGCGAAAGCGTAACACACAACCTTCATCAACCTCATCTGTGACCTCTTGCAAATCCTCAATGATTTGAACATGCTGGTCGTGCAGTAGATCAATAAGTTTCAAGTAGCTAGGATCATTATTTTGATATCTAGCGATAATTTCTTCAAGGGCATTAGTTGTCTTGCCCATTGCCGAAATCACGATACCCAAATCATCAGTTCCCATGGTGTGCAACACTCTCTTGACATTGCGCACGCCAGCGGCATCTTTGACTGATGCTCCACCAAATTTGTAAATTCTCATTCTCCTAAATATTTTGCGAGCGCCGCATTATCCATTTGAGCTAGATACCATCCTTTGAGAATGGTCGCACCACTATTTTCATAAAAATCGATCGCATTTTGATTCCAATCCAGCACTACCCATTCTACTCGTCGCACGCCTTGTGATTGCGCGTGTTTAAGCACTTGATCATATAAGGCTTTGCCCAGGCCTTTACCACGCATTTCTTGCGTCACGATAAGATCTTCTAGGTGAATTGACTTTCCTTTCCAAGTTGAAAAACGTGGGTAGCACAAGGCTATACCTTCTATTACACCGTTATACTCACCCACAAAACAGGTAAACAACTTATGATCGCCTAGACCATGTTCTTCAAGCTCTTGAATGGTTACCTCAACGGCATCCGGCTCTTTTTCAAAGATGGCAAGCTCGTTGATCAACTCCAGCACTCGCGGGAAATCCTCTTTGACGGCAGTCCTAATGTGTATCATGACACAAAGAAAAGTCATAAAAGGTAAGTGATGAAAATTACTAGGAAACAATTAAACTATATCGTTATAGTATGCTTTTATTTTTAGGATATTTGCGACACACAAGAACCACATGGCACGCATCAATCAGACTCTAGGTGAGTTTATCATAGAAAACCAAAGCGAATTTCAATACAGCAGCGGTGAGCTGTCCAGACTTATCAATTCTATACGACTTGCTGCCAAGGCTGTAAATCATGAGGTGAACAAAGCTGGACTGGTAGATATCACAGGTAGCGCCGGTGAGATTAATACTCAAGGTGAAGACCAGCAGAAGTTGGACGTTTTTGCCAATGACACCTTTATACGCACCTTGACAAACCGCGAGATCGTTTGTGGTATCGCAAGTGAAGAAAACGATGATTTTATAACGATTCAGGGATCTAACAATGATCACAAGAATAAATATGTTGTACTTATCGACCCACTTGATGGTAGTTCTAACATTGATGTAAACGTATCAGTAGGTACGATTTTCTCAGTCTATAGACGGGTAACTCCAGTAGGAACACCTGTGCAACTAAAGGATTTCTTGCAGCCTGGAAATTTGCAAGTAGCCGCTGGTTACATTGTTTATGGAACATCTACCATGCTTGTTTACACCACTGGTCATGGCGTGAATGGATTTACTTTAAATCCTGCTCTAGGAACCTATTACCTATCGCATCCTAACATGCAGTTTCCTGAAGATGGTAACATCTATAGTGTTAATGAAGGGAATTACATCCATTTCCCTAAAGGCATCAAGAACTACATCAAATACTGTCAGGAAGAAGAAGGTGACAGACCTTATACCAGCCGATATATTGGTAGTCTAGTAAGTGATATACACCGCAATATGATCAAAGGTGGTATATATATGTATCCTAAAAGTTCTAAAGCAAACAATGGTAAATTGCGACTTTTGTACGAGTGTAACCCAATGGCTTTCATTGTAGAACAGGCTGGTGGTCGTGCGATCAATGGAGACACACGCATCATGGACTTGCAACCTACTGAGTTGCATCAACGCGTGCCATTTATTTGCGGCAGCAAGAATATGGTCGATACTGCAGAAGAGTTTTATCGCGCTGATCCTGATTAATTTTTTTCACATTAAATTAGAGGACAATTTATAGATCATGGCGGCAAATAAAACCGAGCAAAGCAACAACTCACAGGCTGTTGACAATAACCAAAAGCTAGATGCAATACGCAATCTTATTTTTGGTGAAAACATCCAACAATACGATAGCGAGTTTGATTTACTTAAGAAAGACATCCTCAAGAAACGCAAGGAACTTCAAGACCTTGTTGATGATACTAGAGATGAGTTGATGAAATCTATAGATTCACTCTCTACTGATCTTAATATACGCATTAGCGATCTGGAAACTAAGATCGAGGAAGACTTGAGCGACATGGATGCTGCTAAAGTGGATCGCAATATGCTAGGTGATGCATTAATCTCACTTGCCGAAAAAATAAAGGCATAAAACCGCATTCTAATGATGGAAGAAGCGGATAAACTCGAACTTTTAAAGCATCTATTACTTACAGATGAGCGCGACTATGCAGACAGTATTGCGCAAAAGATCGAGATCCTAGAAGATACCATCTCTACAAGAAGTAAACTTGAAGAAAAATTACATCCCATCATCGAGGATGAGCTCAAAGAGTTTGCTAGAAATATACCGCAGGAATTAGGTCCTGTAATTACAAAAACCCTTAAAAAACAAATAGCAGAATCTCGTGATGAAGTGGTAGAAGCGCTGTACCCAATCCTTGGTCAAATGATCAAAAAATACATCGCTCAAGAAATAAAGATTCTATCAGAAAAAATAGATCAAAAAACAAAAGAAAACTTATCGTTTGACAGCTGGAAAAGACGAATCATCTCAAAGTTTACAGGAGTAAAGGAACATGAGATTATTTTATCAGAGACGGCGTCTGCAAAAATTGATCAAGTGTTTGTTATTGATTCTGACTCTGGGATTTTACTAGGCAGCTTTTTTGAGAAATCAACTATGGATGAAGATATGGTGAGCGGTATGCTAACGGCCATAAAATCATTTGTAGAGGATGCATTTTTAGAACATAATCAAAAGCTTACCAGCATTGAATACGATCTATATCAAATACATTTATTCAATACGCCTAACTACTACATAGCCACTGCTGTAAGCGGCACTATTACAGAAAGATTAGAGAGTGAAATTGACGATCTAGCATTGAAAGTAAGTGCGATGATCAATGAGTTAAAAAGTAAAGACAACAAGGAAGATCTAGATTCTATCTTGATTAAGATATATTCACAAAACTCAGTACAAATCTCTTCATGAAAACAAAAAAGATTGTTGTTTTAGGTCTCTTTGGTGTAGGCAAAACATCCTTACTAAGAAAGTATGTTGAAGGCCTGTTCTCAGAAGATTATAAAGTCACGATAGGAGTTCATATTCTCAAAAAAACTGTTGTCATCAATGATGAGGAAATAAAACTCATTCTTTGGGATACTGAAGGAACTGAAAATATAGACCAGATTAGAAATTCTTATCTAAAAGGTGCTCACGGTTTTATCTATGTAGGCGATGTTACCAGACCTAATTCTTATGCAAGAGTAAAAGAAGACAAAGAATATCTAGAAAAAGAGTTTGATAATGTGCCCATATTAGTTGCCCTTAATAAAACAGATCTACTCACGCCTGGAACGATTAAACAAAAAGCTGCCGAGTTAGATTTCGCCGACTTCATGGTAAGCGCCAAGGAAGATAGTAATGTTAACAGGCTATTTGAAAAAATGGCAAAAATGATTGTTTAGATCGTCAACCCATACAAAACCCTATTATGAGTGATCTATACGCAAATATCATATGTGATGAGAAAGGAATCATTCTAGCATCCAATCAAGATTATTTTGAACTGCAAGTTGGTGAGGCCATTACAAACGTTCATCCGTTTTTTGAATCTCTATTTATCGACTCAAACAACTTACAAGAGGCTACTACCTTCAATGGGGTTCACATAGATGATAAGGTTTATGATATCACGGCTCATCTTTACACGTCCCAACGATTAAATTTAAAGCTAGCTGATGTTACCACTATTTATGACCGGATTCAAAGTATTGCCCAGCGCAAGAATGAGTCACTCATATTCAATGAGATCTTACAGCTCAAGAATGATTTACTTAAAGAGCGCGATACTTTTAAAGACCAATTTCTAGAGAATTTCTCTAGTGAGATACGCAATCCATTAACTTTAATTCATGCTTTTTCTAGCATGATGGCAAAGTCTCCATTAAGCCTTGAGCAAGAACAATTAATGACTTCTATTAGGTCACAAGTGTCTGGAATATTAAGCCTGGTAGAAGGCATGCAGCAAGCCTCTCACAGCAGCGGTTTGTCTATCAAATTTAATCAGGCAGCATTTTCTTTAAAGGAACTTTTAGACACAGCTTTGGATGGTTTTGAAAATCAATTGAGATTACTGGGATCGCGATTAAACGTGTCAATCGATAAAAATGTCCCGTCTTACATCTCAGGCGACCCTGATAAATTACTGCAGTCAATCAATCATTTATTGAGATTTGTCATCTATCAATCTCATGATCATACTATTGAAGTTAAGGTGAGTGAACTGCAGCGCAGAGCCAATATTTCAAGTATATCAATCACCATAGATCAAATATTTGCAGCTGACAATTCAACAATAATTACAAAGTCCAAAGAAGAAATTCGACTTAAAGCATCTAAAAACCTAGGGCTTAACATTTGTAGAGAATTGCTGGACTTGATGAATGCCTCTTTAAGTATCGATGTCTCTGACGCTGGCACCATTTCTTACGCACTGAATTTCAAGGCACCTGTTTCGAAATCAGGTTCAGTCAAGACCACTGTTTTGAATGAAATTGCAGCAGTTAACCTTAAGCGCAAAATCAAGACGCTTATTGTTGAAGATCAGGCAGCAGCACAAATGACAGCTGTAAAAATCCTGACTACTACCAAAAATTTTGACACCTACGTGCTTACAGATGCCAGAAAAATAATAGATATGGTAGAGACAGACGATGATCTAGATCTCATCATAGTTGCCAATAGCATCAATCAAACAGACGCCATAGAGCTCTTAAAAATGATGAAAAGTGTACGTAACATGAGTAATCGTACTCTTAAGTATCTAGCACTTTCTTTGAACAACGACGGTAAAGAAAACAAAAAGTATTTGCGCAACGGCTATCATGCGGTTCTAGGCAAACCTTACACAGACGATGACCTTTTGCAGGTTATCTACAACACGGTAGACCTCAAATTATACAGATAACCTATCTGTTTTTGTTGAGTAGGTAACGGTAGTCCTCTAGACTCAGGTGACCAGTAAATATCTCAATGGAACGCTCCGTCAAGTAAGTAGCGTCTTCATCGTTAAACCCTAGAGCTACGGCGTACTTCTTGAGCAACTTGTGCTCAGTTTCATCCATCTCATGGTCAGCAAAAACGATTTTGAAAAGATCATGCAACCATTGAATGCGCTCTTCGCTCGTATTAGGTGGAAAAACAGGAAACTTTGAAGGATCTTTCATAATCTCTTCATAGTCAGAATCATTGATATCAAGAACTGATTTGTATCGTGATAATAAAGTACTCTCTTCATCTTTCAATCCAGACGATTGTGCGATGCTTACTAATGATGCAAAGTGACTTCTATTCCTGGCGCTTTCTCCAGACTCAAATAATGATGAAAAGGACATATTCTTAATTTAAAAGTGCTACAAATATAATCAACTGCTATGGCTGGTAAAGTGATTTAAGAAAGATGTTTTAACATCTCGGCAACCATGGTTTCCAGTTCAAATTGTGGCTGCCATTGCCAGTCTTTTCTTGCGGCATCATCATTAATAGAACCTGGCCAGCTGTCAGCGATTGCTTGGCGATAATCCGGCTGATAGCTCACTTCAAAGGCTGGCTTATGGACCTTAATAGCATTAGCTATTTGCGCTGGTGTAAAGCTCATTCCTGATAGGTTGTAAGATGAACGTTCCTTGACTGCTTCCGCGGGCGCTTCCATTATTTCTACAGTGGCTCGTATAGCATCTTCCATATACATCATAGGCAACTGCGTATCATCCTTTAAAAAGCATTCATAATTCTCGCCAGCGGCTGCCTTATGGAAAATATCTACGGCATAATCTGTTGTGCCACCACCAGGCAATGTTTTCCAGGATATCAATCCAGGGTAGCGTATGGATCGTACATCAACACCATATTTATCGTGATAGTATTGACACCAGCGTTCACCAGTCTGTTTGCTTATACCATAAACAGTAGTAGGCTCCATAACGGTATGTTGTGGTGTGTTTTCCTGCGGCGTTGTCGGGCCAAAAACCGCAATACTCGATGGCCAAAATATTTTGTCTATTTTCTTCTCCTTACCCAGATCCAGCACATTGAACAAGCTGTTCATGTTGAGTTTCCACGCTTTGTCAGGATATTTCTCGCCAGTCGCGCTCAACATGGCAGCCATAAGATAGACCTCTTCAATCTCATAGTGTAAGCATATATCTTCAACCTGGTTTCCATCCATGGCATCCATGATCTCAAATGGACCGCTCGCCATCAATTCCTCACTTCCTTCTCTAATGTCACCAGCGATAACCGCATCATTACCATATAACTCGCGCAGTCGCATGGTCAGCTCCGTTCCTATTTGCCCACAGGCACCTATGACTAGTATTTTCTTACCCAATCTTTTAAATTTTGAGCAAATATAGTGCTAGTACTACCATAATGTAACTTTAGTGTGGATAGGACGATAATGATTACGCTTTCGCGAAAGCGTAACAAACCAACAACTCAAAAACTCGATAATATGTATGAATGGTAAAAATTCCTACACGCACTATAACATAAGTTAACTTTCATTTATTAAAAGATAAGCAGTACCAACGGCACCTTTGTTCATAATTTTGACTCAAATGTTAAACGCATGAAAAATTATATTCTTACAACCGCTCTCCTCGCAATGGCACTAACAGCTTGTAAAACAAACGAGGATCCATCAGATGGCATTGATAACAACGCGATGGATACTGCGGTGATGAATAATGATGATAATGACACACAGCAATTTGCAACTAACGATCAGGAACCAGTGCGCCGCTACTCTAACGAGGATGCACAACGGTTGCGCAGTGATTTTAGTAATGCAGTAGCCGTTGAGAATGATCGCGCCACGCAAGTTAAGGGCTGGACGGTCTACAGCACCGTTAATGCTGATCTTGAGGAATTGAGAAATACACCTGATGAAAAAGTCATGACTAGCACCCAGCAATTGCGTGCCGACTATAATATTCTCATGAGTACCATACCTGCATATTTAATGGTTGATGATGTACGCGATGCTATCGCAGACGTCAATAAAGAAATTACTGAATTTGAAAAAGAGGTTGCCATCCCAACAACCACGCGCAAAGAAAACATGGAAAATCTTGAAGAAATCCAAGAAGCATATGACGATCTAGCCAAAGAAATTGCGCAAGCACGTGCCAAATATGTCGATAATCAAGAAGACGCGATGGAAGAATATCTAGAAGAAATCAATAACATTGATGATAAAAAAACTACCATGCAGCGATATGAAGACGCAGCAGTAGAATATAATGAAGAACTAGATAGTAATTAGTTGATTGCACACCTCAAACTATAAAACACCGTTATTAGAAACGGTGTTTTTTTATACTTAAATTTGAACCTTACAATCTTTTACATGCGCTATTGCTATTTCATTTTGACCGTTTTTCTCACATCATTAGTGAGTTGCAATAATCAGGAAGATGATGTTAGCACAGAAACCACAGACCTAAACCTATCTGAGATTGAGTTTGCACAACAACAAATATCGCTAGTAGGTGATGCGAGGGCAAGCGCCAGCGACTGGCAAGAATTTGAAAGGTTTCAGACTGCTTTAGAAAACTATGATCACAGTAAGGCGGCCACAACGCGACTAGCGACACATGCTGAATCCATGCTGGAAAACGTTCCCGATGCCTTTGATGAGCAACGTATCAAATCACGCATCAAGGTATTGCTCGTTCGTTCTAGAAGCTATGAATCCTACTTATCATACACAACTCGCACCGCGAGTGAGCATCAGGATCGGTACAATGGCATCATTCTAGCCACAGATCAATTGATCGCGGCCATGAATGAGAAAGAAGAGTATGACCGCAACCAGCGACAAGCTTTGGAAGATCTTAAAAATGATTTGCCACCTGCCGCAAGTGATGAAGCGCTTGACACGACTACCGCATAAACTTCTCTTAAACCGCACGTCACTGCCTGCATCGCTTGTTATTTTTAAGCAATGAGCGAGCCCTTACTTAAATTTACAGACCACGGCATCTATTGCCATGCTGCAGATGTTTACCTAGATCCATGGAAACCTGTGGACAAAGCATTAATTACACACGGCCATGCAGATCACAGTCGCTGGGGTCACAAGAAATACATCACACATCACGATAACGTGCCCATCATTAGTCACAGGCTGGGTGATATTAATGTTTCAGGAATCGCTCACGGCGAAAGCTTGCACATCAACAACGTCAAGTTCAGCTTCCATCCTGCTGGTCATATTCCAGGATCCTGCCAAATTAGGGTAGAACACAAAGACGAAGTCTGGGTTTTTACAGGAGATTATAAAACGGAAGATGACGGTATCTCAACCCCTTATGAGCCCATCAAATGCAACACTTTTATAACAGAATGCACCTTTGGATTACCAGCATTCAAATGGCGACCACAGACTGAGGTCATGAGCGATGTCAACGAGTGGTGCGCACAAAACCACGCCGAAGGCAAGACCTCTATCCTATTTGCATATTCGCTAGGCAAAGCACAACGACTTATCAAACATCTAGACACCAGTAAGATGAAAATCTATTGCCATGGCGCCGTTTATAAAATGACCGAGGTACTGCGCGAACTCATCGATTTTCCTGAGACGCATTTAGTCACTAGGGAAACACCTAAGAAAGACTTGATAGGCAACATCGTGGTTGCTCCACCTAGTGCACACGGTAGCGCGTGGATGCGCAAATTTGTTCCCTACGCGACAGCAAGCGCTAGCGGCTGGATGACCTTTCGTGGTGCGCGCCGCAGGCGGGCCATAGATAAAGGCTTTGTTCTATCAGACCATTGCGATTGGGATGGTTTGCTACAAAGCATTGATGCCACCGGCTGTGAAAACGTGATTACCACACATGGATATCAAGAGATTTTCGCTAGATACTTGAGAGAAGAAAAGGGCCTCAACGCTATCAGTGAGCGCACGCAATATGAAGGCGAAACACTCAATGAATCTGAGCCTGAAGCCGAGTTGGAACCCGACAAAAATTAAATCAAAACTAAAATTTAAAAATCAATTTAAAGTCATGATCTCTTTGAATATAGTGAGCTCTTCCTCAAACAATATGCCTTACAAATTAAATAAGGAAAACCATTTGAGTTTTGATTTGAACTTGAGTTTAAATTTAATCGTGTGAAACAATTCGCAGAACTCATAAGAACCATTGATGGCACCAATAAAACTACGCTCAAGGTAGCCGCGCTAACCGAGTACTTTAACACAGCGCCTGAAGATGACAAGCTATGGACCATCGCCATTCTATCACATCGCAGACCTAAACGACCAGTGAACACAACCCTCATGAGAGAATGGGCGATTGAGATCAGCGGTATTCCCATGTGGTTGTTTGAAGAATCCTACCATATTGTTGGTGACCTCGCAGAAACCATTGCGTTGATTCTACCTACCACCAGCGAGCCGTCTGACAAATCACTTTCTACCATCGTCAGTGAGTTGATTGAGCTGCGCAAAAAGCCAGATGAAGAAAAGAAAGCATACCTACAAGAAAACTGGTTGAAGCTCAATTACTATGAGCGATTTGTTTTCAATAAGATCATGACAGGTAGCTTTCGTATAGGCGTCTCGCAAAAATTGATGACGCGCGCCTTGGCTGCATCAACAGGTATCGATCAAGATGTACTGGCTCACAAATTAATGGGTAGCTGGACTGGCGAGAATACGACATTTCAAGAATTGGTCTTTGAGGACAATGAGGTTGCCATGCGTGGCAAGCCATATCCATTCTATTTGGCTTATGCGATTGAAGGCGATGTTGCTGATCTAGGAGACGTCCAGGATTGGAGCATGGAACATAAATGGGATGGCATTAGATCTCAAAGTATCATCAGGTCTGGTGAGCTGTTTGTCTGGTCACGCGGTGAGGAATTGGTAACCGATAAATATCCAGAATTTCAAAAATTCCTAGACGTGATTCCTGATGGCACCGTGATCGATGGTGAAATCTTGCCTTATAAGGATGGTGAGATCATGAATTTCAACGATCTACAAACCAGAATAGGTCGTAAAACAGTCGGTAAAAAATTGCTGGCAGATGTTCCTGTTGTAGTCGTCGCCTATGACTTGTTAGAATGGCAAGGCAAGGACATTAGAGACATGGCTTTCCAAGATCGCAGGAAGATTTTGGAGGAACTGGTGGATGCTGTCATGGATGGTATTCCTTATGAAGATCCCAAAAGTAATCCAGTTTCGAGCGACATTCGAGATACGGATGGTGGATCAGACCAGCCTAATGTTAGCGACCAGAAGATCCTGAAACCAGTTCAGGATGACAACTCTAATTCGATTTCAAGTTCAAGTTCAGATTTAGTTCCTCTACTCCTTTCAGAAACCATGTCGTTCAACAGCTGGAAAGAAGCAGCAGAAGAACGAGAAAAATCACAAGAACGCAGATCGGAAGGCTTAATGATCAAGCGCAAGGACAGTCCGTATCTGGTAGGACGCAAAAAAGGCGACTGGTGGAAATGGAAAGTTGATCCATTTTCTGTGGATGCCGTGTTAACTTATGCCATGCGCGGTCATGGTAGGCGCGCCAATCTATTCACCGATTACACCTTTGGATTATGGCAAGATGGTGAACTAGTGACTTTCGCAAAGGCATACTCAGGACTCACCGATGCCGAATTCAGAAAAGTAGACGCCTGGATCAAGAAAAACACCTTGGAACGTTTTGGACCTGTAAGATCTGTTACGCCGCATCATGTTTTTGAAATAGCTTTTGAAGGCATCGCACCCAGCAAGCGTCATAAATCTGGCGTTGCCACGCGTTTCCCTAGAATCGTGCGCTGGCGTCAAGACAAACCTATTGAAGAAGCCAACACGCTGGATGATTTGAAAGCACTCATTCCTACTGATGGTGAGTTTATGTAGATCGAAATGAAGAAAGGAAAAAAGAGATTAGAGAATAGAATTTTAAAAATCAGTCCAGTATCGAGCGACAGTCGAGATACGTGTTTGGAAGTTTAAATAATTTAAATAAAGTTGAAAGGTAGATTCTGAAACAAGTTCAGAATGACAAAGAAAAGAAAGATTCCGCCATTAATGCGGAACGATGATGACAAAAAAAGAACTCTTCCATATAGCCGAAAGTTATTTCCAGCAGCAAGGCTGGACGAGTTTTCCGTTTCAGAAAAAGACATGGGAAGCGTTGTTGGCTGGTAAGCACGGGCTGCTCAACGCACCAACGGGTAGTGGTAAAACTTATGCGCTCTGGGTGGCGATTGTTCTTAAATACATCAAGGAAAATCCTGACTACAAGAAGAAGCCCAAAAAAGGTCTCAAGGCTATTTGGATCACACCTTTGCGCTCGCTTTCTCAGGAAATATCGCAAGCATCCCAGCGATTTGTGGATGGTATCGGCCTACCATTTACAGTAGGCATACGCAGTGGCGACACTTCAACAAAAGAACGCGCCGCACAGATGCGATCCATGCCTGATTTACTGATCACCACACCAGAGAGTCTGCATCTCATGCTGGGTTCCAAAGATCATGAGCGCATCTTCAGGGATTGCAGCACCATAGTGGTAGACGAGTGGCATGAACTGCTAGGAACCAAACGCGGCGTGCAAATGGAATTGGGCGTTTCGCGACTTTTGGGACTTAATCCGCAGATCAAGATTTGGGGTATTAGTGCGACCATCGGTAATCTAGAGCAAGCCAGACAAGTGTTATTGGGTGTTGACGAGTCACGCTTTCGCGAAAGCGTACTCATAAAAGCCAATCTCAAAAAAGACATCACCGTGCAATCCATCATACCTGAAAGCATGGATAAATTCCCATGGCGCGGTCATTTAGGGTTGCATTTGCTAAAAAATGTTGTCGAGATCATCAATTCCAGTCGGTCAACACTCATATTTACAAATACCAGAGCGCAATGTGAGCTTTGGTTTCAATCACTTATGTCTAAGCATCCAGAGTTTGCGGGTGAAGTGGCCATGCATCACGGTTCCATCAATAAAGAAACGCGTGTTTGGGTAGAAAATGCGATAAGAAATGAGTCATTAAAAGCCTGTGTTTGTACCTCATCACTGGATCTAGGTGTGGATTTTGCGCCAGTGGAAACCATTATCCAGGTAGGTGGCCCCAAAGGTGTTGCGCGATTTTTACAACGTGCAGGCAGATCAGGTCACAGGCCTGGCGAGACCAGTATGATTCACTTCCTGCCTACTCATGCGCTGGAACTGATTGAAGCAAGTGCTTTGCAAAAGGCCGTTTCTAGTCAGGCGGTTGAAGATCGATTGCCCTATTTACTATGCTACGATGTACTGATTCAATACTTATGTACGCTGGCTGTTTCAGGAGGTTTTTATCCCGACAATATTTTTCCTGAGGTCAAAAACACATTTTGTTATGCTAGTATAACCGATGAGGAATGGAAATGGTGCCTCAATTTTATCGTTTACGGTAGTGCCTCGTTGCAATCTTATGATGAGTATAAAAAAGTAAGCATTGATGATGATGGTAGGTATTACATAGACAGCAAGGCCATCGCCATGCGCCATCGCTTGCAAATGGGAACCATAGTCGGCGCGACAACGGTCACCGTGAAATATCAAACTGGTGGTTACATAGGATCAGTTGAAGAGTATTTCATCAGCAAACTGGATCGTGGCGATGTGTTTGTTTTTGCTGGAAGAACACTGGAATTCATTAGACTCAAAGGCATGGTGGCGCAAGTGCGCAATTCGACTAAAAAAACTAATACAGTATCTAATTGGCAAGGCAGCCGCTTACCGTTGAGTGCACAACTAGGCGAGCTGCTGCGTGACGAGATGGAAAACTTCCAGACGGGAAAGAAACGCACACCAGAAGTCAAAGCCCTCAAAGAAATTATCCAGCGGCAGCAATTGGAAAGTATCGTACCGCAAAAACATCAATTTTTGATAGAGACTTTTAAAACTCGTGAAGGCTATCATGCGGTGTTCTATCCTTTTGAAGGCAGATTTGTTCACGAGGCTATGTCAGGCATCATCGCTTACCGCATCAGTTTATTAAAACCTATTACGTTCTCGATTGCATTCAATGATTATGGTTTTGAACTATTGAGTGATCAGCCGTTTGATATGCAAGAGGTGCTGGATAATGACCTGCTAACACCAGACATGCTTACTGAGGACTTGCAATCCAGCATGAATGCGACTGAAATGGCCAGAAGGAAATTCCGTGATATTGCGGTGATCTCTGGGCTTGTATTTACGGGTTATCCAAACAAGGCTATTAAAACAGCTCACTTACAGAATAGCAGTCAGCTTCTTTTTGAAGTTTTTAGAGATAACGAGCCAGACAACTTGCTTTTCAAACAAGCCTATACGGAAACTTTTGAGCAAGCTATTGAAGAATATCGTCTACGTGAAGCGCTGGTGCGCATTCAAAATCAAGAAATTGTCTGGAAAGCCTGTGAAAAACCAACGCCTTTTTCATTCCCTATTATTACAGACCGCTTGCGCGAAAAACTGAGCAGCGAGAAATTAGCAGATCGTATCAAGCGCATGCAGCTGAAGTGGGAATGATTGAAATAACGCTGTCTCTTAAATTTCTAATGATACTCTTTAGGAAATTGAAAGCGAACTTGAAGATGAATCAGAAATTAAGTTTAATGTCATCCTCTAAAAAGATCTCTATTAATTAGGAAGACTCTGAAATAAATTCAGAGAGACTAATAGTTCATGTCATGCTAATTCAGGTTCACATTTCAAGTGCGAATTAAAGTTCTAATTCAAGTTTGAGTTTAACTTTTCTTGCGTTAGGGACCTGCCTGCCGGCAGGCAGGTAGTAGCGGAAATCCTTTTTTTGGTTAATGAAACCTAAAAAAGACCTGCCTGCCAGCAGGCAGGTTGTAGCGTATAGCCCGATCCCCAAAAATTTTGGGAAAAACGCCCTTAAAACCACGATCTGTGCATCGATACTCTAGATATTTAATAATTAGTTAATTAGGATTTTGTAAAATATCTGTGCTGATACATTTACGTACTTAAATGTACGATGGAAGACACACGTTATTTTTATTCTTCTTTGAAGACAAAATATGCGCCTATACGTAAGATTTTACGTAAGCCGCAGAATTTTACCGCGGTACCACATGACTGGCATGTGGTAGTAGCAGACGTTGCGCAAAGCACGCGTGCGGTTCAAAAAGGCATGCATAATGAGGTCAATCTGGCAGCGACCGGTAGCGTTGTGACGGTGATCAACACGGTCAAGAGTCAATTGCGCAATCATGAGATTCCGTATTTTTTTGGCGGTGATGGCGTGACCTTTTTGATTCCTGCAGATGTGCATGCACGCGTCATGTCTGCCTTATACAATTATAAGTCTCACGTCAAGAACAATCTCAAACTAAACTTGCGCATAGGTAGTATCAAGGTGCAAAAGGTGTACGATGAGCGTCATTTATTGAGAATTGCCAAGGCAAAGATCAACAGTTATTTGACCATACCTATCGTTTTGGGCAACGGCTTGAAATATGCAGAGAGTTTGATAAAGGCAGAATTTAAGCAGGAATCTATTTTTGAAAATAATTCGCCTGCAATCGACCTTACTGGTATGGAATGCCGTTGGGATGAGATATCGCCACGTGACCAGAAACATAAGGTGGTTTGCCTGCTAGTTAATTGTGAGGATCAATCAAAACAAGCCGAGATCTATGCCGATATCATGGATATTATATTCCTGCTATTTGGTTCACTAGAGCGCAGGCAGCCCATCAATACCAACCGTCTGAAACTGAAAGCAACCATTTCCAAAATCAAGAAAGAAATGATTGCGCGCATAGGTAAGAGCAAGCTGGACTATTTATTGAAACACTGGTTGATCACCTATTTTGGCACGTTCTATTTCACCTATTTCAAGGAAGGCAAGGAATACCTAAATAAAGTGAGCCAATTGTCTGACACCATCATGTTTGATGGTTCCCTTAATACAGTTATGGAAGGTGATGCTGGACAAATCGAGGCGTTGACAAATTATCTAGACCTGCTGGAACGTGAAGGAAAGATCGTTTATGGCATCCATAGCACGCACGCATCCGTGATGAGTTGTTATGTGCAAGACAGAAAGGATAATCATATCCACTTTGTAGATGGAACTGAAGGTGGTTATACCAGCGCTGCTGTGATTTTCAAGAATAAAATGGCGCAGGTTAGAGAAATGGAAACGCAGGTGTAGATCTTAATTCATAGTCCTAAATGCGACACAAGAAAATGCGCTTTCTCACAGTGCATTAAACTTTATCGTCCCGTTTAAATCTACTATTTTTGCCCACCTTAATATAATGGTGGTTATGAGTACTAAATTCAAGGAATACAAAGGGTTAAACCTACCAGAAGTTGATGAACGCATCAAGACTTTCTGGAAGGAGAACGACATCTTCAACAAGTCCATGACGACTCGTGAGGGCAATGAGCCTTTTATTTTCTTTGAAGGACCACCGTCTGCCAATGGATTGCCTGGTATTCACCACGTGATGGGTCGTACGATCAAGGATCTTTTTTGCCGTTTTAAAACACAGCAAGGTTATCAGGTAAACCGCAAGGCTGGTTGGGATACGCACGGCTTGCCTGTAGAATTAGGCGTTGAAAAAGCACTGGGCATTACCAAAGAAGACATTGGCACCAAAATAAGTGTAGAAGAATACAATCAGGCCTGTAAAGATGCCGTGTTAAAATACACAGACATCTGGAGCAAACTCACTGACGACATGGGCTATTGGGTAGATATGGAAGATCCATACATTACCTACAAGCCTAAATACATGGAGAGCGTCTGGTGGTTGCTCAGGCAGATCTATTCTAAGGATTTGCTGTATAAAGGTTACACCATCCAGCCGTACTCACCTGCTGCAGGAACTGGTTTGAGTTCGCATGAGTTGAACCAGCCAGGAACCTATCAAGATGTGACCGATACCACAGTGACGGCACAATTCAAAGTTTCTGATACATCACAATTACCTTTTGAGACTTCTGGCGAGGTCTTCTTCCTTGCCTGGACGACCACACCATGGACGCTGCCGTCCAACACAGCTCTGACCGTGGGTCCCAAAATAGATTACGTGCTGGTTGAGACTTTCAATCAATACACTGGCCAGCCTATGCAGGTGATCATTGCTGAAAAGTTGGTGAGTTACCAGTTTAGTAAAAAGTACGAGAATGTTGTTGACAGTGACGCTTTCGCGAAAGCAAAACAAGCCTACCAACTTTCTGACAAGAAAATACCATATCGCGTACTTGCCAGCTGCAAGGGAAGTGATCTCGTGAACACACGCTACGATCAGTTACTCGACTATGCGACGCCTTACCAAAATGCAGAAGATGCGTTTAGAGTCATTTCTGGTGATTTTGTGACGACTGAAGACGGAACTGGAATCGTGCATACGGCGCCAACTTTTGGTGCAGACGATGCGCTAGTTTCTAAACAGGCAAATCCGCCTATACCGCCGATGTTGGTGCTGGATGAGAATAATAATCCAGTGCCGCTGGTGAACCTTCAAGGGAAATTCCGTGAGGAGTTACCAGAAATAGGTGGCAAATACGTGAAAAACGAATACTTCAATGCAGGCGAGGCACCAGAGCGATCTGTTGATGTAGACATCGCCATAAAATTGAAAGAAGATGACCGCGCCTTTAAGGTCGAGAAATATGTACACAGTTACCCGCATTGTTGGAGAACTGACAAGCCTGTACTGTACTATCCGCTAGACAGTTGGTTCATTAAAGTGACCGAGTTTAAGGACCGCATGCACGAGTTGAACAAGCAAATCAATTGGAAGCCTAAATCTACTGGTGAAGGACGCTTTGGGAACTGGCTGGCCAATGCAAACGACTGGAACCTTTCAAGATCTAGATTCTGGGGTATTCCGCTACCTATCTGGCGCAACGAGACTGGAACTGAAGAACTGATCATAGGTTCTATTGAAGAATTGGTTGCTGAAATTGAGAAATCCATCGCAGCTGGTTTCATGACATCAAATCCTTTTGCTGGCTTCAAGGCTGGCGACATGAGCGAGGAAAACTATGACCTTGTTGATCTGCACAAAAATGTTGTGGATGATATCTACCTAGTAGGACAAAATGGCGAGAAGCTGACTCGTGAGGCAGATCTTATTGACGTCTGGTTTGATAGTGGTTCCATGCCCTACTCGCAATGGCACTACCCATTTGAGAACAAGGAAAAGGTAGAAAATGAACTGCGCAAGGCAGACTTCATTGCCGAAGGTGTTGATCAAACACGCGGCTGGTTCTACACGCTGCACGCTATTGCTACCATGATAAGTGATGATGTGGCCTATAAAAATGTGGTTTCGAACGGTCTGGTGTTGGACAAGAACGGCCAGAAAATGTCCAAGCGATTAGGCAATGCCGTTGATCCATTTGATACGTTGGGCAAATTTGGCGCCGATGCCACACGATGGTATATGGTAAGCAATGCAAATCCTTGGGATAATCTCAAGTTTGATCTGGATGGCATTACCGAAGTTCAGCGCAAGTTTTTTGGAACACTTTACAATACCTATAGCTTTTTTGCTTTGTATGCAAATGTTGATGGGTTCAGCTTTCGCGAAAGCGTAATCCCAACAGACGAACGACCAGAAATAGACCGCTGGATTCTATCAGAGCTGAACACACTGATAAAGGAAACGACGGAATTCTATGAAGATTATGAACCTACCAAAGCAGCCAGAGCTATTACCACGTTTGTGACGGAAAACTTGAGTAACTGGTACGTGCGATTGTGCAGGAGACGTTTCTGGAAAGGTGATTATCAGCAAGATAAAATAGCAGCCTACCAGACGCTCTATACTTGTTTAAAGACGGTCGCACAGTTGGGAGCACCTATCGCGCCTTTCTTTATGGATCAGCTTTATAAAGATTTGACTAGTGTTTGCGAAAACGATGCTAGCGAGAGTGTGCATTTATCTATGTTTCCTAAAGTTGATGAAAGCTTGATTAATACAGAGCTGGAAAGTAAAATGCATAAGGCTCAAGTGATTTCTAGCTTGACGCTTTCATTGCGTAAAAAAGAAAGCATCAAGGTGCGCCAACCACTGCAGCGCATCATGATACCAATATTGGATCAAACGGAAAAAGAACAAATCGAAGCGATTGCTGATCTTGTAAAAAGTGAAGTAAATGTCAAGGAGATTGAGTTAATCGATGATACCAGTGGTATTCTAGTCAAAGAAATCAAACCTAATTTCAAGACTTTGGGACCACGTTTTGGCAAGGATATGGGCAAAGTGGCTGGATTGATCAAAGGTTTTCAACAAGAGGACATCGCATTGTTAGAAAAAACAGGCGAGAAAATCATTAATCTGAACGGAAATGACATTTCTTTGACGCTAGATGATGTGGAGATTACATCATCAGATATTGAAGGATGGCTTGTTGCCAACCAGTCTGGAACAACGGTGGCGCTTGATATACAAATCTCACCAGCGTTAAAGGAAGAAGGCATCGCTAGAGAACTCGTCAATCGATTACAAAACCTACGTAAGGACACAGGTTTAGAAGTGACCGATCGTATAGATATTACAGTGCAGTCGCATCCAGCGATGGACAACGCTCTTAAAACAAATGAACAATATATAAAGGATGAAACTCTAGCAGATTCACTTGATATCGTTGACAGTATAGAAAACGGTACAGAAATTGAGTTTGACGATATAGAAACAATCCTTGCGATTAATAAGAAATAGTAATGAGTACAAACGCAAACG
The DNA here is from genome assembly GCF_003966335.1 of Nonlabens ponticola. Taxonomy (NCBI): domain Bacteria; kingdom Pseudomonadati; phylum Bacteroidota; class Flavobacteriia; order Flavobacteriales; family Flavobacteriaceae; genus Nonlabens; species Nonlabens ponticola. The sequence goes on along the minus strand of NZ_CP034549.1, from coordinate 920,793 downwards.
AAAAAATAAGATACAGCGATAAAGATCTCGCCCACTTCAAAGCTTTGGTAGAAAAGAAGATTGAGGAAGCCACTAAGCAATACGAGCTTATTAAAAGTGCCTACATGAATGATTCAAACAACGGAACCGAGGACACAGCACCTCAATTCAAGGCCTTTGATGAAGGTAGTGCGGTCATGAGCAAAGAGGCAAACGCCCAGCTTGCCATACGCCAAGAAAAATTCATTCGTGATCTCAAGAATGCATTGATACGTATTGAGAATAAATCATACGGCGTTTGTCGCGTTACAGGTAATCTTATTTCTAAAGCACGTCTAGAGCTTGTACCTCACGCTACTTTGAGCATTGAGGCAAAGAATATGCAGAGCTAGAAACCGAGCTATGCACATCATTAAACTCATCAAGCAAGGATTATTATATCTATCCTGCTTGATGAGTTTTTCCGTTTTAGCGCAAACCGATCAAACGCGAACGATGAGCACCATCGACTCATCAAATTATGATCAAGTCATCATGAATTTTGATCAACACGTTGCTATCGAAATCAGTACAAATGATGCGGGAAAATTGGTGGTTAATGAAATTCAGGCTGGCGAGTACCACGATATGAATACCGTTACCTACAACGTTCAAGATGGCATCTTATATATTACAGATGTAGCATTGCCACATGGCACACTACCTCAAGATAAATTAAGTGCTCATAAAATTACTGACACTAGGTTATTGATTGACTTGCCAGAAAATAAAAAACTAAGTTTTAAAGCAGCCTCAGCAAATGTGAAACTGAGCGGTAATTATGATGTGATAGATATCGACCTGCTAAATGGTATCGCCATTATTGATGAGATACAAGGTAATGCTACTATCACAACGGTTAATGCAAATATTCAAATAAAAGAGATGCCGCAGTATAATTATGGTTTGACTGGCCATAAGCACCTACCAAATATCGTGCGTGATGTTGATCAGGTCAACTATCTACTAGTCGCATCAACCAAACAAGGTGAGATTATTGTAAATTGAGCTTTTTTTGACTCACGGCGCTAACGCGGGACATTTATGAAATTATACAAAGCCATTCTTATCATTATTGCTGTCCTATTTGTGGATCAAGCGAGTAAGATTTATATCAAACTTAATTACATGCTGCGCGACTCGCGCAATCCTATTGTTGATTGGGATAAGTTCCAATTATTGTTTTATGAAAATGCTGGTGCTGCATGGGGTTTTGAGATTCCTGGTGATTATGGTAAAATCATACTTACGGTGTTCAGAATTTTTGCCTGCTTTGGTATTGCCTACTGGTTATGGAAGAGTGTAAGAGACAACAGTCACAAGATTCTTATCGTGTGTATCTCGTTAATTTTTGCTGGAGCTGTGGGAAATATCATAGACAGTGTTTTCTACGGCGTCATATTTTCAGATAGCGCACACAGTGTGGCGACCTTTATGCCTGAAGGTGGTGGCTACAGTTCCTGGTTTTACGGTGAGGTAGTGGACATGCTGTACTTTCCGCTTTTTGACGGTATTTGGCCTAGCTGGATTCCAATAGTCGGTGGTCAAAGTTTTTCATTCTTCAACGCGGTATTCAATGTTGCAGATAGCGCCATATCTGTAGGCGTAGTGCTTCTCATCCTTTTTAGCAAAAAGGCCTTTCCAGAAAAGAAAGGTGCTTGATCTAGGTTAAATGATGAATATGATTCCGCTTTCGCGAAAGCGTAACTATTAATCATAAATTGAAACCATTAATCCTTTACGGCTCGCATGATAGCCTCTTTAGAAATGGGCTTTGTGATGAAGTGATGCACGATGGAATGTTCCTGCGCTCTCTTAACTTCTTCAGGATTTATGGTAGAACTTACGACATTTAAGCGAACGCCACTCTCTAGTAATTGCGACGCATATGGCTCTATATTGTCTAGAAATTCCCATCCATTCATGACGGGCATATTTAAGTCAAGCAGGATTACATCGGGTAATTCTTGAGTATCGTTTGACTCAAAGATCTCCTTGAAATGATCAATTGCTACTGCACCATTTTCAAAAACTGTAAATTGGTCAGCGATGTGATGCTTCTCTAGAAGCATGCCGATAAGACTTACATATAATCGATCATCATCAATAATACATACTTTGGGAACTAGCGGTGTTGCCATTATGATGTCCTAGAGTTTGATAGTAAAGGTAGTGCCATTTCCTGGAACGCTCTTTACTACAATATCACCACCTAACGCCTCTACTTGATTTTTCATGAGAAATAAGCCTAGATTATTCTCATCGTCTAGCTTGTCCTTATCATGATGTACATTGAAAACCTCGCGCACAGCATCGTCGTCATCAAGTCCTCTACTATTGTCCTTTACAATAAGTAAACGCTTTGACTTCTTGACCTTAGTCTTAATTTTAATCAGTAAGGGCTGTCCGGTTTTTCTGTGGGCAATGCTATTTGTAATTAGCGTTGTTATGATGCTTTCCAAGAAATCAGGCACGTATTCCACAAACTCTAAGAGGTGAAAATCTGTCGAAATGGCGATATTCTTATTCAAGGAATGATGGGCAAACTTTCTAATTGCTTTATTTGCGATTTGCTGGACGCTTACCACTTCCATGTTACGCACTTGTGAATTGATGGTAACCACTTGATTCAAATGCTTTAAAGTAGCACTCAAACTATCTGATATTTCTTGTAGGTAACTATAAAAAACATTGGTGCGTTCTTCTTGTGCATTCTCCTTAAACAATTCTAGCGTCAATTCAAGATTACTACTATGAGATCTGAGATTGTGCGAAACAATGTGTGCGAAATGGACTAGGTGTTCATTTTGAGCCTCTATTGTTTGTGAATGTTTTTCTAGTTGCTCGCTGTGACGCACGTATCTATCGATACTTGTAAAAACGCCACGAGCTCCTACTATATCGTCTTGATGATCAAACTTTGCATCTGCCGTAAAGCGCATCCATTTTACCTTGCCCGTATAAGTAACTACTTTGATGTCTGTGGCAACGGTTTTACCTTTTAAGCATTTCTTGAAAAGCTTAAGAGCTTTTTCATGATTCTGAAAAAACGACAGACATTCCTCTACTTTAAAATTTACAGATTCTGGAATTTCTAGAATATCTCGCGCTATATTATCAAAATAGACTGTGTTATCTGTGAATGAGGCACTGTAAACACCCGTTTTGGTAGCGCGAGCCACTTCTTTTAAGAAGTAGGCCTGATCGTCTAGGGTTGGCTTAACATTTTTATTTTTATCTAACATCTCTCGTAGGGGAAAAGAGTTTGAACTTTTTTGGGATGCGAAAAATAGGCTTTAATCTATACAATCGATTAAAAGCTGTTAATAAAAATAATAATTTTTGTTAAGGAAATCTAGAAATTAAAGGTATTTGCCGGCGTAATCAATTGGTTGACAGGCACGTCGCCAGTATAGATATCCTCGATCGATTCTATTGGTTCAAAAAATGACAAACCGATGAATTGCGTGTTTGGTTGACAATTGATTAAAAAACGATCGTAAAAACCTTTACCATAACCTACTCGATGACCATTAAGATCAGCCACTAACAATGGTATAAAAACGACATTGATTTTATCTACAGGAAATTCAATGGCATTTTCATCTGGTTCTGGAATGCCATATTTATTGACGACTAGCTTGGTACTATCCGTTAATAAATAATGTTGCATCGTGCCATCATTAAAATTAGATCGCGATAGGATTACATTCTTATCTCTACCCTGTAGAATATTTAAAATATGAGCAGTATCTACTTCATTACTTTTTTCAATAGGTAGGAAAAGATGGTAATTGGCGTGATTCCAGATATCTAATCGCAGTAATTGATTAGCAATTGCGATACTTTTTTCCTGAACTTCATCTAGAGTTAAGGCAGCACGTTTTGCTCTATAAACTTGACGCAGCCGGCTCTTTGTCTTCATGTTTGCTTAAATGAAATATAGCATCACCTTGATATACCAATGGCGTCTGGTTTACATTGATGATGTATCCCGAATGTGGCGCCTTAACCTTGTGGCGCATGGTACCATAAGGATCTGTAATTGTAGCGATCACATCTGCCTTATTAACATGTTGACCGCATTGTGTCTTTGGGTGTAGCAATCCGGAATATTTAGCACGTATCCATTTAGATTCTTTGATAAGAATAGGTGCTGCTGTCTCCTTAATAAGTGGCTTAGTATCAACCAGCATCTTTAAATGGTGCAATACTCTTAGCGCACCATGTACTGCGCTGGATATGATTTTTTTATCTGTCTCTTGAGACTTACCGCCTTCAAACAGCAAATACCTCTTACCAGCCTTGCTGCAAGTATCCCTGAAAGTTCTAGAAAGATTTTTTGAATGCATCAGGAATGGTGGATGAAAAACCTCTGCTAACGCAGTAGATTCAATATCCATAGGATCAACCCTTAAGTGCGGTGCATTGAATCGCTGCGCGCCACCGGTATGAAAATCCATAACCACATCCACGTGCGGCAAAATACTGTGTGTCATCTGGTAGGCAAACCTACTAGCGAGTGATCCATTTTTAGTTCCTGGAAAGACTCGATTGAGGTCACGACCGTCAGGAAATTCACGTTTCATATCTAGAAAACCAAAAATGTTCACCACAGGCATCGCGATGATCATACCGATTTTAGGTTTCACCACTTTTTTGGCGATCATTTGTCGCACAACCTCGACACCATTAATCTCATCGCCATGAATACCGCCAGTAAGTAAGACCGTAGGCCCAGCTTTTTTAGCTCTATGGATAAGTACAGGAACATCTACCACGGTAGATGTGTACAGTCTCGCCATGTTTAAATTGAGCGTGTGGCTGGTACCAGGTAAAATCTCAGTATCAAGAATGAATACAGGTTCTTGACTCATTATTGGAGGTTTTTCTCAATGTAGGTGACTATTTCCTTGGCAATATTATGTTGAGTTGCTGCCTCGATTCCTTCTAGACCTGGCGAGCTATTGACTTCTAGAACTAATGCGCCGCGTTTACTTTGTAGCAAGTCCACACCGCAAACGCCAAGACCCAAAGAACGCGCGGCAGCGATTGCAGTTTGCTCTTCTTCTCTTGATAGCGAAATCTTTTTGGCGGTACCACCACGGTGTAGGTTAGATCTAAATTCGCCTTTTTGAGCCTGACGCTTCATGGCACCTACCACTTTATCACCAACTACAAAAGCTCTTAAATCTGCGCCACCTGCTTCTTCAATAAATTCCTGAATGATTACGCGACTTTCTAGATTGTTGTAGGCTTCTAGAATTGTCTCTGCACTTTCAAAATCCTCAGCTAGGTTGACTCCTATTCCTTGCGTTCCTTCCAGCACCTTTATCACTGCTGGTGGTCCATCAACCATTTCAAGAATCTTTGAGGTATGCTTGCCAAAGTTGGTGAATACCGTCTTAGGCATACCAACACCAGCACTACTCAACCGCTGTAGACTTTGTAATTTATCTCGACTGCGCACCAATGCTTGAGAGGAAACCGTGGTGAAGCAATTCATTGCCTCAAACTGGCGTACAATGGCAGTACCATAGAAGGTAATGCTCGCACCTACACGCGGAATTATTGCGTCTGGTTTTGCTAGTCGTTCACCCTTATAGATTACAGTAGGCTTCTGTTTTTCAAGCTTGATATCACATTTTAAAGGATCGATCACCTGGACTTTATGCCCAGCTTTTTCTACCTCTTCTACCATGCGGGCAGTGCTGTAAATGTTCTTGCTTCTTGATAGAATGTAAATGGTCATGCTTGTGATTGTAAAAATGAAATGTCCTGCAATTCAGGATCTACTATAAATTTTTTTGAGAGAAACTTGCGCCCAATCAATACAGGAAATCGCATTTCTTGACGGTTGTTAAGCGTGAGCGATATCTTATACAATTTTTTAAAAATGCGTATGTTGGACTGCACCTCATAGCGCTGCTCTTGATTGCCATTACTGCTGCGCACCGTGGTGATCTCATAATCTTGAAACTCGATTTTTTTACCGTGGTATTGAGGATGATCTTGATCAAGAAAATTAGCAATTAGCACACCATCAACTTCTTCTATATCAGTACAATGAATGCTGGATGTATAAGCACCTGTGTCGATTTTTATATCAATTTCAGACAGTTTCAATTTAGGGAAATCTGCCTTGTCGGTACGTCCTATGATTTTCTTCGTTGCGATCTTAGTAGTGAATTTAGCAGCACGCAAGTTACCAATTTTTGAAGCCCTTATAGGTTTAAGAATACTTAAATGAATGTTGAGTGTTACGCTTTCGCGAAAGCAAAATGACCACCATCATACCAACAAGTAACAAACGATTAAGAAAGCTCCTATCACAAAAAAACCAGACGCTGGGTCTGGTTATGGTTGTTTGTGTTTGAAATAGCAGTCACTTAGACCGCTGCTGCAAGCTACTTCTTAGGAGCTTGTCTCTTTGCCTTGCTTGCTACAGCAGGCTGAGAAGAAGGTTTGCCAAAGTTTTTTGGGCCTTTCTTTTGCTTTTGTGCCATGGTACATGACGTTTAAGTTATGGTGTAAATGTATGTGTGTAATTGGTGCGGATAGATATTCATTGGCTATAATTTAACTAGCAATTACAGCTGTTCAGACTTCTAATTATCAACTAGTTAGCGTCAATAAACTTCTTGATTTCTTCAAATCTAGAACTCCATGGCCAGAAAAGGTGCGAGACCATAGGCACGTGAGCTTTGTCAAGATATTCAATCTCAACATCAGGTTGCACTTTAACCAACTCCTTATGGAAACGTAGGTTGCTTTCCTTGATAGATTTATAGGTTTTAGTCCCTACATACATCTTGATGGGTGGCGTGTTCTTATCTATAAAATTGATGGGTGACGCCTTTTCCCATTCTGCTGGATCATTGGTCCATGTGGTTAAATAATCCTGGCTACTTGTAGGTGGTTGTTTCTCAAAATATCCTGCCATATCAAGTCCTGCTGCATCATTCAAAACAATGCCTTTAATTAAACCTTGAGGAATCCCATAGTCACGATCCATGGTAGCAAGCGCGGCTAGATGCCCACCGGCAGAGTGTCCCGTCAAGAAAATCCTGTCAGGATCGCCACCGTATTTCTTGATGTTATCGCGCGTCCATAAAATAGACTGTGCGATTTGCTGGGTCATTTCCTTATAGTTGGCCTGTGGACTCGTGGTGTAAGTGGGCAAAACGGTAACCATTTTATTGCGAGCAAAGTTGCGCCCCAAATAATTATAGGTATCCTTATCACCACTATTCCAGTTACCGCCATGTACAAATATGAGTACAGGCATGAATTTCTCTGGATCACTATCTTCTGTAAAGACATTGAGTTGTGGCTCGTTTGCTAATTTTTCAGCAGACTGTAGATAGCTTATATCATCAAACTTTTGAGTGCTACAGGAAATAACCGAAGCTGTTATTACCATCAGTACCACCGCACAACTGATAAAAACAAATTTCTTTTTCATAAACTTCATAGGTAAAATAAACGTTTTTTACCGACTAACGGTTTTGAAGAATACAACTTACTTCTATTGGTGCATGATCCTGTAGATGTTAGCAACGCTTTAACGACCGCTATTTGATTATGGTAGTAGCTTTGGGCTTATGTCATTTCTTACTTCTACCTGGTCTTATTTGCCGTTTGCCAATTTTAAAATCGATCCATCAATTCTCAAGCCGCATTTACCTAAAGGCTGTGAGCTAGACATGCGCGGTGATCTGGCAGATATTAGTCTGGTAGGCCTGCGATTTGAGAATACGCGCATCTTGAATTTGCCTGTACCATTTCATATCAATTTTAGCGAGATCAACTTGCGCTTTTATGTCAAGAATCCAGCTACTGGCAGGCATGGTGTGGTTTTCATCAAAGAGATCGTGGACAAACCCATGATCACGCTGGTAGCCAACAAATTATACCATGAGCGGTATGAAACCATGCCTGTCAAATTTGATTTACAAGAAGCAGAAAGTCAAAACCGATTAACGTATCAATGGAAACCTAAGGACTGGCAAACATTTCAAGTGACCTACCAACCTCAACCGCTTGCCATCGCTGAAAATAGTAACGAGCAGTTTATTCTAGAAAGGTATTTTGGCTATTCTGAATATGATAAAGAAACTACCTTTGAATATGAGGTGCGTCACGCCTCATGGGAACATTTCAAGATTGATGATTACAAGATTGAAGTGGATTTTGAACAAACCTACGGCGCTGAGTTTGCCATTCTTAACGATTTACTACCTGACAGCGTGATGATGGCGCAAGGCTCGCGTATTTCTATTGAAAACAAGAGGAAGTTATAGTGTTAGGCTGTTTGTGGTAATTATGCTTTCGCGCCTGCCTGTCGGACAGGAAGGAAAGCGTAAAAACCAAAAAAGCAACCCAACCAGGATTGCTTTTTCTTGCTGTTTCAAGAAAATCTATAATTCATACTGTACTTGTAAATAGACGTATCTAGGCAATACAAACTGCTCTGTAGTTGATGTGATGATTTGACCAAAATTATTAGAGACAAAAGCCTCAGTACCTAAAAGGTTAGTTCCCGCTAGTTTGAATTCCCACTGACTATCTGGCTGCTGATAGTATAAGGCAGCTTCAAGAAAATCAAAATTATTGTCTTGTCCTTCACCTCTAAAGAGGTTCAAGTCATAGTCTGCCGTTAATTGCCATGCATCACCTATTTGCCAATCTGCGCCTAGATTGATCCTGTGTGTGGTAAACTGGGTTGTGCGCGAGCCTTGATCGTTATTGCTCAAATTGTAACTGTAGCTGACATCAAAGTTGACACCTTCTTGATAATTACTGCGCAAATCGACCGCATAGGTTTGATTGAAGTTTTCTGACTCTTGAGCCTGATCATTAATAATGTTGTTGAACAAACTGTAGCTGAGTGTTGCTCTCAAACCTGTTCTAATCTTACCAAATTCTTTTGTGATTCTACCAGTACCATTGACAGACTCATTAGCCAATGGCGAATTGATCGTTGTATTAACTTGATTGATACCATCTAACTCAACGCTATTCTGCAAGGCCTCGCGCTGCTTGCTGTAAGTCACAAAGGCAAATATGTTAGTATAATTAAACATATTAAAATTGTTATAGTTTAATGAGAACTGATCAGTTTTAGCTCCTGACAAATTATTGTTACCTCTACTTAAAGAGTTGTAGTTGTTAAAGACAAGACTTTCTGCATAGCTATTGACGTCTGCAAAATTGATCACCTGGCGATAGTCTGCTCTTAAGCTCTCTGATGATCTAAAGTCATACCGTATGTTGAAATCGGGTAAGAACTCTGTTGTAGAAATGGTTTGATCATTATCACTCAACAGGTCATCAGTATCTGTTTCAATCTGGTGTACATTAAATCCTGGGGTGATGGTAAATTTCCCTTTGATGATTTTGTAATGGACGCCAGCATATATATCGCTAAAATCATATCGCACATCGTTGACAAGATCATCATCGGTAAGAATGTTGACGCCGCCGTTATCAAGTATTTGAAAAATATTGCTGTTATAATCTTGACGCGACTGGATCGTACCTACAGTGAAGTTGATGTTGCTTATTTTGTTAAGCACGTACCAGTAATCAACCTTAGCATTGATACGTCGGGTATCCACAAGATTACGCTGATTGATGTTGTAAGGATCTGCATTGTCTAGATTCAATCGTCCATTAAATGGTTCTGGATCTTGTTGATCTCTAAAATCTCTTACCGCGTTGTAAAAAGGATCTTCCTCGCTATCAACATAGCGACCTTCAAATGCAAAAATATTACGGTCGCTCGCAGTATAGTACATGTTTAAATTTTGATCAATGACGATTGGCTTTTGTGCATCTCGCTGTGCCACGTCTTCAATGATTCTTTCTGGATCACCTGTTTCTCTATTGATCTCAACACGATCAGAGATTAACGCAGACCGCTCTGTATTATCGGCAATGTTTACCTGGCCGTTGAAATCCAGCGTAAAATTGTCATTAGGCTTATAGTCTGCGCCTACTTTAAAGATGGCTTGCTCATTACGTTGAAAGGTTAGGTCTTCAGTAAATTCAGTTAGTGGAGCTCGAGAAGATGCTGCCAAGCTCTCATCAGCTGGTGTGAAAAATCTTCTACTATCGGTACGTGCATCAGTATCTACACTGGAGAAAATAGCAAAAGCATTAATTCCAAGACTTTTATTTACTTGATATGCGCCATTAAATGCACCAAATCTACTCTCTATCTCTAATGCGCGGTTGTTTTGAAATGTGGTCAGTCTACCACCGTTTGAATTGGTATTTACATTTACACCAGCATCACTAGTGTTACTAAAACGCTGACCTGTAAACCTATTGTAATCGCGACCTGTAAATGCAGGAATCCCTAGATTATTAAAATCTGTCAGGAAGTTGAGTGATAGATTGGGACTATAATAAAAGGCCTTTGGCTGTGCTTGATATCTAAAATCATCACCACCATAACCGCCAGCTGCTGTTGCCTCGCCAAACCAGAATTTCTCCTTTCCTTCTTTGAGCCTGATATTAATCGCCACACGGTCTTGATCATTGCCTAGACCTTTAAGCTGACTCACATTGTTGAAGTTTTTAAGTACCTCAACCTTACCGATGGCGTCTGCAGGAATATTTTTAGTCGCTAATCTGGTATCGCCTTCAAAAAACTCCTTACCATCCACATAGATCTTTTCTACATTCTTTCCTTCTACTTGCACATCACCATCTTCATTGACCTCAACGCCAGGTAGTTTATTTAGGACATCGTCGAGTTTACGCTCTGTACCATTTGTAAAACTATCTGCATTATAGACGATAGTGTCGCCTTTGATAGAGACTGGCATTTCATAGGTAATCTGCACGGCGTCCAGCTGGTCGGTGCCTTCTAGCAAAACAAAGTTTTTGACTAGATCTTCTTGAATTTTTTCTACTTTTTCTTCGGTAGCCTGCAAGCCTAAGAAAGATACTTTAAGCGTGTAGGTACTATCCTTTTTAAGACCTAACAATTGGTAACGACCATCTTGATTAGTAATACCAAATGCGCCTAGTGATTTATTGGACCCGTAAGCAATAACATTTGCCATTTGTAATGGAGTTCCTGCACTGTCAATTACTATACCAGTGATTTTGACATTTTGAGAATGTGCCGCAATGGATGTGAGTAGCATTGCAGCTAGTAATAGTATGAGTTTGTTCATGATCTGGTTGTTAGTTACAAAAAATGCGAGGCTGGTTTAAACCTCGCATCTTATTAATATTTTGATATGTTATTATTGTCTACGACCGCCGCGTCCACCACGACCGCCGCGAAAGCGCTGTGACATCTCTTCCATTTTCTTCTGGAAGGTCTCGTTGTAAACCTCAAGGGTCGTCTCATCACCTTTAGTCGCTGGTTCAATATCCATGCGTTCATCAGGGTTCATGGTAATCTTAGTACACAACAGCGTTGTTTTGTTTGCGCTTACTTCAAGGATCAATCCTGGCAAGCCGCCGTAATCAGCAGGACCATGTTGTACAGGAATCTCTGGAGTAAACCAAGCAGTAACAACAGTCTCATCTACTTTTTCAAACATGTCGGTAAGTTTAGTTGGCTCATCGGTTGCTGCATCTTCCTTCTTTTCTTCTTCCTCTTTTTTCTTTTTGTCATCACGACCACGTCGTCTCCACGCACTCATGTCCAATTCATCATTTTTTTTGACCGCAGTAGCCTTTATAGCAGTATAATTACCTATTTGCTTCATCTCGCCAGTGATATTCCATTCCAGCTGTGGTAGATCGTCCACGATTAAAAAGGTTTTACCCATCATATCACGTTGCTCGATAAAAGTATTTGCGGTCATATCCTTGTACTTCTCGCCACCCATGGAAGTTCCCATAAAGCTACCCCAACCACGACTTTGACCAGGTGCTGCAAGTTCCTTATTCTCTTTCCACAGTGCCTCGCTCCTATTAAAAGCTAGCGTATAGCTTTTCTCATTCATCTTCTTGAGATTCTCCTCGATGCGTTTGCGACGCTCTGGTGTGATGTCCCTATTTCCTTCCATCCAGCTTTTGTCAACAGCGGTCTTAGAAAAATAGGTAGCCTCACCGTATAGGTCTTGTGCAACAGCGCTTGCGGTAATAAGAATGAATGCCAGTGCAGTAATGTACTTTTTCATAGTTTTTCTTTTAAAGATAGGTAACAAGTTTTCTATTTGTGTTACACTATCTTTTTAAGACTTATGCACTAGTCTTAAAGTTTAATTTGACGTGCGCACTTCTCTTACTATAAAGCCCTTAGTACCGTTCTTCTTTTGATACTCTTCCATTTTTTTCTTTTGTAGGGCGTCAAATTTTTCTTGAGTAATTGTCTTACCACCACGAGGCTGATCAATTTCAAAATCCTCTTCTGGATTCATAACGATTTTAGTACATAAAAGGATCGTATTGCGCTCTTTGACCTCAAGGATAAGACCTGGTAATCCATGATATTCACCAGGACCGTTGGCGATGGGAATTTCTGGAGTGTACCATACTTCGATAGTAGGATCGACATCATCCATTAGGGCAAACAGGCTGCCTTTTTTGGCATCCTCTTTTTTCTCTTCTTTTGCTTTCTTCTGCTCCTCGGTAAGCTCTGGCGTGTAAGTAGCTTTATAGCAGGTATAGTTTCCTATCTGCTTTGTCTCTTGAGTAGGTTGCCATTGATAGGTTTTTAATTTATCGGTTATGAGAAAGTCCTTACCAAAGATTTGATCTTTCATGATAAACTCCTGATCCTGCAAGTTTTTATAAATGGTGCTGGATGTTGGTCCACTAGATGAAAAAGTGATGCTCGCGCCGCTTGACGGTTTTGGCGCCACTAACTCGACCTCTTTCTCATACATGGACTCTGTTTGAGAAAATTCTAGTTTAAAGTCTGCGGTGCTTCCTTTTTTGAAGGCCTCCCTAATCATCGCCTGCATTTCAGCCTTTTCAGGATCCTGTTGCTTGACACTAGCGGTATCTTTTTTCATTTTAAAAGTCGTCTTGCTCGTGTAGTAAGCAACGCCTTTAAATTCTTGTTGTGCTCGTGCTGTGTTAGCTTTCGCGAAAGCTAAATAAACAACAACACTCAATAAAAAAGTTAGTTTTTTCATGGTTTCTATCGTTTTAACAAGTCAAATATGCGACCCTTTCTAAGATATGAAAGTTAACCAGCGTTAACGAGTGTTAACCGATTTTTCTGACGGTTCAAAATCATGCACCTTTGAATTATGAACGCAATAAAATACAGCCGATTACTATTACTAGCAGCAATCGTTACCTTACTTACAATCGCCGTGCAAGTCTATTTATTATATAAAGATTTTGAGGTAAGTGAGCAGGATCTCAATCAAGACGTGAGGCAAATACTGGATGACAGCGTCGAGGATTACTTTACACTACAAGCTACCACTAATAAAATTGACCTGACTCAATTTACTGATAGCAGCTCTAAGAAAGTGACGAAATTCCAAGAGATTCTCACGATTATTGATTTGCCCAAAAATCAATTTAAGGAGCGTATCAAGGAACTGGTTGATCCAGATAGCATTCAAGTAATCAATTCTACGATTAACGAGACTCCTAATAAATTTTATTCAGACGGAACTGAGAAAATGTTGTTTGGCGATATTAAAAAGAAAAATGAGAAATCTGCAAACAGTACAGGCGGCACGACATCTTTCAAATTTTCTAGTGATAATCTTGAAGGTGAGATACTAGAATTTAGCAGTCGTGTTGTTTTCTCGTATAAATACAATGAAATTGATCTTGAGGTTTTAGACAGCCTTGTGCAAACTGATTTGCAGAATGAGAAGATTGATATTCATTATGATTTTGCCTATACATTTAATGATTCATTAATTACTCTAGATAGAAATATTGCTGGAGACACGATTACAAACAATAACATATTAATCAAAGTAGATAGTGAGCTTAAGATGGTTTACGGTGGACAAACAAGTACTATCCTTAAACGTAATCTTGCTGGATTATCAGTGTCCCTGATACTAATACTCGTGGTCATGGGTTGTTTATTCTACCTTCTTCAAATCATCAAACGACAAAAACAAATTACCCAAGTAAAAAATGATTTGATTAGTAATATCACGCACGAATTCAAAACACCCATTGCCACCGCAAGTGCGGCACTAGAAGGTGTGCAAAATTTTACTGGAACCACCGATAGTGCAAAATCAGATAAATATTTAGAAATAGGTCGCGAGCAGCTGGTTAAACTCAATGTCATGGTAGAAAAGTTACTTGAAACAGCAACCATTGACAGTGAACAATTGTTATTACGCAAAACCAGATTTGATATGACCACCACGGTATCAAGTGCCGTGAATAGAAATAAAACCGAAAAAAAAGTAAATGTTGATTTGCCCAAAGAAGAAATTCTTATCCATGGTGATGAATTTTATCTTGATAATGCTATTAATAATTTGATTGACAATGCCATAAAATATGGTGGTAATGTTATCACGGTAAGCCTGAAAAAAAATCGCAATCTTGTTGAACTCATTATAAGCGACAACGGCAAAAAACTGAACCGTGAAAATTCAAAACTGATTTTTGAAAAATTCTACCGGGTATCCAAGGGCAATCAACACGACGTCAAAGGTCATGGAATAGGATTGTTTTATTCAAGAGCCATCATTGAAAAGCACGGCGGTACATTAACATTAAGCCTTGATCCTACCACCTTTAAAGCAAGCTTACCATATGAATAATCCAGCCATAAAAATACTTTTTGCAGAGGATGAACCCTCACTAGCTATGATTGTTAAAGAAAGCCTGGAAAGCCGCAGCTTCTATGTAGATCATCATCTGGATGGCGCCGCAGCTTATAAGGCTTTTGAAAAAGAAAGCTATGACATTGCCGTGCTAGACGTTATGATGCCTAAGATGGATGGTTATGAACTGGCTAAAAGGATAAGAGCCAATAATCAGGCAATACCTATCGTATTCCTTACAGCAAAATCTCAGACAGAAGATGTACTTAAAGGATTTGATGTAGGTGGCAATGATTATCTTAAAAAGCCTTTCTCCATGGAAGAGCTGATAGTACGGATCCATAATTTACTAGATCGAAAAAAGGTACAAACGTCTTCTCAAGAATTTGGTTTGGGTGGTTATTCATTCAATTTCCCGCAACAAAAGCTGGTTTATCAAGAACAAGATGCTGTTAAGCTCACCCACAGAGAATCTCATTTGCTATATCACTTGATACAAAATAAAAATCAAGTTTTGGATCGCTCGTACATTCTCCAAAAATTATGGGGCAACGATGATTTTTTCTCTGGTCGTAGTATGGATGTGTTCATATCAAAACTGCGCAAAAAACTGGCCAGCGATCCATCATTAGAAATAGTGAACGTACGTGGTTATGGGTATAAGTTGATTGAGTCATAAGTTAAGCGATAGTGCGCGCTGCATTCAACATTAAACGCCTGACAACCCATAACTTTAAACTGTCAACTGTCAACTGTCAACTATCAACTAATCAACTACCTGCACGCCTTTCCAGAAAGCCACATGGTCCTCAATCTCTTTAGCAGCGTCTTTCGGTTCAGGATAATACCAGGCTGCATTTTCATTCTTGTCGCCGTCAACTTCTAGGGTATAGTAACTAGCCACGCCTTTCCATGGACAATTGGTATGATGATCTGTTTTTGAGAAGAATTCTTTCTTAATAGAATCCTGTGGGAAATAATGATTGTTTTCAACCACTTTAGTATCATCGCTTTCTGCAATTACTTTATCGTTCCAAATTGCTTTCATGTTCTTTTTGTTTTCAAGTTACAAATAGAACTATTAAAAATCTCGATGAATGACATCAATTTTGCCAAAATTTCAAAGGATTCATAAAAAACATTTTTAGTTGTTAAGTTTTGGTTAAGGATATATTTATATTCCACGATCATTAAAATTTAAAACCCTTACTCAAATGAAAAAAATTCTTTTATCCTTGAGCGTAGCAGCCATTCTAGCTTCTTGTTCAAGCAATGATCAGGAGCTAGAGGCTAACATCAACAATGATGGTGTACAAACTGCAGAATTGCGTAAATGTTTCGCTGCTGAGAACTATGAAAAAATGCTTCTCGATGAAGATTTCAGAAAGAACACAGAACTTATTGAAGAACAAGCACAAGAATATATAGCAGAAGCTCTTGAAAAAGCCCGCAAGAAACCCAGAGGTGGTGGAGATACTGATGGTGGTGGCGGTAGCGATCCCGGTGATAACCTAGGCGTTGTAAACATTCCTGTATATGTTCACGTAATTTATTCTAATAACCAAGAGAATATAAGTGACGCACAAGTCAACTCTCAAATACAAGTGTTGAATGAGGACTTTAGAAAGACTAACTCTGATGCTGGTCAAGTTCCTACACAGTTTGCTGGAGCTGCCGCAGATTCAGAAGTTTCATTTACACTAGCTGGAATTACAAGAACCGCATCTACGCGCACTTCTTGGGGAACTAATAATGCCATGAAAAGCTCTGCAAATGGTGGTGTTGATGTAGTAGATCCCGCTAACGCTTTAAACATCTGGGTATGTAATATAGGCGGTGGTATTCTAGGATACGCGCAGTTCCCAGGTGGACCTGCAGCAACTGATGGTGTAGTAATTTCTCCACAGTACTTTGGTAATACTGGTACTGCGGTAGCTCCATTCAACGAGGGTCGTACAGGTACTCATGAAGTAGGTCACTACTTGAACTTGAGACATATCTGGGGTGATGGTAGATGTCGTCAAGATGACTTTGTGTCAGACACTCCATCTTCTGATAGAGCTAACTACGGTTGTCCTACTTACCCAACTTCAAACTGTAGATCTGCAGACATGACGATGAACTATATGGATTACACAAACGATGCATGCATGTACATGTTTACTAACGGTCAAAAGGCTAGAATGAGATCTCTATTTACACCAGGTGGTGCAAGAGCAGCTCTTGCTGGAAACTAGAAAAGGACAAAGTAATTTAAAATCTCTAGATGAAAGTCTAGGGATTTTTTTATGCTCTTTTCAGAAGATAATTCTTGAAATATTTTCGGTCATCCTCATAAATCTCTGCAATAGTTAATCCTGCTTTTTTTGAAAGCCATTCTACTATATCGTCATCATACTTTTGCGAGATTTCTGTATGGATTGTTTCCCATTTTTTGAACGATACCGCTAGATTGAGATCTGCTATTTCTACCTCACAAGGTTCTGTGGCGATGAGGTAGCTTTTTGCGGTTCCAGTTTCTGGATCATAGGCTTCCCAATGTTCAAATTGCTCCACAGGAAAGTTGCCATTCATCTCTTTATTTATGCGATATAGTAAATTACGATTAAACTCCTGTGTTACACCTTGTGAATCGCTGTAGGCATTCTGTATCGTCAACGGATCTTTCTTCTGGTCAAAACCCATAAACAAGCTGTCGTGATCACTCATGATATCCTTGAGTTGCGTCAAGAATTCAATGGCATTCTCATGTTCTAGATTCCCGATGTTAGAACCCAATACCAAGATTACCTTAGGTCGCTGTGTGTATTGCGACAGCTTTTCCAACACCTTAAAATAGGTTCCTTGCTCGCCTTGTACATCGAGCGATGGAAACAAATCGGTCAAAGAATTACTCAATTCATCAATAGCACTTTGACTTATATCGATAGGTATATATTTGAAGTCCACCTTGTTATCTACCAACTCTTTGAGCAAGACCTTGGTTTTCTTACCATCGCCAGCACCCAATTCTATCAGATCAAAACCGTTATCGCTTGAGAAGGTTTCTCTTAAATCAGCTTTGTGCTTGTTAATAATATTATACTCGGCGCCCGTAAGATAGTATTCGGGCAAATCCATGATTTGCTGGAATAATTTGTCGCCTTTATCGTCATAGATGTATTTTGAACTCAGGTACTTAGGAAAAGCTTTGAGACCATCGTGTACGTGCTGCTCAAATTCCTTTTTAAATATTTCTTGTTTTGTCATATTGATTTGGCCAGTCTTAGACCAGTAAATTGCCATCTAAGATAAGGATGGAAAAAATTTCTGTAAGTAGGTCGCGCATGATGGTCTGGCGTCGCGATAGAATATCCTCGCAATACCTTTTGATTGACCATGAACTTACCGTTGTACTCACCTAGCGCGCCGTCTGGTTTCTGATAATTGGGATAAGGCAAATAGGCACTTTCAGTCCATTCCCAACGCTTGCCGTAATCTAGTTTGTCCTGCGCAGCTTCCCATTCAAATTCCGTTGGTAAGCGCAGGCCTTTCCATTGTGCAAAAGCAAAAGCTTCGTAATAGGAAATGTGCGTTACGGCAGCCTCAAGATTTATCTTTTCATACCCATTAAGTGTGTAGTTGAACCACTCACCGTTTTCATCATTATGCCAATAATTGGGTGCTGCTATATTGTTCTTGGAAACCCAATCCCAACCTTCAGTGTGCCACAGCAACACCTCTGTATATCCACCAGCCTGCATGAATTCCATCCAATCTGCGTTTGTGACCAGTTTGTTGCTCAGCGCATACGGCTCTAGAAAAATCCGATGTCTAGGCAACTCATTATCATAGCAAAACTCTTTAGTATCATGACCTATATGATAAATACCGTCTGGCATCTCGATCCATTCCTGCTCATGATTTTCTACAAAAACTTCATGATCTACCTCACCGTATTTTGGTAGTAGCGGATTGTTACCTAGGATATACTTGATATCAGTCATCAATAATTCCTGATGCTGTTTTTCATGGTGTATGCCTATCTCGATCACTGGTATTGCGTCAGTAGCCAGCTCGCTCGCCAGTAACTTTTGCATATGTTCATTGACGTGCGCTCGATATTTGTAAACATCTGCAACACTAGGCCGTGATAAATTACCACGATCAGTGCGCACCACACGCTTGCCCATACTCTCATAATAACTATTAAAAACGTAGGCATAGCGCTCATCATAACGCTCGTAATGCGGCAAATAAGGCACTAGCAAGAACTCCTCAAAAAACCAGGTCGTGTGACCCAGATGCCATTTGGGCGGCGACACATCAACGATGGGCTGCACCACATAATCTTCGGTAGCTAGTGGCTTGCATAGATTTTCAGTAGCGGCACGCGTCTGATTGAAAAAGTCTAGGTAGGATTCTGGTCGGTTCACCTCTCAAAGTTAGAATATTGTAGCTATAAGAAAAAACGGCGATGTGCTAAGCTGGCGTTAAAGGCGTGACCTAAACGATGCAATATGGTTTTTGTAATTACGCTTTCGCGAAAGCGTAACCATCAAACCGTTTGAGAACAACAAAATAAATCGGTGCTACAATTATACTGCGCTGCAAGATTGCCTCATGAATTCTTATCAAGAAAACAAGGTATGACCAGCCGCACTCAGGTCAACCAATTTTTAAACAGCTACCTTACCCTTTATCGCAGGATGCGGATCGTAATTTTCAAGCATGAAATCCTCATAATCAAAATCAAACAAGTCCTTGATCTCTGGATTGAGCTTTATGGTAGGTAATGTGCGTGGCTCTCTTGAAAGCTGCAGCTTGACCTGCTCGTGGTGGTTTGCATAGATATGCACATCGCCAAAAGAGTGAATGAAATCACCGTACTCATAGCCACAAACCTGCGCCATCATCATGGTGAGCAGCGCATAGCTGGCAATATTGAATGGCACGCCCAGGAAAACATCTGCACTGCGCTGGTATAACTGGCAGCTCAATTTATTGTTTGCTACATAAAACTGAAAAAACGCATGACATGGCGGTAAGGCAGCTTTGCCTGCTGCGACGTTAGCCTCAAAACTCTGGCTGGTGTCGGGCATCACGCTGGGATTCCACGCGGTGACCATCATGCGACGGCTGTTGGGATTATTCTTGAGTGTACGGATCACATCCTTGATCTGGTCAATTTCCTCACTATTCCAGTTGCGCCATTGGTGCCCATAAACGGGTCCTAAATCGCCATCACTATTTGCCCACTCATTCCAGATGCGCACGCCATTTTCTTGTAAATACTTGACATTGGTATCGCCCTTGAGCAACCACAGCAGCTCATAAATGATGGACTTGAGATGCACTTTTTTGGTCGTGACCAGCGGGAAACCATCCTGCAGATTGAAGCGCATTTGATGGCCAAAAATACTGCGCGTACCAGTACCTGTGCGGTCGCCCTTATCGTTTCCTTCTTCCAGTATAAGTTTAAGTAAGTCGTGGTATTGCTTCATACCATAAACTTAAAAGATTAGTAGGTGATGCGTGAGGTCTATAGCTAGAATGTAATCAACAATGCAGATAAAAATATGAACAGTGAGTAGATATGCCTATTATGAATCGTCGTCCTCAAAAAAAGATTGAGCCCAGGAAACTGCACTTTCCTCATTAGGGAATATCCCAAAAGAACCCTCATAAGCGGCTTGCTCTTGAGAAGCTTTTGGTATGATCTCATGCCTATTAGGCGTGATTATGGCAATACCTATAATACGGCGAGGATTGACTAACTTATAGACAGAGATATCCACGTCATGATGAAAAGCGCGATTAGATATGTAAACAAATGGCTCTTTACCATAATGGCTGTTTAAATCTGTGAGGATTGCTTTGGCAACTGCTGTATCTACCGTATGATCTTGATTGACTCGACCTATAACGTAGTGGTCATAATACTCGACCTTTCCAAAATGATATTCAATAGTTTTGTTAGGCTTCATTGTTCAACTACAGAGATATTTTTGAACAAAGATAATTCAAATCACAAGTCTTTGTTAAGACGTTTGTTAAAATATCACAAGTTTAACCAAACAACATTCCAGCTATAGTCGCTGTTAGCAGTGCAGCGCAAGTACCACCTATCAAAGCCTTTATACCAAATCCTGCCAGAACCTTGCGCTGTGATGGTGCCAGCACGCCTATACCACCTATCTGGATTCCTATGGAAGCAAAGTTTGCAAAACCGCAAAGAGCGTATGTGGATATAACAATGGAACGATAATTAACTAAGACGCCTGTACTTTTTAAAGTAGCCAATGAGCCATAGGCAAAGAATTCGTTGAGAATAGTTTTCTCACCCAACAGCTGACCTACTGCAACGATATCTTCCAACGGCACACCAATCAACCAGGCAACTGGTGCAAAAATATTACCTAGAATATACTGCATGGAAAAGGCTTGATAGCGACCACCAGTGTTTTCTGCTATGAGGTCATTAAGTCCTGTAGGTGCACCGATCAAATCGCCCAGCATCCAATTGAGAACCGCCATAATTGCGGTAAAAACTAGTAGCATGGCTCCTACATTGACCGCCAGTTTCAATCCATCTGTGGTACCACGAGATACGGCATCGAGGATATTAGAACCTATTTTTTCTTTAGAAATGTCCAGCTTGCGATTGATCTGATCCTTATTGACTTCCGGAAAAAGCATCTTGGCAATGATTACCGCTGCCGGCGCACTCATAATAGATGCGGTCAACAGGTGTTTGGTAAAGATGATTTTCTCGGCATCGCTATCACCACCTAAAAATGCTATAAAAGCTGCAAGCACGCCACCAGCAATTGTAGCCATACCACCTACCATGAGACACAAGATCTCTGACTTTGTCATTTTATCCAGATACGGTTTGACGACTAGTGGTGCCTCAGTCTGACCTATGAAAATGTTGGCTGCAGCAGCAAGTGATTCAGATCCACTCAAACGCATGGTTTTACTCATGACCCAAGCAAAGACATAAACCACTTTTTGCAGGATACCTAGATAATAAAGCAATGAGGTAAAAGCACTGAAAAATACAATGGTAGGCAATACTTTAAAGGCAAAAATATAACCCCAACTTGATGAGGTATCGATTAAGTTTCCAAAAACAAACTCAGCTCCAGCTTCTGAAACATTTAAAAAATCCACCACTTTATCTGACGCAAAATCAAAAACGTAAGCGACCGCTGGAACTTTCAATACGAGCACGGCAAACAGGATTTGAAGTCCCAATCCAGTTCCTACCAGTTTCCAGTCGATCTTCCTGCGGCTGGAGCTCAATAAAAAGCAAAGACCTAGAATAAATATGATTCCTATCATACCACGGTAGAAACTCGTAAAGGTGAATCCGAAACCTTTGGAAGGATCTATGGCAAAATCGCCATCAGCAGCGTCTGCCGTTGGTGCAGCTAGTGGTGCGGTCGTTCTAGTAAAACCGAAGTGGTCTGAATCGTTACCGTAAACGAGTAGGTCTAGCGTCAACTCTTCAATTGTATATCTAGAAGCACTCATCGCTGGTTCTACAAAGTAGAATGTCAATTGATCTGCATCTAGGAAATAGTTTCCAGTTGCAGTAGAATCGCTAGCAAGGTAGTAAGTGAAACTAGAATCGGTAAACGATACTGAATCGATGGCAGTTCCTTGATAGGTCACTGCATCATCGCTGGTTCCTGATCGTTCGACCGTCCATAACCCGTTGAGTGATACTTGATCTGTTTGTGCTTGACCTGTTAGTGTCAATAAAAACATCGCGATGAGCGATAGATAACAAACAGTCTTTCTAGAAATCATATAATTAGTAGGTTATCGACGTGAGATCTCGTCTCGTATGCCAGCGGCAAGTTCATAATTCTCGTTATTCACTGCTTCCTTCAGCATCTTTTGCAGCTCAGTCATGGACAGTTTTGAGTAGTCCTCTTTATCTGTGATTGGTGTGTTGATCAATTCCTCAATAATGTCATCGCTGTCCTCATCTGGATCACTCAACTCTTTATCTGCAGTGATGTGTTGTTGTATTCCAGCCTCGTCTAAAATATTTTCATACGTAAAAACGGGCGCTTTAAATCGAACGGCAAGTGCGATGGCATCGCTGGTGCGCGCATCAATAATTTCCTCGATTTTGTCTTTTTCACAAATCAAACTGCTGTAGAAAACACCATCTACCAGTTTATGAATAATGACCTGTTTTACCACGATTGCGTATCGCTGAGCAAAACTTTTGAACAAATCATGTGTTAGCGGTCTAGGTGGACTGATCTCTTTTTCAAGAGCAATGGCAATACTTTGAGCTTCAAATGCGCCAATTACAATAGGTAATTGACGATCACCACCAGATTCTTTAAGTATAAGCGCATAAGCACCATTTTGTGTCTGGCTGTATGAAATACCTCTTATGTGCAGTCTTTTTAGACTCATGAACATTGATTTGCTAGGAATAAAAAAGCTGTGCAAAAATGAGTGATTTTCTCAAATTGCACAGCCTTAAACTTAAGTATTATTTAGCTATTAAGCATTTGCCGCTTTGAAAGCCTTTAGCTTTTCAGTCAATGCTGGCACTACTTCAAACGCATCACCTACAACACCATAGTCTGCGGCCTTAAAGAAAGGTGCTTCTGGATCAGTATTGATAACCACTTTTACCTTACTAGAATTGATTCCCGCAAGGTGCTGTATCGCTCCTGATATACCTATAGCGATATAAAGATTTGAGGCTACTGGCTTTCCTGTTTGACCTACGTGCTCTCCATGTGGTCTCCAGCCCATATCACTCACAGGTTTGGAACATGCTGTTGCGGCTCCCAGAACATCTGCCAACTCTTCAATCATGTGCCAGTTTTCTGGACCTTTCATACCACGACCTGCGCTCACAACTACCTCAGCATCTGCGATGGTAACCTTATCTGTTGCTTTATCAACTGACTGTACATTTACTTTGAAATCTTCATCTTTCAATGTTGGTGCAAAATCCTGAACGGCACAATCGGTCGGGTTTTCTTTCAAACCGTAAGCGTTTTTAGAAAGACCCACTAGTTTGCGGTCTGTAGAGATTTGAGTGTTACTAAACGCTTTGTTTGTGAAAACACTGCGCTTAACTGTAAAAGGATCTGCGCTTGATGGCAATTCTACCACGTTGCTCACATAACCTGCATCTAGGTGTACACTCAACAATGATCCTAAATATTTAGAATCTGCACTGCTGGAAATCACGATCACCTTTGCATCTTCTGCTTGCGCTGCTTGAGCAATAGCATCGGCGTAAGCTGCTGCTTGAAATTTCTCAAGTTTAGCATCTGTACAATTGTGCAGTCTGCTTACTCCATATGTTCCTAGCTCACCTGCATCTGCAGCGTGAAATGAAATGGCAGCCACATCTGTACCTAGCATATCTGCAATGCCTTTTGCATAACTAGCTACTTCATAAGCTGTCTTTTTAAATGTCCCTTGTTCTGATTCTGTATATACGAGTACTGACATGTTGTTAAAATTTAATTGGCTCTACTTAATGATGGTAGTTGCCGTGATGTTTTTGATTATTACGCTTTCGCGAAAGCTAACTTTTTAAAAAAATCCTGCTACTAGATGGCTTTTGCCTCGTTGTGTAGCAAATCGATCAACTTGTCCAGGTTATCTGCATCGACAAGTGTTACCTCACCTTTAGGCGCTGGCTTTTCAAACTTTACCGTAGTGGTTTCTGGTGTTGCGTTGACTGATGGTTTTACATCCAGTTGCTTTTTACGAGCCATCATGATACCACGCATGTTAGGAATTCTCAAGTCACTCTCTTCTACAAGACCTTTTTGACCACCTATGATCAATGGCAAAGTTGCAGTAACCGTTTCCTTACCACCATCGATTTCTCTAACGGCTGTGGCTTTATCACCATCTATCTCAAGTGAAATACAAGTGTTCACAAAACTAGCTCCAGTCATGGCAGCCACCATTCCTGGTACCATACCACCATTGTAGTCAATGGATTCACGACCAGCGATCACTAAATCATAACCGCCATTTTTCACAACATCTGCAAGCTCTTTGGCAACGGCATAACCATCAACTGCTGGTGTATCTACTCTTATAGCTGTATCTGCTCCTATTGCAAGTGCTTTTCTCAATGTAGGCTCTACCTCAGCGCCACCTACTGTGACAACCTCAACGCTAGCACCTTGCTTTTCTTTAAACCACATGGCTCTGGTCAGACCAAATTCATCATTAGGATTAATTACAAATTGAACTCCATTTGTGTCAAACTGAGTATCGTTATCTGTAAAATTAATCTTTGAAGTTGTATCTGGCACGTGGCTGATGCATACTAATATCTTCATGTTTTATAGGCTTTTAGTCAATTTTCAAACGTTTGCGAAGTTACTGAAAAAGGTCCAAATAAACTATGCATGCATAATAAAATTTTGTTAGACTTTTTCACCGCTTACCTACCTATCACCTATTTTTGTCTACTGTTCTAAGAAGTACATACTTTATGAAGACTATACAATTCCGTGAGGCGATCGCCGAGGCCATGAGTGAAGAAATGCGCCGTGATGAATCTGTTTACCTGATGGGTGAAGAGGTAGCAGAATATAATGGCGCCTATAAGGCATCAAAAGGGATGCTGGATGAATTTGGCGCAAAGCGTGTAATCGATACTCCTATTTCAGAGTTAGGTTTTGCTGGTATCGCGATAGGCTCTACCATGACCGGGAACAGACCTATTGTTGAATACATGACCTTTAACTTCTCACTTGTGGGAATTGACCAGATCATTAATAACGCTGCAAAAATACGCCAGATGTCTGGTGGACAATTGAAGTGTCCTATCGTTTTCCGTGGTCCAACTGCAAGTGCTGGACAACTAGCAGCGACGCACTCACAAGCTTTTGAAAGCTGGTTTGCAAACACGCCAGGTCTTAAAGTAATTGTACCATCAAATCCTTATGACGCCAAAGGACTGCTGAAAGCTGCCATACGTGATGACGATCCTGTCATTTTTATGGAAAGTGAGCAGATGTATGGCGATAAAGGTGAAGTGCCAGAGGATGAGTACACATTACCAATAGGTGTAGCCGAAATCAAGCGCGAAGGAACGGATGTGACCATCGTATCCTTTGGTAAAATCATCAAGGATGCCTACAAAGCTGCCGATGAACTTGAAAAAGATGGTATCTCATGCGAGATCATTGATCTGCGCACCGTGCGTCCTTATGATAAAGAGGCGATTTTGAAATCAGTCAAGAAAACCAACAGACTTGTGGTTCTTGAAGAGGCATGGCCATTTGGTAACGTATCTACAGAAATATCACACATGGTACAAGCTGAAGCCTTTGACTACCTAGATGCTCCTATTTATAAGATCAACACTGCAGACACGCCAGCACCTTACTCTCCTGTATTACTAGAAGAATGGTTGCCTAATCATCAAGATGTGATTGATGGCGTCAAAAAGGTGATGTATAGGAAGTAGTTGACAGTTGACAGAATTTAAAAATTTGAAAATCCCAATTCTTATGAGTTGGGATTTTTTATTTATCAGGGTCAGATTGAATAGCCACTAGTTCTACTATTGAAAAAAGCGATGGAAAAGAAAACCATTCCTGATTATTGTCGTTATATATTCGCCACTTGTATCAACCGCACCATGATAGTATCCTTTATTGAATTTGACCGTAGGTTTTCGCTTACGATTTCGCTAGTTGCGGCTTTTTGCATTTCTGCCATCTCGATAGCACAGACCAAAGTAGGTGGCGTTGTATATGATACAGATGGTGTCACAGTGCCATTTGCAAATGTTGTATTTCCCAATTCTAGCGAAGGAACCATTACCAATGATGATGGTAGGTTCTACCTACAGTCTGACAACAGCTATGATGCCATTGAAGTATCGTTTATAGGTTATAAGACAAAGCTGGTAAAGTTAGAAAGTCAAGTCACGCTAGATTTTGAGATAACGCTTGAAAGCGATGAGGCACAACTCGATGCGGTGGTTGTTTACTCTGGTAAGACTTCTAAAAAGACTAATCCTGCACTAGACATCTTGAGAAAGATCTGGGAAAACCGAAGAAAAAATGGTTTGTCCCAATTTGATCAATACCAGTATGAGAAATACGAGAAGCTAGAATTTGATCTCAACACAATCGACAGCACCATGATTAATTCCAGGCTTTTTGAGGGAATGGAATTTATCTTCAATTATGCCGACACCAGTAGTACCAGCGGTAAAACCTACCTACCTATATTCATTAATGAAGCTTTGTCAACGGTATACGGTGACAACAAATTGAACAAAGAAAAGGACGTCCTTAAAGCCAATAAAAATTCTGGATTCTCCAATAATCAAACGCTTATTGCGCTGGTTAAAGATCTGTACACCGATATCGATATCTACGACCGGCATATCAAGTTTTTTGACAAGAGTTTTGTGAGTCCCATAGGTCGTGCTGGGATTGATTCCTATAATTATGTGCTACGAGATACCGCAGCCATCGATGGTGTGCGGTCTTTTAATATAGTTTACTATCCGCGACGTAAAGGTGAGCTCACTTTTAAAGGAGATTTCTGGGTAGCAGATTCCACATTTGCTATCAAAGAAATTAACTTGCAAGCAACTAAAAGTGCCAACGTAAATTGGGTCAAGGACATTTACCTAGAACAAGAATATCAAGTACTCAATGACAGCTTGTTCTTGATCACCCGTGATTACTTCCAAAGTGATTTTGCCTTTAATAAAAAGGAAGAAGGTAAAGGAGTTTACGGCAAGCGTACGACCTTGTATGACCAGTATCAATTTGACATCAAGAAACCTGATGATTTCTACCGCCGTCGTGTGAACGACTATGATCCAGAAACATACAACCGCAGCGAGCAATATTGGGATGAGAACCGACTGGAGAAACTGAACAAGGACGAGAAGCAAATCTATACGATGCTGGACACCTTGCGCCAGAACAAAAAATTCAATCGTATCTACAATATAGGATCCATCCTTTCCTCTGGATACTACGAGGTGAACAACTTTGACATTGGACCCGTGTTTTCAATTTTTGGATTTAATGATGTAGAAGGTTTGCGCTTGCGCGGTGGTGGCCGCACCTACTTTGGTCCTAACGACCCATGGAGAATTGAAGGTTATCTCGCATACGGATTTAGGGATGATCAGGTTAAATACGGGTTATCTGGAAAGTACCTGCTTGACAAACGCAGTAGACTTACCATTCAAGCTGGAAATCGTCGCGATATTGAGCAACTGGCAGCTAGTCTTACTAACACTGATGATGTGTTGGGTCGCAGCCTTGCTTCAAGCGCGTTGATAAGCACGGGAAATAATGGTAGGCTTTCCTCAATCAATTTATCTACAGTGTCTCTTAGTTTTGAGCCGTTGTATAATTTGGAATTTAGATTAGGTGGTAGCTATCGAACGATCAAAAGTGCTAATCCTGACTTTTTTAGTCTTAATTATCTGGATGACTCTGGTGTTGAAAAAAGTCAAGTCAACCAAAGCGAGGTAGGCCTCACCATGACCTACACACCTGGTCGCAAGACTTCTAATTATGGTGTGGATCGCAGCATCATCAATCCATTTCAATATCCTATCCTGTATGCAAATTATACGCGCGGTCTAGAAGATGTTCTCAATAGCGATTTCAACTATGACAAGTTTCAAATTTACTATGAGCATCCATTGCAGATAGGTGGATTTGGTAGATTACGTGCGAGAGTCGAGGCTGGAAAAACTTTTGGCGAGGTACCGCTGGCGTTGCTCAATGTAGTTCCTGGAAACCAGACGTTGTTCAATATTGCAGGATCGTTCAATACTATGAATTTCTATGAATTTGTGACTGATGAATACGTGACGCTGCACCTAGATCACAACTTCAATGGTCGCCTGTTCTCACGCATTCCTGGATTGCGTGACCTTGACTTAAGAGAATTGATAGGCTTTAAGGCAGTTTATGGCAGCATAAGCGCTGATAACGTTGCAATTAATCGCAGCAACATCGACTACCTAGCACCAGAGGATATCTACTACGAATACAGTTTTGGCATCGGGAATATCTTCCGTATACTGCGTATCGATGCTAGTTTTAGAGGTAACTACAACGATTTACCAGATGCTCGGAATTTTGCGATTACGGGTAGTTTTGGTTTCAGTTTTTAAAGCAGCAGCTTTGTTTAAGAATAGAGAAGCCGTCGTGCATTGTGCTTGAAGAGCAACACTTTCTTCTTTTTTAGAGTGATGCTTTTAAGAATTTTGCTTTCGCGAAAGCGTGATTAAAAAAATGCCTTCTCACACAGTAAGATTTACCACGTTGATAATGGCGATCTAACCCATGTGTTTGTTGCGATACACACATAAATAAAATCAGTGGTAACACGTATCTCACCTTTAATTCCAGGTGCGGTCGCGCTTGCCGGTGCGGTATTAAGATCACTGAGTACATACTGCTGGCTGGTCGAGGTTCCTAGCACCTTCAAGTCATTACTAATGTTGGTATCACCGCTTGCATCAATGGACAGAGCAACCTCTGAGGTAGTAGATGTTGCACTACCGGCGTAAATGTTTACAATACCATCACTTTCAGTATGGCCAAGGTCTAAAACATCAGAAAAGTTGTTATGCCTAAAAAAACCTTTTTGCGTTGAGCCATCCCAAAGCTGTAATGCTGTATGCACCACATCTGTGCTGCGCTCAGTGTTATCAATTCTCACGGCGGTTGTCGCTTCTTGATCCCGAGTAATATGCAAAAGTGCATTAGGATCAATGTCATCTTCACCTATGGAAACAAAACCGTTGGATTGAACAGTCAATAAGGTTACATCACGATCATCTTGATAAAGTCCGAAATACGAATCTTCTAATGTAGCCTCGTTTTGAACCCCAAGGATAAACTCCGCAGACTGCGCCTGTATACTTATATTTTCTCGCTCGCCATCAGAGTTTGCCGCACCACCGCCCATTTCAACATCACTAGCTACCTGCAAAAGATCTGTCGTTGATCTAGGCGCTGTCAATCCTATAAGTAATTGTCCCGTTTCGTTAAGTCTGAGACGTTCTGTATTGTCCGTACGCATTACTACTGGATTTGCATCAGTCGTCCCTAAAAAATCTGTAGTCCTATCAACAGCTGAATTACCAGCGAGTTTCCAGTCTGGTTCATTACTTGTTTGAACCGCGATCCATTGCGTGCCAGACCAATAGTAAAATCCTGCTGGTGATAAAGCACCAACTCCATTATTGTAAACCAACGTACTTTCTACTAAGGCACCACCATCTGGATTGACTACAGTTGTAATGTCAGTGTAAGAAGATAAAGCTACACGTGGAATAAGAATACCGCTATCGGTACTGGATATGTCTAGCGTCGCTTGAGGATTGACAGTTTGAATACCAACCTGCGCAATACCGATGGTAGGAACGGCTAGAATGACAATAAGAAAGTACTTTATATAACTAATGTTCATATTGTAACAATTTATAAGATCCGTTTGCATGATTGAATCTAATAGTTGCAAAACTCTATGATAGCAAGCTTCTTACCTAATGAGTTAACAGCATTTAATGGTGGTTATTTGATTGATCGATAAACGGCCATTTAAATGGATTATGTATTATATCAACTCTCTTGTTATTTAACCTACCTATCGATTAACGGTATCGCAACTTCATTGACTCACTAGAAAAAGGAGTCATATGGCTTGTCGTATGGATGAGAAATTGCTGTTAACATAATTTTATTACATTAGCCGGAATTTTAAATCAAAAAGTAAATGGAAGATATTATGATTTATGTGCCTATTGCGGCGGCAATTTTAGGCTTTGTGTTTATGCTGGTCAAAAGATCTTGGGTATTGAAACAGGATGCCGGTGATGGAAAAATGAAGGAGATATCTGATCATATTTATGAGGGCGCGCTGGCGTTTCTTAAAGCAGAATATAAGTTACTTGCCATTTTTGTAGTCATAGTAAGTGCGTTGCTCCTAGTAGTATCGTTCATCGTGCCTACCACGCACTGGATGATTGTTATCGCTTTCATCTTTGGGGCATTGTTTAGTGCATATGCTGGAAATGTAGGTATGAAAATCGCTACCAAAACCAATGTACGCACTACTCAGGCGGCTCGCACTAGTTTGCCTAAGGCATTGAAAATTAGTTTTGGCGGTGGTACGGTAATGGGATTGGGTGTTGCAGTTCTTGCGGTGCTGGGTCTTACAGGATTTTTCATTCTTTTCTACCATCTATTCATGAATGGTGAATGGGCTGCGGCAGAATATGGCGGCGGCATTAAATCACCAGGCGAGCTCATGACTATTGTTCTTGAAACGCTGGCTGGATTCTCTCTAGGTGCAGAATCCATCGCACTTTTTGCACGTGTAGGTGGTGGTATTTATACTAAGGCTGCCGATGTAGGCGCAGATCTTGTAGGTAAGGTAGAAGCTGGTATTCCTGAAGATGATCCTCGTAATCCTGCAACTATTGCAGACAATGTGGGTGATAATGTAGGCGACGTGGCAGGAATGGGTGCCGACTTATTTGGTTCTTATGTGGCAACGGTTCTTGCGGCCATGGTGTTGGGTAACTATGTGATACGAGACATGGGTGGCGATATTATTGATGCTGGTTTTGGCGGTATCGGTACGATTCTATTGCCTATGGCGATTGCTGGCGCTGGTATTATTATATCAGTCATTGGCACCATGTTAGTTAAGATTTCTAGTAACGATGCAAAAGAAGCTCAAGTGATGGGTGCGCTCAACGTTGGTAACTGGACATCGATTATTATTGTTGCTGCGGCTTGTTTCGGACTTTGTTATTATATGCTGCCTGAATCCATGACCATGGACTTCTACGGTGTAGGTTTGAAAACAGTTACTTATCTGGATGTATTCTTTGCGACCATGGTAGGTCTTGTGGTAGGTGCCGTAATTTCTTCTGTTACTGAATATTACACTGGATTAGGTAAAGCACCTATTTTGAAAATAGTACAACAATCATCTACTGGTGCAGGGACAAATATCATCGCTGGACTTGCCACAGGTATGATTTCGACATTTCCATCAGTGTTGCTTTTCGCAGGTGCGATCTGGGCATCTTATGCTTTTGCAGGCTTTTATGGTGTAGCGCTTGCCGCTAGTGCCATGATGGCAACGACTGCCATGCAACTGGCTATCGACGCCTTTGGTCCTATTGCAGATAATGCCGGTGGTATTGCAGAAATGAGTGAGCAAGACCCTATAGTACGAGAGCGTACGGATATTCTAGACTCTGTAGGTAACACTACAGCAGCAACTGGTAAAGGTTTTGCTATTGCGAGTGCGGCGTTGACATCTCTTGCCTTATTTGCAGCCTATGTAACGTTTACAGGAATTGACGGTATCAATATTTTTAAAGCGCCAGTACTAGCCATGTTATTTGTTGGTGGTATGGTGCCTGTTGTTTTTAGCGCACTAGCGATGAATGCGGTAGGTAAAGCAGCTATGGAAATGGTGCAAGAAGTTCGCAGACAATTCCGTGATATTCCTGGAATTATGGAAGGCACGGGAAAGCCAGAATACGATAAATGTGTCGCAATTAGCACACAAGCTTCCTTGAAGCAAATGATGTTGCCAGGATTGTTAACCATTGGTTTCCCATTAGTTATTGCTTTTGTTCCGCTGGCATTTGGCATGGAAACATTAACCATTGCAGAAATGCTAGGTGGTTACATGGCTGGTGTTACGGTAAGTGGTGTTCTTTGGGCGATTTTCCAGAATAATGCTGGTGGCGCCTGGGATAATGCAAAAAAATCCTTTGAAGCTGGTGTAGAAATCAATGGTGAAATGACCTATAAAGGTTCTGATGCTCACAAAGCAGCCGTGACTGGTGATACGGTTGGTGATCCATTCAAGGATACTTCTGGACCATCGATGAATATTTTGATCAAATTGACATGTTTGATAGGTCTTGTGATTGCACCAATACTAGGTGGTCATAGCGATACGGATGAAGTAGGAACCGTAGACACGGCAGAAACTATAGAGATTGAGGTTGAAGAAACCGAAGCTGATTTGACTGAAAATCTAGAATTCATATATCCACAAGAGGAGTTGGGCTGCTAGAAACTAATTGCTATTTACAATTCAACCCGCTAGAAATATCTAGCGGGTTTTTTATTGAGTCAATATTGACGGCTTTAGGCCATGCTTTTGTATTTTTCCAATCCTATGAGCATATTTCAGCGCGATCCGTGGATTATTGATGTTTTCCGTACCTATAGTGGTGAACATCATTTGTATTTAAGAGGTCGTGCGTTGCAGGATCAACCGCTCAAACACTATGAGCAGCAAACCTTTTATCAAACGTTGCGCAATACTTGGCGCGCCTTTAAAACAGACGAGATACGTGAGATTCCTGTAGTATTGACATTACCTAATGGCGACAAGCACAAAACTATAACCGATAAAGAAGGTTATTTCCTGTTTGACATCACCACAAAAACCGATTTGCAAGACATCGCAGATGAAGAAGGTTATGTTTCGCTCAACATAGCTTTTGATGAGGATGATTCCGCTTACGCGAAAGCTAAGTCCCAAAACCGCATTGCGCTTAATTCGTTTACCGGTGAGACGCTTGTGCCACCTGAAACCACGGCATACGGTGTGATCAGCGATATTGATGACACCATCATGCAAACAGGCGTGACCAGTTTCTTGAAATTAAGGGTTGCTTTTAATACGTTTTTCCGCAATTATGATCAGCGCATCCCTTTTAAAGGTGCCGCAAGCTTTTATCAATTACTCCATCGAGGCGCGAGTGGCAAGGATCAAAATCCAATGTTCTATTTGAGTAACAGCCCATGGAATTTATACCGCTATCTGGAGAAATTCATTGATTTTCATGGTTTTCCCAAGGGTCCTATCCTACTGCGCGATTTTCCCACGCCATGGGATCGTACTAAAAAACTGAAACGACCACACAAGGAACACGAACTCATCAATATCCTAAAACATTATCCAGATCAAAAGTTCATCCTGATTGGTGATGCCGGCGAGCATGATGCCAAGTACTACACTAACGCTGCAAAACTGTATCCTGATCGCATCAAAGCCATCTACATACGAGCGGTAAGCAATGCTAAAAAAGTGGCTGCCAATCAGGCACTAGCTGATGCCTTTGACATCTGCCCTATTTTAATTGTAGAAGAATCTCGCGAAGCTCTCGAGCATGCTCGAGAGAATGGATGGATTGTTTAAAAGAAAAAATCATTATTTGCACTGGATAAAATCAGATTCTTTTAAAGGTTCTAATCCAATTTCTTGTCGCGCAGCATCTGATTCTTTTCTATATTTTAGACATGGCTTGCCAAAGCCGCTACCGTACAAAAGCTTTTTATTACCTTGTTCATCCCGACGTACCCAATAGTATTTATCTAAAACTGCTGCAAGAAATTCTCTATTCATACGCCCAGCTTCCACCTCGCTCAAAAAGAGTGACATGTATTCATCATTGTTTATCAAGCGGTGAGGATTGTGAAGTAAAATTGAAACACTGCTTGATTCAACGCATTCATTTTTCCAATTCTTTTCACCCACTAGCTCTATCGTTGGATAGCCATATTCCTTAACGACTTTAATGAATCGATCAAAAACAACTGTATCCGTAGGTAAAATGGCTAGGTTAAATTTGTTTTCAAATCCTGGCGTTTTTCTTACAGATTGATCAGCTCCGTATAGCTCACAGAGCTCAAAAGCAACTTTATCTCGTAAGGCTAACATTGGACTGTCCGTTTTTTCTTCTTTTTGTATTGACCTACAAGAAGTCAAAAGAATAAAAAAGCAGAGCACGAAATTGAGGTTTTTAATCATTTCGATTGTTTGTAAGAACTTAAATTAAATGTAAAAATATTCTCGAACCTAAAAACATCGTCGCCAATTGAAAATTTACCTTATGCAAACAACCCGGTCATCTCTGCATCGATCTTATTGATGATCGCACCTAGATCTTCTGGGTTGTTGACAAAGTCGATATCATCTACATCGATGATCAACAAATTACCTTTATCATAACCATGAATCCAGGCTTCATAACGCTCGTTCAATCGACTTAAGTAGTCTATAGAGATCGTGTTCTCATAATCACGACCGCGCTTGTGGATTTGATTCACAAGATTGGGAATGGAACTGCGCAAGTAAATCAATAAATCAGGTGCCGCGACCAGCTTTTCCATCAAGTCAAAAAGCGAGCTGTAATTATCAAAATCACGTTGTGATAACAAACCCATTGCATGCAAGTTGGGTGCAAAAATGCTGGCATCTTCATAAATCGTACGATCCTGAATGATCTTCTTGCCACTCTCACGTATCTCGAGTACTTGTCTAAAACGGGAATTCAAGAAATAAACCTGCAGGTTGAACGACCAGCGTTCCATATCTGTATAAAAATCCTCTAGGTAAGGATTTTCAAGAACGTCCTCAAATTGAGGTGTCCAGCGGTAGTGTTTTGCAAGTAATTTGGTAAGCGTTGTTTTTCCAGCTCCTATGTTTCCGGCGACGGCAATATGCATGTGACTCTAGTCTTGATTAGTGGTATGAACCTCGATCTGGTTCTGGCGGTAAATATAGAGTTTTCCGCTCTTTAGGTAAAAGGATTCTGCAGCTTGTGGCATATTTTCAGGCAACCAATCGTCCAGCGGCTCAAAGATATAGTCCTTATTAAACCTATACGCACGCCAGCCATCATCATTCAATAAAACGAGCTTATCAAAGTCAAAGTCTGCAAGGACTGCGGCACCAGTTGACAACACACCTGTCCTACTGGCATAGTTATTAAAAGTGATGACTTGATCGCCAGTGAAGAGATGACAATAATTGTAATCTGACAGCATTTGATTCACTTGTGATTTGACAACTGGCGATGCAACGATTAATTTATCCTGTATGTAATCATACAATTCCAGTCGTTGCTGGTCTTGATTATATAGCCATAGCCTGCGCTCACCAGCTAGTCGAGCGTGTTCAATATATCTATAGGGCTCTAGCTCGTTTAAAGAAATGCGCACGCTTTCATTCAAACGATTATCCAGCAACACCACTGTTTGTGAGTCTTTATAAAATAAACATGCACGCAATGGGTTGATTAAATCGACACTGGTGAGATCACCCAACTGGACATCATAAAACTCCATGGGTTGAGCATTACCAGCCGCTGGTCGCTTGTAAAGCACATTATCCTTACTATAAAACAGGTTGTCAAAATCATCGATGCCGTAAAAAACATCAGCATTTAATTTATAATCAGTGCGAGCAGTCGTTGCTTTGTTTTGCGCAATACAACTAGTCATAATGGTACAAAGAGAGAACAACCCTAACAGCCATCGTGCAGGAATGCTCTTTAATATATAAGATGCTGGTAAGATGATGATGCTTTTAATGATTATGCTTTCGCGAAAGCGTAACAACCCAAAATTGTCGTGCAAACTACTAAAGTAACGATTGCCAGATTATTACCTGCACGCTGGTTGGAAATAAAGTCAATAAAATTGTTAGAACGCTGCTTGTCAATCAAATTTTAAATACTACATTTGCAGCCCGATTTTAGTTAGTAAAGTCGTACATAGAATTAAAACTATTTCAAGGTGAATACTTTAAGTTACAAAACCGTATCGGCAAATAGCGCCACAGTAAACAAAGAATGGGTACTGATTGATGCTGCTGATCAACCGCTAGGACGTATGTCCTCTATCGCTGCAAAGTTTTTGAGAGGTAAATACAAGACTAACTTTACACCGCATGTTGACTGTGGTGATAACGTGATCATTATCAACGCTAGTAAGGTAAGCTTGAGCGGTAACAAATGGGACGAGAAGTCTTACATAAGACACACTGGCTACCCAGGTGGACAGCGCAGTCTTACTGCAAGAGAACTTTATGGTAAGGATCCTGCGAGAGTAGTTGAGAATGCCGTTAAAGGTATGTTACCTAAGAACAAGTTAGGTGCTGCTATCTATCGCAACCTTAAAGTATATGCTGGTGCAGAGCATGAGCAAGGCGCACAGCAACCTAGAACTATTAATCTTAACGAGGTAAAGTAACCCATGGAGACAGTACACAAAATAGGTAGAAGAAAAACTGCCGTAGCTCGTATCTATTTATCAGAAGGTAAAGGAAATATTACGATCAATAACAAGCCACTTGATGAGTACTTTACTACAGGTACCCTACAATATAAAGTAAGACAACCATTTTCTTTGACTGAGAATGTAAATGCATTTGACGTTACTGTCAATGTATTTGGTGGTGGTATTACTGGCCAGGCAGAAGCTATACGCCTAGCGATTTCTAGAGCGTTGGTGGAACTTGATGAAGAAAACAAACCACTTCTCAAACCAGAAGGTCTTATGACTCGTGACCCAAGAATGGTCGAGCGCAAGAAATTTGGTCAAAAGAAAGCGAGAAAGAAATTCCAATTCTCAAAGCGTTAATACAACAACACAATGTCCCATCAGTTTACTGGTGGGATTTGTTCTTTATTTATTTTTTAATTTGCTGTCAGCTCGATTGCCGTCGGGCGCTAGTTTAGCATCTAAATAGTCTTGGCGAGTTCCCATCGTGGGGATGACCACTTGATTATTGCTATCTGACAGAACGTAAACTATTAACAATGGCAAATACAATTGAGGTCAAGGATTTACTTGACGCCGGTGTCCACTTTGGTCACCTTACCCGCAAATGGGATCCTAACATGGCTCCTTACATCTATATGGAGCGCAACGGGATCCATATTATCAACCTTTACAAGACTACTGCAAAGTTAGACGAGGCAAAGGATGCACTACACAAGATTGCTGCATCTGGACGCAAGGTTCTTTTTGTTGCTACAAAGAAGCAGGCAAAAGACATCGTGGCTCAACTAGCTGGTGATGCTAACATGCCTTACATCACAGAGAGATGGCCTGGTGGTATGTTGACAAACTTTGTCACTATACGTAAAGCTGTTAAAAAAATGGCACTTGTTGACCGCATGAAAAAAGATGGTCGCTACG
Organism: Nonlabens ponticola; assembly: GCF_003966335.1. NCBI lineage: Bacteria > Pseudomonadati > Bacteroidota > Flavobacteriia > Flavobacteriales > Flavobacteriaceae > Nonlabens > Nonlabens ponticola. The sequence goes on along the minus strand of NZ_CP034549.1, from coordinate 883,031 downwards.
AGACACTTTCTAAGAAAGAACGTTTACAAGTAGATCGTATGCGTGCAAAGCTTGAGAAGAACCTAGGTTCTATCAGTGACATGACGCGTATGCCTGCAGCATTGTTTATCGTTGACACAGTACGTGAGCACATCGCTGTAAAAGAAGCTTTGAAATTGGGTATTCCAATTTTTGCAATGGTTGATACTAATGCAAACCCACGTGACATTGATTTTGTGATCCCATCAAACGATGATGCTTCAAAATCTATAGAGATTGTTGTAAAAGCAGCTACTGATGCTATCAAGGCTGGTCTAGAAGAGCGTAAGAACGAGAAATCGTCTGACGATCAATCTAAACCAGAGAAGAAGGCAGCAAAGAAGAAGGTTGCAGCAAGCTCTGAAGAAGAAGAATAACATTCACTCTAGAAATCTAGAATTTAAAATACTATAACATGGCAAAAATAACCGCCGCTGAAGTAGGTAAATTAAGAAAAACCACTGGTGCTGGTATGATGGACTGTAAAAAAGCCCTCGTTGAAGCAGATGGCGATTTTGATAAAGCAATTGAGATCCTAAGAAAGAAAGGTCAAAAAGTCGCTGCAAAGCGTGCTGACCGTGACTCTTCTGAAGGTGTAGTTGTTGCAAAAATCAACGATGATAACACAAGAGCGATCTTACTTTCACTTAACTGTGAGACAGACTTTGTTGCAAAGAATGACTCTTATGTAGAGCTAGCAAACAAGATTGCAGACGTTGCATTACATCACAATACTAAGGAAGAAGTTCTTGCAGCAGATCTTGACGGTATGACCGTTGAAGAGAAACTGATCGAGCAAACAGGTGTGATAGGTGAGAAACTAGAAATAGGTGGCTTTGAGGTATTTGAGGCTCCTTACATAGGTGCTTATGTTCACGGTGGCAAGATTGGAGCATTGACTGGTCTAACTACTGAAAGTGAGAATAAGGAAGAAGTAGCAAAATCTGTAAGCATGCAAGTGGCATCTATGGGTGCCACTACTTTATCTTACAAGGACTTTGACCCAGAATATGTAAAGTCAGAAACTGAAGCTCGCATCGCAGCTATCGAGAAAGATAACATCGAAAGAGGTCGTCTGGGCAAGCCTATGAAGAACATTCCTTTGTTTATCTCTAGATCACAAGTAACTGATGAAGCACTTGCTGAAGCTAAGACTCGATTTGAGGCAGAGCTTAAGGAAGAAGGTAAGCCAGAAGCAATCTGGGACAAGATTATCCCAGGAAAGCTAGAGCGTTTCATCTCTGATAATGTATCTCTAGATAAAGAGCAGGCACTTCTTGACCAGGATTTTATCATGGACGACAAGAAAACTGTTTCTCAATACGTAGATTCAAAAAATGCAGCAGTAGTAGGATTTAAGCGAGTTTCTATCGCTTAATACTGTACAGCACAATAATTCAAAAGCCGCTTTTTCAAGCGGCTTTTTTATTGCTCAAACTTTTATCGACCATAGCTTTTTAAGATGATTAACATTAATCTTCGCCTTTAATAATAACTTACCGGTATGTATAGAATTATATTATTGGCGCTGCTTGTCATCTCATGCAGCGACGAGGTCAAAGAGCCAGTTTTTGAGATTGAAAAAATCGGTGATTTGGACGCTGATCTTCTAGAATCGTCTGGAATTGCTTTTTACAATGGCAAGATCTTCACGCATGCAGATAGCCGTGACCAACTTAATCTTATTGAAATTGACAAGTCTGGATCTTCCGTCCAAAGCATTACATTACCGCAATTGCCTAGATTGAGAGATTGGGAAGATATTGAGATAAGCAACGATACGTTATACGTAGGCGATATAGGTAACAATCTAGGCAGACGTCGCGATCTAGCCGTTTACGCCTATAAATTTGATGGTACGACTGCAGTGGATATGACAAAATTCCCCTATGAATATGCAGATCAGCAGGTTTTTGATCGTACCGCGTACAACGAGACCAGCCACGATGCAGAGGCACTTGCAGTCATTGATGATAAAGCATATATCTTGAGTAAGGACTGGCAAACACTTAATAGCACGATTTACCAGCTGGATTTATCAACGCCCGACGTCCTGCAGCAATTGCAACCCTTGGAAACACTCAATATGGGCGGTCTAGTCACGGGCGCGACCCATACTTCAAACCCTAAGAAAATCATCGTTTGCGGCTATAATATTGCACTCGCACCTTTCGTAGCGCGTATATCTATAACCGATGATGGTTTCAAGCTACAAGAAAAAGTCATGCTGTCAGAACTGTTGCAGGGCAGCTCGCAAATTGAGGGCATCACCTATGCCGGTACAGACGATAATGATATCGACACCTTTTACTTGACCAGCGAGCGATTTGAAAAGACCGTGTTTAGAAAATCTATAGAACTAGAAGCCGCATTGTATAAGTTGCGATGGCGATAGAATAAGGTAGCTTTCGCGAAAGCGTAATCCTCAAAATCCTCTTTACAAGAAATGAAGTTATTATTTAGATTAAAGATCCTTGCAATCTTAGCAGTTATCATCCAAAGCTGTGTATCGAGCAAGGAAATTAGCGAGAAAAAATTATTACAGTCCGTCGAGGTCATCTCCACATTGAGTCTTGAAATCACTGAGACTTCTGGACTTGAAACGATAGGCAATCAATTGGTTACTCATAACGATAGTGACGCTGCGCCAGTGATTTACTTTTTGAATGTCAATGGGCAAATTCAATCACAAACGCAGTTTGTGAATATGAAAAATGTCGATTGGGAAGATATCGCTCGCAGCAATACGCACTTTTACATTGCAGATATAGGCAACAACCACGGCAATCGTGAGGATCCCACTATTTACAAGATACCACTTGAATCTATTGAAGATCCCAACATTTTTCCAGAGAAGATCAGAATATCCTACACATCGCAAACCGATTTCACCTATAAGAATCAAGATCACCGCCACGATGCAGAGGCTATCGTTTATGCAAAAGACCAGCTGTTTCTATTCTCAAAAAATTGGGTAGATTTTGAAAGCTCAGTTTACAGATTGACTGATGAACGTATACAACAACTATCCACTAATCAACCCATTGATGTGAATGGCCTGGTAACAGGCGCAACTTACAACGGTATTGATAGAATAGTACTTTGTGGATATGATTCTGCACTGGTGCCTTTCATTGCGGTTCTTAACGTTGATGCAAATAATAATTTGAGTATGATCGAGCGCATTGAACTACCACTTGATAGTGGTGCCCAAATCGAGGCTATAACTTATTATAAAACTGTTGATGATAATGAGATTTATTATTTGACGAGTGAAGCAATCAATTTGAAATTAGGTGAAGATGAAGCCAAAACAAATGGCCAGCTCTATCGTATAACGTTAAAAGCTCAATAACGCTACAAATAAGTTGCTGGCGATTAAATTATATTTGCAGCACACATCGATCCTATGAAATACAATAGAATACTGCTCAAACTTTCTGGAGAGGCTCTTATGGGCGACCGTCAATACGGTATTGACCCTAAAAGACTCGCAGATTATGCGGCAGAAATCAAGCAAGTTGTTGATCAAGGAACTCAAGTGGCTGTTGTCATAGGTGGTGGTAATATCTTTAGAGGTGTTGCTGGCGCTAGTAATGGTATGGATCGCGTTCAAGGTGATCACATGGGTATGCTGGCCACCGTTATAAACGGCCTTGCCCTACAAAGTGCTTGTGAAGATGCCGGAATACCTACCAGACTACAAAGCGCCATTCAAATAAACGAGGTCGCAGAGCCGTTTATAAGACGTAAAGCCATGCGCCATCTGGAGAAAGGCCGTGTGGTCATTTTTGGTGGTGGTACTGGTAATCCTTATTTCACAACTGATAGTGCCGCTGTGCTAAGAGCAATTGAAATAGAGGCAGATGTGATCCTAAAAGGAACACGCGTGGATGGAATTTACACAGCAGATCCTGAGAAAGATAAGAACGCAACAAAATTTGATTTTATCAGTTTTGACGATGTGTTGACAAAGGGTCTCAAGGTAATGGACACCACTGCATTTACATTAAGTCAGGAAAATGAGTTGCCAATCATCGTGTTTGATATGAATACTCCGGGTAACTTGATCAAATTGATTCAAGGAGAATCCATAGGAACCAAAGTACAATTGTAAAAGAGCCTCGCTCGAGTTTATTATAAATTTATTACCATGAATGAAGAAGTAGATTTTGTCATAGATAGCGCCAAAGAAAATATGGACAACGCTATAAAACACCTAGGAAAAGCCTTGCTTAACATACGTGCTGGTAAAGCGAACCCAGCCATGCTAGGTGGCGTGATGGTTGATTACTATGGTAGTCAAACACCACTTTCTAGAGTAGCAAACGTCAACACACCTGACGCACGTACCATAAGCGTACAACCATGGGAAAAAAATCTTATTCCTGAAATTGAAAAGGGAATTATGGTCGCAAACCTCGGTTTGAACCCAATGAATAATGGTGAAAGCGTCATCATCAACGTTCCTGTTTTGACTGAGGAACGCAGACAGCAACTTGCCAAACAGGCTAAAGCCGAAGGCGAAGAAACAAAAATAGGAATACGCAACGACCGCAAGGTCGCCATGAATGACTTGAAAAAGTTAGATATAAGCGAGGACATGCTCAAGAATGCTGAAGATGACGTACAGCAGCTCACTGATAAATATATAGCTAAGGTGGATGAAATGTTTGCCGTCAAAGAAAAGGAAATCATGACCGTTTAAGTCATGTCCAGATTACACGACGCCAGCCTATCGGCTGGCGTTTTTACTATTACCTACTTAGATTAATCATGAGCATCTCTCAACGTATCGCCATTATTCCTTCAGGACGCAAGCACTACTTGCGGTTAGCGTTGCTAGTGTTAGCGCTTTTGACAATTTTAAATGTCAGCGCACAACAAACTGATTTTCCTGAAGATATTATCTTGATGAAACAGGTTCTCAACGCTGTCAACGACAATGATCCTTTGCATGCTCTGAATCAATTTTCTTATGATAGCTATGAAAATTTGAAAATTACAGGCGATCCAGAAGCAATCACAGGTCCAGGTTACAAAAAAACGGAGCTTAGAAAAACACTCAAACAAACTCGAGTATTCTTTGCAGAAAAAACATCGACTTATATATATGATGAGAAATACGGTTTCAAAGAACAAATCATAGGCGCTGACATGCCAGGTTTTGAAGAACCTGTCTACCCTATCTACAACATAAACTTCCAGTCAACCAGTATTTATGATAAGCACTACATCATCTTTGATAGAAAGTTTGTCAACCCAATAAGCAATAAAGGCCTCAAAACCTATATCTATAGTATTGTCAAAGATTCCACTATCAATGGTAGAGCGGTTCAAAAGGTGCGTTTTGACCCTATCAACGATCGCAATCCATCAACTATTCAAGGCCATTTTTATCTAGACAAGCAAAGTCTAGCCATCGCTAGCGCTCATTTTTCTAAGTCAGGTGATCTTCAAGTGGACGCACGACATGATTTTAAATACAATCAGGACTTAAATCTATGGTTCAATACCAGCAGGCAACTTTTTATTAAAAAAGAAAAGGACAAAAAGGAGTTTGAGCTATTTGGCGCGCGTTTACAGGTAGGAACTGAAAAAACGGAGAAAAAGAAAAACACCAATGAAGATTTGTATGTTTTCTTGAAGGCGGCAAATAATGACTTCCAAAACTCACTTGATACAGATTACGGCCGTAAAGGGCTAGTGATTGAAGTACTCGATAAGGCCATCAACAAACCTGTAAATTACTGGGATGATTACAGAGACAAAGTAGATGCAGATAATGCTCAATTTGAAAGCTATCAGCAAATCGACAGCGTAGTTGCAGCTACCAATGTCACTAAAAAATTGGAAACACTTGATAAATTCAAGGTAGGCTACTACCCTATTGGCTTCTTTGATATTGACCTCAAGTACTTGGTCAAATTCAATGATTACGAGGCATTTAGGTTAGGTATAGGTGGTACGACGAACGAGAAGTTTTCAGAAAAATTCAGGCTAGGCGGTTACATCGCTTATGGAACTAAGGATAAGGCCATCAAATATAATGTGAATGCTGGCTATCGATTGAGTCGTGAAAAAAATACCTGGATCAACGTTTATCATACCGACGACATTCAAGAGTTTGCTGCAGAATCTTTCTTGACTGATGCACGAGTGTACTCGCTATTTGAACCGCGCCTAGTCAACATCCCAACATTCTACTTGTATAGAGAATACGGGACATCCTTACAACAACGATTGCTACCATCGGTGCTTAGTGAGGTCTCGCTTTCGCGAAAGCGTATTGCACAAACCACCGCGTACCGATTCCAGCCTGGTGACATCCAGTTATCAGAGTATGCACTGTCAGAATTGAAGATAGGCGCGCGCTGGAGCCCTTACAGCACGTATATGCGATCGCCAAATGGCTATCAGGAGCGCACCAATGGTTTTCCTGTATTGAGCGCGCAGCTTACCAAAGGTTTCAAGGACGTTATTGATTCTGACTTTAATTATGTGAAAGTATCTGCCAAGGCTTCTTATGAGTTGCTCAACGAGGACAAATCACGCACGCAGTTTATGGTAGAAGGTCACTATGCCAGCGGTGAAGTGCCACTAACACACTTATTTCATGCCTACCCTAATGCACCTAATAAGGAAACTATTTTACAGCGATTTTCAGTGGCTGGTCGTCGCAGTTTTGAGACCATGTATTTCAATGAATTTTTCTCTGATAGGATTGCCATATTTCAAGGAAAGCACTCCTTTGCTCCATTTAAAATTGCCTCTTATCTACAACCAGAGTTAGTGTTGATTTCAAGATTTGCGATTGGAAATCTGGACGATCAACAACAGCATATCAATGTAGAATTTGACACGCTGGAACATGGTTATCTAGAAAGTGGTTTTGAGCTCAATAAATTACTTTTTGGATTTGGACTAAGCACCTCTTATCGTTATGGCGCTTATCACTTGCCTAACTTTGAGGATAATATTTCGGTTAAGTTTACTTTCTACCTAGAACTGTAAACACCTGCTAATACTTTGACAAACGATTGATTGTCAGCTACGGCAATTGAAATGTCGCAAAAGTGTCGTCTTTTTGTTCTAGGATTGAGCCATGAGTTTCCTAGATTGTGGTCAACAAAATTCAATGAACATGGCATCGCAAAAAATCATCAAGCAACGCAAACTTAAAGGTCTAACACAACACAAACTAGCAGAACTTGCTGGTGTGAACTTAAGAACCATACAGCGCATTGAAAATTCCAAAAACGAGCCACGAGGTCAGACGCTTCAATTAATATGTGATGCGCTGGATCTAGATGTTGAAGATTTGAGAACCGTAGATGACGGCACTTCTGTACCTATAGGAAAACGTATTGCCAACATCTTCTTCCTAACTGTTTTCAATATGAGTTACATAACTCTCATTTCCTATATGAATTTTGACCATGGTGCTAGTGTTAATTCTTACATAGCCTCAATCCTTCTGTCATTTCTCATTCCTGCGTTTATCGTTTATAACAGTCGATTTATGTCTGGACTTGAACGCCTCTTGAAATTTGGTTCAGGATGCTTTATTTTCATGATCATAATACTGATCAATTTTCGTTTATCTGGAATCACGTTGAAACTTGCAGTACCCAGCATAATGATAACTGCCGCAACGCTTTATTTTGGTTCAGTATTATTTAAGCTCAATCAAACAGAAGAATAAGACCGCAATTCAACCACTTGCCTATTCAAGCAAACTGGTAGAAGCTGCAATTATCCTGTACCTTTGCAGCCAGTTATTTCTACATGCATAAATTATTCAGTTTTGGTTTTTGGAATTATGTAGCACGATTGATCCTGCGCAATAGAATCACCATTTTGAGTGCTGTAATTCTTATCACCATCGCGCTTGCCACGCAATGGAAATACATGCAGTTCTCGCATACCGAGGCTAACCTTTTACCAGACGATCATCCAGTTAATCAAGAATATAATGAGTTCCTGTCGCTTTTTGGTGAAGAAGGAAACTTGATCATTCTAGGTGTAGAACAAAGCGAACTCAAGAGCTATAAAGACTTCAATACATGGAATGCCATTGCTGATAGTCTAGCAACTTTCAATGAAGTAGATTTCACGCTCTCTACTGCAGACCTGCCTGAACTCGTTAAGAATGAAGAGGCAACTAAGTTTGAGATACGCAACCTTATCAGCGAGCCGCTCACCAGCGATGAGCAATTTGACAAGTTCAAGACAAAACTGTTTACCGATTTACCGTTCTATAAAAACCTAATCTATTCAGAAAAGGATAGCGTGCTGCGCACAGCGATCTACCTTAAAAAAGATGTCGTTAATACCATTGAACGCAAGGAATTTGTTCTGGATGATCTAGAGCCTATGATCCAGCGCATTAGCGAGGAACAAGGAATAGATATCAAGGTTTCTGGTATGCCTTACATACGTACACTCAATGCCCAGAACATTGTAGATGAGATAGGTATCTTCTTGCTTGCAGCATTGTTAATTACTTCAGGTATATTCTTCTTTTTCTTTAGGTCGTGGCGTGCGACATTTATCTCTATAGTCACCGTAGTCATTGGCGTGATGTGGGCTTTTGGGATACTAGGATTATTGCGGTATGAGATCACAGTTTTGACAGCTTTGATTCCGCCATTAATCATTGTCATTGGGATTCCCAACTGCATTTTCCTGATCAATAAGTACCAGCAAGAAATAAAGAAGCATGGTAATCAAGCAAAATCGCTGCAACGCGTCATTACCAAAGTTGGGAATGCCACACTCATGACAAACATTACCACGGCTAGTGGTTTTGCAACGTTCATTTTTACCGATAGTACACTACTAGCAGAATTTGGTACGGTCGCCTCAATTTGTATTATCAGTATTTTCCTTATTAGTTTGATGGTCATACCCATTATTTACAGCTACCTGCCGTTACCTAAGGATCGCCACTTAGAGCACTTGAGAAAGCAATGGATAGGTGGATTTGTTGACTGGATGGAACGCATGGTGCGCAATTATCGTATTGCCATTTACATTTCTAGTTTGCTGGTATTAATCGCCAGCATCATAGGTATTTATCAAATACGCGTTTCGGGAAGTCTTATTGAGGACATGCCCAAAGGCAAGCAATTCTACAAAGACATCAAGTTTTTTGAGGAAAGCTATAACGGTATCATGCCACTAGAAATACTTGTCGACACTCGCAGAAAAGAAGGTGTCACCCAAGCCAAAAATCTCAAGAAACTCAACAAACTTGAGGAACACATTATTGAAACACCCGAACTTTCAAGACCGTTATCGATTGTTAGTCTGGTCAAGTATACTAAACAGGCTTTCTACGGCGGCGACCCAGAATTCTATGATTTACCTAGTAGCAATGAGCGTTTATTCATTGCGCCGCTGCTTGAAAATAATAGCGGTGATATAGGACTCATGAATAGCTATGTTGATAGCACCGGTCGCTATGCTAGGATCACAACGTTTATGAAAGACATGGGCACCGATCGCATGGTACGCGTCGAGGAAAATTTACAGGAAGAAATTGAAAAGGTTTTTCCAGCGGACAAATACGACGTTCTACTTACAGGTAAGGCACTTGTTTTCCAAAAAGGAACTAATTACCTGATCAATAATCTGGTATTGTCTTTATCACTTGCGATCGTGTTGATCGCGCTATTTATGGCGTGGATGTTCCGCAGTTTTAGGATGATATTGGTGTCGCTGGTTCCTAATTTACTACCACTGTTGATTACCGCTGGACTTATGGGTTACATAGGTGTGCCTATCAAACCATCAACGATTCTCGTGTTTTCTATTGCCTTTGGAATTTCAGTGGATGATACGATTCACTTTTTGGCAAAATATCGTCAAGAGCTCATCGCCAATAAATGGGCCATCAAAAAGTCTGTCTATGGTGCGCTGCGTGAGACTGGTGTGAGTATGTTTTATACCTCGATAGTGCTGTTTTTTGGATTCAGTACGTTTACGATTTCAAGTTTTGGTGGCACGGTGGCTCTAGGTGCTTTGGTAAGTGCAACACTGTTGTTTGCCATGCTTGCTAATTTACTGTTGCTGCCTAGTATGCTGTTATCCCTAGAAAGGAATATCGCTAATAAAAAGACGTTCAAAAAACCAGCAATGCAAATTATCGCTAAGGATGCTGATGAGGAAGAATAGTATTTAATCTGCAGGCGTAACCTCAGGCTCTGTTTTAAATTGAAGCAGGCAATATTATTAGAGGTATTAGGCATTTTTCGAGAATGATTTTCCGGGATTTTCAAATTCGGGTTCAAATTCAAGTTCAAGTTCAAGTTCGATTTTCATAATTCTAGTTTCTTTGCTATGTTACTTACCAGTCATCAAGTTTGTTTGAATGATTTTGAGATATGAACAGTGACTATCTCGAGCCTTTTGAGATGGTGATAATTTTGCTTTCGCGAAAGCGTAACCGCAACAACTACCCTACAAACACATCAACCGCTATTTATGGGTTGATTGATTGACAATGGCGGTCATTAAATTTATATTTGCCGCACTCACAAGCAACCTATATGAAACGAATAGCCGCTCTACTTAAATCTGATCCTAGCATGCAGGAAATAACTGTAAAGGGTTGGGTGCGCAGTTTTAGAAATGACCGATTTATTGCCGTTAATGATGGCTCGACCATCCATAACTTACAGTGTGTGGTTGATCCAGAAACTATGGATCGTGAGTTACTGGATCAAATCAACATCGCCGCAGCCGTTGCTGTTAAAGGAACACTGGTAGAAAGTGAAGGAAAAGGTCAACGAGTAGAATTGCAGGCTAGTGAGGTAAAGGTTCTCGCACCAGCTGATCCTGAAGATGTGAAGAAAACGGTACTCTCGCCTAAACGTCACAATCTTGAAACGCTTAGAGAACAGGCGCATTTGAGGGTGCGTACCAATACCTTTGGCGCGGTGATGAGAGTGCGTGCCGCATTATCGTTTGCGATACACCGCTATTTTCAAGAACAAGGTTTTTATCAAGCGCACACGCCAATCATTACTGGTAGCGATGCAGAAGGCGCTGGCGAGATGTTCCGTATCTCGACGCTGGATCCTAAAAATCCACCGCTTACTGATGATGGCGCTATTGATTATAAGAAGGATTTTTTTGGTAAGGAATCTAATCTCACAGTTTCTGGGCAACTGGAAGCCGAAACATATGCGATGGGCTTGGGTCAGGTGTACACCTTTGGTCCAACTTTTAGGGCAGAGAATTCAAACACCTCACGCCACCTAGCAGAATTCTGGATGATTGAGCCCGAGGTGGCCTTTAATGACCTGCAGGACAACATGGATCTTGCTGAGGATTTTATCAAGGATGTGATCCAGTATGTCATGGAGAACTGTGCTGATGATATTGACTTTTTAGAAAACAGACTCACACAAGAAGAGAAGTCAAAGCCGCAAGCAGAGCGTAGCCCGATGCCACTCAAGGAAAAACTGGAGTTCGTTCTTAAGAACAACTTTAAGCGTGTGAGTTATACTGAGGCGATTGACATTCTCAAAAACTCGAAGCCTAACAAAAAGAAGAAATTCCAATACCTGATTGAAGAATGGGGCGCAGATCTACAATCAGAACATGAACGTTTTCTAGTAGAGAAGCACTTTAAATGCCCTGTAATTCTGTTTGATTATCCTGCTAAAATCAAGGCATTTTACATGCGGCTTAATGATAAGGATAACGAAGGTCGCGAGACCGTGCGAGCGATGGACATCTTGTTCCCAGGAATTGGTGAGATTGTAGGTGGATCACAGCGTGAGGAACGTTATGATGTGCTCAAGCAAAAAATGGATACCATGGGCATCCCAGAAGAAGAACTATGGTGGTATCTGGAAATGCGCAAATTTGGTAGTGTGACGCACAGCGGTTTTGGACTAGGATTTGAGCGTCTAGTGATGTTTGTTACAGGCATGGGCAATGTACGAGATGTAATTCCTTATCCTCGCACACCTGGTAATGCGGCTTTTTAAAAGCTGGTTACTGTCACGTCTTAAATAACAAAAGCCCAATCTCAAGCGATTGGGCTTTTTGGTAAAAATAAAATTTCAACGAATTCATATCATGATGGTAGAAAAAAAGCTGAAAGGATTAATTTATAATTTCGTTACCCTAATTCCTGATCGCTTTCTCTATTTTTAGCAGTCCAAGTAAACCAACATGCTTAAACAGTCCTTAAATTTCAAGCTCAGTCAAAAGCTATCGCCGCAGCAAATACAACTCATGAAGTTGATACAGCTGCCTACACAGGCTTTTGAACAGCGCGTTAAGTCAGAGCTTGAGGAAAATCCAGCGCTGGATAACGGCAAGGAAAAAAGTGATGATGAGTATGACGAGTTCTCAAACGAGAATGATTATGACGAGGCACCAGAGCCTGAAATCAATGTCGATGACTACCTGAGTGACGATGAGATACCAGAATATCGCACCAGAGCCAATAATTACAGCGCGGACGATGAGGAAACCAGCATACCGTATGCATCCGGCAAATCCTTTACCCAAACGCTTAAAGATCAATTAAACACGCGCAGGTTGAGTGATAACGATCGTGCCATCGCAGAGTTTCTTGTGGGCAGTATCGACAGTAGTGGTTACATACGACGATCGCTCGAGGATATTACAGATGATCTTGCCTTCACCATGAACATCTATACTGATGTTGAGACCGTGGAGCGCGTTCTTAAAGTCGTGCACGATCTGGATCCAGCTGGTGTAGGCGCTAGAGATTTGAAGGAGTGTTTAGTGATTCAGCTTTCGCGAAAGCGTAACAATCCAACAACAGATCTTGCCTTGAAGATGGTGAGTGAATCCTTTGATGCATTTAGCAAGAAGCATTACAAGAAGTTACTCGCAAAGTATAACATTGACGAGATTCAATTGCGCGATGCCATTGATGAGATAAGCCACTTAAACCCTAAGCCTGGTAGCTCCTATGCTGGCGGCAGCACACGCATTGTGGAGCAAGTGGTTCCAGATTTTGCTATACGTATAAAAGATGGTGAGCTAGAATTAACACTTAATGGTCGCAACACACCACAGTTGCACGTGTCTCGTGACTATTCCAACATGCTGAAAGGCTACAAGGAAGCCAAGGAAAAAACCAAATCGCAAAAAGATGCGGTGATGTTCATCAAGCAAAAGCTTGATGGTGCCAAATGGTTCATAGAAGCCATCAAACAGCGCCAAGAGACATTGTTTATGACCATGTCATCCATCATGAACTATCAAAAAGAATATTTCCTAACAGGAGATGAACGCAACTTGAGACCCATGATTCTCAAGGATATTGCAGACGAGATCCATATGGATGTTTCTACCGTATCACGTGTAGCAAATTCAAAATATGTTGACACACCTTACGGTACTAAATTGATCAAAGAATTCTTTTCTGAATCCATGACAAATACTGATGGAGAAGAGGTATCTACGCGAGAGATCAAGAAGATTCTTGAGACAGTCATCAGTGAGGAAAGCAAGAAAAAACCACTCACTGACCAGAAGCTAGCCGAAATCCTCAAAGAAAAAGGTTATCCCATCGCACGACGTACAGTTGCCAAGTATCGTGAGCAGCTAGACATACCAGTAGCTAGACTACGTAAGGAAATATAGCCTATGAAGTGGTTTCTAAAAGCGTGGAGCTATGTTGTGAACCCGCTTTTTGTGCCTGCTGCGGTGTCCATATGGTACTTGAGTTATCAAGGTATAAATCAAGAGCCGTCGCTGGACTTTAAAATGTATATGATTGTAGTGGTTACAATGGTACTGCCATTGCTTGCTTACACTGCTCTAAAAATCTTGAAAAAGGTGGATAGTATTCACTTGCCTAATGTAAAAGATAGGCTTATACCTTTAGTGGTTTACTGTATTCTCATCATCTTTTTACTTAAAGGAATTCTTGACGACGATACAGATTTCGCTCTCTATTATTTTTATGTAGGGATTCTAATGAGCAGCGTAGCCGCGCTTGTACTAGGTATCGTTCACTTCAAGTGTAGTTTACACATGATGGCTGTAGCTGGTGCCACAACTTTTATCATTATGCTAGCAATCGTACTGGAACTCAATTTAATTTATTTGATCACGTCACTAATTCTTATAGCAGGATTAACCGCCACTTCAAGATTATCCATGAAGGCTCACGATGGCTATGAACTTGCAATAGGAACAGCTTTAGGGATTATACCACAAGTTATCGTGTCGATCTATTATATCTACTAGAGTAAGTAGAACTCTATCCCAAACTTGATAGGCTGCAAATTAATTGCCGCTCCATCAATCCTGGCGCTATCGTTAAACAAGGTGTTGAGATTATAGTGTACAAAAGCATTGAAACTACCATTACCAACTGATAAAGTGGCGGCATAACGTATTCTATTGAGCTCATCAACGCGCGTTTGCGTGAATCGTTGCGTATCGGATCTATACGAGGATTTGAAGTAGTAAATGTATCCTAGCTTTATACCAGAATAGATACGCCAAAAATTGAAAGTGGTAGGCGTACTCGTGCGCCAGCGCAACTGTATGGGAACTTCTACCAGATTGGTATTGAAACGATTTGTATTAAAATCGATCTCGCTCTCGTCAAGAATAGAAAAAACAGATTGCTCACCAGCAACTTCGCCTATAAACAGGTTGGAGTTATACGTATTAGTAGAAAGACCCAAGCCTAAACCTATAGCAACGTTGCGACGCTTATTAATAGGCATGTCACGTATAAACCCTACATGAAGACCACCAGAGAAACCATTTTGGGAAAAATCGTCAGGTTCATTATTTATAAGATTGAAGGACAGTCCTATATAAAACTGATCTTCTCTATATAAGCTATCCACCACATCAGGTATAGCATTCTCATCGCGTGGCAGGTTAGGCGGCTGTGCATGCGATAGAAAACAAGTGAGTAAAAACAAAAAGCTAAGGAGCGCCTTTTTCATAAAATAAAGATAGTTGATCTAGATAGATAACAATAAAAAACCACCTCAACTTGAGGTGGTTCCTGTAAATTATAAATTGTCAGGTTTTACCTGTTACGCACGTTGCGCATTGGGTCACCTTGTTTTGCCGTATAGTTAATCTTAAGAGCCATCGCATCACGCAGTTCCTGCTTGACATCAGTAAGTTGACCTACCTTAGAATTGCGATCTACCTTAAGAGATACCATCATCTCGTCTTGTATATCTTCTGGCATGTCGTTCCTGCGCGTGTTCACATAAGTCTGTACCTCGCTAACAGTTGATATTTTATCACCCAACTGGATGACATCATTAGTACCATATCTCGCTTGATACTGTGCGCTAGGCTTCCCTATGTAGATGTAAACTAGCTTGTTTTTAGCGGCAAGTTTTTCAACTTGATTTGCTAAAGGCAAGTTATTCTCAATCTGCAATTCATCTTCTCTCATCACGGTAGCAACCATGAAAAAGAACAGAAGCATAAATACAATATCTGGTAAAGACGCTGTAGAAATAGCTGGTAAATCGCCGCTCTTTTGCTTTTTAAACTTTGACATTGATTAAATATTTTGAGGTTCTGCTTCAGACAGGTTACGAGGATACAATTCCTGTATCTCATCAATCTGTTCTTGTAGCTTCTCGTATTCTGGAGTTTCCTTTTCTGTTTCTGGCCATTCCTTATAACGCATATACATAGACTCATAGGTCTCGTTATAACGACGACTAGACTCACGATTACGCAAGGTGGTGTATGCTTTTACCAACTCGTTGAAAACGGTCGTGTACATCGCATAGGTAGCTTGCCTATCATTTACTAGAGAAATTACGGCTTTCTTAGGATTGTCTGAGCTTTCTGGATCACGATCACCTTGACAGTAGGCACATGCATCACGACCTTCACCACCACCATTGTCTAGGAATGCAACAGCAGCTTCGGTCAAATCCTTTACTTCCATTACATCATCCTCAACAAGCAGTTGATTATTCTGATTCACAAGAACCTGAAAAATGTTCTTTTGCTTGATCTTAGGTGGCTCTACGTTATCTGGAAGCGGTGGTGGCAACTTACTAGGAATACCACTATCAACTTCAATAGTTGTAGTTACCAGGAAAAATATCAATAGCAGAAATGCTATATCTGCCATAGATCCAGCATTTACTTCGGGTGCAGATCTTCTAGCCATAATTTATCTTTTTATCAATTTAGTAGCCCCAGCAAATAGGATGGATCCTACGGCAAGGATTGCTATTATATAGAACGTCCATATGGCCGCTCCTATTGCCTTTGATTCTCCAGCGGATAGTGTCTCACCATCTGCAAGCGTGTAGTTGCTCACATCATCACCCGTTGCAAAAACAAAGTATGCAATAGCAATTATCGCAACAAGTATACCAACTGATAATAGCGACTTTTTAAGAGCCTCGGGACTACTGAATAGATTAACAAAAACAAAGAATAATACTACTAAAAGAATAATTGCCATAGTGATGTAAGCAATGTACATCATAGGTGCGATGGTCGCGTTTTGAACGCTACCAGTATCGTCCATCTGGATAGGCTCATCACCTACACTCAAGGTGTAAATAAAGAAACCTGCCGCTACTAGACATAAGACTAGCGATAGATATTTTAAAACTTTATGTAAAAGCATAATGAGTTATAAATTAAAGGGTTACTTACAGCTTACCGTTCTTGTAGTCTACAAGGATGTCGATAAGAGTAATAGAAGCATCTTCCATGTCGTTCACGATACTATCAATCTTTGCAACGATATAGTTGTAAAAGATTTGAAGGATGATCGCTACGATAAGACCAAATACGGTTGTAAGAAGTGCTACCTTGATACCTGTTGCAACAAGTGCAGGCTCCATAGTACCAGCCTCGGCAATACTATCAAATGACTTGATCATACCTATTACCGTACCCATAAACCCAAGCATAGGTGCAAGAGCAATAAACAAGGATACCCATGATACGTTCTTTTCAAGTTGTCCCATTTGAACACCACCGTAAGCCACGACAGCTTTCTCAGCAGCCTCAACACTCTCATCGGCTCTGTCAAGACCTTGATAGTAGATAGAAGCAACAGGACCTTTTGTGTTGCGACACACATCCTTAGCAGCCTCGATACCACCAGATTTCAATGCTTCCTCAACATCAGCAGCTAGCTTCTTTGAATTCGTAGTGGATAGGTTCAAATAAATAATGCGTTCAATAGCGATTGCAAGACCTAGAATCAAACAAACCAGTACGATAGACATAAAGATTGGGCCACCTTCAATGAATCTCTTCTTGAGTTCCTGGTGAAAGCTTACATTCTCTGTAGTAGCTGGCTCATCCTGCGTTGTTACCATAGTAGTAACCGCAGCGGTTGTAGTTGTTGTAGTTGCCGTCGCAGTAGTTGACATACCTAATACCATAACGACTGCCATGAACAAAATTGAAAGTGATCGTTTCATTTTAAAATTTATTGATTTATGTAATTTTCTAACAAAGGGCTAAATATATAATTTCTTCCTTACAAACCGAATTATTAAGCATTAGGTATTGAATTATTTTACCCTTATGAGCGAGGCCTGACTTTAGTAACGCCTAATGAATATCTTTCTATCGTTTACATACGTATCATATAGAGGTATGGATCGTTGTAATTACGCTTTCGCGAAAACAAAATCACCCTAAACATTAAACCTATAGAAGCAATTAATTGCCCATTTCCAGATCTTGACAAGCTATTTCATTGGAAATAATTTTCAGATATCAGAATAATACTTGTAATAAAACAAAGATTTTTCCTGAGGCATCCTCAACTCCCAATTGCAACCAAAAACAAAAAATCCCGATTCTAAACTAAGAATTGGGATTTATCACGTTGCAGTGAGGAAGGGATTCGAACCCTCGAAACGTTGCCGTTTACACGCTTTCCAGGCGTGCGCCTTCGACCGCTCGGCCACCTCACTAGATGGTGCAAGATTACAATTTTATAAACTGTTGAGCAAGCAATATCCTATTCGGTAAGCTCACCTCTCAAGGACTTGGTAAAATAGCTAGAGAATGTCTCTTTATCTGTCGCATAATTAAGTAGATACATCATTTTGGCAAGCGCAGCCTCGGTGGTGATATCCTTGCCTGATATGACGCCCATAGACAACAACTGTACACTGGTCTCATACTTACCCATCATCACGCTACCGCCATGACATTGGGTAACATTCACTACTTTAATTCCTTTTTTTATAGCGCTCACAATTGTATTTAGGAACCAATCCTCAGTTGGCGCGTTGCCACTGCCATAGGATTCAAGAATGATTCCCTTGATGCCTTCTATGTTGCAAATGGCACTTACCACAGCTTGCGTTATTCCAGGGAATATTTTGAGTACCACTACTTTGTCCACAAATTCTGGACGGTAGAACATCCTTTCTTTTTGTTTAGGTGTTTTGGGTTTGTCAGCTTTCGCGAAAGCTAAATAATCATAATCACCTTGCCACAACAATGACTTATCAATATTGAGCATCACACCACTTATCGCAAGCGGCGGATAGTTGGGCGACTTGAAAGCCTCAAAATGCTCAGCATTTGCCTTGACCGTGCGGTTGGCTCGATATAATTGATATTCAAAATAAATGCAGACTTCTTGAATCACTGGCTTGCCACGCTCTTGCTGGATAGCGAGCTGCAGGCTGGTGATCAAATTTTCTTTGGCATCTGTCCTCAAGTCACCAATAGGTAATTGGGAACCTGTGAAAATGATGGGCTTGGTAAGGTTTTCAAACATGAAACTAAGCGCACTACCCGTATAGGACATCGTATCGCTACCGTGCAATACCACAAAACCCTCATAATCATCGTATGCATCATGGATCACATCGCCTATGTGGCGCCAGTGATGAATGTTCATGTCTGACGAATCGATAGGTTGCTTGAACGAGGTCGTACTTATCTCACAATCCAGCAATTTGATCTCTGGAATATGCAACAGCAACTCATCAAAATTGAAAGATTTGAGCGCCTGCGTTTCTGGATCCTTGATCATACCTATCGTACCTCCGGTATAGATGAGTAAAATCCTAGGCTTCATGCGGCTGTTCTATAAATAGTTTATTAGTGACTGGTCGTGCGTACATTGATAAATAACTGTTGACAGCATCCTTGTCACTCACATCAACGCGCAGTCGCAACCTGCGTTCAAATTGAGCTAGGTCTTTATCTGTGTAATGTGTACGGTGTTCTTTGGCATCATTCAACAAATCGTGCGCGATGTAATTGGTAGGCCACAAATGGTAATTTTTCTGGATAGTGGTGTCTAAGTGGTCCACCACATCTTGAAGCAATGCGTTAGTTGGCTCACCAGTATCCTTTATATCTAGCGGCTTGCCAGCATGGATATGGATATGTTTCTTTTGACCCAGCGCACCTTTAAGTATGGAGTTGAAATCCTCATTTTCTGATTTGATGTATTCCTCATCAGCTTGTTTGGCAAGCAATTCTGGCACCTTGAGCAAATCTGTAGGATCATATTCATAGGAAATCGATACAGGAATAATGCGCAAGCTGTTCAAGTAATCAGCAACCGGCCGTTTGCCAGCAGCTAGCGCGATCATTTTGAGCACGCCTTGTTCAGTAAGATCATTACCATCTTTAGTTCTTCCTTGTCGCTGCGCGATCCAGACACTGCGCTTATCTTCTTTCAATAATTTCTCGATGTATTGACTCAGCTTTTTACTACTTACTAGCGTCTCTCGAGGTGTGCCACCGCGCTTGACGGTAAAATTGCGCGTCAATTTACTCAATGCATTTACAAATGGTCTAGTCACAAGGTTATCGCCGATGGCATTTGCCGTGCGTATCAAGTCATATTCAAACAACTTGTAATTGAGCAAACAGGTATCCAAAACTATATCCCTATGATTGGAGATGTATAAATAGGATGTGTTAGAGTCAAGATCATCAAAACCGCTCGTCGTCAATCCAGCCGACGTGTCTTCAAGAATACGCTCTACCGTTTTGCTAATGACTTCACGCTGAAAATCATCAATACTCTCGCACTTCAACACGATCTTTTTGATCTCTTCTTGATCTTTATCAGGAAAAGTGTATTTGAACAATTCCTTAATCATCGGGTGACGCACGGCACTCTTGAGCGCGACAATCACTTCTGGATCATTAAAGAATCTAATATCGTTGTAAGAAGACAAACTAGGGGATTTTACAGTGTCTTCAAAAGTAAGCAAACCATCATCTAGCAACCGAAGACTTCACGAGAATTTAAGGTGGTAACGCGCGCTGTTTCTTCAAGGCTTAAACCATAGATGTCAGCCACCTTTTGAGCCACAATTTTAAGATAAGCACTCTCGTTGCGTTTGCCGCGGTGCGGTGTAGGTGATAAGTAAGGTGCATCAGTCTCTAGTACAATATGCTCGATCGGCACTTCTTCTAAAAACTTATCAATCTTACCATTTTTAAAAGTTACTACGCCACCTATTCCCAATTTCATATTATAACCTATCGCTTGCTGTGCTTGCTCTTGAGTTCCTGTAAAACAGTGAAAAATACCGTGCAATTTTGTGTTCTTGTATTGTTCCAGCACATCAAACACCTCATCAAATGCATCACGACAGTGAATTACTATGGGTAACTCAAACTCAAGTGACCATTCTATCTGTTTCTTGAAAGCTGCTACCTGTACATCCAGCGTGCTTTTATCCCAATATAAATCAATGCCTATCTCACCTACCGCTACATAATCACCAGTTTGCAGTTGGGCATAGACATGGTCTAATTGCTCATTCATATCCTCATCTTTCACATGTGTAGGATGCAAACCGCTCATGAGGAAAAAATTCTCGGGAAAAGCCTTTTTCAATTCACGCATACTATCTGTATAACTCGCATCAATTGCTGGTAGGAAAAAACGCTGTACGCCTCGATCCATCGCACGCTGAATCATTTCCTGTTTATCCTCGTCAAATTGCTCGCTATATAAATGCGTGTGTGTATCTGTCAATATCATGGTGCAAAGATATTCGGCTCACTTGTCAACCACATCATGTAGTGTTTATAAAATAGTGCCTTGTTAGATTGGGTTGTTATAATTTTGCTTTCGCGAAAGCGTAATTCTCAAAAGTCACATGACCTCTTTAAAAAAACTGTTACTTGATAAAGGCTATGTGCAACATCGCATACGCCTATCCAAAAAGAGTGGTCATATCGTGACCAAAGCAAGCATAAATGGACATCAAGGCAGGTTTATTATTGACACTGGCGCGAGTGCAACATGCGTCGATCAAGCGTTATACAAGGATTTTGACCTCACGACAGAGTTTATGGGTAAAGAAATAGGGACCGCAAGTGGCTCGCTGCGTCCTAGAATCTCTCATAACAACATGCTGGAATTAGGCGATTGGAATGATGAGGATACCACGCTACTCTCCATGGACATGACCTTTATCAACACCGCACTCAAGGCCGAAGGCATGCGTTCTATTCAAGGACTGCTGGGCGCAGATTTCCTGGTAGCGAGCAAGGCTGTCATCGATTACAGCGGTAAATTTATGTACCTTAAATTATAGGGTAACGGTAAAAGTACCGTTGGTGACATTGATGCTCGTTGGCGGCTCTGTAAGGAACTCAAATGTACCGCTCACCTGGCCGTTGACCCTATTTACTGATGTTACCTCTAGCCTACCTGACACTGCGGCATTCTGGTTGCCATCTACTACTAGCGCTGCGGCGATATCTCCATCTCCATTGATATCATAGGATCCTACGGCAATGTTATCAGGAAAACTCAATACCACTTGTCGCGTACTACCTGTTGCTGTGACGGTTACAAGGTCATTATTATTTTGCGGGTTCACACTAGTAGGTCTAAAGTTCTCGCCAGCAATTCTTGCGGATAAATTGTTAACTACACTAGATCCAACCTGAGAACCGAATGGCACCTGATAGAACACACCACGACGCATAACCAACGTGTCTGTAGCATTAGGCAAAAAGCTTATAAAGTTAAAAGTTCCCGAGATAGTGCCGTCCTCAAGACTAGGCTCAACCTCAACGACACCGTTGCTGTCTCCTGTACGAGTTGAAAAAACTATACTGTTGTTAACGGTATATTTTGCCTCATTAGGACTTCCTTGTCCCAGTACATAGATACTGGGATTTGATGAAGAGATATTTATTTCCAATCGATCCTGTACGCTTTGACCAACAATAGTCACGGTACCATCACTATTAGTGGTGGCACTCATCTCTCTAGCATCAAAGAACTCGTTATTGCGCAATGCCTGTATCGCTGGCTTGTTGTCCACGTCCAAGTTATCCTCACAAGAATAAAAGGCTATCGTGGCAAGCATAATAAGGAGTACTTTTTTGAAAGTCATGCAGTTAGAATTTTAAGAGCCAAAAGTAATTATTTAAAAAGACACCTTGTTGATAATTAAAATAATGATACTTTTGCAACCTCAAATTAATAATCAGGGTCGGGAACCCACAAATTTAATGTTATGCCTGTAAAAATCAGACTTCAAAGACACGGTAAAAAAGGAAAACCATTTTACTGGATCGTCGCTGCAGACTCTCGCTCAAAGAGAGATGGTAAATACCTAGAGAAACTAGGAACTTACAACCCTAATACAAACCCAGCAACTATCAACCTAGACGTTGATGGATCTGTAAAGTGGTTAGAAAACGGTGCACAACCTACTGACACTGCAAGAGGAATCTTGAGCTACAAAGGTGTGATGCTTAAAAGACACCTTAAAGGTGGTGTGAAAAAAGGAGCATTTACTGAAGAGCAAATGGAAGAAAAATTCAATTCTTGGGTAAGTGAAAAAGAAGGAAAGATTGCTGACAAAGCATCTGGACTGCAAGCTGCCGAAGAGAAAGAAGCTGCCAAAGCTCTTGAAGCTGAGAAAGCAGTAAATGAAGCACGTATCGCTGCAAATACTCCAGAGCCTGCTGTAGAAGAGCCAGCTGCTCAAGATGCAGCTACTGACGCATCAAGCGAAGAAGAGTAAATCATATTGAACCATGCGTAAGGAAGATTGTTTTTACGTAGGTACAATTGTCAATAAATTTAGTTTTAAAGGTGAGCTGCTTGTCAAACTAGACACAGACGAGCCAGAACTTTTTCTAGAAATGGAATCAGTCTTTATCGAGATAGGTAAAGATTTGGTTCCATTTTTTGTTGAACGCAGCCAGTTGCATAAATCTATGCTGCTGCGCGTCAAGTTTGAGGACATAGATGATGAGCCAGCGGCCGACAGTATGATGAAGCGCGAGTTGTACCTACCGCTTACTGCATTACCAGCCCTAGATGGCGACAAGTTTTACTTTCACGAGATCATTGGCTTTACCATTATTGATGAAAATTATGGTGAGGTAGGCACTATAACAGGCGTTAACGACACCACATCACAGGCTTTGTTCGAGATTGACAATAATGGTGATGAGGTATTGATACCAATCAATGATGAATTTATCAATAAAGTAGATCGAGAGAATAAAGTAATTGAGGTCAATACACCGGACGGTTTGATAGATCTTTATCTGTCATAACCATGTCCACTTTCAAGTTCAAACAATTTACCATCGAGCAGGATCGCTGCGCACAAAAAGTAGGTACCGATGGTGTCCTTTTAGGTGCATGGGTAAATGCTAACGAGGCAAACTCTATACTGGATATAGGTGCTGGTACTGGGTTGATTAGTTTGATGATGGCGCAACGCAATCACCATGCACAGATTGATGCAGTAGAGCTGGATACCGAAGCCTTTGAACAATGTACCTCAAATTTTGAAAACAGCATTTGGGCAGATCGACTGTACTGCTACCACGCGTCGTTTCAAGAATTTTATGAAGAAGTAGATGATCGTTATGATTTGATCATCAGCAATCCACCGTTTTTTCAAGCTGCTACAGTTGATACAGGAATGGACCAAGCTAGACAGCAAGCCAGATTTGATAATGCGCTACCTTTTGAAGAACTGATCTATGGAGTTTACAAATTACTTGCTAGCAATGGAAGGTTTGCTTGTATTATTCCAGCAGATAGAGAAGAGGAGTTCGTTAAAATCGCAAATCATTTTCAGCTTTACACAAAGCGTAAGATGTACGTGCGAGGTGCAGAATCGAGTGAGGTAAAAAGATGCTTGTTAGAAGTTAGCTTTCGCGCCTGCCTGCCGGCGAGGCAGGAAAGCGAAATAACAATCAATCATTTAACCATAGAGAAAGGACGTCACGATTATACTGAGGACTACATTCAATTAACTCGTGATTTTTATCTCAACATGTAAGTACAAGGTCGTCGCCATAATCGCGACCATTATTAAAAGTGCAGAATACAACATCGATTATTGATAAATGGGTATTTTGCAATCCTAATTCTTGATTATGAAACCAGACCTGTTTGAGGCGCCAGATTATTATCAGCTAGATGATTTGTTGAGTGAAGAACACAAGATGATACGCGATGCAGCAAGATCGTGGGTCAAGCGTGACGTGTCGCCTATCATTGAAGAGGCCGCACAATCAGCGACTTTTCCTAAAAGTATCATTCCTGGACTAGCGTCGATAGGTGGTTTTGGCCCTTACATTCCAGAAGAATATGGTGGTGCAGGATTAGACCAAATTTCCTACGGCTTGATCATGCAGGAACTAGAGCGTGGCGATAGCGGTGTGCGGTCAACGGCATCAGTACAATCCTCGCTGGTGATGTATCCCATCTGGAAATACGGTACCGAGGAACAGAAGAAAAAATTCTTGCCTAAGCTTGCCAGTGGTGAGTTTATGGGATCCTTTGGTTTGACTGAACCTGATCATGGATCAAATCCTGGCGGCATGATTACCAGATTCAAAAAAGATGGCGATCACATCATATTAAATGGCGCCAAATTATGGATCTCTAATAGTCCGTTTTGTGATGTGGCAGTTGTCTGGGCCAAGGATGAAAACGACCGCATACACGGTGTAATAGTAGAACGTGGTATGGAAGGATTTACCACACCAGAGACTCACAACAAATGGTCCTTGAGAGCAAGCGCGACTGGTGAACTCATTTTTCAGGATGTAAAAATCCCTAAAAGCAACATTCTACCTGGTAGATCTGGATTGGGCGCACCGCTGAGCTGCCTGGATTCCGCACGATTTGGGATTGCATGGGGCGCGATAGGTGCTGCCATGGATTGTTATGATACAGCATTGAGATATGCAAAACAGCGCAAACAATTTGGCAAACCGATTGCGGGATTCCAGTTGCAACAAAAGAAACTGGCAGAGATGATTACTGAAATCACAAAAGCTCAATTGCTTGCATGGCGACTAGGCGTATTGCGTGAAGAAGGTCGCGCTACCAGTGCACAAATCTCCATGGCTAAACGTAATAATGTAGAAATCGCCATCAATATCGCACGCGAGGCACGCCAGATTCTAGGCGGCATGGGAATAACTGGAGAATACAGTATCATGCGTCATAGCATGAACCTAGAGAGCGTGATCACCTATGAAGGAACACACGATATCCACTTGCTGATTACTGGACTAGATATTACAGGCGAGAATGCGTTTGTATGATTCAGCTTAAATAAATTCTTACATCTCCAATAGTCTCATCTAAATTCGTTAGATCTACCGTGATCATAAAATTGGATAGAAATCTCCATTTAAATTATACCCTATGAAAAAGATTACCCTGTTAAGTTTTGCCATTATGTCTTTATTTCTATTCTCGTGCACTGAGGAAGATGATGATAACGGTACAACAGATCCTAATGAATTGACCATGGCTAATTTTGTGGGAACCTATGATGTTATTGCTGTCAATACTAGCGGATCAGAAACTGATACTTTTGATGGAATGACCAGGACAGAGACTTTTACACAAGTAGGTAGTGACTTTAATAATGTGACTTTTACTTTTACTGATAACGGTCGCGTGTCGACTACTGGAAGCTTTACCACTACTACTGATTATAAAGATGAAGGCTTTGAATATACAGAGGTAGAGACAAATACGCTAGATCTAGATGGTAGATATTCTTTAGACGGGAATTCACTAATACTTTCTGAAAATGATGGTGCAATCACCACGATTGACAATTTTTCCAGTGAAGGATTTGATTTACTCTTTGAGATTAATGACATTGAGGACGACTACAGCTTTCAAGCACAAGGAACTTATACATTGGTGCGACAATAATTCAATCAACACATACTTTCAATGACACACATTTTATGAAACACGTTTACGCTCTAGTTTTGCTACTCCTAGCTACATCAACTGGACTCTCGCAAGATCAAAACAAACTAGATTATGCAGATGAGACGATTTTTAGACTTAATGTTCTCACACCTAGTGCCGAAGTCGAACATGATATAACAGAGAACTTCTCGCTACTCGCTAACGTAGGAGTTGGACTGTCCATCACCGTAGAAGAAATCAATAATGAAACGGAGTCTGATTTTTTGTTTCCCTTAATCCTAGAAGGTTCAGGAAGATACTATACCAATTTCAATAGAAGGCTGGAGAAAGGCAGAAACATTCAATACAACAGTGGTAACTTTATTGGCCTTAATCTCACCCAGGTGATAGGCGTAGAAGGAGATATTTCTCGAGTAGACGATCAGACCGTGCTTTCTGCCACTTATGGATTGCAAAGAACCTATCAGGATTTTTTGAACTTTACTTTTGAGGCAGGACCATCTTATGACTTAGAGGATTCAGATGTAAGCTTATATATAGGTGTGCAGATAGGTTTTACTCTTTAATTGACGCATCATCTCGTTATCGCTATACTTTGAGTGACTGTCTGTTAAAGATCAACTATAATAGAACAATATTACTCGCCATGATAGCTATGATGTTATTTCAAACTATCCGTGGACAATATGAGGCGTGAGATCAAAATTAGCGTGATCCTGTTGATGAAACTATCTACCAGATCGATTGACATAGCTCTAACATTTAAGTAGAAAAAGATCTCACCCGATAAATATCACGAGGCTATGATTTCGAAAACAATAATCTAGCTGCGCAGCTCATTTTTAAAGTGGGTTACACCTTTTAAATTTCTCATAATTCATTGAATGGCTACTTACATCTTGCAGGTAGCCATTATTTTTGTAAAAAAGTCTATGCAATCGCTGTTGAATGATAGGATTACGCTTTCGCGAAAGCGGTTACTCAACCATCCACTCTACACCTCTATAAAAACCGTTGAGCATTTACATACATTCATGCAATCCCATGTGTACGCCGTGTGGGATTTCATGTCTCTACTCAAGGCCTTGCAACAAGAATTGACTTGCACCAGCGTGCCCTGGCAACCGGTAGGCGATCCACAATTGAGATATCTAATCAATGAGATTGTCCTTGCAGAGGAAACCGATCTTGACATCGACGGTCATCGCAATAGCCATTATGAGATGTATCTGGATGCCATGCAAGCCGCAGGAATTGAGACCACGGCTATTGAAAAGATTATCCATTCCTTTAACAGCATAAAGTCAGTAAAATCGGGAGCAGCATCCCTAGAACCGCATATTGCGCAATTCTTGATCAACACATTTGATATTATTGAAGGTGGAAAGCCACACGAGATTGCGGCAGCATTTACTTACGGTCGTGAGGACCTTATTCCAGACATGTTTACTAAAATAATCAAGGGTCTAGATCATCAATCCATAAACATGGATTTATCAAAAATCAAGTATTACTTTGATCGTCATATTGAACTAGACGGCGATGAGCATGGACCGATGGCGCATCGTATGGTAAGTATGCTGTGCGGTGATGATGAAGAAAAATGGGATGAGGCCATCAAAGTGAGCAATGCTAGTCTTGATAGCCGTTATCAATTATTTGATGGTATTCTTGAGAGCCTGAATTAGGAATCTAATTGATCTCGATAATCTTCTTTCTCTGTCATGTTAGAGACATCAACCACAGATTCTATTTGTGGCGCGTGTTTCTTGATGGTCAATTCCACTCCAGATTTAAGGGTCATTTGATTAACATGACATCCTACACAGGTGCCTAGCAATCGTACTTTGACGAACTTTTCTTGATCAATGGAGACTAATTCAATGTCGCCACCATCACGTTGCAAAAATGGTCTGATCTCTTCTAGTCCAGCTTCTACGGCTTGTTTAAGTTTCTCGCCTTTCATCATGACTTTTTTGCTGGACTACAACCTGCCATTGTTGTGATTTTGACAGCTTCGGTTGGTGCGATGTTTTCGTTTCTTCTTACCGTTTCTGTAACTACGTTTCTAGTAATATCAACAAAACTATTTGAGACCGGCGTATTTTCTTGCAACGCAGCAGGTCTACCTACATCACCAGCTTCACGTATAGATTGTACCAGCGGTAATTCACCCAAAAACGGAATGCCCAAATCCTCCGCAAGATTGCGGGCACCGTCCTTACCAAAGATGTGGTATTTGTTATCAGGCAATTCTGGTGGCGTGAAATAGGACATATTTTCAATAACACCTAGCACGGGAACATTAATACTTTCCTGCTGGAACATGGCAACGCCCTTGCGAGCATCTGCTAGTGCAACGGTTTGTGGTGTACTTACTACTACGGCACCCGTTAGTGGCAATGCTTGCATGATACTCAAATGGATATCACCAGTTCCTGGTGGTAGATCTACTAATAGGAAATCAAGCTCACCCCAATCTGCGTCAAAAATCATTTGATTGAGTGCTTTGCTAGCCATAGGACCACGCCAAACGACGGCTTGATCTAATTTTGTGAAGAATCCTATGGACAAGACCTTCACGCCGTAGCTTTCTACGGGCTTCATTTTTGACTTACCATCTACGGTTACTGAAAGTGGTCGTTCATTGACCACGTCAAACATAATGGTTGCAGATGGTCCATAAATATCTGCATCTAGCAAGCCTACTTTGAATCCCATTTCTGCAAGTGTTACTGCCAGGTTTGCTGTTACTGTTGATTTACCGACACCACCTTTTCCAGAAGCTACCGCGATGATATTATCGATTCCAGGAATAGGTTTTCCCTTGATTTCGGGAGCATTGTTTTCTTTTACTGGTGCCTCAACCTTTAAATTTACTTTTACTTGAGCCTTTTGATGTACTTCTTTATGAATGGCTTGGAGTATAGAAACTTCTGTCTTCTTTTTGGCCTGTAAGCTGGGATTATTTATGGTAATGTCAACAATTACCTCATCACCAAAAACCAACACATTCTTTACCGCACCACTCTCTACCATATTCTGTCCTTCACCTGGAACTGATATAGTTTCTAGGGCTTTGAGAACTTCTTTCTTCTCTATTTTCATAAGTCAAACTGATTAACACAAAGATACGCGCCAGCCATCTGTATTGAAAATCATTCTAAATAATATCTGAAGTTAGAATCATAGGGGTCATAATCAATTGGAGAGTTGATTCTTTCAACATACATAACCGATTTAACTAATACTTTAAAAATTTGTAACTTAAAGGTCTGATCAATTAAAAAAATCGTTATGGGAATTAAAAGTTTTATGGGCCGCAGGTCCGAGCAAAAAACAGATACAAGAGAAGCTATAAGGGTTAAAGATTATATGAAGCGCAAACTCATCACTTTCAAACCCGACCAAAACATTAATGCTGTGATGGAGACGCTACTAAAGCAACGCATTACTGGTGGTCCTGTGGTCGATGATCAAGACAATCTGGTAGGAATCATTAGTGACACAGATCTCATGCAAGTGATAGGTGATAGCAGGTATCATAATTTGCCAGTGGGCGATCGTACCGTATCAGATTATATGAGCAAAGAAGTAGCCACAATTGATGCCGAGGCCGATATTTTTGATGCTGCTGGTAGGTTTTTAAAGTCTGGTCACCGCAGGTTTCCAGTTACTGAGCAAGGAAAGCTCATAGGTCAAATAAGTAGAATGGATGTGATTATTGCAGCAACTAATCTTAAAAAGGATCACTGGCACTAGAAAATTCCTTGGTTCTAAGTTCTAAATCTCAAGATTCAATTGATTTGCCTAGTAATCAATATTTAAAATTTTGAGCTTTCTAACTTCACTACCTAGCTTGAAATCGATTACCTCACCTACTTGCGATCCGGTAAGTGCTTTAGCGATTGGTGTAGTAAATGATATTTTACCTTGAGCAACGTCTGCCTCATCGACGCCTACGATACTGACCATTTGGGTCGAGTTATTTGTAAGGTTTTTGAAGGTTACAACAGCGCCAAAACGTACCTCGTTTTTCTTTTCTGCATTGACATTTAGCTTTCTGGCACTTGCGATACGTTCTTTGAGCAATTTTATTTTACCGTGAATAAGCGTGTTGGCTCTGCGTCTATCTGTTTCATTCTCGTGATCAATTGTGCCTAGCTCGTTTTCTAATGCTCCCAATTCTTCCTGTAGCAATTCATAACCGCGCTGCGTGACATAGTTGATGGTGCCATCAGGTAAAATAGCTCTTTTAGGAATAACGACTGGTTCTTCTTGATCGCCTTCTTTGACAAAACCACGGCTCATTCTGCATAGGTTTTAAGCACATTGATGTTGGTGTATTCCAATGCTTTTTGATCGGTCGCTTTGAGATCAACATAGGGTGCACAACCAGCCTTTTCTGCTTCCAGCCATCTAGATATACATAAACACCATTTATCGCCAGCTTTCAAACCTGGAAAATTGAACTGTGGTATAGGCGTGGATAAATCATTGCCTTTGGATTTTGTGAATTCTAGAAACTCATTAGTCATCACAGCACAAACTACATGGGTTCCAGTATCCGCATTTGAGGTGCGGCAATAACCGTCTCTATAGAATCCTGTCATGGGATCAGTACAACAGCCTATTAATTGCTCACCTAATACATTTCTCTTACCATTCATATCACGCATATTTTACTATTTCAGCTTTGAGTGAATGTAAGGGTTGCACACCAGCGCCGCGCCATACTTGCTTACCATTTTTAAAAATCATGAAAGCAGGAACACCACGCACGGCAAACTTAGTAGCGAGTGCTTTATTCTTGTCCACATCAACTTTGATGATCTTGATGCCATCCTTAAGATCGTCTTTGAGTTGTTCTAATACCGGCATCATGGTTTGACAAGGACCACACCAGGTCGCATAAAAATCAACAAGTACTGGAACTTGATCGTTGATGATTTCGCTAAATTTTGCCATCGCTTTTATTTTCAAGTTACAAAACCATCACTTTTTCAAAGCAGTTATAATATTTCTTTAGGAAATAGGATTGCAGAACACTCAGGAAAACATCGCTATTACAGGACTATGAGAATATTTTCAAGATCAATCATAGTAAGTGGTTGGAACAACGATCATAGCTATTTAATTGCAGTTGATTGTTTTTTATTACGCTTTCGCGAAAGCAAACTCATCATAAATCCTACCTTTACTGTGCTATGGAATTACCGCCACTAGAGGTACAAATCAAGACGCTGCCCTTATCGCCAGGAGTGTATCTGTATTATGACAAGACAGATCGATTGCTCTATGTGGGTAAGGCCAAAAAGATCAAAAAACGCGTCTCATCCTACTTTACCAAAAATCACGATAGCTATCGCATATCGACCATGGTCAAGAAGATCGTGCGTATCGAGCACATCGTGGTACAAACCGAAACCGATGCACTGCTGCTGGAAAACAGCCTGATAAAATCCAGGTCGCCCAAGTATAACATTATGCTGCGCGATGACAAGACCTATCCATGGTTGTGTATTAAGAATGAGCGGTTCCCACGCGTTTTCCTGACGCGTAAAATGATTAAGGATGGTAGCGAATATTATGGACCGTACACCAGCGTTCGTACCGTTAGGACTTTGCTAGAGTTGGTAAAATCTCTTTATCCCATACGCACTTGTAATTATGATTTACAAGAAGAAAAGATACAGGCTGGCAAGTATAAACTATGCCTTGAATACCACATAGGTAACTGTAAAGGCCCATGCACAGGATTACAAAACGAGACCTCTTACAATAACAATATTGACGCCCTGCGCGGTATTGTAAAAGGTGATTTTAAAGAAGCCGTCAAGCATTTTAATACGCTCATGCAGGAACATGCTGCAAATATGGAGTTTGAGGATGCCCAACGCATCAAGGACAAGCTGGATATCTTGACGCGTTACCAGACAAAATCAACCATTGTCAATCCCAACATTTCAAACGTGGATATTTTCACGATTGTTAGTGACGAGGCAGCTGGTTATGTAAATTATTTGCAGATCAATCACGGTTCCATCACCAGATCGCACACCATGGAACTTAAAAAGCAGCTGGATGAGAGCGATAAAGAATTACTCAAACTAGCCATCGTTGAACTGCGCACTAGATTTGACTCTCAATCTCGTGAGATTTACACGCAATTTCCACTAGATCTAGGTGAGGAAATCAAGGTAACCGTACCTAAGCTAGGTGATAAAAAACGTGTCGTCGAGTTATCAGAGCGCAATGCAAAATTCTTTAGACAAGAGCAGTTCAAAACAATCAAGATCGTAGATCCAGATCGTCACGTCAATAGATTGATGATCCAGATGAAAGCCGACTTGAGACTGGACGAGGAACCTAGACATATGGAATGTTTTGACAACTCCAACATTCAGGGTACCAATCCGGTTGCGGCTTGTGTGGTTTTCAAGAATGGTAAACCCAGCAAGAGTGAATATCGTCACTTCAACATTAAGACCGTGGACGGTCCAGATGATTTTGCCAGCATGGAAGAAGTTGTTTATAGGCGCTATCGCAGACTGCAAGAAGAAGACCAGCCATTACCACAATTGGTCATTGTGGATGGTGGTAAAGGACAATTGTCCAGCGGCGTCAAGGCGCTGGAACGACTAGGATTGCGTGGCACGATTCCAATAATTGGTATCGCCAAGAGGCTGGAAGAACTATTCTATCCCAACGATCCTGTACCTTTATATCTGGACAAACGGTCTGAGTCGCTCAAGGTAATCCAGCATATGAGGAACGAGGCGCACCGTTTTGGCATCAATCATCATAGGAACAAGCGCAGCAAGCAGGCCATCGAGACAGAGCTGGACGTGATCCCAGGAATAGGTGGTAAAACCGTCGTGAGTTTGTTGCAGCATTTTAGATCTGTAAAAAGAGTCAAGGAAGCAACAGAAAAAGAACTTATTGGCGTTGTAGGATTGAGCAAGGCAAGAAAAATAATCGATTATTATAGCGGTGAGCAGGAATAGTGTTATTGGGTTGTTATTGGTTTTAGCTTTCGCGAAAGCGGAATACCTGACAGCGCAACAAACTCAGGATAAAAAATCACCTAAAATAGGTCTCGTGCTATCTGGTGGCGGCGCTAAAGGTCTCGCACATATAGGAACGCTCAAGGTTATCGACTCTCTAGGAATCAAGGTGGATTACATCGCTGGCACGAGCATGGGCGCGATCATAGGATCGATTTATGCGGCCGGCTACACAGGCGAGCAAATTGATTCTGTCTTCAAGATTACCAAGTTTGAGAACATCATTTCTGATCAAATACCGCGTGGCGCGACCACACTGTATGAACGGCGCGAGAATGAGCGGTATGCCTTGACACTACCTTTTGAGGATTTTCAATTGCGGTTGCCCAGTTCCTTGAGCAAAGGTCAAAATGTTTATAACCTACTCTCACAATTATTGATACATGTAAGTGATGTAGAGGATTTTGAAAAATTGCCCATACCGTTTTTTTGCGTGGCTACAGACATTACCACAGGTGAAGAAGTAGTACTGGATAGTGGTTATTTGCCTCGTGCAGTTAATGCCAGTGGTGCCTTGCCATCCTTATTTGCACCAGTACAAATAGGTGATCGCCTACTTACAGATGGTGGCGTGACAGACAATTATCCTGTAGAGAAGCTACGAGCCAAAGGTATGGACATCATCATAGGCGTTGACGTTCAAGATGATCTCAAGGATCGCAAGGAGCTAGAGAGCGCAACAGGAATCCTGGCGCAGATCAATAACTTCCGTACGATTGACGCCATGAAGGTCAAAGCTCCCAAAACAGATATTTACATCACTCCAGACATCACAAAATTCTCGGTCATATCGTTTGACGATGGTAGGAAAATAATCAATGAAGGTGTTATCGCCACCAGAAAGAAAATGGACGCCCTAAAGCAAGTGGCCACGCCTGGATATCGCAAGCCCAAATTAAAAGTGGATCAAGCAGACAGTTTTTATCTAGACCACATCTATGTAAATGGCAACATGCGCTACACACGCGCTTATATTCTAGGTAAATTCAAGATCAATGCGCCAGGACTTGTTAGTTATGAAGACATAAGGAATGGCGTCAATAATTTGCAGGCCACAAACAACTTTACCAAGATCAATTATGAGATCCTAGAAGACGATGGTCGCCGCGAACTATCCATCACGGTAGAGGAAAGTACCGTGCGCAACTACTTGCGTTTGGGCCTGCACTATGACGAGTTACTGCGCAGTGCCGCTCTTGTCAACCTTACTCGCAAGAATATCTTGTTTAATAATGACATCATATCTGCAGATGTGATACTGGGCGACAACCTGCGTTACAACTTTGATTACTATATCGATAAGGGCAACTATTGGTCTATAGGATTGCACAGCGAGTTTGTGCAATTTGAAAAGGATATACCAGCCAGCTTTGCCGAGGAAACTACCGGTCAAGAACCACTAGGCGTCAATCGCCTGGATGTAGAATACAGCGACTGGACACAGCAGGTTTATTTGCAAACACGCCTGGATCGAGGATTCAATGTGCAGACAGGACTTGAGCTCAAATCGCTGGACGTTTTCACCAATACTTTACTTACTAACGATCCCGACGTAGGTCGCACAGATATAGAGAGCAGTCTTACCGGTAGTCTGTACGGTAAGCTGCTGCTGGACACTTATGACAATGCTTTTTTTCCATCCAGCGGCTGGGAAGTTGATGGTGATTTTCACCTCTATGTCTATAACGATGAACAGCGAGATGATTACAATGAATATAGTATCGCTCAGTTAAAGGTCGGGCACGCGAGATCATTTGGTAATTTGAGCCTGCGAGGAGAAGCTCATGTGGGTATCGCCATAGGTAATCCAGACACCAGCGCGCTAGATTTTTTCCTAGGTGGTTATGGCGCAAGACGCATCAATAATATCATACCATTTTATGGATATGATTTTATAGCGTTGGGCGGCAATACCATGATACGCAGTCTGTTTGAAATTGATTATGAGATATTCAGTAAGAACCATGTCATTTTTAGTGCAAATTTCGCCAGCGTTGACGACGATCTCTTTGAACAGGACGATTGGTTCAGCAAGGCTCGTTATTCTGGATTTGCTTTGGGATATGGACTTGATACATTTCTTGGTCCTATTGAACTCAAATATAGCTTTAGCCCACAGCAGGATGATGGTGAATTCTATGTAAAACTGGGATTTGCGTTTTAAATTTTTTGGGATTACGCTTTCGCGAAAGCGTAACATGCCAAAAAATTTCACGTCATTTTTATAGACACCGCATCAATAAATTAGCCTATTGCATGGAATGGTCTAGAGAATTCACGAAATTTACGAATATAAATAGCAATCATGCCTTTTTACCACAAGCTAGGAAAGATACCGCACAAGCGTCATACGGTTTTTAGAAAACCAGATGGCTCGCTGTATCACGAGCAATTGTTTGGCACGATAGGATTTGATGGCATGTACACCAACAGCTATCATGAGCACCGACCAACGATGGTCAAGGAAATACGTAACAGTTACTCTGTAAAGCCAGAGATCGCGCTGGAAAACCATATTAAAAGTTACCGGCTCAAGGGCTTTCAAATCAAGCCGCAACCCGATTACTTGGATAGCCGCAAGACAGTCCTCACAAATGCAGATGTCAATATTATCCTTGCATCGCCGCAAGAGTCACTGACCGGTTACTGGTATAAAAATTCTGATAGTGATGAGTTATTGTTTGTACACAAAGGTAGTGGCGTATTGCGCACACATCTAGGTAATCTGGAATTCAAGTACGGTGATTACCTGTTGATACCTCGAGGTATCATCTATCAAATAGAATTTGATACCGCTGTCAACAGACTTTTTATTGTTGAAAGTCGCAAACCTATCTACACGCCCAAGCGCTACCGCAACTGGTTTGGTCAACTGCTGGAACACTCACCATTTTGTGAGCGTGACCTGCGCAGGCCAGAGTCACTAGATACTCATGATGAAAAAGGTGAGTTCCTTATCAAGATTAAGAAACAGGACGAGATTTTTGAAATGGTTTATGCCTCGCATCCATTTGACGTGGTTGGATATGATGGGTATAATTACCCGTATGCATTTTCTATCCACGATTTTGAACCTATCACTGGTCGCATACACCAGCCACCACCGGTACATCAAACCTTTGAGACTGATGCTTTTGTAGTATGTAGTTTTGTACCGCGCAAGTATGACTATCATCCAGATAGCATACCAGCACCGTACAATCACAGCAACATCGATAGTGATGAAGTCTTGTATTATGTAGATGGTGACTTTATGAGCCGTAACGACATCAAGGCTGGACATATATCGCTACATCCTGCAGGAATACCTCACGGTCCTCATCCAGGAGCTGTAGAACGTAGCATAGGACAAACTGAAACCGAAGAACTGGCCGTAATGGTAGATACTTTTAAACCACTCAAAGTGACTAAAGAAGGTCTAGAAATAGCAGACGATTCCTATCACAAGAGTTGGCTAGAATAGAGAATAGAGAATAGAGAATAGAGAATAGAGAATAGAGAATAGAGAAATTTAAAAACAACCGAAAAACGTGAACGAAATAAAAGAAAAATTATCCGCAGATCCTGGAGCGCTCGTCATAGGAATCATAGGTATTGTGGTTATACTTACAGGCTGTTGTTGCTCTTTACTAGCCATACCTATTCTTATCTTGACAAGTATAGGATGGATATGGGCTGCAAAAAGCAAGAAAGCCTACAACCAGAATCCTGGTGCATACACGGCAAAATCTTATTCTAATGTAAAAACAGGACTAATCATCAATATGATCTGTACCATTATTGTGGCCGTTCTTTTGTTTATAGGATTGATATTTGAAGGAGCAAACTTATTTAATGTCGATAATTTCCTAGAGCGACTGGAATCAGGCGAGTTTGATTCTCAAGTCGATGATTTTGAAGACACAGACGATATGTATGACTATGAGAGTGATTCTGCCAGCGAGGTAGATGAATGGAAGTATGAAGGCACCAACGATACCGTTATTGAGAATGTAGAATCACGAGAATTAGACAGCATTCAATAAGCATTACATGCGCGCATTTACATTATTTCAAACAAGAGCTATGTGGTGATTCTTTCATTACTTGATCGTTCATCCACATTCATCTTTTAAATAAAGACATCATGCCTGCAGAAATAAAAAAACTCAAAGATCTTAAAAACACAGAGTACTCGCTTAAGAAGTTATTCAAGGAAGCTGAGGATTTTCTACCGCTACTAGGCACCGACCACGTGGAATTGTATGTAGGAAATGCCAAACAAGCAGCGCACTTTTATAAGACTGCTTTTGGTTTTCAATCGCATGCTTATGCTGGGCTAGAAACTGGCTTAAAGGATCGGGTTTCTTATGTGTTGAAACAGGATAAAATCACGCTGGTACTTACATCGCCATTGCAAAAAGGTGGTGAAATAAATAGACACATCGACGAGCATGGCGATGCCGTCAAGATTGTAGCGTTATGGGTAGATGATGCAACAAGTGCCTTTAAGGAAACCACCAAACGTGGCGCAAAAGCCTATCAAGAACCTACCAAAAGTGAAGATGAGCACGGCAGCGTGGTAACTTCTGGTATTTATACATACGGTGAGACCGTTCATTTATTTGTAGAACGCAAAAATTACCAAGGCACATTCCTACCTGGTTATAAAAAATGGGAATCACACTACAATCCAGAGCCAGTAGGTCTCAAGTTCATCGACCACATGGTAGGTAACGTGGGTTGGGACGAGATGAATACCTGGTGTAAATTCTATGGTGAAGTTATGGGCTTTGCACAAATCATCTCCTTTGCAGATGATGATATTAGTACAGATTATACCGCACTCATGAGTAAAGTGATGAGTAACGGTAACGGCCGTGTGAAGTTCCCAATCAACGAGCCGGCCAAAGGAAAGAAGAAATCACAAATTGAGGAATACCTTGATTTTTACAATGGGCCAGGCGTGCAGCACATCGCAGTCGCTACAGATGATATTGTGGCAACTGTAAGTGCTATGCGTGATCGCGGTGTAGAATTTTTATACGTGCCCGATGAATATTATGATGATCTACTAGAGCGAGTTGGTGAGATTGATGAAGATGTAGAAGTGCTCAAGAAACATGGTATTCTTATAGATCGCGATGAAGAAGGCTATCTATTACAGCTTTTTACCAAAACTATCGTAGATCGACCTACCATGTTTTTTGAAGTAATTCAACGCAAGGGTGCACAGTCGTTTGGGGTAGGTAATTTCAAGGCATTGTTTGAAGCAATAGAGCGAGAACAAGCTTTGCGCGGCACATTGTAAATTTGGAACAGATCTTGTAATTTGAGTAGTAACCGCGAGCAAACGGTCAAAAAGCTACCTATGAAAAAACTTATACTCTTATTAGCGGCTGTAATGGTAACCACAGTTGGTTTCACACCACCGCATGATTCAGATCCTATCAAGGCATTTGATACTGGTGAGTGGTTCAAATTCCGTATACATTATGGGATGTTCAACGCCAGCTATGCAACACTTAATGTTACAAATGCCCGATATAAGGGCAAACCAGTATACCACATTAAAGGTCGTGGTAAATCCACTGGGTTGCTGGATCTCTTTTTTGAGGTTGATGATAAATATGAGACCTATATAGATAAAGAGACCGGAGCACCGTACCGCTTTATAAGAGATATCGATGAAGGCGGTCATACTAAGGATATTGTGATCGACTTTGACCACGAGGCACTCACAGCTACTATCAATAATAAAAAGCGCAAAAAGGTAAGTACGGAAGCTATCAAACCTGGGACTCAGGATATGGTCAGTGCCTTTTATCATTTGCGCAACACAGTAGATACTGATAATCTCAATCCAGGTGATGAATTTATTCTCCCTATGTTTTTTGATCAGGAGAACTATGACTTTAAAATGAAGTTCTTGAAGCGTGAGGTGATTAAAACTAAATTCGGTAAGATCAATGCATTGGAATTTAGACCGTATGTGCAATCAGGTCGTGTGTTTGAAGAAGAAGAAAGTTTGTCGGTATGGATAAGCGATGACAAGAATAAAATACCGCTCAGGATCAAGGCAAAACTTGCGGTAGGATCACTCACTGCAGATCTTGATGCCTTCAAAGGACTCTCGCATCAATTCATGAAAATTGTGGAATAATCATAATGCTGCTGACTTAAAAATCGGCAGCATTTTTTGATTAAAATAAAGGCAGTTGGCTGTGGTTCATTACTTTTGCAAAGCGTTTAAATCACTACATGGCAGACGACCAGATTACTCCTGAAATTGCTCAACGCATCAAACTTCTAGAGAAAAAGTTTAAGAACTCTGGACAGGACATGCTTTCCTACCTCGATGGACTGCTCTATGACCAGTACATCACCTATTGGGATTACATCAGGCTAGACACCTTACTCAGTTTACAGGTGCCATCCACGCCATTTCCAGATGAGATGATCTTCATAGGTTATCATCAAATCACAGAGCTTTACTTCAAGCTAGCCATCCACGAGCAGCTACAAATTATTGAAGAGGAACACCTCACCGCAAGCTTCTTTACTGAGAAAGTGACGCGCATCAACAGGTATTTTACCATGCTCATCAACAGTTTTGAGGTGATGATCAAGGGCATGGAACGTGATCAATTCTTGAAATTCCGTATGTCGTTGTTGCCAGCCAGTGGTTTCCAGAGTGCACAATTCCGCATGATTGAATTCTATAATACAGATGTCATCAATCTTGTTAATTATCAGGATAGATTACGCTTTCGCGAAAGCGGAACAACCACAGACATCCCAACTTTATACAACCATATTTACTGGAAAAAAGGCGGTATTGACAAGACTACTGGCGAGAAAACGCTCACACTGAAGCAATTTGAAAAAAGGTACACGCCTAGATTCTTGAGAATCGCACATCAAGTACAACATAGTAACCTGTACCAGCGTTACTTATCGTTGCCAGAAAGTGAGCAAACACAGCCGCTCAAGGATGCACTGCGCGCAATGGATCAAAATGTCAATATCAACTGGTTATTGATGCACATGGGCGCGGCACACAGATATTTGCGCAAGGAAGGAAAAGCTGTTGAAGCTACTGGTGGTACCAACTGGAAGGAATTCCTACCACCGCATTTTCAGCGAGTGTCCTTTTTCCCTGGTTTGTGGAGCGATCAAGAAAAAGAGGATTGGGGCAAGCAATGGGTAGAACACATTTATAATACAGATTAAAGAATGAATAGATTTTTAATTGCCGTATGCAGTTTGCTTGTGCTAGCTTCCTGCGATGAGAAACAAGAAGTTCAAATCGCCGAGGTCAAACCAGTAATACCGGTAATGCAGTACGGTTATGACTTGAATAATTATGAAATTGTCGAGGACACCGTGCAAAGCGGTGATACCTTTAATGACCTCATTGCACCACACCTAGTAGAAGGTCAAAGCGCCTATCAAGCAGCCGTAGAGCTCAATGAGATTTATGATTTGCGTAAGATCCAGGCAGGAAAACCTTTCAAAATTTTAAAACGCAAGGACAGTGTCCACACACCAGAGGCTTTTATCTATGAGCCTAGCCGTATGGATTATGTAAAGTTGACGCTTAACGAGAACCTTGAAGCGACACAGGACAAACATCCTATCACCTACTCACGCAGGATTGCCGCTGGAACCATAGAAACTACTCTATCTGAAGCCATGGAAGATCAAGGTCTGGGCATGAGTGCGATCTATGAACTCTCAGACATATATAAATGGACTATCGACTTCTTTAAATTACAAAAAGGCGATCGTTTCAAGATGATCTTTCAAGAACGCTACATCAATGACAGCATTTATGCAGGTATTGACAGGATTGAGGTTGCTGTTTTTGAAACTGGCAACAAGCCCTATTATGCATTTGATTATGTAGTAGATTCTACTGAGGCCGTTCATGAATATTATAATGAAGAAGGCGCCACACTGCGCAACTTTTTCTTGAAAGCGCCTGTGAACTACACGCGCATCTCTAGTAGATATACAAAACGCAGATTTCACCCAGTACAAAAAAGATGGAAAGCACATAAGGGTACTGACTATGCTGCTGGCTATGGAACGCCAATTGTTGCCACGGCAAATGGAATAGTGACAAAGTCTGGTTACACTCGCGGTAACGGTAATTATGTAAAAATTAGACACAACGGCACTTATGAAACGCAGTATCTGCACATGACTAAAAGAAAAGTAAGTGTTGGTCAACGTGTGGATCAGGGTCAAGTGATAGGAACTGTAGGTAGCACAGGACTCGCTACTGGACCACATGTATGCTACAGGTTTTGGGTCAATGGAAAGCAGGTAGATCCCTACAAACAAAATTTACCAAGTGCAGAGCCATTACCACAAGCAAAAATGGCAGACTACCAGAACTTTATCATGCCTCTCAAGGAAGAAATAGACGAGGTGCCTTATCAAACCGGCGCAGCAACTTTATGAAAAATATAGACCCAACTACCACCAACGCATGGAACAGCCTAAAGGCGCACTATGACAATCTTAAGAAGTTTGATCTAAAAGAAGCCTTTAAAAATAGTCCCGATAGAGCTCAGGAATTTACCATTGAGTTTGAGGATTTTTATGTAGATCTTTCTAAAAACCTCATCACGCCAGCTACGCGTGAGGTACTGATTGACCTTGCAAATGAGTGCAAGCTCGATGAGGCTATCCAATCATATTTTGATGGAGAAAAAATTAATTCGACTGAAGGTCGTGAAGTGCTGCATACCGCATTGCGCACGCCATTGGAAAAGGCAGATTCTAACATTAAGTCTTATGTAAAAGACGCACAAGCCAGTCGTGAGAAAATGTTCACTTATGTAGATCAAGTACTTACAGGTGAAATAACCGCTGCCAATGGTGAAAAGTTTGACACTATTGTCAATATAGGTATAGGAGGCAGCGATCTAGGACCCGTGATGATATACCAGGCACTTGAGGCATATCACAACGATCTTAAACTGCACTTTGTGTCAAATGTAGAAGGTGACCACGTGATGGAAACCCTTAAAAAAATCGATCCAGCAACAACGCTGTTTGTGATTGTTTCAAAATCTTTTGGCACGCAGGAAACGTTGACTAATGCTACTACAATACGCAACTGGTTTAAAGAACAAGTGAATGAAGATGCAGTAGGCAAGCATTTTATCGCCGTGAGCAGTAATGTGGATCGTGCGGTAGAATTTGGCGTGGCACAGGACAATATTTTCCCGATGTTTGATTGGGTAGGCGGCCGTTTCTCCTTGTGGAGCACAGTAGGAATGTCTGTCGCGTTGGGCGTTGGCACCAGCAATTTCCAGCATTTATTGAATGGCGCACATGCCATGGATGAGCATTTTAAAGATGCGGAATTCCGCGATAATATACCGGTGCAACTGGCACTACTCACCATCTGGTATAACAATTTCTTTAAAGCCCAGAGCGAGGCCATCATACCTTACACCCAGTACTTAAAGGAATTACCGGCCTACTTGCAACAAGCTATAATGGAGAGTAATGGTAAGAGCATTTCTCGTGATGGTATTCCTATAAATTATGAAACAGGCAACATTGTTTGGGGTGAACCAGGAACCAACTCGCAACATGCTTTTTTCCAATTGATACATCAGGGAACAAAGTTGATACCGGCTCATTTTATAGCTTTCGCGAAAGCAAAATACCAACAACCTGATCACCATAATAAACTCATCGCAAACTTTATCGCGCAGACTGAGGCGCTCATGAACGGAAAGACCAGAGAGGAAGCCCGTGAAGATTTAAAAGAATCTGGCAAAACAGCTGATGAGATAAGTAAACTGTTACCGTTTAAGGTGTTCCCAGGTAACAGGCCTACTACCACCATCATGATTGATGAGCTTACTCCTGCG
Source organism: Nonlabens ponticola (assembly GCF_003966335.1). NCBI lineage: Bacteria > Pseudomonadati > Bacteroidota > Flavobacteriia > Flavobacteriales > Flavobacteriaceae > Nonlabens > Nonlabens ponticola. The sequence goes on along the minus strand of NZ_CP034549.1, from coordinate 839,889 downwards.
AGTCTAGGAAAATTGGTGGCCATGTACGAGCACAAGATATTTGTTGAAGGTATTATTTGGAACGTTTACAGCTATGATCAATGGGGCGTGGAGCTGGGAAAAAAACTAGCAGATACCATTTTAAATGACATTGAGACAAGTAAGTCTGACGGTCATGATGCGTCAACCACCGCGCTGTTAAACAAGTTTTATTCCGTTAATAGGTAATATCTTATTTATCAAATAGTTATAGTTGAAAAGTTAAGCGTTAATTAATGATAGCTTAATGTTGGGATGCTTTTTAAGCGAGTACTTTTGCAGCATCAAAACTCAAATCATTTTAACGATGAACAAACTTTTACAGCTATTCTTATTTATAGGAATTCTCTCAAGCTCCATGACTATGTTGGGACAAGGTGTAACCACATCTTCCATCAACGGTCGTGTCTTAGAAGCCGATAATGAGCCACTACTGGGCGCAACGATTATCGCAGTACACACACCAACAGGTACGCGCTACGCATCTGTAACTGACATTGAAGGTTACTACCGTATCAACAACATGCGTGTAGGTGGTCCTTATACTATCAACATTTCTTATGTTGGGAAAGAGACCCTAGAATTGTCTAATATCAATCTAGACTTGGGTCAATCAGAACAAATTGACGCTACACTTCTAGAATCTACCAATGCGCTGGATGAGATAGTTATCAGAGCTACTCGTGATGGGATTTTTGATAGTGGTAAAACTGGATCAGAAACTAATATCTCAACAAGAGAGATAAACACTCTACCTACAGTTACCCGAAGTATTGCAGACATTTTAAGAAAGACACCACAAGCTACAGTTGGCGAGGATGGATCTATCTCGATTGCTGGTCAAAATAACAGGTATAACAGCCTTCTTATTGATGGTGCTGTAAATAATGACGTTTTTGGACTATCTGACTCAGGTACTAACGGTGGTCAAATAGGTATCAACCCAATATCACTTGATGCCATTGAGTCATTCTCTGTAAACATTGCACCTTATGATGTACGTCAATCAGGTTTTACTGGTGGTGCGATCAATGCTATCACTCGTTCAGGAACTAATGAATTTAGTGGTAGTGCTTATTACTTTCATAGGAATGAAAAATTAGCTGGTAAAACGCCACAAGCAATCATAGACCAAATTGATGATCGAAATGGTGATGATCCTGCTCCAGATCGCGAACGCCTAGATGAATTCTCTAATAATTTGTATGGTGCGCGAATAGGTGGGCCCATCATTAAAAACAAATTGTTTTTCTTCTTGAATGCTGAAGTTGAGAGAGAAAACACTCCAAGAATTTTTGACCCAGCATTATATGTTGGTGATAGTTCTTTAGAAGATATTACGACACTAAGGAATAATCTTATCGACAGATTTGGTTATGATCCTGGATCTTTTGGTAATGTTGATCGTACTCGTGAAACAGAGCGTTTTACTATTAAACTTGACTACAACCTTAATGAGAAGAATACCATCATCTTTAAGCACAATTATGTAAATGGTGAATCTGTTGATCCTTCAACGAGTAATGCTGGAAACATCAATTTCTCTAATGGTGGACAATTTTTTCCCTCAACTACAAATTCTAGCACACTTGAATGGAATACTACAAACGGTTCAAACCTTTCTAATAACCTCATTGTTACTAATACAATTGTTAGAGATGACCGTGATCCTATAGGAAATCCGTTTCCTAGAGTAAGCATTGAAGATGGTGATGGTAATATCACGTTTGGTTCTGAGCGTTTTTCTACGGGTAATATTCTTGATCAAGACGTATTTACTGTTACAAACAATTTTGAGATACAATCAGGAGCACACAACATTACCTTAGGAGCAAATTTTGAAAACTACAGTGTACGAAATGTATTTGTGAGAGAAAACTTTGGTAACTATGGTTTTGATTCATTAGAAGACTTCAATACGTATTTCAATGATGACCTTGACGATGATGTATTGTCACAAGATTACAGCTACTCTTATTCGTTATTAGATCCTGCTGGAACTTCAGGTGATGACATTACTGATGCTGCTGCAAAATTCAACTTATCGCAACTAGGTGTTTATGCTCAAGACAACTGGAGTTTAACTGACAACTTCAGATTGACTTATGGTGTTAGATTTGACATTCCATTCTTTGAGCAAGGAACCGTTAACGAATCGTTCAACACCAACACAGTTGCCCTTCTAGAAGCAGAAGGTAAAGACTTGCAAGGTGCAAGAGTAGGTAGACAAATAAAAAGTCAGATACACGTTTCTCCTAGATTAGGTTTTAACTGGAATGTAGGTGGAGAGCGTCAAACGCAAATACGTGGTGGTATAGGTATCTTTACTTCTAGAATGCCGCTAGTATGGCCAGGTGGTGCTTACAATAATAATGGTCTTGCCATTGGTGGTGTAAATGAAGATGATTTTGAAGGTGGCGTACGATTCAATCCAGATCCAACGAACCAGCCGATTGGTACAGGTGCTGCACCTGGAAGTGGTCAATTGGGTGGTGATATCAACATATTTGCGCCAGATTTCATGTTGCCACAAGTGGCAAAATACAGCATAGGTATAGATCAGAAACTGAATATTTGGGGTCTTACAGCTACAGTAGATTATATCTATAATGACAATATCAATAATATATCCTATGAGAATCTAAATATTAGAGGACCTATAGGAAACCTTAATGGTGCAGATGAAAGACCATTTTACTCTAGAGCGAGAATTGATGGAGATTATACTGGTATTTATCTGGCCACCAATACTAATGAAGGTTATTCACAGAGCGCTTCTTTCACGTTAACGAAGCCTTTTGACAAAGGGTTTGCCGCTCAGGTTTCTTACGCATACAGTGACGGAGAATCTATATTTGACGCAACATCTTCTCAAAACAGTTCACAGTGGAGATTTAATCCAACGGTGAATGGTAAGAATGCTCCTCAACTACAGCCTTCACAGTTTGCATTTGGACATAGAGTTTCCGCAAATGCTTCGTACCGTTTGACGTGGAATGATAACATCAAGACGACCTTCAGCTTCTTCTATAATGGTCAAGAAGGTGCTCCATTAAGCTTTACCTATAATGATCCTAGAAGCTTCAGTTTGCTAGGTGACGATACTGGTGATAATGCCTTAATCTATATTCCACGCAACCAGAGTGAAATTAATCTTGTAGATGATGGAGATGTAAGCGCAGATGAGCAATGGGAAGCACTTGATGCATATATAGAGAGCAATGACTATTTAAATGACCGAAGAGGTTCATATGCAGAGCGTAACGGATTTAGAGGACCATGGAATCATATTGTTGACTTCAAGTTACTTCAAGATTTCACAATTAACGTGAATGAGAAGGAACATACGCTTCAAGCAACGGTTGATATTTTCAACTTCTTCAACTTCTTAAACAAGGATTGGGGTCGCCAGAAGTTCATCAACAACCGATTTGGTAACATACAAATATTGAACGTTGAAGAAGATGGTCCAGATCCAGAATTTACTTTTGATCCAGATTTTGAAGATGGTTTAGAGCGTTTTGACGACGGTGGTGTTAGATCTTCAAGATGGCAAATGCAAGTTGGATTGAGATATATATTCAACTAGAATTAAGCACTTATTATCATATTTAAGAACCCAATTCAACTGAGTTGGGTTCTTTGTTTTTAGGCTATTTTTGAAACTTTAAACCTCCTTTTTATGAATGCCTATTCTATTTTAAAATCAGCTCACTCTGGATGGGCGTACCTTGTGGTTACCGTTCTAGTTCTAGCAACACTTAATGCGCTGATAGGTTTCTTTTCCAAAAAGGAATTTGGTAATCGTGATTTTAGCCTAGCCTTAGGTGGTTTGATCGTGACACATATTCAATTATTATTAGGACTAGCTTTGTGGGCACTATCACCTTATTCTAATATGTTGTTCTCAAACTTCAGCTTTCTTATGACTCCAGAAGGTCGTGGAGCAAGATTACTCGCGCTGGAACATCCATTGACCATGATTATCGCTACTACTATCCTTACCATTGGCTATTCGAAACATAAAAAGAAGATTACCAGCAACGGCAAACTCAAGATGCTCAGTATCTTTTATACTATCGCTCTTGTTCTTGTCCTTTCTAGACTACCGTGGAGTCAGTGGTTTGCAATGTAAATGTTGATTGTTACGCTTTCGCGAAAGCAAAAACTCAAACGACTTTATCTTTTATAACAGCCCATAGGAATAATAAGATTACTGCAAGTGGCTTCATAGCCATCTACTAAGTGCTTACGATCTCTTCAACAGGCAATATCTTATCTAGGTTTGCTAATGCTTGATCTACACTTTTACATTGCTCCATCTTGAGTAACAATCGCAATCCTGACCTGGTTTGCTTTTCTTTTAGCTGCATAGTTTTGCCACTGCTGTTCACTGCTTGCAATAGATAGCTGAAGGTCTCTGTCTGGTAAAAACTGCTCGACTGATCTGCGATAAAGTAACCTATGAACTTGCCTTGCTTCATCACGATCTTTTCCAGACCTATGCGACTGGCGATCCACTTGATCTTGATGCTGGTCAACAGATCTTCCGCCTGGTCTGGCAGTTCACCAAAACGGTCTACCAATTCCTTGCGGTACTGCGTTAATTGCAGCTGATCATCTACCTCATTGAGTTTTGAGTACAATGCAAGACGCTCTGTAACACTGTTGATGTAATCATCTGGGAACAATAATTCAAAATCTGTATCAATCGTGACATCGCTTACATGTTTGGTCTTGATCTCATCCGTAGGATAGAGTTCTTTGAACTCATTTTCCTTGAGCTCTTCTATGGCTTCGCTCAGGATTTTTTGATAGGTATCAAATCCTATCTCATTCATGAAACCACTTTGCTCGCCACCCAAAATATCTCCAGCACCACGTATCTCAAGATCTTTCATGGCGATGTTGAAACCACTACCCAACTCAGAGAAATTCTCAATTGCTTGGATTCTTTTGCGAGCATCATCAGTCATCATATCATATGGTGGCGTGATGAAATAACAAAAGGCCTTTTTATTACTGCGGCCCACTCGACCACGCATTTGATGCAGGTCTGATAGTCCAAAGTTATTGGCGTTATTGATGAAGATGGTATTCGCATTAGGCACGTCAAGACCACTCTCAATGATGGTGGTACTTACCAGTACGTCAAACTCATTATTCATAAAAGCCAGCATCAATTCTTCCAGCTTTTTTCCATCCATCTGACCGTGACCTATACCTACCTTAGCATCTGGAACAGATCGCTGGATCATACCTGCTACTTCCTTAATGTTCTCAATACGATTGTGGACAAAAAATACCTGACCACCACGGGAAATCTCATAGCTTACCGCGTCACGTATCACTTCTTCAGAAAATCGTACCACGCGAGACTCAATAGGGTGACGATTGGGTGGTGGCGTTTTTATAACGCTCAAATCACGTGCGGCCATTAATGAGAATTGCAGCGTACGCGGTATAGGCGTAGCAGTAAGCGTGAGCGTGTCAATGTTTTCCTTTAAGGTTTTGAGCTTATCTTTTACTGCAACTCCAAATTTTTGCTCCTCATCGATAATCAACAGTCCTATGTCTTTAAACTTAACCGACTTATTGACCAGCTGGTGAGTGCCTATCACGATATCGATGGTTCCGTTTTCAAGTCCTTCAAGTACCGTGCGACGCTCCTTTGCCGTACGGAAACGATTCAAATAATCTACCGTAACTGGCATGTCGGCAAGGCGCTCCTTAAAAGTCTTGGCATGCTGAAAAGCTAGAACAGTTGTTGGCACGAGCACAGCAACTTGTTTGCCACTCACCGCAGCCTTAAACGCAGCACGTATGGCAACTTCAGTCTTACCGAATCCTACATCACCACAGACCAATCGATCCATGGGACGATCGCTTTCCATGTCATTTTTTACATCTTGTGTCGCTGCACTTTGATCTGGTGTATCCTCATAAATAAAACTAGCCTCTAGCTCATTTTGCAAATAACCATCTGGCTCGTATTGAAACCCTTTGCGAGCGCGTCGCTTTGCATATAATTTGATCAGGTCAAAAGCAATTTGCTTGACCTTAGTCTTGGTTTTGGCTTTTAGTTTTTTCCAGGCTGGACTACCTAGCTTGTAGATCTTAGGCGTCTTGCCGTCTTTACCAGCATATCTCGTGATCTTATGTAGCGAGTGAATCGAGACATATAAAATATCGCGCTCGCCATAAAACAGCTTGATAGCTTCCTGCATCTTGCCGTTGACATCGATCTTTTGGAGTCCACCAAATTTCCCTATACCGTGATCAATATGCGTAACATAATCACCTATGACCAGCGTATTGAGTTCCTTGAGCGTGATGGCTTGCTTTTTGGCATAGCCATTCTTCAAGTGGAACTTATGATAACGATCAAAAATCTCATGATCTGTGTAACAAGCGATTTTTAAATCTGCATCTACAAATCCTTTATACAATGTCATGGTCACCGTTTCATAGGAAACCTGCGCATTCATGTCGTCAAAAATGTCCTTGAAACGCTTTGCTTGCTGTGCAGTACCGCACAGCAGATAAGTCTTGAATCCACGTTTCTCATTTTCTCGCAGCGTGTCCACCAATATATCAAACTGCTTATTGAAAGATGGTTGCGGGCTGGTGCTGAATCGCACAGCTGGGTCGCTACCGGTAAATTCAACTGTCGTGTATTTCTCCAATTGCTTCTTAAGCAAGGCCGACTTGCAGAAAATCTCGTCTGGAGTTAATTGCTTAATGCCACCATCAAGTTTTTGGTAGGCTTGTTCCGCTTTCGCGAAAAGCGAATCAACACGAGCATACATCAAATCAAGATGTTGGGCAAATACAACCGTCTTACTTGACAAGTATTTCAAGAAACTCTCACGTCGCTCATCAGACTTCTTGTTCTCCACATTAGGAATTATGGATATCTTTTTAATCTGATCTTTAGACAGTTGTGTCTCCACATCAAAGATGCGTATGCTATCAATCTCGTTGCCAAAAAACTCTATACGATAAGGCTCTTCATTAGAAAATGAGAACACATCGAGGATACCACCGCGCAATGAGAATTCACCAGGTTCTGTCACAAAATCGACGCGCTTGAAGGCATATTCAAACAGCACCTCGTTTGCAAAATCAATGCTTATTTGATCACCAACGGCAATCTTGAGCGTGTTTTTCTCCAATTCCTTGCGCGTGACTACCTTTTCAAACAATGCGTCTGGATATGTAACAATAACCGCTGGCTTGCGTTTTGAATTGATTCGGTTGAGCACCTCAGCCCTTAAAAGGACATTGGCATTATCTGTTTCCTCAATCTGGTAAGGTCGTCGATAGCTTCCTGGATAAAACAGCACACGTTCCTCGCCTATCATTTTTTCTAGATCGTTGAGATAATAGGCGGCTTCTTCCTTGTCGTTGCATATAAGTAAAAAAGGCTTGTCGCTTTGCTCAAATAAGGTTTGCAACTCAATCGATAACGCACTACCAGTGAGACCAGCTACTTGAATCGCACCGTGATCCTGCGCTAGATGATCCAGCAATTGTTGGGTTTGTGGTAAATGAGAATATGACTGGAGAATATCTGTGTAAGCCAAAGCAATGTATTGACCGTAAAGATATACTCATGCCGCAAGTCTTCCCAAATATTGTCAATTCTTTCACAGCATCAAGAGCGATGCTCCTTTACATTTAGAAAATGGAGCAATACGATGTATTTATTTTAGGAACAGGAACCGCTGGCAAACTGGTAGCAGATCGCTGCTGTAGCCACGGTATGAAGGTAGGAATCATTGACAATCGCGAGTATGGCGGTACTTGCTCGCAGCGCGGTTGCGATCCTAAAAAATTGATGCTGGCCAGTAGCGAGGCTTATGAGCTAGCCACCAATATGAAAGGTGATGGAATTGCTGGAGAAATTCGCATCGACTGGAAAGAGGTACAAGACTACGCTCGACGTTACACTAGCAATATTCCAGAAAACACAGAGCAAATGCTCAAGAGTAAAGGAGTGGATTGCTATCACGGCGACGGCCATTTTGAGGATGCGCACACTTTTACTTTTGACGGCACCACCATCAAATCAAAAAAGTTTGTCATTGCCACAGGTATGAAGCCAATAGAGTTGGGAATACCTGGTGAGGAACATCTACTGGAAAGCCCAGATTTTTTCACATTGAAAGAATTACCTGAAAAGGTGACCTTTATTGGTGGTGGATATATTGGTATGGAATTTAGTCATATGTTGGCTCGTGCTGGTGTCAAAGTGACTGTGATAGAACAAGGTGATCAATTATTATCACCATTTGAAGAATTTACCGCAGGCTTTTTACTGGATGCGTCCAGAGATCTAGGAATAGATGTGATTCTCAATGCTCAAGTTTCTAGTGTAGAGAAAAAGGATGACCGACTTTTATTGCATTATTCCAAAGATAGTAGTCAGCACCAGCAAACAACTGATCTAGCTTTCAACACCGCAGGTCGTGAACCTAGTGTCAAATCCTTACAGCTAGAAAATGCTGGAGTAGTCACTGGACGTGATGGAGTCATGGTGGATGAATACCTATGCAGTACATCGCAATCAAATTTTTATGCCTGTGGTGATGTATCGAGCAAGAATTTACCGCTTACACCATTAAGCGGTCTTGAAGCAGACGTTGTTGCGGCTAACCTAACAGGAGAAAAGAAAAAATTCAAGCCGGTTGATATACCTAGCGTCACTTTTACCATACCTCAAGTAGCAGGAATAGGATTGACTGAAAAGCAAGCCGCAGATCAAAACCTAGACATTACCGTACATCATCAAGATGCTAGTAGCTGGTTCAATACCAGGCGATTAAATGCAAAATATTATGCCTATAAAGTAATCGTCGATAATAAAACTGATAAGATCCTAGGTGCGCACATTATCTCTCATGAAGCGGCCGAGACGATCAACATTTTTGCTGTTGCCATGAACAACGACTTGACTTTTACGCAAATAAAAAGAACCATCTACACCTATCCTAGTTGGGCTAATGATATTAAGAGCTTTTAAGCTTTACTCGCTCTATACTGTTTGTATTTGATAAATGGATTTGTGTGACGATTGAGGTATCCATGCCACATGATATTCACTAATAGAATCGCGGCTGCCGCTATCGCTACATAGCTTATCAATTCTACCTCATCTTTGTGACGGACATAAATGGCGACAAGTGCCCACACGCCTACACTAGCGTACTCGCGCATGTTGCGATACCACACCATGAGAATATTAATTACAGCAGCAACCACTACCATCGCGATGGTGATATAAATTTCCTGATCTCTAGTAAATTCCATGATTTCATTAAGGTAACTCGCGACGTTTGCAATAATTGCGACACTTATCCAGCCTGTATAAAGGCACAGCGGCCACCACACAAATGCGATTAGTGGAAACGGCGCATCCCATAATTCCATATCAATGCTGCGCACACACAAAAGCAAGAAAACCAGTATACCGACCATGAGTAGTACCGATATTCCTATCATTTCTTCCAGCCAGAAGCCTACCCATGCCGTACAACAGATATTTGCCAGTAAGAACCACGGCGCTGTTGATACCACAAAGTTGGTGCGATAGGCTCTCGGTTTGAGTGAGGTAGCTTTCGCGAAAGCGTAATACACACCATACACCCCAAAAACCAATAGCATCAAGAAAATCAAACCCCATATTGCAAAGGCATAACTCGCTGGCGTGAACAGGTTGCTATATTCTGCACTTAGATCGCCTACCGTATTACCGTTGAAATTTCCAGAATTGGCATATCCGTTCCAAGCAATCAGCACAATGATGCTGATCAAATTGAGAATACTCGCGATCTTTTTTAACATGATGGTTGGGTAAGAATAATCGCTGCAATTTATGACAACTCGATGACATCGTCTGGCACACAACCAAATATGCGATTTCCCTTTTGTGGTTTGAGCACATGTGTGCCTGTAAAATCACCAAATGCTGGTATAATCATGCCTGTATCTGTAGTGAAAAAGCATGGTATCTTCATACGCTGCCTGCCTACTCCTGTAAGTTTTACCGCTGGATGTACGTGTCCTGCAATATTAAAATACCCGTCTTGCTCCTCTGGATGGTGTGTTAAATAGATGGACCCCATTTGTAACACGTCGTGGGTTGCTATTCCTATTTGATTAAATTTTTCACGCGAGATGACATCGTGATTACCCATTACTAGCACGATCTCGATGGATTGCATACGCACCCATTGTTCAAAAAAGTGCCACTCTGCATTGATGTAGGAATGAAACAAGTCGCCCAGAAAAAATAGTCGCGATGGCTTGAAGTAATCAATAACCTCATTGAGCTTGTCATACTCTGCGTCGTCTGCGGTAGATGGTATGGCCATCCCATTCTTACGGAAGTGAGCGCTTTTTCCCAGATGAACATCTGCCAAAAGAACAACATCTTGCTCTACCCAATAACAAGCTCCTGATGGGTGTAGTTTAAAATGTTGATTATGTAGAACGACGTCTAGACTCACGGTTCTTAAAAAGAATAATCAAGTGCCAAAATTAAGTTTCTACCAGCCGCTGCTATTCCAGATGAATAGGTGCGATAGCGCTGGTCTGTGATATTTTCAAGGGTAGCATTAACACTCAATGCCTTGTTAATCTCATATCTAGATCGCAAATTAAGCGTGTACCATGATGGCGAGAATGGATTGCCATTCTCATCCTGCGCATACAAATACGGCCTATCCTGCTGGCTAGGCGCCAATTCATTAAAATCAAACTGACCGTTGAATAAAACAAAGGCATCTGCCTTAAATCTATCGTGATCATAAACTACATGAAAATCGCCAAAAGCTGGTGCCACGTGACGCACGGCAACCGTGGTGCCGTCTTCTTCTTCCTGCTCGCCATCCAGCCAAGTGTAATGACCGTACAGATTCCACTCATCATTGAGTTTGTAATCCATTCCTATCTCAACGCCGTAGATCATCGCACGCTCTGCATTTTGAATGGCTTGCACCTGACTCAATTCTCCTTGATAGATGATTTGATCCTCACCATTGAGCTCAAAATCACGAGCCACCAATGCATCATCTAGCAACGTATAATATCCCGCGACCTCAATAGTCAATTGATCGCCTACTCGTTTTTTAACACCTAGCTCTGTATTATAAGAATACTCAGAATCCACATCTGGATTGGGAACGACTACCGTGCCAGGACTAGGATCAAAGATTTTACCTATATCATCAATATTAGGCGCACGAAAGGCTGTACTCAAATTTGCTCGCAGTTCCCATGATGGATCAGGCAGATAAGTTGCACCTATCGCACCGGTAAGTGCGCCTGTATTTACAGTCGCTTCACTAAAAGGAAAGTCAAAGAATTCATCATCAAATTGAGCGTCAATCCAGATGTGGTTGTATCGTGCTCCAGATTGTAAGGTGAGATTTTCCTCGATTCTCCATTGATAACTCACATAAGCAGCTAGCGATTCCCATGTTGATCCATCTGGATATCTACTGGCAGCTGCGCGTCTATTACCTGTTTCTATGTCAAAAATACTGCCTTCACTGCCTACCTTGTTATACACGTATTCTGCTCCATAGAATAGGACATTATTCTCTCGATTGCGTCGTTCAAAATCTATAGCCGTTGTAAGAGCATCTACCTGCTCATCATTCTCAAATAACTCTACATCTTGAAAATCACGATTGTTGCGGCTCTCATTGAATTTTTGATAAGCCTGTGTGATGATCGCTTTATCATATAATCTACCATTACCACGATGGGTGGCTCTTGCATTAAGCATTAACCAGCGTTGAGGTCCATAATACCATTGGGCACTTATGGGGTTTCCGCTTTCGCGAAAGCGTATCAACGCATCATACCTGCTATAATCAGAGGTTTGCGTGTAAATCAATCCTGCGTCCAGTTGCCAGTCGCTGCTGGGCTTGTAAGAGAATTTTTGCAACAGGTTGAGCTGATCAAAACCAGTAGGAATCTGGCGTTGTGGGTCGCTATTATCTACTAGTAAATCCTCATCATCGCGGCGCACGACATATTGATTTCTCAAATATTCATCAGGTCCATTTGATCCCATATGTAGATCGCCATAGGAATTAAAACTGATGCTTGTCGCACTGGCAAATCGCTGCGTTCCATATTTAAAATCTAGGTGTGCGGTATTCTCATTATTTGCGGTGGCATATCGTAACAAGGCGTTACCTGCAAAGTTTGTGATGCTATCAGTCGCAAAGACTGGCGACTGCGTGTAAAAATTCATGACGCCACCTATAGCATCACTACCATATACAACGCTGCCTGGACCTAGAATAATCTCAGTACGTTCGACACATAGTGGATCGATGCTTATGACATTTTGCAAATTACCACCTCTAAAGGTCGCATTATTCATGCGCACACCATCTACCGTAATGAGCAATCTATTTGTTGAAAAACCACGTATCAATGGGCTACCACCACCTTGCTGTGATTTTTGCACATACACCTGACCTGTTTGCTGCAGTAAATCTGCACTGGTTTGTGGGTTGTTAAATTTAATTTCTTGAGCGCTGGTAGAAATTATTTTTTGCGGTATGTCCTGTTTGCGCTGCTCAAACTTAGAGACTGATATCACCACTGGATTCATGCCTTGTGACACCGGAGTGAGCTTGACCAGATCACCATGAGCAAGAATATCTCGCTTACTACTTTTTAAGGTTTTGAAAGACATGGTCTGGAAAAAGATCGTCTCTTTATCATCAAATTTTATGAGATCTACAAATCCATCAAAGTCTGCAATGGCAGACTTTGTTTTCTCTTTATTGTAAACAGCTACATTGGGAATAGGCTCGCCAGTCTCATTATTCACCACCTGCACTTGCTGTGCTTGGGAAATAAAGGCAAAAAGAAATAGGAAAAGGCAAGTAAAATTATATCTCAACTGTCAAAGAGTTGTTTAAGTATGGTTAGCGATGCCGGTTTTTTAAATACCTCTAGGTGAATTTGAAAATACTCGACCACAAGGTTCAATAATTCTGATCGCTGTTTGCGATGAATCTTGATCTCTTCCAACCGCTCAAAATCTGTACCAAGGAACTGTTTTATCAAACTACTTTCAACATCAGTTAAATGATGTGGTTGCATGCCATTATTATCAAAGGTGCCGTTGAGCATATTAAGATATTCAAACTGTAGTGTTGATCTATCAATCCCGAATCCCATGATATCTGTCATGTCTAGCAATACTTTGATCGTAAAGTTTGAAACATGGTCGGTTTGATCTAGAAATTCAAAAGCATTACTCAAGTAATCAAATAACTGTTCATCTGGTTGTTGCTCAGTCAATAACTGCGATAAAATCTCGCCAAAGAAAAGGGCGACACTGCTTTTGGCAATAGCGGTCGAGATGTTTTCATAATGAACTGCTATACGGCATTCCTTAATGTACTCAAGATTGCCCTTATCCTTATGCTGGGTCTCAATATGTAATTGTGTGAGTGGCTGGAAATATGATACGCGCAATTTTCCTTTGCGCGATTTGCGTATGCCCTTGAGCATATAACTCTGACTACCTAGTTCTCTTGTATAAAGCCTGGCGATAAGATCTGACTCGCCATACTTGATCGATGATAATACAATGGCAGGCGTGCTTATGAGCATTTATCTAATAATCATAAGTTTTGAGACTGTTGTCTCTACATTATCACGTGCGCTTATAAGTAACATATACACACCAGATGCAACCTTGCGACCGTCAAAACTAGTGGTATCCCATTGCACGCTACCACCTTGAGAAACGATTTCAAAGACCAAATTACCCTCGATATCTGTAATCTTGACACGTGCTCTTTCTGTAAGTCCATCGATGGTTACATTGCCGTCAAAGTTGGGTCTTACTGGATTAGGGAAAGCAAATACATTCTCTAGATCGTCTGCTGGTGGACTATTGCGCTCACCCTTAAAAGCGACCAATCCATTATCTGTCGCAAAATATACCAACCCTGTAGTGTCGTCAATGGCAATATCGTTCACACTATTAGATGGAAGTGGCGAGTTGTTTTTAGTGAATTGGAATATGGTTTCCTGACCTGTAGGTGAGAATAAAAATACTCCAGAATCGGCCGTTGCAACCCATTTTCTATTGCTGCCGTCCACTTCAATATCTACAAGAGCTTCATCTGCGAGCAGCTCTCGTGGTATTCCATTGACATCTTCTATGATGATAGGTCGTGCATCATCCGGGTTATCGGTAAACATGGAATTAGGATTAAATAATACTCTTAGACCACGATTTGATCCTATCCATAACTGGCCACTTTGATCGATCCTTAGCGCGCCAACATAATTATTTCTCAAGCCACCTTGCTGAATACCTTCTGTCAATTGAGCATAACGATTCTCATTGGAGTTAAAACCTACAAGGCCTGCGCCTGTGGTACCAAAAAATATATTGTCATTGTTATTGATATCAATCTTAGTCGTTGATGATCCAGCTACTGATGGAAAGTCATCACTTAAATCAAAAGATGTCCATTGCCCGGATGAAGTTCTTCTATTTAATGGGTCATCAACCTGTGAGGCAATTGCCCATAGATTACCCTGTGAATCAAACTTACTAGCTGGCACACGTATCCTACCTGAACCACTGCCGTTAATGATGCTTAAACTACTATTACTGCTATTGAATAACGTGGTTGCTTCTCCATCAACAAACTGCAACACGCCTTCATTCATTGAATTGAGGTACAACTCATCAGGCGCCACTGGATTGATGGTAATCCTTGAAATGCTAGCAATATTTTGCACGTCGTCGCTGGTAAAATTTTCCCAAGCACCTTCAATCAAGTGACTTACACCTACCCGATCCAGCGGGAAAGGATTGTAAAAAACATCATAATCTCCATAGCCTACCCAAAGCTCATTGGGCAAGGTTGTTAAGGTAAATGAATCATTGCGTGATGGGCCATCAGCTAAGATTATCTCTGTAGAGCCGTTTCCAGATCTTATAAGACCAGTATCACTGGATCCAATAAACAAGTTGCCGTTTACTCGGACACCGCTAGTAAATTGAGTAGCAATATCTTCAAAATCAGTTACGGTACTTACCACTGCACCAGCCTCATTAATAATACTGGCATAATTGATTCCCGTAAAAAGTATCTCGCCATTTGAGAGATGTGCATCTAGCGCGCGATTGGGCAATCTCGTGTCTGTTGTCACAAATTGATCTCCAGACAAGCGCCATAGGTTCCTGTCATCGTCAGTCGCATAGAGCTGATTATTTACTGCAATCACCTCATCATAATCGCCAGTATTGATGCGCGTCCAATTCATAAAGTCAATGAGAAATGGGTCATCTATAGGTGCGCGTCGTATGCCGCTATCTAATGTAGCTGCATATAGAAACCCTTCAAAAATATCGATGGACTGCACTTGTAATTGAGCGCCATTGCTACCTATAAAATAAGTGTCGTCAAACTCAAGAAGCTCTAGATTGTAAATTGCAATCCCAAAATCTGTAGCGAGGTACAGCAATTGATCTACTTGTAGAAACTCGTTGATTCTCTTGCGATCTGGATCGATAATTTGCTTATCCCTAATAGCGACCACATCAAAAATCACATCATCCTCTTGCACTTGTATCAGGCCATTCTCATACCCTATTACTAGTTGATCGCTCAACTCATTGTAATGAATTTGGGATATGCGATCACCGCTCAATCCATTAACGGTCGTGAGCGTTGTAAACTTACGACTGGCAATATCATAGATAAAAACGGCATTTTCACTGGCCGCATATATCTGTGAATCGCTCGATTCTATATCTACGATCTCTGTAAAGCTAAAATAGCCTACCCACGAGTCTGTGAAATCCTGTGCGGTGACCAGCAAACTACTGGCGATGATAAACAATATGGTTAATCTCATGTTAGGGTAACGCTGCTGCATCAATTATATGATTTGAGCAGTGGCAAAAATACTCTTTCTATAATGGTATAAAAAAACCCTTGATGGTGATCAAGGGTTTGTTGATGATTACGCTTTCGCGAAAGCGTAACAGATATAAATATGTAAACGTTACACGATGCCTTGTGCGAGCATAGCATCTGCCACCTTTACAAAGCCTGCAATGTTAGCGCCCTTGACATAATCAATGTAGCCATCATCTTCCTTACCGTACTTGACGCAAGCCTCGTGAATATCATTCATGATACCATGTAGTTTGTTGTCCACCTCTTCGGCAGTCCAGCTGTAGCGCAGGGAATTTTGTGACATCTCAAGACCACTGGTCGCAACGCCTCCAGCATTACTCGCCTTACCAGGACTAAATAATATTTTCTTGTCCTTGAAAACCTCAACGGCGTCTGGTGTACAAGGCATGTTTGCGCCTTCACCCACACAAATACAGCCGTTGTCCACGAGTGTTTTAGCTTCTTCACCATTAAGTTCGTTTTGAGTGGCACATGGTAATGCGATCTCACACTCGATGCCCCATGGACGCTCGTCTGCATGAAATTTTGCATCTGGATATTTCTCTAGATATTCCTTGATACGACCACGCTTCTCGTTCTTGATGTACATGATGTGATCGAGCTTTTCTGCATCGATACCTTCTTCATCATAAATAAATCCATCACTATCTGACATGGTGACTACTTTACCTCCTAGTTGTATTATCTTTTCTGCAGCATATTGTGCTACATTACCAGATCCTGAAATGGTCACGCGCTTACCTTCAATCTTCTCGCCGCGTGTGTTCAACATATTTTCGGCAAAATACACATTACCGTACCCTGTAGCTTCTGGGCGCATCAATGAACCGCCGTAGGAACGGCCTTTACCAGTAAGAATACCTGTAAATTCATTTCTTATCTTCTTGTATTGACCAAACATATAGCCTATCTCACGCGCGCCTACACCTATATCACCAGCTGGAACGTCTGTATCAGGACCTATCACGCGTTGCAGCTCTGTCATGAAGCTCTGGCAAAAACGCATTACCTCACGGTCTGACTTACCTTTTGGGTCAAAGTCAGATCCACCTTTACCACCACCCATAGGCAATGTGGTCAAGCTGTTTTTAAATACTTGTTCAAAGGCAAGGAACTTTAGAATACTCAAGTTTACCGATGGGTGAAATCTCAAACCACCTTTATAAGGCCCAATCGCACTATTCATTTGAATGCGGTAGCCACGATTAACGTGAACCTCGTTGTTATCATCAGTCCATGGCACACGGAACATGGTTACACGCTCAGACTCTGCCATGCGCTCAAGAAGCTTGTCTCCAGCATATTTAGGATTATCCTCAATAAAAGGAATTACAACTTCTGCAACTTCTGTCACTGCCTGAATAAATTCTGGCTCGTTAGGATTGCGCTTTTTTATTAAATCAATAAAATCTTGGATGTTTTTTTCCATTATTTGTAATAATTACGTCTGTGAAAACGTTTTCGTTAAGGATACAAATATATAATTATAGCTAGCACGCGGTTATTTCTTTGCGATTATTTTAAGGATCATCGTGGTAATTGTTAAACTTATTTAGTTCCTGCGCACTTTTATCTAAACTAAATGTGATAAAAACGCGTTGAGGTAATGCACTGGACGTGATTTTCTTATATTTGGAGCGTTTGCAAAGACTATACCTCATGATTACTGGATGTAAATCTTACCTTTTAATATTATCCCTAGCTTTAGCAAGTCTCGTTGCCGACGCACAACTAGGATTCTCACATGAAGTAGGTGTTATCGCCGGTCCAGTTGCTTTTCAAAGTGACTATGGTGAGCGATATGACTTTGATACTAATAAAGGTAATGTAGGTATAGGGCTAGGTGTAGTACATTACATCAATTTTGCCTATCGTGCAGACTGTAATTGCCGTAGCCGTGATACTTACTGGAATGATCACTTTAAAATACGTTCCCAATTATCATTTCATACTACCACATTAAACCATCTAGGTGAATTAGCAGAGCGTAACAGTATTGATGGATTGCGTCTTAGATCCATGGAAGGTAAAGCTCGCGTACTGGAACTAGGTTCACATCTAGAATTTTATCCTCTAAGTGTAAGAGATTTTCAAAATAATGGATATAAATGGGCTCCTTACTTTGGATTAGGTGTACACTATGTAAACTATAAGCCAGAAGCGGAAAGCAGTCTAGGACCACTTGGAAATCCAGAAACAACATATATCACTTTTCTTGACCGAATTGATACTGATCGTGGTAGCACTCTTGCCTATGTCGCTGATGTCGGTGTTAGGTATAAACTCAATAACCTAAGTGACATATTGATCTCATCTGCATGGCATTACTATGACAGTAATTATGTTGATGGATTAAGCCCAAGAAATGTGAATAACCGCGCCAACGACTGGGTTTGGTGGTTCAATGTAGGCTTTATTTACTATCTATAAATCCTTAATCAAATTATAAACAAAAAGCTCGATCGTTAAATGATCGAGCTTTTTGTTTATAGAATAATATATCGACCGCTATCTGATAGCTTGTTCTAGATCTTGCAACAAGTCATGAATATCTTCAATCCCAACACTCAATCTTATAAGTGAATCAACGATACCTATCTTTTCACGTTCCGTTTTAGGAATACTAGCGTGTGTCATAGTTGCTGGATGACCAGCAAGAGATTCTACGCCACCAAGTGATTCAGCTAATGTAAATACTCTTAAGCTTTCTAGTATTTTAATCGCACTTTCCTTAGTTCCATCAACAGTAGAAAATGATACCATACCACCATAATCGCTCATTTGACTAGTAGCGATATCATAATTGGGATGATCCTCAAAACCAGGATAATACACGTTTTTAACTTTGCTATTACCTTTTAAAAATTCCGCAACGGCTCGTCCATTCTCACAATGACGTTGCATGCGTACATGTAACGTTTTGATGCCACGCAACACGAGAAAGCAATCTTGCGGGCCTGGAATTGCACCACTGGCATTTTGAATAAAGTAAAGTTTGTCAGCCAGAGATTTGTCGTTTACAACTAGTGAACCCATAATCACATCGCTGTGGCCACCTAGATATTTAGTGGCACTATGCATGACAATATCTGCTCCTCGATCAAGAGGCTGTTGCAGGTAAGCGGTGGCAAATGTATTGTCAACTGCCAGTAGCAGGTTGTGCTTTTTAGTAACCTGTGCGACCGCTTTAATGTCAATGATATTCATCATAGGATTAGTGGGCGTTTCTACCCAAATGATTCTAGTCGCTGTGCTGATATGTTTCTCGATAGATACAGGATCATCCATCGCCACAAATTGAAACTTGATGCCTAAATCTTCATAGATTCTTGTAAACAAGCGATAAGAGCCGCCGTATAAATCATTTGTTGCAATCACCTCGTCGCCAGGCTTTAGCAATTTTAAGACGGCATCGATAGCCGCTAATCCTGAACCAAAGGCGAGACCGTACTTGCCATTTTCAATACTCGCGATGTTCTTTTCTAAGGCATTTCTTGTTGGGTTTGCACTGCGAGCATACTCATAACCTTTGTGACTACCAGGCGAATGCTGCTTGAATGTCGAGGTTTGATAAATAGGAGGCATTACTGCATTGTATCCAGGATCAATATTTTCTTGACCGCCGTGAATGGCCTTGGTATTGAATTTCATAATCATTAATTGAGAAGATTATAGGTATAAGAAAATAAAATTTAATGAATAGCTTTTAATATCGCCATAGCATATCCCAGATGTAGACCTTCATGAATATTATTCATTTGGATCGCATCTTCAATATCATTCATGGTGTATCCTGTGCTTGTAGTATAGGGTTTAAACTCCTTAAAAACACCTTGATCATAATCATCGCTGGTTTTCTTTATCAGCGGTACCAGCATTTCCTTAAACTCGTTAATTTCCTTTTCCTGTATAAAGCCTTCTGGCTTTGTGCCGTTTCTAAATCGCAGTGCCAGTTCCTTAGGGATTTGTTGATCGACTAATGACAATCCATAGACAAGACCCTGTTGACTCGTCATGCTGTGACATATATTCCAGATAATATTGTTAGAAAAGCCTTGTGGTATTTCATTAAGCTGTTCAGTTGTTAACTTGTCGATGAAGGAGATGAAAAACTCTCTGGTTCTCAAATTATGAGAAAATCTACTATCCATGGTAAATGATTTGCATAAAGATACCAGAAACGTCAAGTCATTTGTAGTTTTGCTTCATGGAGAATAGCTTTATATACTTAGACAGTTGTAATACGTGCCAGCGCATAAAGGACGAACTCAATTTACCAAATAGCATACAGTTGCAAAACACTAAAGAGCAGCCTGTAAATGTAAAGCAACTAGAATACCTCAAAAAGCAATCAGGTAGCTATGAATCCCTATTTAATAGACGAGCACAATTGTATCGCAAACGTGGTTTGCATGAGCAGGATTTGAGTGAGGTTGATTATAAAGAACTACTATTAGATCATTATACATTTATCAAGAGACCTATACTTATCTATGACGACAAGGCTTACATAGGTAACTCAAAGAAAACAGTCGCCGCCGCAATTGAAGCCCTAGACAATGACTAAGAGACAGGTCGCGCTTATGTGCGCGACTCTTGTGGCATTGTTTTATGCATACAACTTTTCTGCTGCTAAAGAAGTCACACCAGATCATATAGGTCCGTTCGGCTTGACGTGGTATCGAGTATTAGGGACTTGTACAATATTTTGGGTGATATCACTTTTCGTGAAAACGAAACAAACAGTACCACTTAAAGATCTACCGCTTATTGCTCTTGCTGCGTTTTGTGGTGTAGGATTTAATATGATCACATTTATGTGGGGTCTTAGTTTGACCACACCTATCAGCGCATCAGTGCTGATGGTCACAACACCAATTATTGTTGCCGTATTAAGTGCCGTATTTCTCAAGGAGAAACTCACCGGCTATAAGATCGCTGGTATCATGCTTGGTTTTACCGGAGCCACCTTACTCATTATCTTATCAAGTGCACCCAATCAAATAGCAGCAGATCCAATGACAGGAAATTTTCTTGTGTTTATCAATAGCGTGAGTTATGCTTTTTACATTTTGCTGGCCAAAAGACTCACAGCAAAATATGATGTATTTACATTGATGAAGTGGTTGTATCTATTTGGATTGTTGTTCATTACGCCGTTTGGTATAGAGCAAGGACTCGCCTTTGAGTGGAGTACAGCAAGCACAACTATTGTATTGAATATTGCTTATGTAGTGTTGTTTGCAACCTTTGGTACATATATGCTCAACATCATTGCTATAAAAACCTTGAAGCCTAGCGTGGTTGCCGTCTTTGTTTACTTGCAGCCGTTGCTTGCCGCATTGATTGCTGTTGGTTTAGGGACTGATACATTGTCATGGACTAAGGCTGGAATAGGCGTGATGATCTTTTTAGGAGTTTATTTGACTGGTCGTAAATCACAAAGAACTGTAAAAGAGGAAACAGTTATAAATTAGGCGCTTTCCTGATCACTCATTATTTCCTGCGTCCATTGCATAGCCTCGTCTAGGGTAGTCGCATTCTTGAAATTGATTGGGACAAATTTTGACTCTAGAATCGCATTCATGATACCGTATTTAGTGGTATCAACGACACAATAACCCTTTAAATACTGTGTAGCTTCTTTCTTGAGGCGTATCCATGCTACTGGCTGTATAGAATACTTTTGAGTGCGGTTTGCAATCCAGATGCGTTTCTTGATCACATCATAAGTGCCATAATAATCAAGACATAACTGTAATGCCTCGCTGGCGTGCTGCGCTGTACCGATGACTTCAAAATAGAGCTCTGAGACAACGCAATCTTTTAATAAATAGAGCTTACCGATGGGTAGGTATATAGTGTGCAAGATTAAAGACTTATAGGGCGTATCTAGAATAGAAATCATAGGGTTGATCAGGAGTTGAATTTACAAACGTCTATATAGATTAGCTAGTATTTAACTTTTTAGAAAAGAAATTATTCTGTTATCAATCATGATAGGATTTATAAATATCAATGGCCCATATCATAGCATCAGACATATTTGCAAATAACTTAAACTTACTGGGAACGAATTTTTCCAGCAGCATGGCATTTTGTGCAGCTCGTGGACGGTTATCGACAGTAGCAAATCCCTTCATGAATCGATTCATGAATTTGAATTGTAACCAATCAACGGGCCTGAGAGAGTAATCGTTTACACGATTTGATATATAAACAAAATGTTTGGGACGATCAGTGCCGTTGTAAAAGCTTATCGCTTCACTGAAAATATCGAGTGCCTCTTCACCACCAAAGAGCACGCCTTCATGAATTTCAGACACTAGATGCGATTCAAAAAAATAAAAATCACCACACTCAAGTGTAATTTCTCGAATCACGTTTTCATAATAAATGGAATCCTTAATGGATGGTACTATCATGGGTTGCTCACTTTTTCAAGTGGCAAATATAATTAACATATGTTAATTATTTGTGTCATTATTGATAAATTTACCCGCTTCGTTTACTATCGCCACCCATTGAATAGCGTCTACCAACTCAGTAAAAGATTTAAATTCTACAGGCACAAAGGTTGATTCTAGAATTGCGTTTGTAAAACCGCCTGAAGTATTTGTCACCACGGCATAGCCGTATAGCCTTTCAGTCAAAAAAGTAAATTTAAGCCAGCCCAATGGCTTTACAGAATAAGCATTTATCCTATTAGCTATGTACACCTTCTTGCTCAGATCACCCAACTTTTCATAAAATTCTAAAGAAGCATCTAATACCAGCTGTGCTTGCTTACTGCTAAAAACGACGTCCTCATTAACTTCTGAAACTATGAAGTTTCTAAATAGGTAAAATTTACCAAATGGAAAGGTTAGCACCTCTAGGATATCGTCTTTAAAAACACTTTCTGAAACGCTGATCATCGGGTAATCAAATTATCCATATTTACGGCAACCGGTTTTTGACCGTGTGATCTCGTGGCCTTAAAACTTAGTTCGGTAAAATCCTGTGACCTTACCATATCGTTAATCTTCTTCTTTAAATCTGGATGTAACGCCATGATCTTACGTTCTACAAGATTCATCCATGCACCAGTCATGATACCACGAGCGAGATTCTCGCCGCGGTGATCATAAAAATTATGCTTGAAACTAAAGAGGGAACCATCATCACTTAGCCCTGTTAATTCACAAGTTACCGTTATAGGCTTTCCTTGATGTATCTCTTTGAAGTAATAAACGTTTTCATTGAAGATTACCGGTCCAGTTTGATACTGTTGCATCTCACGTTGACCAAATCCATTATCAATCAAGTAAGCCATTCTTGTGTGACTCATGAAATTCTGGTAGGCGCTGTTTGCCATATGCCTGTTGGCATCCAGATCACTCCATCTTACATCAAATTGTTTGTAATACATATCTTATACTCTCAAATATACGATGGGCTTCTTATTATGGTTGGATGGTGGTGGTGATTTTGCTTTCGCGAAAGCGTAATACCATCAAACGTGTTAACAAATTATGAGACTACTGGATCTTTCAAACGGTTTAATGCACGATATAAAAAGTACCCGGTAATTAACGTACTCAAGAAATCTGCTATAGGAAAACTAATCCACACACCTGTCTCTCCATATAATTGGCTCAAGATTAATAATAGTGGTATCAAGATAATACCTGTGCGCAGGATGGTGAGAATCAACGCTGGTAAGGCCTTGCCTATGGCTTGATAATAAGCCGCACCTATAAGTTGCACAGCGATAATGGGCACCGCTAGAAATACTATGTTGAGCGCTGCCGTCGCCTGATCAACTACCGCTGTATTATCAGTAAAAATCGCTGCGATATTACGGCTAAAAGCTAACAAGCCTACCAAAATCAACACGCCTAGACCGCAAGCATACTTGATGGATGTGTAGATTACCTCGCGCACGCGATCATGCTGTCCTGATCCATAATTGTAACCAGCAATAGGTAAAAATCCTTGCGTGACGCCTAGAACTGGGAACAAGGCAAACATCATCATGCGACCTATGATACCAAAAACGGATACGCTATCCTCACCACCTAGATCCAGCAAGATATTATTGAGAATCAAATAGAGCACACTTGTTGTAGCCTGTCTACCCAAAGTGACAAATCCCAAACCACCCATTTCCTTGAGAATGTTCCAGTCAGGTAGTAACTGCCTGATGGATGGCATCAGCTCACTGCGACCTGATAGAAAAAACCATGCGATATATAGAAAACAACAGCAATAGCTGGCTGTGGTTGCCCACGCGGCACCAGTCATTCCCATTTCTAATTGATTGATCAGGATATAATCAAGCAACAAATTACCTATACTAGGAATAAGCATGGCGATCATGGCGTGTTTAGGCGCGCCTTCTGCTCGTATGACGTTGTTTCCCATCATACATAGCGCTAGTATGGGAGCACCATATAAAACTATACGGTAATAAATTGATGCTGGCTCATAGATCGCGCCTTTACCACCAAAAAGCGGAACAAGATCCTGCAAAAAAGTAAGACCCACGATTACACACAGCACAGTGATGATTAAGGTGAGACTTATTTGGTTTCCAAAGGTTCTTTTAGCTCGAGCGGTATCGTTAGCGCCTAACGCTCTAGAGATGATACTAGCACCACCGATACCTATGGCCATACCTAAGGCAGCAATAAAAAACGAAATAGGCAATACCACGTTTATAGCCGCAATAGCAATAGAGCCTATCCAATTACCAACAAATATGGTATCCACCAGTATATTGAGCGACATCACAAGAATACCTATGGATGCCGGCAAGGCTTGCTGAACCAGCAGTCGCGGTATGCTCCTAGTTCCTAATAAGGTGCTTTTACTATTGTTGGTGATAGGCTTTGCGATATGCTTGTGATTAGGAATTCAAATCAATTGAGATGGTCATGCTTCTACCGCAACTGGCGTCGCGAGTGCCCATTCATCGATCCAGCGACTCAAGACTTTGACCCAATCCTCACGCGTATTCAAACATGGTATAACGTGAAATTCCTTGCCGCCTACTTCATGGAAGATTTCTTCACCTTCCATTGCGATTTCTTCCAGCGTTTCCAGACAATCACTGACAAAGGCTGGTGTGGCGATTGCTAATTTTTTAGTGCCACCCAATCCCATACGCTCGATAGTACGATCTGTATATGGCGTCAACCATGGGTCAAACCCTAGTCTTGATTGGAACGTGGTAGAATAGGTACCATCTTCCATTTCTAGATATTCGCCCACAAGTCTGGTGACTTCTTTACATTGATGACTATAGCAAAATTGATGCGCTGGCGATGGTGTCTCACAGCATATGCCGTTCATCTTACAATGGCCGTTTGTGATGTCGCTTTTGCGTATGTGTCTTTTGGGTACACCGTGATAAGAAAACAACAGGTGTTCATAATCCTTGCCTTCCAGCGATTCTTTAATCGACTCTGATAGCACACGTATATAATCTGGGTGATTATAAAAAGGTGGCATTTGGGTAAATGACATATGCGGGAACATAGACTTGCGCAACTCCTCTGCGAGTACTACAATTGTTTCAGTCGTAGCCATGGCAAATTGAGGATATAGCGGTATCAACAATACCTCATCAACACCTTGTTCGTCTAATTCCTTCAATCCATTCTCAATAGACATGCTGCCGTATCTCATCGCTAGCGCTATGGGCACGCTGGTAAACTGATCTATTTTCTCCTGTAATCTTTCAGAAAGTACGATTAGCGGGCTTCCTTCTTCCCACCAGATTTTTGAATAGGCCTCTGCACTTTTTTTAGGTCTTGTGTTGAGAACAATGCCTTTAACCAAAATTGCTCGTAAAACATAAGGCAAATCAATCACGCGTTCATCCATTAAAAACTCATCCAGATAGCGTTTAACATCCTTAGGATTAGGCGTGTCTGGCGATCCTAAATTAACGAGAAGTACTCCTTTTTTCATTGAGTGGCGTTTATGTAAAAATAATGGTTTTGTAGTCGGTAGTGTTGCTGGTTCATTACCTGTTTTTTTGCGGTTGTTGGTTGTGGTGATAGTCGCAGTTTTCAATCGCAGTGTTCAGTCTCAGTTTAGATTTAGATTTAAGTATAATGGATACCTGATTTCTATTACTTTGTCCTTGGAATTGTATGGATTTGTAAATTCTGTCTAAAACTTATTGCCTCTACTTACATCATATTAATATTTAGTACTGAATACTTAATACTCATTATCCATTTGTAAATAGTTAACTACCTTTATCCCAAAGCCTACTCTCATGGCAGACAAGCGCCTGTGTCCAGAATGTGGTGACGAAGTAAGAGGTCGAGCAGACAAGCGATTTTGCGGTGATTACTGCCGCAATGTCGCAAACAACAAACTCAATCGCGATAGCAGCGCACTGATGCGTAATATCAATAATAGGTTGCGTAAAAACTGGCGTGCATTGCAAAGTATTAATCCATCGGGAAAAACGACGACCACGCGCAACAAGCTACTTAGTAAAGGATTTGACTTTAATTTCTTTACCAGTATTTATACAACCAAAAAAGGCGCTGTCTATTACTTCATTTATGATCAAGGCTATCTCGCTATGGACGATGATAAATTCCTTATCGTAAAGAGAGATACCTAAACCAACCCATTTTATGAGACCTAAATCACATTTTACCTCAGCTTTATCATTTCTTGTTCTTATTGCGATGGTCTGGTATGCTTTCTCAAGCCAGACGCCTAGCGGTGAACTGGAAAAAGAAAAGGATCTGAAAGAATGGTCAACTAAAAGAGCGTTGGTACATGTAAAAAAGCTATCACAAGAACCTCATTATCTAGGCAGTAAAGCACATGAGAAAAACCGCACCTACATCATCAGGCAGTTAGAAAAGCTAGGTTTAAAAACCGAAACCCAATCTGGATTTACCCTTGATAAATACGGCAATCTATCTAGGCCAGTAAATATCCTGGCACGTATAGAAGGAACCGCAAACAACAATGAAGCTCTCGTACTCATGTGTCATTATGATAGCGATCCACACTCGAGTCTGGGCGCAAGTGATGCCGCATCAGGCATCGCCACGATCATCGAGGGAATTAGAGCATATCTCACCGACAACAAGCCAGAAAATGACATCATCATCCTGATTACCGATGGTGAAGAGCTAGGACTTAATGGAGCCGATCTTTTTGTTACCAAGCATCGCTGGGCGAAGGATGCAAAAATGATCTTGAATTTTGAGGCGCGCGGTAGCGGCGGCCCTAGCTATATGCTCGTGGAAACGAATGGTGGAAATCGGGAGATCATCAATGCCTTTAAAGAAGCAGGAACTAATTATCCAGTGGCTAATTCACTTGCGTACAGCATCTACAAAAAATTACCTAACGACACAGACCTTACCGTGATGCGTGAGAAAGGTGATATCAACGGACTCAATTTTGCTTTTATAGGTGACCATTTTGACTACCACTCACAGCTTGATAGTTATGAGCGTCTGGATCGCAATACGCTAGCGCATCAAGGCAGTTATTTGATGGCGCTGCTTAGCTATTTTGCAAAATCAGATTTAAGCGATGGTCTCAAAACTACCGCAGGAACAGATGATATTTATTTCCCTTTACCTATAATTGACATGGTGAGCTTTCCGTTTTCATGGATGCCCATTTTGATTATTGTTTCTGGCATACTTCTGATCTTTCTCATTTTTTATGGTGTTAGAAAAAACCGTTTACGCTTCAAGGATTTATTGGTAGGATTTGTACCATTTTTAGGTAGTCTGATCTTGGGCTATTTAATAGTCAACTACGGCTGGCAGGCCATCTCCACAGCAGATTTCTACATCGATCAAGCGGCTATTTTTCCCTATAATGGATATGCCTGGATCGCGTCGGCGGCATTGATTGGTACTGCCATCACATTCTTTATATACCATGCGTTTTATCATAAGGATCGAGTGGCGAGCCACAGTGTAGCACCACTCGTTTTTCTATGGATCATCTGTTTTATTGTAGCGTTTCCCGTTAGTGAGAGCGGTTTGATTCCAGCGGCTTACTTGCCTGGTGCAGGCTTTTTCATCGTGCCGCTGTTTGCTGGATTGATCATGCTATGGCTCAACATCTATAAAAAGAGGCCCAATTATTTGTTGCTTTTGATTTTTACTACTCCAGTGATATTTGTTTTCACTCCATTCATCAAGGGATTTCCCGTGGCGCTGGGCATGAAGATTCTCTTTGTGGCAGCCGTGCTCAGCGTACTCATTTTTGGATTGCTGGTGCCTGTTTTGGGCCACTATCGCAAGAAGCACATATTAGGTTTGATCTCCTTGTTTGTAGGATTTGCTTTTGCTGGTTATGCTTTCGCGAAAGCGGAATTCTCACCAACACAGCCACAAAAAACAAGCTTGATCTACCTAGCAAATGCAGATGATAACACAGCACAATGGGCAACCTATGACCACAATTTGAGCGACTGGACGCTGGAAAAAATTGATCCTGAAAAAAATGATGGCAAAGATGACGGCAACACCATCGATTCAAAATATGCCAGTAGATATAGCCATACAACGCCAGCAGAGTACAGATCGTTAAAAACGATCAATTCCAAAATCACCGTAGATACCATCATAGGCGATCAACGACAAATCAAACTTGTGGTGAATAGTAAGGATCGCGTTGATCGATGGGAAGTTTTTGCAGACAAGCGATTCCAATTTAATGCAGCCAAAATTAATGGTGTCAACGCACCCGTAAACGATGCCGGTAAGCCATTTGCTCGCAGACGCGGTAACCGATTGATTTCCTACTACGTATCTAACGGTTCACCATTAGTGATGGAACTTACTTTTGAAAAGGATGAAGATCCAGTATTTGAAGTCTATGCAGCAAGTTTTGACCTGCTGCAATCGCAAGAATTAGCCGTCGATCCAAGACCTGAAGGCGAGATTCCAGCACCTTTTGTTCTTAATGACGCCATTGTGGTCAAGAAACGAATTGAAACGGCACGCGATGAGCAATAAAACTATAGGCATTTTAGGGTGCGGCTGGTTGGGAACGCCACTAGCAACTGCATTAATTGAAAAAGGACATCGTGTAAAAGGCAGCACAACCAGACTAGAAAAGCTGCAAGAACTGCGTGATCTAGGTATTGATCCTTATATGGTAGAATTGAAAGAGACCACGATTGATGGTGGTATCGATGAATTCCTGCAGGATCTGGATGCGTTGATCGTAAATATTCCGCCAGGCTTGCGATCAAATCCTGAAAGCGACTATGCTGGAAGATTGCAATTACTGGTTAGAAACATCAATCTATTTGAACAGATCAAGAGATTGATTTTTATCTCAACTACCTCGGTTTTTGAAGATATGGTTCATTTGCCCTTGTATAATGAGAATTCAACACCTAATGCCAGCAGCCCAAAGGATCGCAAGATCATCGCTGGTGAGCAGGTTATATTGATGGCTTTTGCAAATACTACCATCATCCGCGCCGGTGGATTGATAGGAGATGAACGCCATCCTATAAAGTATCTCGCTGGTAAAAAAGACTTAGAAAATCCACAAGCACCCGTAAATCTGACTGAGCAATCCATCTTGATAGAAAAAGTACTGCTATTGCTTGAACTCAATAAAAAGCTAGATTACTATCACGTCATTACCGTAGATCATTTGCCGCGTGAAGAATATTATACGACAGTAGCGATAGAACGAGGATTGGACTTACCACATTTTGCGGACGAGATAGGCGTTGGTAAAAAGGTGGTTTCGCTCTACAGCGATAATTATTGCAGATAGAGATCTACAGTAGATCCTTACCAAGACTTATAAGGCATGTTTACCAAATAAGAATTGTAATACCTCACATCACCAGTCACCTCATCACCTAGCCATTCTGGTTTTTCAATGGTTTCATGCTCATCTTCCAGCTCGATCTCTGCGATAATGAGTCCGTCATTTGATTCATGAAAAACATCAATTTCATAAACATGTTTTCCGACAGGAATCTCATATCTGGTTTTATCGATCACACCAGGCAGGCAGATGGTGAGTAGTTCTTGAGCCTCTACATTATCAATTTCTTTTTCCCATTCATAACGGCTGGTGCCTGATGCGTTTGAAATCCCTTTAATGGTCAAGTATGCTTGCTCGCCTTTGACACGCACGCGCACGTTGCGTGCTGGGTCGCTACTCAAATAGCCTTGAACAATACGCTCACCCTTTTGGCCTTTTAAAAAGTCAGTATTCTTGACTAGGAATTTACGCTCTATTTCAATCATTTATTTGTCTTCTATAATATGACCGCATTCAGGACAGGTGCATTGAACATTCTCTTTATCACTTTTTATTTTTTCTACGAAAGCTGAGCTTATAATGCCAGTAGGCAAAGCCAGAAAACCAATACCAATGAGTGCGGTTACTCCTGCCAAAATTTTCCCTATAGGAGTAACGGGATATACGTCGCCATAGCCAACTGTTGTTAACGTCGCGATTGCCCACCAGAACGCATGACCAATACTCGCAAAATTTTCAGGCTGCACTTCATTCTCAAAATAATACATGAGCGTTGAAGAAAGTAATAACATAACAAACGCTACAAAGAAGGTAATTGACAATTCAGATCGTGTTTCTTTGAGGACTTCCAATATAGTCCGTAAAGCTTTTGAATGTCTACCAATTTTAAAAATACGAAGTAGTCTTATGAGGCGCAGTATCCTTAGAATTCTTAAATCTAGAATCAAAACAAATGGAAGATAAAAAGGAAGTATCGCTAGTAAATCAATAATTCCATATCCAGATTTCAAAAAGCGAATACGCGCCTGTAAATTATTTACTGATGGATAATCTATAGGTGCCACATAGATGCGGACCACATACTCTATTGTAAAAACAACGACGGAAAAAACTTCAAACCCAAAAAATAAATCACCGTACTCACCTCGCAAGGATGCATATGATTCCAAAATAATGCTTATTACATTACTGACAATCAACCAATAAATAAATTGTGAAAATATTCTGGTATTGAGAAAATGGTGTAATCTGCGTTTCATTTCTGAATGTTTCAGTGACATTTCTTATTTCCTACCAAAATCTGCTGGAATCTCGCCCCAAGCTTTGGTTTCCCATTTGAGGATTGGATTTTCATAGCTATTGGTTTGCAACCATGCCAGCGCTCGTTCCACCAACTCAAAGGAATCTTGGTTGCGCGCATTGGGTTTTAAAGTAGTCTTTACCTTTTTATTGCGCACCCAACTCATAGCAGTACGGCTATCACTATATATAGGACGCTTGTCGCCTTTTCGTTTTGCCAGTGCGAGAATATGTACCAGCGCCAGGAACTCACCTATATTATTAGTACTGTGCTGATAAGGTCCCATTTTAAAGATTTCCTTTTTATTGTGCGTGAGCACGCCACGATATTCCATTGTTCCTGGATTACCGCTGCAAGCCGCATCTACACTTATGGAATTCATGATGGGCGCGCCTACTTTCTTGAGCAGCTCTTTATTGATCGCAGCCTTTTTTTGCTTACCCACGTGTTCCCAATAATTACCATTCAGTGCCTCAGTAGCGGCTTCCTTAGTTGGAAAGCCTTTGTATTTTGCCCCAAGATAATTTTTGATTTGAATCTGGCAATCTTTCCAGCTGCTGTAAACGCCTGGCGTGTGGCCATCCCAAACGGTGTAGAATTTATTTTTGGTCGCCATGATCGCTCAATAAGTTCTCAATGACTTGAGGATAATATTTGTGCTCTAGCGCCAACACTTTGCTCGCTACTTCTTGCGCGTTGTCATCTGGTTGTAGATCACAAGTCGCCTGCTTGATAATCGCGCCCTCATCATAATGCTCGTTTACATAATGGATCGTGATACCGCTTTGCGCCTCTCCATTTTGTACCACAGCTTCATGCACATGCTTGCCATACATGCCTTTACCGCCATATTTAGGCAGCAATGCAGGATGGATATTGACTATTTTATTCGGGAAATCTTCTATCAAAAATTGTGGGACTTTCCATAAAAATCCAGCCAGGACTATTAGATCAGGCTGGTGATGTTGCAGTAAGGTGTGTATGGAGTTAGCTTTCGCGAAAGCATACTTATTAAAACTTAACGCCTCAATACCAGCAGCTCTAGCACGATCCAGCACGCCTGCACGTGGATTGTTTGAGAGTATCAAGCTTACCTGCACCTGTTTATGATCCTTGAAATGATCCATGATTGCCTGTGCATTGCTGCCACCACCACTAGCAAATACTACTATTTTTTTCATATCGTGTATAAATGTAACACACAGCTACTTGACTAGAAAAACGGACTGTATAACGGCAGTCTCATAACTCAAAGAGTAGAAAAGTGGTTATGTCGCAAAGTTTGTTATTTTTGCCATTCATTTAAAATTAAAATTAGATTATTATGTCTGACATTGCATCAAGAGTTAAAGCGATTATCGTGGATAAACTAGGAGTGGACGAGAACGAGGTAGTTACTGAGGCTAGCTTCACAAACGACCTAGGTGCTGACTCACTAGATACCGTTGAGCTTATCATGGAATTTGAGAAGGAATTTGATATCCAGATCCCAGATGATCAAGCAGAAAACATCGCTACTGTAGGTCAAGCTGTTTCATATATAGAAGAAGCCAAAGCTTAATACCACAGATTACATGGAATTGAAGCGAGTTGTCATCACAGGAATGGGCGCCCTAACACCTATAGGTAATAACCTAAAGGAATATTGGGACGCACTCAAAAGTGGAAAAAGCGGTTGTGCTCCTATCACCTATTTTGATACAGAACATTTCAAGACAAAATTCGCTTGTGAAATCAAGGACTTCAATGTCAATGATTTTATAGACCGTAAGGAGGCGCGTCGCATGGACAGGTTTGCACAGTACGCTGTGGTTGCCGGTGATGAGGCGATTGCCGACTCTGGATTAGATACCGACTCTATTGACAAGAATAGAGTCGGTGTAATCTGGGGTGCTGGGATAGGCGGTATAGAAACGTTTCAGGATGAGGTTAAGGCTTTTGCCAATGGCAACGGCACACCTAGATTTAATCCTTTCTTTATCCCAAAAATGATTGCTGACATTGCACCAGCCCACATTTCTATCAAGTATGGATTTATGGGTCCTAATTATACAACAGTTTCTGCCTGTGCGTCAAGCGCCAATGCGATGCTGGATGCTGTAAACTACATAAGATTAGGCCACTGCGATGTTATTATTACCGGCGGTAGCGAGGCTGCTGTCACACAAGCGGGTATGGGCGGTTTTAACGCCATGCATGCGCTATCAACTCGCAATGAAAGTCCAGAAACTGCCAGTCGCCCATTTGACGCGACTCGTGATGGATTTGTATTGGGTGAAGGCGCAGGCGCTCTCGTATTAGAAGATTATGAATATGCAAAAGCTCGTGGAGCCAAAATCTATGCAGAGGTCATAGGTGGTGGATTCTCTAGCGATGCCTACCACATTACTGCTCCAGATCCTGAAGGAAAAGGAGTTATTGCCGTGATGAAGAATACTCTTGAGAACGCTGGTATCAATCCAGAAGATGTGGACCACATCAATACTCACGGTACATCAACACCACTAGGTGACGTTGCAGAACTTAAGGCGATCAAGGCCGTCTTTGGCGATCATGCGCCCAACATAAGTATCAATTCTACAAAATCCATGACAGGCCACTTACTAGGTGCCGCTGGAGCCATTGAATCCATTGCAAGTGTGATGGCCATCAATGAAAATTTGATACCACCTACCATTAACCATACTACCGTAGATGAGAACATTGACTCTTCTCTCAAATTAGTGCTCAATGAGGCTGAAGAACGTGAAGTCAATATTGCCTTGAGCAACACTTTCGGTTTTGGCGGACATAACTGCTGTATCGCTTTCAAGAAAATCTGATAGCTCCTGATTCTATGAATAGATTCAGGTCTTTCTTTACATCCAGCAAGTCACAAGCTACAACGACTGAATCTCTAGACCAAGCCATTAAAAGACTTACAGGGTATAAACCCAAAGATCTTACTATATATCAAACGGCTTTTACCCATAAATCCATGGGTCTTAAAAATGAAAAAGGCCATGTGGTGAGCTATGAGCGTCTGGAATTTTTAGGCGATGCCATCTTAAGTGCCGTCATTGCAGAATATATTTATAACGAAGTACCACAAGGCGATGAAGGCTATCTGACTAAAATGCGTTCAAAAATTGTGAGCCGTGAGCATTTGAATGAGTTGGGACAAGATTTTGGATTACTCAGTTTTGCGATGACGCAAGTGCCGCAAAAGCATTTTGGGAACAACATTCACGGTAATTTATTTGAAGCGCTAGTAGGCGCTCTGTACCTAGATAAAGGTTATAAATTGACTAAGCGGTTTATATGTAAACGTGTTGTGGATACCTACGTGGACATTGAGAAACTGGAAGGCAAGGTTATTTCTTATAAGAGTATTTTTATTGAATGGTGCCAGAAAAACAAGAAGATCTTTGACTTCAATACCTATGAAGATACTGGCGTGAATGAGGTACGACATTTTGCAGTGCGACTCAAGATTGATGATCGTATTGTAGCCAGAGCAAGAGCTACCTCAAAGAAAAAAGCCGAAGAAAAAGCTAGCAAGCGCGCCTATTTTGCTTTGCAGGATAAGATGTAAAGATCATCTATCCAATGACTGGATGTTTGTTGTTGTTTTTGCTTTCGCGAAAGCGGAATTCTCAAGATCCCATAGCTACTTTAACGATTTCGTAAAATACGACCCTATAACTGAAAGATACAGAACCTAAAATTGTAGATTGTCATCTACATTTGTGAGCTAGCGATGACTACATATAAACTAGCAGATTGGACAATTGAAGAAGATGAATTTATACTTATAGGTATTCATTCTACCATTGAATCCTATCGCATGGCCTACATGATCAATCGCTATTTGACCATGAACTTTTCAAGAGAAGAACGTGATCAAGACGTAAACTTCAAGGATTACATCGCGAGTTTTCCTGTGTACAAGTTTCAGGATCAAGAACATCATGTAGATCATTATCTTGTTCCTAATATGACGCGAGCTTCTGTAAAGGCTATTGTTAGTACTGGTAGTTTGTTCGACAATGAACAAACGACTGAGGTCAAGACAACGCTTATAAGAGAATACCGTAATGTGGATTATCTCTTAAAAATCGAGAAAGATCCAGAAGAGTACCCAGTAAAGAATATATTGAACCGACTTATAGAAATACCCCAAGTAATTTCAGTTTATCAACTAGACACCATGTCTATTAAGAATGCTGACCACCTAATATTTGAATAAATGAATACAAAAAAGACTAAAATCGTTGCCACACTAGGACCTGCTACTTCTAAAAAAGAAGTTTTGCTGGACATGATAAAGGCTGGTGTCAACGTTTTCCGTATCAACTTCTCTCATGCAGATCACAACGCCGTGCGTGAGCGCGTTCAAATGATACGTGATTTGAATAAAGAACATGGATTTGCTACAGGTATTTTAGGTGATCTACAAGGCCCAAAGTTGCGTGTAGGCGTCATGAAGGATGAAGTAGTTGTGCAACCAGGCGACGAAATCACATTCTCAACTGGTGAGCCCTTTAAAGGTACCGCTTCTCGCGTTTATATGAATTATGATCAATTCCCGCAGGATGTTCAGGCTGGCGAGCGCATCTTGTTAGACGACGGTAAATTGATCTTTGAAGTGGTAAAGTCCGATGGTGAGTCAAACGTACTGACCAAAGTCATTCAAGGTGGACCACTGCGTTCCAAAAAAGGTGTGAACCTGCCGCAAACCAATGTCTCATTACCAGCATTGACTGAAAAAGACATCGTGGATGCAAAGTTTGCCTGTGAATTACAGGTAGACTGGATGGCATTATCCTTTGTACGTCACAGCCGTGATTTGATCGAACTGCAAGACCTAATCAAGGAACATTCTGAAAATAAGATTCCGATCGTTGCAAAAATCGAGAAGCCAGAAGCGGTACAAAACATCGATAAGATTGTTGCCTATTGTGATGGTTTGATGGTGGCACGTGGTGATCTAGGTGTGGAAATTCCTGCACATGAAGTACCATTGATTCAAAAGCAGTTAGTACTCAAAGCAAAGAAAGCTCGTATTCCTGTAATCATCGCAACACAAATGATGGAGACCATGATTACGAGTCTCACGCCTACTCGTGCTGAAGTGAATGATGTGGCCAACAGCGTCATGGATGGCGCTGATGCGGTGATGCTTTCTGGTGAGACATCCGTTGGACAATATCCTGTGCAGGTGATTGAGAAGATGGCAAGTATCTGTCGCAGTGTTGAGGATAGCGAGCTGATAAGTGTCCCTCACGATGCACCGCACATCAAGACAAAACGCTACATCACAAAATCCATTTGCTATCACGCCGCCAAAATGGCTGATGAAATAAGCGCAAAAGCTATCACAACCATGACGAACTCTGGTTATACGGCTTTCCAGATAAGTGCGTGGAGACCAGCGGCGCATATCTTGACCTTTACTAGCAACCAACGGATATTGACGCAGTTGAGTCTTTTATGGGGTGTTCAAGCATTCAATTATGATCGTTTTGTAAGTACAGACGAGACTATTGATGATGTGAACAAGTTTGCAAAAGATCACGGTTACGTTGAGAAAGGCGAATTCCTTATCAACCTCGCAGCCATGCCAGTGACCGATAAAGGAATGGTGAATACATTGCGTGTGAGTGAGATTGAGTAATTGATTAGTTGATTAGTTGATTAGATGATTAGAAGATTAGAAGATTAGAAGATTAGAAGATTAGAAGATTAGAAGATTAGAAGATTAGAAGATTAGAAGTTGTAAAAATGATTCTGAAACTTGTCTTTTGGAGAACAGATTATTCAGAATTTATCAGAGCGGCTAATCTTAAAACTCAAACTCTAGCTGCACCTCAACGGGTTCTTCATCTTGGAGTTTATCCTCGGTATTTAGATTACTTAAGGACAAGCCTAATAATCGAACGCTTTCTCTAAATTTTTCTTGGCCTACTAGGTCTTGGGCGATTTTAAGGATGTCATCCTTTTTGTTGACATAATGATCTACCGTGCGACTGCGTGTTTGAGTTTTAAAATCGCTGTATTTGATTTTAAGCGTGACTGTTTTTCCAGCGACATCGCTTTTAGCAGATCGTTTCTCGATTTCCTCAGCGATCTGGTCCAGGCGTTCCATCATGAAAACCTCACTGGATATGTTGTCGCTAAAGGTGCGCTCTGCGCCCAGTGACTTGCGTATACGGTCTGGCTTGACGGTACTTTTGTGAATACCACGCACGATGTTATAATAATGTGCGCCACTCTTGCCATAGTGTTCGGCTAGGAATTCTAGGGACTTGCCTTTCAAATCGGCACCCGTGAAAATACCGTGTTGATACATTTTTTGAGCGGTGACTTTACCGATTCCATGAAACTTGCGGATTTCCAGTGCTTCAAGAAATGGCAACACCTCATCTGGCGTGATGGTTTTTTGGCCATTGGGTTTGTTGTAATCGCTGGCGACTTTGGCGATAAATTTATTGATGGAGATACCAGCGCTTGCAGTTAAACCAGTCGTTTCATAAATCCTGCGCCTTATGTCATAGGCAATGATGGTCGCGCTGGGATAATCCAGCTTGTTTTGGGTAACATCCAGATAGGCTTCATCTAGCGATAATGGCTCTACCAGATCTGTATAATCCAGAAATATGTCCCGTATTTGCTGCGAGACCTCTCGATACCGATCAAACCTAGCTTTTACAAAAATCAAATCTGGACACAATCTAGCTGCGGTCACGCTGGGCATCGCACTGCGCACGCCATATTTGCGGGCTTCATAACTAGCAGCAGCTACCACGCCACGTTTGCTGCTACCGCCTACCGCAAGCGGTTTACCTTTCAATTCTGGATTGTCCAGCTGCTCTACAGACGCATAAAAAGCATCCATATCTACATGAATTATCTTGCGGCCATCCCATTCCATGCTCAAAATTAAGTCAACCGTCGCATCTTTTGGTATCAATTAGCATGGTACTAAGACAATGTAACCTGTGCTCTGATTACTTTTAAAACATGGAAAATGCGCAAAAAACAGCCGTAGTAATCGGCGCAACAGGACTAGTAGGATCAACGTTACTAGATATGCTGCTGGATGATAGCAGGTATGATGGAGTTATTACGCTTTCGCGAAAGCAAATTCAAAACAACCACCCAAAACACGAGAATTATCAAGTGGATCTATTTGAGCCACTGCAATACGCGCAGCACCTTAAGGGAGATCATTTGTATATATGTACGGGCACAACGCAAGCCAAAACTCCTGACCCAGATGAGTATTACCGCATTGAGCACGACTTGCCACTTACAGTCGCAAGAACTGCACTCGCAAGCGGAATGGACACGGTTACCGCAATATCTGCAATGGGTGCAGATCCTGATAGCCGCTATCGCTATAACAAGGGCAAAGGTGAAATGGAGCGAGACATTGAAAACCTAGGATTTAAGAACGCCTATTTTGTCCAGCCAGCGCTTATAGGTGGTGATCGCGATGAGAAGCGACCGTTTGAGGCAGCCTGGAAAAAGGTGCAGAAAGTATTTGATCCGCTGCTTTTTGGAGGTCTTAAAAAATACCGCACCATTGAACCTAAAACAATAGCCGTTGCCATGATTGAAATAAGCAATACTGACTATCCCAAGTCACGAATTGAGAGCGATGAATTGAAAAAGATTGCAACAAACGCTCGACGATAATTCAAAGTTTGACTAGACCTAGATCCATTTAAATTCTTGTCTATCACGCTATAATGTACCGTGATTGGCATCGCTCATATTGCCATGTAAATTGAGTATTTTTGTGCTACAAAAACACGTTGATGAGTAAATTAGTAGTAGTAGGTACGGTGGCGTTTGACGCGATAGAGACACCCTTTGGTAAAACAGATAAAATTCTAGGTGGTGCAGCAACTTTTATTGGTCTAGCGGCATCCCATTTTAATACAGAAGTAGGTCTTGTAAGTGTTGTAGGTGGTGATTTTCCTGAGAATTATTTGACCATGCTTACAGATCGAGGTATGAATATAGAAGGTATTGAGATCGTAGCAGATGGTAAGACCTTTTTCTGGAGTGGTAAGTACCATAACGACATGAATACGCGCGACACACTGGCAACCGAGCTCAATGTACTTGCAGATTTTAATCCAGTGGTGCCAGATCATTTCAAAAATGCAAACGTGGTGATGCTAGGTAACCTACATCCAGCAGTACAACTGGGCGTTATCGAGCAGACCAAAGATGCAGACCTGCATATTCTGGACACCATGAACTTCTGGATGGATAGTGCGCTGGATATGCTTAAAGAAGTCATCGCCAAGGTTGATGTCATAACCATCAATGATGAAGAGGCACGACAACTATCAGGAGAATATAGTCTTGTGACCGCTGCCAAAAAGATCCACGAGATGGGTCCTAAGTATGTAGTCATCAAGAAAGGTGAGCACGGTGCATTATTATTTCATGATGGAGACATCTTCTTTGCGCCAGCATTGCCACTGGAAGAAGTTTTTGATCCTACTGGTGCTGGAGACACCTTTGCTGGTGGATTTGCAGGATTCCTGGCTGCAAGTAAGGACTACAGCTTTGAGAACATGAAGAGAGCCATTATCTACGGTTCAAACTTTGCCAGTTTTGCGGTAGAGAAATTTGGAACCGAGAGAATGCAGACTGTCACAAACGACGAGATCAATAAGCGCCTAGAGCAATTCAAGTCGCTCACAAAATTTGAGATTACTAATTAATACAACAAGCTCGGGATCATCTCGGGCTTTTTTTAAACCCTATCGCTGCCCAAATATATGAGTGATCAATTGAAACATGAATGTGGTATCGCCCTGATACGACTGCTCAAGCCGCTGGAATTTTACAAAGAAAAATACGGTACGGCTTTTTATGGTATCAATAAAATGTACCTGATGATGGAGAAGCAGCACAACCGTGGTCAGGACGGCGCTGGATTTGCCAGCATTAAGCTGGATGTGAAGCCAGGCCAGCGATACATCTCAAGAGTGCGCAGCAATCAGGCGCAGCCTATTCAAGATATTTTTGCACAGATCAATGAGCGTATCAATGATGAGATGCAGGCACGACCAGAGCTCAAGGATAATGTCGCCGCCCAAAAACAGCATATACCTTATGTAGGTGAGTTGCTCATGGGTCACGTGCGTTATGGGACTTTTGGTAAGAATAGTATCGAGTCAGTTCACCCATTTCTGCGTCAAAACAACTGGATGCACCGCAACCTGATCATGGCTGGTAACTTTAACATGACTAATGTGTTCAAGTTATTCAATAAGCTAGTAGAATTAGGTCAGCATCCTAAAGACATGGCGGACACAGTAACCGTCATGGAGAAAGTAGGTCACTTTCAAGATCGTGAAGTGCGCAAACTCTACAAGAAATTTAAGGCAGAAGGCCTTACCAAAATCGATGCCTCTCCAAAAATTGCCGAGCAGCTTGACGTTGCCAAAGTGCTGCGTAAAAGTGCCCGCGATTGGGATGGTGGCTATGCTATGGGTGGCCTCATGGGACATGGCGACGCCTTTTTACTGCGTGATCCTGCAGGCATACGACCAGCCTATTATTATCAAGATGATGAAGTTGTGGTTGTTGCTAGTGAGCGACCAGTAATTCAGACAGCCTTCAACGCGCCGTTTGACGAGGTACATGAGTTGGATCCAGGCAAGGCGATTATCATCAAGAAAAGTGGTAAAGTAAGTTTGGAACAAATCAGCAAGCCGCTTGAACGCAAGGCTTGTAGTTTTGAACGCATCTACTTTTCTCGCGGTAGCGATGCAGAAATCTACCAAGAACGCAAGATGCTAGGGAAACTACTGTTCCCTAAAATCATGGAAAAGATCGAT
The DNA here is from genome assembly GCF_003966335.1 of Nonlabens ponticola. NCBI lineage: Bacteria > Pseudomonadati > Bacteroidota > Flavobacteriia > Flavobacteriales > Flavobacteriaceae > Nonlabens > Nonlabens ponticola. The sequence continues at coordinate 798,970 of NZ_CP034549.1, read as the reverse complement.
CACGATATCGACAATAGCGTATTCTCATACATACCTAACACGGCCGAGACTTCGTTTTACGGTATGATTGAGGCGGCACATCAAGTGCTTAATGAGCAAAAACGTGATGCCATTCTCGCAGGTGAAGGAAAACTCACGGCGCAGCAGGTGGAAGTTACGCTTTCGCGAAAGCTGAGAACCGAAAAGATAGCGATCAAGGATGCCAAGTTGAGAACCTTCATCACAGAAGACTCATCGCGTGATGATCTTGTGGCACACGTTTATGACGTGACCTATGGTGTGGTAAAATCCAGCGACAATCTGGTCATCATCGACGATTCCATCGTGCGAGGTACCACACTTAAAAAATCCATTTTAAAGATGATGGATCGCTTAAATCCTAAAAAAATTGTAGTCGTGTCCAGCGCACCACAAATACGTTATCCAGATTGTTATGGTATCGATATGGCGCGATTGGAAGGTCTCGTGGCATTTCAAGCAGCACTCGCTTTACATGAGGATCGCGGTACTAGTAAGGTGCTGGAAGAAATTTACAATAAATGTAAATCGCAGCTAGAATTTGAAGATCGTGACGTTATTAATTATGTCAAGGAATTATACGACCCGTTCACCGATGAAGAAATAAGCGATAAGATAGGTGAACTACTTACGGACGACGACATCAACGCCAAAGTCGAAATCATCTACCAAACAGTAGAAGATCTGCACAAGGCTTGCCCTAAAAATCTAGGTGACTGGTATTTCACAGGCGACTATCCTACTGATGGTGGTAATCGAGTGGTCAATCGCGCCTTTATCAACTTTTACGAGGGTAACGATGAAAGGGCTTATTGATTAGTTGTCAGTAATTAGTTATTAATGAAAATGCTTGCTCGAGCGTAGTCGCGAGCTATTTCGGGGTTATATCGGGTGATTTATAACCAGGCTTATGCTAAGCCATTTGATTGAAATAAGATTACGCATAAAAAATCCCATCAACTCAACTTGATGGGATTTCAAATTTTACAAAGCTACAGATTACTTATTCTGTGCATATAGTTTTTCAACTTCTTCCCAGTTGATGACGTTGAAGAATGCTTCTACATAATCTGGGCGCTTGTTTTGATACTTTAGATAGTATGCATGTTCCCATACGTCAAGCGCAAGAATTGGTGTGCCACCACATCCTGTTTTAGGCATTAATGGATTGTCTTGGTTAGGGCAGCTACATACTTCTAGCTTACCGCCTTCATGTACGCATAGAAATGCCCATCCAGAACCGAATTGGCCTTTGGCAGCCTCGGCAAATTTTTCCTTGAAATTCTCGTAGCTCCCGAAGTCAGACTCGATAGCTGTTTTTAAATCTCCTGATGGATGTCCACCACCGTTAGGTGACATTACATTCCAAAATAATCTGTGGTTATAAAAGCCACCACCGTTATTTCTAACAGCTTTATTATCCATGTCAAGGTGCGCCAAGATATTCTCTATCGTTTTGCCTTCATGATCTGTGCCTTCAATGGCATTGTTTAATTTATTAGTATAGCCTTGGTGATGCTTTGAATGGTGAATCTCCATGGTTTGTGCATCTATATGTGGCTCTAGCGCGTCGTACGCATAGTTTAATTTTGGTAACTCAAATGACATAGTCGTTTAGTTTTTAAGGTTAATATTCTAATTATATAAAGTTACTACCAGAATGCGATGCTGTGAAATCCAGCGTGTTATAATATACTTAAACATTGGCACTAGTCGCTAATGCTAAAACTTGAACTTGAACTTGAACTTGAATCTTTACACGCGCTATTAATAGGCATGAAATATTTATGTAACAGCACGCATAAACATCGGTATGAATTGGATCATAAATCAATTATTATAATGAGAAAAATGAATACAAAAACTCATCTTATTTTCTTCTCATAATCCAACTGAAAAACATGCTACCTTTGAGATATGTCCACAGCTTCTACCACCTTTTATAGTGCCAGTGCAGGATCTGGTAAAACCTATACTCTAGCACGTGATTTCTTGACGCTGCTGTTTAAAAGTCCGCATCATCAAGGATACCGCAATATTCTAGCGGTGACGTTTACTAATAAGGCCGTGGGCGAGATGAAAAAGCGCATCCTCGACAACCTTAATGACTTAACGAAACAACCTGTACCAAAAGACCTGCAAGGAATCGCTGATCACATCAAGCAAACTTGTGGCTTTGATGACAAGCAGTTGCAGGAAAAAGCCATCAAGATCCAGCAACGATTATTGCATGATTATGCTGCTTTTGATATTGTGACTATAGATAGTTTTAGTCATAGGATTCTAAGAACTTTTGCGCGTGACATACAGCTTCCTGATGGATTTGAGATTGAGCTGGACAGCGATCAATTATTATCCAAAGCAATTCATAACCTGCTATCCAGAGCCGGCAGAGACAAACAACTCACACAGTTGCTGGTAGATTTTACCTTAAGCAAAATTGATGATGGTAAAAGTTGGGATATAGAGTACGATTTACACAGTATCGCAAAACTTATTCTGAGTGAAAATCACTATGTATTCCTGCAGCAATTAAAAAGCAAATCTGTTGACGATTTTCTCCAACTCAAAAAAAATCTCAATAAACAAAATGAATCATTAGCACAAGAACTCAAAACGAGAACTGAATCAATAACCAGACGTATTCAAAGTGCTGGATTACAGCCTGACGACTTCTTCTATAAAGCATCTCGGGTCTATAAATTCATCATGCAGTGTGCTGATGGTTTATTTAGCATAAATCCGGAAACTGGATATGTAAAAGACATGGCGACAGCAACTCTCGCCAATAAGGCTGCAAACGCAGCAGCCACTAGTGAGATTGAAGGGATGCGAGATGATCTTGTGGAGCTAGCTACTTTTTATGCAAGAGCCTACGGTACCGTTTTACTGCATACCAACATCATGCGCAACTTGACGCCTTTATCGCTTCTCAACGAGATTGTACAAGAGCTGGACAAGATTAAAGATGAAGAGCAAATCGTACCCATCTATGAATTTAATGGGCTGTTATCTGCGCAAATAAAAGATCAACCAGCGCCCTTTATTTATGAACGATTGGGCGAGCGTTATCGCCACTACTTTGTAGACGAGTTTCAGGATACCAGCCGCATGCAGTGGAGTAATCTCATGCCACTTATTGAAAACCCACTAGTACAGGAACGTGAAGATGGCTCTCGCGGTTCGCTAATGCTGGTAGGTGATGCAAAGCAATCTATCTATAGATGGCGCGGCGGCGATGCAGATCAGTTTCTTGATATACTTAACAAGGACGACCTGTTCATGCTGCAAAAGAAAAACCAGTCGTTAGGAACTAACTGGCGCAGCTATTCAAACATTATTGATTTCAATAATGGCTTTTTCAAATTCTACGGCAATCTATTGTCTGGCGCCGCTTACGAGGATTTGTATGAAAATTATTTACATCAAGAACCTACCTCCAAAGATGGTGGTTACCTAGAATATCATTTGCTGGATCCAGAAAGTGAGACAAACGATTTTGATGATCCAGACCTCACGACAATGTATCCGCCACACGTTAAAAATTGCATCACGACTGCCAGCCAACAAGGCTATCGACCTGATGAGATCTGTGTGTTGGTACGCAAGAAAAAACAGGGCGATGAACTGGCTAGGTATCTTGTGTCGCAAAGCATGAATGTGGTATCTGCAGATAGTCTTATGGTAGCGGCCTCGCCCAAAGTCCAGTTGCTCATCGCTATCATGCGAGTAAGCCAATTCCCAACACAGCAAGAGCCGTTGTTCCATTTTTTGATGCAGTATGCGCAGCTTGAAAAGATCGAGGATATTCATTCTTTCATAGACGCCCATTTGTCAAAAAGTCTAGAGAAAATTAGCAGCTCTTTGACTAGTGGCGATGATGATGTTTTTTCAGCTTTCGCGAAAGCTAACTTATTTCAAGCCACAGAAAAAGTAGTCGCCAGATTGCAATTAAATCAGGATTACGACATCAGGCTGCAGGCGTTCCTAGAACATGTTTATGAGTTCTCACAAGGATTTGAAAGCAGTTTATCAAGCTTTATCGAGCAATGGGAGTTCAAGCAATCATCGTTGAGCGTCCCAGCGGCTCAAGATCCAGAAGCCGTGACCATAATGACCATTCATAAGGCAAAAGGATTAGAGTTTCCCGTAGTCATCGTGCCATACTGTGACGAGCAAATCGATGAATCACGTGACGCACATGGCTGGTTGCCTGTTGACGCAGTAGAGTTTTCTGGATTTGATCATGTTTATATCTCGTTGAAACAAGAGTGTGAATCCTATCCAGAACCAGCGCCGTTACTTTATCGCGAACACATGGCACGTGTAGAAATGGATCAAATAAACACCTTATATGTTGCTTTTACTCGTGCCGCAGAGCAGTTATATATTCTTGCAACAGACAAGGACGGTAAAAAAGAAACATACTCAAGTTTATTGACGCAATACATTACTAGCCATGATTGGCAGAATAAAACTGAATCCGGAAGCATAATTTATTCTAGGGGTAATCCCGCTAGAAAGACTGAAGTGGAAGAAAAGCAAGCCAGCGTACTTGTAGAATCTTATAACGTGCGCGACGGCAATCAACAACCAGAACTATCCACAAGAAAAGGAAAATTATGGGCAGACGATGCACTGGAAGCCATAGATAAAGGAACACAGCTACACTTTTACTTGTCCTTGATCAATACCATAGATGACCTAGATAGCGTATCTTCTCGAATCGATCGTGACCACAGTCTATCACATGATCAAAAAGCAGAATTCAAAAAAGCAATAGCGGCAGTTGTCCAGCATCCAGAATTAAGCGATTATTATAGCAATGGGATTAATGCTTTAAATGAAAAATCCATTTTACTGCCAGATGGGCATAAAGCTATTCCAGATCGTGTCATATTTGATAATAATCAAGCTACTATAATAGACTATAAAACAGGTGAACCCAGTAACGATCATAAGAGTCAGGTAAATGGCTACATGAATTTAATGCAGCAATTGGGATTTGAGACAGGCGATCGTATCCTTGTTTACACCGATAAGATGCAGGTGGAGAAATGGGACTAACAAGCCTGCAGATTATATCTTTGCAATAAATAACAACATCCATGTACGGTAAAATAAAAGAGCACTTACAACAGGAAATCGCACAGATAAAAGAGGACGGTCTTTTTAAGAAAGAGCGCATCATTACATCACCTCAAGACGCAGTTATTACACTTGATGATGGAAGTGAGGTTCTTAATTTTTGTGCAAATAATTATCTAGGACTTTCCTCACATCCAGAGGTTATCCAGGCAGCAAAGGATACACTTGATACTCATGGATTTGGGATGAGTAGCGTGCGTTTTATTTGTGGTACTCAAGACATCCATAAAGAATTAGAGCAAAAACTTGCTGCATTTTATGGTATGGAAGACACTATACTTTATGCTGCTTGTTTTGATGCCAACGCTGGTGTTTTTGAACCACTATTGACTAAGGAAGATGCTATTATCTCTGATTCACTCAATCATGCGTCGATCATTGATGGCGTTCGTTTATGTAAAGCCGCTCGCTACAGATATGCTAGCGCAGACATGGCAGATCTTGAGAAGCAATTGATTGCAGCAAATGAAAATGGTGCTCGCCACAAAGTAATTGTTACTGATGGTGTTTTCAGTATGGACGGTATTCTTGCACCGCTTGACAAAATTTGTGATCTGGCAGATAAATATGACGCTCTTGTCATGGTAGATGAATGTCACGCCGCTGGATTCTTAGGAGATACCGGTCGCGGTAGTCTTGAGGCCAAAAACGTTCTAGGTCGCATTGACATTGTTACAGGAACTCTAGGAAAAGCCCTAGGTGGCGCCATGGGTGGCTATACTTGTGCCAATAGAGAGGTAATTGAAATACTGAGACAGCGATCGCGTCCATACTTGTTCTCTAATTCATTAGCTCCATCAATCGTTGGTGCAAGCATTAAAGCACTAGAACTTATTGATAGTAGCACCGACTTGATAAAAAAGGTACAAGACAATACAGCTTATTTCAAGAAAGAAATGCAACAGCTGGGATTTGATATCGTTGATGGCGAGAGCGCTATTGTACCTGTGATGTTGTATGACGCAAAACTTTCTCAGGATATGGCAGACATGCTTCTAGAAGAAGGTATTTATGTCATAGGGTTCTTCTATCCTGTGGTACCTAAAGAGAAAGCTAGAATACGCGTTCAACTAAGCGCCGCACATTCAAAAGAACATATAGATAAAGCAGTAAAAGCCTTTGAAAAGGTAGGGAAATCACTAGATGTTATCAAAAATTAACAAATTATTACCCCTGATTTTTGCTCATTAGGATAATTTTGATCAATATTACTTTTAAGTGCAGTGATATAATTAGTTTTGCTGCCTTGTAAACCTAAATAACCCAACATGAAAAACTTATTACAAATTTTTGTTGCAGCTGCAGTGTTATTCTCTGCTAGTTTTGCAACCGCTCAAGATGAGAGCAACCGCTGGGCAGTAGCCGTAGGTGTTAATGCCATTGACCTATACCCAGTTGGTGAAGAAGATCAAGGACTAGGAGGATATTTTGATGAATTCTTCAACACAGAGCACTACAACTTTCTTGAAATCCCAGCTCGTGTAGAAGTAGGATACTATGTAGGTGATGGTATTGTCGCTACAGGTGCGTTTTCTGCTAACACGATCGATCGTGCAGGTGATATGAGAATTGATGAATTAACTTATGTTAGTCTTGATGGTGGATTGAAATATCAGCTTAACGAACTATGGAATGGCGACATCTTCAGACCTTATTTAGGTGTTGGTGGTTCTTACCAGTTCTTAGGTGACGAATCAAGCTTTGGAACTTTTAATGGTTCTGTAGGTTTTGATATCAAATTGATTGACAACATTTTCTTCAATCTACAAACCACTTATAAGCATGCATTTGAAGATACAAATCCTAAGCACTTCCAGCACTTTGCTGGTGTGAAGTTTGCATGGGGCGCTGTAGATACTGATGGTGATGGTATTCCTGACAACAAGGATGAATGTCCAGAGACTCCAGGTCTTCCTGAATTCAACGGGTGTCCTGACACTGATGGTGATGGTATCAAAGACAGCGAGGATGAGTGTCCTCTAGTTGCTGGTCCTGCTGAAACTAACGGTTGTCCTGATACTGATGGTGATGGCGTCCTAGACAAAGACGATGAATGTCCTAATGAGGCTGGTCTTGCAGCACTTAATGGTTGTCCAGATGCTGATGGTGATGGTATCGCAGACAAAGATGATGAATGTCCTAATGAAGCTGGTCTAGCTAAATTCAATGGATGTCCTGATACTGACGGCGATGGTATTGCTGATAAAGATGACGCATGTCCTAATGAGGCTGGTGTGGCAGAACTTAACGGTTGCCCACGTCCAGCGGAACCAACTGTAAAAGAGCAAGAGCAATTAAACGCTTATGCACGTACTATCTTGTTTGAATTGAACAAGTCTTCAATCAAGCAAGAGTCTGCAGAGACACTACAAGATATCATTGATATCCTTGAGAAGTATCCAGATTCAGAATTCTTCATTGAAGGACACACAGATAGTTCAGGTTCTAACGCTTACAACCTTAAATTATCTAATGAGAGAGCAAACTCTGTAATGAGATACCTAGTGAACGGTGGTATTGACCCAGACAGATTGACCGCTAAAGGTTTTGGTGAGGAGCAACCTATTGCAACTAACAAAACTGCTGCTGGAAGACAGCAAAACAGAAGAACAGAAATCAACCTAGTTAAGGATAACTAATTAGTAGTTGAACATTTAATTAAACGCCATCCAGCTGGATGGCGTTTTTTTATGCCCTATTTTTAGGAATATAACATTACGTTTATGATCACTTTTATAGATCAAGTGCTTGATGACTTGACTGCTGCTGGAAACAATTTGCTAGAACAGTCCTATGTAGTTCCCAGTAGACGTGTAGGTCTCATGATCAATAGATCTATCATAAGTAGGGTTGACCCACCTATTTTTGAACCTACCACGCTTAGTATCCAGGAATTTGTAGAGCAATTATCTCAAGTTCAAATACTACCCGATTTAGAGATACTACCTTATTTCTACAAAGCTTACCTAGACGTGGAACCCAAAGAGAAACAAGATAGCTTTGAGGCATTTATAGGCTGGGCACCTACTATTTTAAAAGACTTCAACGAGATAGATCGCTACCTGGTCGATCCAGAAGGATTTTTCAATTACCTAGGAAATTACAAGGCGCTAGACACCACAAGCCACTGGTCACTAGACGCTACCAAAACTCCTATGGTCACTAACTATCTTGACTTTTGGAAGAAACTACACCGCTACTATCGCGCAATGGTAGACGTTTGTAAACAAAATGATATTGCTTATCAAGGGCTGGCTTATAGGTTAGCTTTCGCGAAAGCAAAATCCTCAAAAACAACTTTACAAAACAATTACATTTTTCTAGGTCTCAATGCACTCAACACCGCAGAGTCGCAAATCGTACAGCAGCTGCTAGAAGATAAACAAGCCTCCATATTCTGGGATGCAGATGCCTATTTCATAGATCGCAACTACCATGAGGCGAGCAAATTTATGCGTGAGTTCAAATCCAACTGGAAGTTTTATGAATCACATCCATTTGAGCAAATCAGGCAAAATTACTCTGGATCTAAGAATCTAAAAGTTATTGGAGCTACCGGCAACTTAGGTATGGTACAAGCGGCAAGTGAATTGATATCACATTACGAGCCAGATGAACTCAAAAAAACGGCTATCATATTAGCTGACGAGCAGTTGCTCCTACCATTTTTACAGGCATTACCCAAGAATGTTAGCAACTATAATGTCACAATGGGCTTGAGCCTTGACAAGTTGCCTATCGCGACACTATTCAAGGATTTATTCAAGTTACATCGAGAGAGAACAGATCAAGGATTCTATTTTAAGAATGTTGTTAGGGTTTTAGAAAGTCCCTTTGTGAATTTGCTGTCGCCAGTAGAAAGCCAAAAGCTACTCAAGGTCATCAGAGAAAAGAACATTATTTATGTGACCAACGATGCTTTTGACCTCAAGGAAGACACGGCGATTAGTTTGCTACTCAATACTATAACCCAACCACAACAAATCATTGAACGTTGTTTTGAGTTGATTGAGCTCTTAAAAAAATCCATTGTTGGTAAAACCAAAGATCCTTTACAGCTAGAGCAATTACTTGCTATGAAAGAAGTGATTCAAGAACTGGCCGTTCTTACTAGAGATCATGAAAACATTGAGAACCTCAAGACACTCACTTATTTACTGCGTCAAGTTTTGCCGCTTAAAAATCTCGACTTTATTGGCGAGCCTATTCAAGGATTACAGATCATGGGTGTATTGGAAACAAGGGCGCTGGATTATGAAAACATCATCATGCTATCTGTCAATGAAGGTACGCTGCCAGCAGGAAAATCGCAGTCATCATACATTCCTTATGAGATGAAAAGGCAATTTGGTATGCCTACTTACAGTGATAAAGACAGTATTTATGCCTACCATTTTTATCGATTGTTGCATCGATGCAACAGCGCCACCTTTATTTATAATCAAGAGAGCGATACACTGGGTGGCGGCGAGAAAAGCAGATTCTTGCTACAGCTAGAAGTAGATAAACCAGACGCTCACATACTCAAATCCATCAATTATTATAGCAAGGTAAATCCGGTAACGACATCACTTATTGAGGTACCTAAAACGGAAGCTTACTTAAAAAGACTCAAGCAGATTGCCGCAAATGGTTTCTCACCATCAGCGCTGACTAGTTATGTACGCAATCCTGTTGATTTTTTTGCACAAAAGATCATGCGCATCTCGCAAATGGATGATGTAGAAGAGGATATTGCCTTTAACACGATGGGTAACATCATCCATGAGGCTTTGGACAAATTGTATCAACCCGTGCAAGGCAAGATTTTAATCGATGAAGATTTTAAAGCCATACGCCAGCGTATTAAACATGAACTTGACAAGGCATACAAAGAGTGCTATGACACGAGTGGCACGCCACTGGGTAAGAATAAATTGATCTATGAAGTGTCGCATCATTACATAAAAATGATGGTCGCAGCAGATGCAGATCTTGTCAAACAAGGCAAAGAATTGATCATTAAAAGTGTTGAACAACAACTAGAAACCGTAATAGATATTCCTGAGATAGGACAAGTTAAACTACATGGTAAAGTGGATAGAATTGATACAGTAGATGGTGAGCTTAGAATTATTGATTACAAATCAGGTAATGCCACTAAGACTCAAGTGTCAGTCGATCCAGCTGATTATGAGGCGCTGATAACTGACTATGAACGCGCCAAAGCCTTCCAAGTACTCATGTACGCATACCTCTACTCAAAAAAGGAGGTTTTTGACACGGCAACAGGTGGCATCATTAGTTTTAAAAAATTCAGCGATGGATTGATCTCATTTACTGAGAAACAAGGAAGAACAGTGATTAAGTCTTCCATCGACCATGAGGTATTGGACAGGTTTGAACAACAACTCATCGCACTCATCAAAGAACTGTTTGATATGAACCAACCACTTACAGAAAAAGAAGTATGATGAACACTAGAAGCAATGTTGAGATCGCAGGAAGCGATGGCAAGACTATTTTATTGGATTATAAATTTCATGAATCTACATCACAATTGCCAGTCGTTATTTTTTGTCATGGCCTTAAAGGTTTCAAAGATTGGGGCGCATGGGATTTGATGGGTTCCGCTTTCGCGAAAGCGGGATTCCTATTCATCAAGTTTAACTTCTCACATAACGGTGGTACGCCACAGCAGCCCATTGACTTTCCAGACTTGGAAGCTTTTGCCGAGAACAACTATTCAAAAGAGTTAGAAGATCTACAGCACGTCTTGAATTGGTTGGAATTAAGTGATTTGCCATATGATCCAGGGGAAATCAGTTTATTGGGTCATTCAAGAGCTGGTGGTATCACCACCATCACAGCAGCTAACGATTCTCGTATTCAAAAACTCATTACACTTGCAGGCGTGGCAGATTATCAAGAGCGATTTCCAAAAGGCACTGAGCTTAAACAATGGAAAAAAAATGGTGTCTACTACGTGAAAAACGGCCGTACAAAACAGGAAATGCCATTTAATTATCAGATGTATGAGGACTTTGTGGAGAATGAACAAAACCTAAATATTCGTGACGCAACTAGTAAACTTAATGTCCCGCACTTAATCATACACGGCACAGCAGATCCTACTGTTGATGTGAAAGATGCACATCGATTACATCAAGCTGGCAACCAGACTGAGTTATCACTAATTATGAATGCAAACCATGTGTTTGGAGCATCACACCCATGGCAATCAGAGCTATTACCAGCAGATTTACGGTTAGCGGTGCAGTGCAGTATTAATTTCCTCAAGGAGAATTAGAAGTAGCGTAACAAATAAAATTCTTGAGCATTAGATCAAAACTCAATAAATGAACATACTTTATCTACATGGACTCATGAGCAGTCATCAGACACCCAAGGTTTCTTGGCTCAAAGACAATGGGCACCATGTTTACCATCCAGCGTTAAATTATAAAGTAGAAGGATCAACCATATTTTCGCAGCTTTCAAGTTTATTGGAAAAGCATGATGTAGCTCTGATCATAGGGAGTTCCATGGGTGGTCATCTCGCCTATCATCTAGGTAATAAGTTTGGTATCCCTACGCTGCTATTCAATCCATCGCTAGCACCTAATCAGGTAGAAAAGCCAGAAGTAGATAGAATAACTAACACTACAATTCTGCACACGGTGGTTTTAGGCGAAAAAGATGATATCGTCATTCCCACGCAAACCATTGACTATTTAAATAAGGCTAATGCCAATTACAAGCACACCTTTGAAGAGAACGGACATAGAACACCCATTGAGCTTTTAAAAAAGCATTTTGAATTGATAGTATCATAATCCAAATCACTTCTCAAAGGTGCTTATAGAAAATATCACCCAAGTAAAACATTATGAAGCATTGGATTTTGAATCCAACGGGTCCGCGAATAAAAAAACGCAATCAGAATGATTGCGTTTTATAGAGTGGAGAATACCGGATTCGAACCGGTCACCTCTTGCCTGCCAGGCAAGCGCTCTAGCCAAATGAGCTAATCCCCCAAAATTTAAGCGCAAATATAAGTCTTGCCAGCCGTATTCTTACGGCATCATACAAATTCAAATCGCTGTAAGTTTGTAAACGCATGACAGCACCTACGGTAACAACCAAAAACATCTTAAGACTTGCGTTTCCAGCTATACTGGCTGGCATTGCAGAGCCTGTGATAAGCATCACAGATATTGCCGTGATCGGGAACATGGATGGCGACTCGGTTAACGCACTTGCGGCAGCTGGTCTCGCTGGAACGTTTTTAAGTGCCATTATCTGGACGCTCGCACAGACCAAAACCTCTATTTCAAGCATCGTCTCAACAGCTTTGGGTGAGAATCAACTGGAAAAAATCAATGCACTCATTCCGCAAGTGATCTGGATCAATATCTCGTTAGGTATTCTGATTTATCTAGTGACTGCACCACTGGCAACGTTCATCTTTGATCTCTACAACGCTCAAGGTGAAGTACTTGAAATGACGGCTGGATATTACCAAATCAGAGCAATAGGTTTTCCTATGACATTAAGTGCTTTTGCGATTTTCGGGATTTTCAGAGGCTTGCAAAATACTAGCTGGGCCATGACAGCCAGTATAGCTGGAGCTTTGGTAAATGTTGTTCTAGACTACCTACTGGTTTACGGCATTCAAGATATCCTAGATCCTATGGGACTGACAGGTGCGGCATTAGCCAGTCTGATCGCACAAGCTACCATGCTTGCGGTTGCCATCTATTTCTTTTTCAAGAAAACCGATTTTTCGTTGAGCCTGGACTGGAAACCACACCCTAACCTTAAACGTCACATACTCTTGACGCTCAACTTTTTCCTGCGCACCGTAGCGATCAACGTTTGCATCTACCTATCCTACAGGTTTGCCAATGATTATGGTGTAGAAGTGGCGGCAACACACGCTATTTTGATGAATATCTGGTTGTTCTTTTCTTTCTTTATTGACGGCTTTGCCAATGCCGGTAACGCCATAGGCGGTAGGCTCATGGGCGCACGTGATGGAAATGGTTTACGGGAACTTGCCAGAAAAACAAATACGTTTGCCGTGGTGGTCGCCACAGTTTTGGTTGGGATTCTCACCATATTGTACAACTATATTGGTGGCTGGTTTACTGATGATCGACTGGTCATAAGTCTGTTCATAGAAACCTTTTTCATCATCCTATTGATGCAGCCCATCAATGCCGTGGCCTTTGTCTATGATGGCATCTTCAAAGGTTGGGGCGAGGCGTCCTACCTGCGCAATTTGCTGCTGGTCGTGACCGTTGCCTTATTTATTCCTGCGATTTACACGCTGGACTATTTCGGCCTGGAATTAAAAGCCATCTGGATCGCATTCTTCCTATGGATGATGGGTCGTGCCATTATTTTGCACATTAAATTCAAGAAACAAATCAAGTCTCTTGCAGGATAGATGGATGGATATTTTGCTTTCGCGAAAGCGTGACAACCTCAAAAAACACTATTCAAACTAACTATCTTTGCACAAATTAAAGACATGATTGCATTATTGCTGGAAGAAAACTGGTTCATACAGTTATCAAGATTCATGGGTGGCGTCGGTATATTTCTAATCATTGCCATTGTATTGATCGTGGTGCTCATCTACAAGAAATTTTTTAAGAATAGATAATGGGAAACGTACGTATTACCAAGGAATTCACGTTTGAGAGCGGTCATGCCCTACACGGTTATGATGGTAAATGTCGCAATGTTCATGGGCACAGTTACAAACTGGCCGTGACCGTGATAGGTCAACCTATCATGGATACGTCGCATGTGAAACATGGTATGGTGATCGATTTTGGCGACTTGAAAAAAATCGTGAAAGAAGAAATCGTTGATCCCTTTGATCATGCAACCGTTTTCAATAAAAATTCGCCACATGTGGAACTTGCCAAAGAACTTGCTGGCCGCGGTCACGATGTAATCCTGGCAGACTACCAGCCTACCAGCGAGATGATGATTCAGGATTTTGCACAAAAAATCAAGGACAGATTACCTGTAAATATCCAGTTGCACTCCTTAAGACTGCGCGAGACTGAAACCAGCTATGCAGAGTGGTTTGCCAGTGATAATTAAGCGATCCAGTCTTTAGGGTTTTGTAAAACCTCTATAAGTCTGGCTTCTTCGCTACCAGCCTCTGGATGATAATCATATTTCCATTGAACGACTGGTGGCAAACTCATCAAGATGCTTTCCATGCGGCCGTTTGTCTTGAGGCCGAATAAGGTTCCCTTATCGTGAACCAGATTAAACTCAACGTATCTACCGCGACGTATTTCCTGCCAGTCGCGTTGTTCTTGAGAGTATTTCATGTCTTTTCTACGTTCAACAATGGGAACATAAGCATCTAAAAAATGAGAGGCCATATCCATCTGAAACTCCAGCCAGTCCTTCATATTGTGACCATCCGTAGGGCGGCAATAATCATAAAACAAACCACCAATACCTCTAGCCTCATGCCTGTGTGCATTATGGAAATAAGCATCACAACGCTTTTTGAATTTCTCATAATCGGCAACTTCATGGCGATCACAGGCGTCCTTGCAGACCTGATGGAAATGTATCGCATCCTCATCAAACAAATAATAAGGCGTCAAGTCCAGCCCACCGCCAAACCAAGAATCCACCATCGCACCTGTCCTATCGTACATTTCAAAATACCTGAAGTTGGCATGCACGGTAGGCACCATAGGGTTTTCAGGATGTATCACGAGACTGAGGCCTGTCGCATAAAAATCTGCGTCCTGCACATTGAAGTAAGTTTGCATACTAGCTGGTAAAGCGCCGTGCACCGCACTAATATTAACACCACCTTTTTCAAAAACAGCTCCATTCTCGATTACTCTGGAGCGGCCACCACCACCTTCTGCACGGTCCCAAAGATCTTCTTTAAAAACAGCTAATCCATCTACTGCTTCTAGCTTTGATGTAATTGTGCCCTGAAGTTCTGTAATGAATTTATAGAAGTCATCTTTTTGTGACTGCATAATTTAGTTGTTTGAAGTATGAGCGGTGGCTGTAAGTTGTTTTTGTTTTCTAAGCAATTCTAGAGTTGTCTTGCTTGCAGCGGTAACGGAAAGAGGTAAAACAAGGATAATACCTACCACCGGAATCAGCAACACAGCCATAAATACGATTCCATTACCTACTGCATACCATCTATTATTCTTGACAAAACGAACGCCATCCCTATAATTAAAATGACGCTCTAGCGTATAATCCATGTTACCAAAACCCGCATAATAGGACTGTATAAAAAAAGAGCAAAGCGCAAATACAATCCCGATCACAGGTATCAAACTGAGCAATAATAACGGCAGTGTAATAGCAAGTTCATAAAGTAGATTGCGCAAGTTGATACGTAAACCTCTTATGAGTTGAGATGTATTACTAGTCTTTCTGTGTACAATGTCCTCATGAAGTTCAGTAAAAAGGTGACGCTCCATCTTTTCGCTTACTGGCGACATGAAAGGTGCACTCAAAGCCATGATCACGTGTTTATAGGTGATAAAACCCAATAGGATAATCAGCAAAGCACTGACGATGGCTGCGGTGGTTTCCACAACTTCGCGACCATTTTCCCAGATCCACATTCTTGCAATCAGCCTACCTAGATTATCTGACAATCCGTAAGCCGCTGCGATAATAGATATCCCAAACAGCAAACTGATCAACATAGGCACCAAAAAGTATTGCCACAGCTTGAGTTTACTCATCAGTGAGAAGCTATGTCTGTAATCTGCTAGAGCTTTAAGGGCGTTTTTGATCATTGTTAAATAGCTAGGTCTTCTTTGGTTTCATGATTTGTAGCAATATAAGTGCGGCTTATGGCCAGACCAAAGGTCAACACACCCAAGCGACCTATAAACATCAATATAATGATCACAATCTTACCAAAAATCGTCAAGTCCCCTGTGATGCCTGTACTCAATCCTACGGTTCCCAGAGCAGATAAGGTCTCAAACGCAATGCGGTCTAACGGGAAATCTTCTGAGAAACTGAGCAACAAAATTCCTAAAAAGCTTATCATCAAATAAAAAATAAAGGTTGAAACTGCCACATGCACTCTTTGCTCTGGTATGAATCGATTGAGGAACAAAACATCCTTGCAGTTTTTGAGCCTACTGCGCAGATAGGCAATACTAGCTATGAACGTTGTGATTTTTAAGCCACCTGAAGTTCCTGAAGGTGACGCGCCTATATACATTAATAAGATGGTGATCATGGTAATGGCAAGTCCAAAAGATCCAAAATCCAATGTATTGAAACCTACCGTTGTCATCGCAGACATGGATTGAAAGAAAGCCGCATAAAATCTTCCAGGCGCCTTTAGACTGGCGATGACAGGCTCTGCAAAATACATAATACTGGTACCTGCCAGTAATAAGCACACAAAACCCGAGACGATTATTTTTGAGGTGAAGCTTAATTTGTGCTTTTTCTTACTCACCATCATCCAGAGATCCGTAAACACGATAAAGCCTAAGGAACCAGAGATGGCCAGCAAGCTAATGGTAAAATTGATCCAGCCATCACCGACATAATCAATAAATCCAGAATTGAACAGACTAAAACCAGCAGTACAAAACGCGCTTACGCTATGGAAAAAACTATTCCACAATCGCTCCCAGAAACCCCAAGGCTGATCTGCAAAACCTATGTAAAAAAATATAGTTCCTATTACTTCAAAAATCACAGTAAATACAATTACAGATTTTAAAAATGGCTTAAGCTTCAAAGAATCCGGCAATGAAAAAGCTGCGCTTAGGATGCGCTGGCGCCAGGCACTCGCCTTTTTATTAGTATTAAGCAGTATGTAAGTGGTAAAGGTCATGTAACCTATACCACCTATTTGAAATAACAGCATGATCACAAACTGCCCAAAAAAGGTGAAATCATCTGGCATGCTTAATGTCAGCAATCCAGTGGTAGATATAGCGCTGGTAGATGCAAATAAGACATCAATGACCGACAAGGATGTTTTGCGCGCAAAAGGCAAACATAACAGCAAAAAGCCTATAAGATTATAGATAAAGAAACCATACACCAAATTGCTCTGTGGCGATAGGCGCAGCAAGAACCTGTTGTATTTGCGCAGGAACGTACTCATCAATATTCCTTTACAGCATCCACAAAGGCTTGCGCATTTTCCACAGGAATGTTGGGCAATATTCCGTGACCTAGGTTTGCTACAAATTTATCCTTACCAAATTCATCTATCATCTGCTTGACCATTTTCTTGATGGTCGCAGGTGGTGAGAATAATCGTGATGGGTCAAAATTTCCTTGTAAAGTGATTTCACCACCCGAAAGATATCGAGCGTTGCGTGCGCTACAGGTCCAATCGACGCCTAGTGCGCTGGCACCACTTTTGGCCATATCGTTAAGTGCAAACCAGCAACCTTTACCAAAAACAATCACCTCAGTATAAGGTTTCAATGCGTTGATGATTTGCTGTATGTACTTCCACGAGAATTCTTGATAATCCACTGGTGACAACATGCCACCCCAAGAATCAAAAACCTGCACGGCATTGACGCCGTGATTTACCTTTTCTATCAAATAAGCTATGGTAGTATCTGTTATGCGTTGCAGTAACTCATGCGCTGCTTGCGGCTGGGTGAAACAAAATTCTTTTGCCTTATCAAAATTCTTGCTTCCTTGTCCTTGCACGCAGTAACATAAAATAGTCCATGGCGATCCTGCAAAACCTATGAGCGGTACCTCATCGTTGAGAGCATCCTTGGTCATATCAATAGCCTGCATCACATAGCTCAAGGAATCCTTGACATCTGGCACGACCACACGGTCAAGATCTGCTGCAGTTCTTATGGGATTGGGCAACCATGGACCTACACCAGGTCGCATCTCAACCTCAATATTCATGGCTTGTGGTATCACGAGAATATCAGAAAATAAGATCGCAGCATCTGGGCCTATTTGTTCAATGGGCATGACGGTAATTTCAGTAGCTAGCTCTGGCGTGCGGCAACGTGTAAAAAAGTCATATTTCTCTTTAAGCTTCATGAAATCTGGCAAATAACGTCCGGCCTGTCGCATCATCCACACTGGTGGTCGCTCTACTGTTTCACCTCTCAGTGCTCTTAGAAATAAATCATTTTTTATCATTGTTCAATACTTTAATAGCGGTTACTATGACGTTTTCTACCGTATGCTTGGTGGCAACGTGCACGACCTTATAAATTTCTCTTGCTGCTTGAGCGGTCGTCTCGCCTATACATATAACGTTGTCTGGTTGTGCGTTATTAGCTTTCGCGAAAGCATAAACGCCACGAGGACTAAACATCAAAACTGCTGCAAATTTACGATCAAAGCTCTTGGGAACCATCACCGATTCATAGACGATTATCTCTTTAAAAAGGACATTATTCTTCTTGAGAATAGCTGGCAATTCCTCGCGTCGATCCTTGCCACATAGAAACAGAAACTCTTGTGTAGGATGATGTTGTGAAATGGCGTGAGCCAGTTGTGTTGAATTGCTAGAAACGATAGCTGGTTTTAAACCCATGTCCTCTACTCGCGCTGCAGTTTTCTCACCTACACAGTAAACCTGTTGTATTAGGTCTCTAGGGATTTTTTTAAGCGCTGTGATTGCATTGCTGCTGGTGATTATGATGTGAGATGCCGATATATCGATCATCGATACCTCATGATCTATAATTTCAAGGCAAGCATAATGTACCAGACCATGACCACTATTCAGGACGAGTTCCTGTTGCGCTACGGTAAGTAATCTCGTTGAAAGTAGTGTCGAAGCCATTAAAAATCAATGGGCTAAATTTACGAAACCAATCACGACCTTATGTATATCAAACGCAACATTGAGTGGAGCATCATTCTCAAATATGGCTGGCTCAATCTTTTAATCTTTACAGTTTATTGTGGCGTTATTTTCTCCATCTATCAATTCCTAGGATGGAAGTTTCTTGCTATTCCTTTCCAGCCACTAACCGTCATCGGTATTGCAGTTTCGTTTTACTTAGGTTTTAAAAATAGTCAGAGTTATGATCGATTTTGGGAAGGTCGTAAAATTTGGGGTGGCATCGTTAATTATAGTCGTACCTGGGCGATACAAGCAATAAGCTTCATAGAAATGGACGATGAAGAACAGCAGTACAAGGAACAAAAACAACTTATCTACCGTCACATTGCATGGATCAATGCCTTAAGAGTACAATTGCGTCAACCCAAATCCTGGGCGATCAAAGAAACTAGAGCCATTGAAAAAATGTTTGACAAACATGCGGAGCGTAATATCGCCTGTAATGAGGCCTACAACTTTGTACCGATGCGTGAGTTTGCTGATCTTAAGAATAGAGTCAATCCAGCCACGCATCTAGTAAAAAATCAAGCGAGAACTATTCAACGCCTTCGCAAGGCTGGCGTTCTTGATGGGTTCCAGGAAGACCAGATGCACAGCTGCCTAGAAGAATTCTATAATCTACAGGGTAAATGCGAGCGTATTAAAAACACACCTTTCCCTAGACAATATGGCTATTTTACCAAGGTTTTTACGTGGATTTTCATCCTGCTGCTACCTTTTGGTATGCTCAACGTTTTTGACGAGCACACCACTTCCATTCTCGATCCTGATATGCAACCGTGGTTCATTTTCCTACAAATTCCATTTTCTGTGTTGGTCATGTGGATTTTTAGTACCATGGAAGTAGTGGGTGATAACAGTGAAGACCCGTTTGAAGGTAGAATAAATGATGTCCCTATGACGGCTTTATGTAGGACAATAGAGATTGATTTGCGTGACATTCTTGATGAGAAAGAGCTTCCCGAACCTGTTGAGCCTAAGGACAGTATCTTGTATTAATCTCAATATATGTTGTTTATACAACTAAGATTTATCATCTTTGTCAGTGAAAAGAGTAACTAAATGGAACTACCAGAATTCCTTCACGATCTAACGGGCGATGGTGATAGGCCTTCTTTAACTTATGCAAATGAGATCTTCAGTATGCTGGAGGTCGTTAAAGTAAAGAAGAAGCAAATCTTACTACATCTAGGTGAGGTATGCGACAATATCTACTTTATTAAATCTGGAATACTTAAGGGCAGTATTATAGATGAAAAAGGAGAAATGCACACCATACGCTTTGTGGCAGATAATGATGTCATGACATCGATGTACAGCTTTATAGATCAAACGCCTTCTAATCTTCAAATTTCTTGTGTTGAAGCAGGTGAAGTCATGTGTTTTAAATATCAAGATTTTGAATACATGAATAAATTGTATCCAGGCCTCTCGCCAGCATTTCACAAATTGATGCTGCAACGTTATCACAATATGCTGGATGAAAAAGCAAGGATGATAACTCGTGACGCGACTGAAAGATATTTGAAGTTCATGGAGCGTTTTAGCGAGATTGAGGAGCGCTTACCTCTCAAGGATATCGCCTCTTATCTAGGCATTAGACAACAATCATTAAGTAGATTGCGCAACAAGATTGCAGACGAGGAATATGATTTTAACTAGCTGCTAGTTTAAATTATCTTTGACAGTCTAAAATAGATTGCATGATTACCTCTATGACTGGCTATGGGAAGACAGTCACTCAAACCTCATCACATAAGATCACTATTGAGATACGCACGCTCAACAGCAAGAATATCGATCTCAATATGCGCATGCCGTCAGACTACCGCGGTAAAGAGCTAGAAATAAGAAAGCTCATCGCATCACTGCTTAAACGTGGTAAGATAGATTTCTCACTGCATGTAGAAAGCACGGATAGCAGCAATGTAGAGGCATTAGATCCCGATAAGCTTGCCAGCTACATCCAGCAACTTAAACAAGTGCCTGGAACTGATAGTGTCGATGATGCTACCCTACTCCAAATCGCATCTGGTTTTACAGATATTTTTGCCTCTGGCAGTCACGAGGTATCCAAAGATGATCTACAAAAAGTGTTAGATCTAGCGTCGCAATGCTTGCAAGAAGTGCAATCCTTCAGAACTCAAGAGGGAAAAGTTCTGGAAAGTGATTTTAATGAACGAATTCAAAACATCCAAAATCTACTTCATCAAATTTTATCAGAAGATGTGACACGACTTGCTGATGTTCGATCAAGATTAGAAAAAGCTGTGATCGATCTTAAGGAAAAGGTAGATGAGAATCGTTTTGAACAAGAACTAATCTATTACCTAGAGAAATACGACATTACAGAGGAGAAAGTAAGGCTAGAAAATCATTTGAAGTATTTTCTGGAAACTATGAATGCTCCGGAATCTCAAGGAAAAAAACTAGCTTTTATTTCTCAAGAAATAGGTCGTGAGATCAATACCATAGGTAGCAAGGCAAACCATGCTGCCATGCAGCAACTAGTGGTTCAAATGAAAGATGAGCTGGAAAAAATAAAAGAACAACTACTCAACGTGCTGTAATGAATAACGTACCTAAGCTTATCGTATTCAGTGCGCCATCTGGTGCAGGTAAAACCACCCTGGTAAGACATTTACTCAAACAAGAGGAACTCAATCTAGCCTTTTCAATAAGTGCTGCGTCCAGAGAAGCTCGTGAAGGTGAAATCGATGGTGTTCATTATTATTTTCTTGGTATAAAAGAGTTCAAGCAACGCATACGTGATGAAAAGTTCCTAGAGTTTGAAGAGGTCTATAAAGATCAATTCTATGGCACACTCAAGACTGAGGTAGAAAGGTTATGGGCTCAAGGTAAAAATGTCATTTTTGACATCGACGTGGTAGGTGGCTTGCGACTCAAGAAAAAATTTCCTGATCGCACGATTGCGATTTTTGTAAAGCCACCGTCCATCAATGAGCTGCAAATAAGACTCAAGAAAAGAAAAACAGAAAGCCAAGAGAAGATCGCCATGCGCGTTGCAAAGGCAAGTACCGAAATGGCAACTGCACCTCAATTTGACGTCATTATAGAAAATGATGATCTAGATCAGGCAAAAAATAAGGCTTATCGCGTCGTGCAAGATTACATAAACGCTCCAGTAGCTAGTCATGAAGAAGAGTAAGATAGGATTGTATTTTGGCACCTTTAACCCTATACACATAGGCCATCTTGCCATTGCAAATTATCTGGTTGAACATAGTGATCTAGATCAAATATGGATGGTAGTCACGCCACATAATCCACATAAGAAGAAAAACACTTTGCTGGACGATAGACAGCGTCTTCACATGGTGCATCTAGCCGTTGATGATTATGATAAGATCAAGCCTAGTGATATTGAATTCAATTTACCACAACCTAACTACACGGTAAATACGCTTGCTCATCTAACTGAAAAATATCCCGACTACGATTTTACACTTATCATGGGAGAAGATAATTTGAAAAGCCTACCACGGTGGAAAAACTATCAAACACTTCTGGATGAGTACAGCATCATCGTGTACCCTAGAATATCGCCTGGTGACGTGCCTGATGAACTTAAAAACCATCCATCCATAACTAGGATTGAGGCACCTATTATGGAGATCTCATCTACCATGATACGCGATGGGATAGCGGCAAGCAAAGACTTGCGATATTTCATGCACGATGATGTGCAGCGATACATAGAAGAAATGAATTTCTACAAATAAAAAAACCGCCCGTGACCAGTAAGTCATCAGGCGGCTTCCAACCAACCAAATCTTCAAACTCCGTAGAGTTTATTTTTTCTTTTCTCTAGAGCGATTTACATCTAGCAACCTAGATTTACTGCCAGTATTATTTTTAATAACGATCCTACCTTTACCCTTGAATTCATAGGTAGTTCCCGATGATTCATGAAATAGTTCAATAGTCCCATCATCAATCACGTAAAGATCGAAATAATCATTGCCTATAAAATCATAATCGAGCGTTAAATGCTTGTTAAGCGAGCCTGGCGTGACATCTTCCACCCAATATTCACCTTCATAATCATAGAATAAGTTACCAGCATTGGTTCCATTTCTATCCTTAGAACTTTGAAAAATATCTGCATCGCTTCCTGGTAAAAATCTCAAGAAATTTTCCTCGTCAAATTCATTGATCGCACCTTCATTACTAGTATACACTTTTTCCCAAGTCTGGTATTCTTGTAAGAAGTACTGGATGTTGTTGTAGAACAATCGATCATAGTCAAAATTATTGACACTGTAACCATCTAGAAAGTATCGAGTTCCAGAGACCAGATCACGCAATTCTAATCTATTGAAATCTCTCACGATCACTCTAAATTCATGGATACCATCGAGATCGTGATTGATCGTCAACAAATCGCCAAAACCATCATAAGCACCTACATCAATACCCAATCCTGCACCAGCTCTACCTATACCTGCTATATTATTGTTTGCAAACAAAGTCCCATAATCAAAACTCAGGGTAAACGCACGCGTCATAAACGGCACATCTAGTGGTCCTTGAGAGCTATTCAAATCCAAATACCAGATCTCGTGCGACTCCATAATTTCATTTAGTGTAGGCTCCACTACTGGATTACCTATCACTACATCTGCCTCACAGCTAGTCAAAGTAACGGCAAGTGCGAGACCGCCCAAAAAAGTAGTTATTGCCTTCATAATATTTGATTTTTAAATTCACTATAACGTTTTCGAAAATCATGCCATTTTTATAAACATCTGTTTTTCTGTTGTTTACCGGTTTTTATAATTCCGCTTTCGCGAAAGCTGAATCACATCCATCTACATAACACATGAAAAACCATGGGCAAGTGGGCAGTCGCTACAACGTTATAGATTACTCTTGAAAATGCTACCTTTGAGTACAACTAACTCTATGGAAGAATTCAAGAAAATTGCAGTTTTAGGCGGTGGTAGCTGGGCAACAGCCATTGTCAAAATGTTGTGCGAGAACATGCAGGAAGTAGGCTGGTACATGCGCAGTGATTATGCCATTGAACACATTAAACGCAATGATCACAATCCCAGCTATTTGCAAGGAGTGGAGTTTGATACCAGCAAACTCAAATTATCATCAAACATCAATGAAATAGTAGGCTATGCTGATGTATGCATTTTTGCGATTCCCAGCGCGTTTCTCTACAAGGAATTAGAACCGCTTACCGTTTCCTTTGAAGGAAAAACCGTGGTGAGTGCGATAAAGGGTATCGTACCAGAAACTGGATTGATCGTTGGTGAGCATTTTAGCAAACACTATGATATCGACCTAGAGGATATTGGCGTTATCACAGGCCCATGTCATGCAGAAGAGGTCGCTCTTGAACGTCTTTCCTACCTAACAGTTGCTTTTGCAAACGAAGAGAAAGCAGCCGCGCTGGCTGAGAAATTTCAAAGCGACTACATCAACTGTAAAATAAGCGACGACATTATAGGTACCGAGTATGCTGCAGTCCTTAAGAACATCTATGCAATTGCCGCTGGTATCGCGCATGGATTGGGCTATGGCGATAATTTCCAGAGTGTACTCATGTCTAACGCTATTAGGGAAATGAAGCGCTACATCAAGAAAGTCCATAAAATGAAACGCAATATCAACGATAGCGCCTATTTGGGCGATTTGTTGGTTACGGGATATTCCGTTTTTTCTAGGAATAGGTTATTCGGTAACATGCTAGGCAAAGGTTACACGGTACGCAGCGCACAATTGGAAATGAGCATGATTGCCGAAGGTTATTACGCTACTAAAAGTGCCTA
This sequence comes from Nonlabens ponticola, assembly GCF_003966335.1. Classification (NCBI taxonomy): domain Bacteria; kingdom Pseudomonadati; phylum Bacteroidota; class Flavobacteriia; order Flavobacteriales; family Flavobacteriaceae; genus Nonlabens; species Nonlabens ponticola. Next base: position 774,133 of record NZ_CP034549.1, on the reverse strand, counting down.
CGAAATCAATCAAGAGCATGGTGCCAAAACACCCATTCTCAATGCGGTCTATGATATTCTCTATGAGAACAAAAACCCTAAAAAGGTATTCAAAAAACTAGCTGAAAAGCTAGACTAATCACTTTACATAAATCAATATGTCAGATATAGCAAGCGCTTTTGGAATCCCAAAAGCTCTCAAACAATTAGGAATTAAAGATACCAATCATGGTACCTCAACAGGAAATAAGCATTTTGGTGATGGTGAATTGATACATTCTCACTCGCCAGTTGACGGTAAGAAAATCGCCAGCGTGACCACCACCACCGCTGCAGATTATGAGAAAGTCATCACCACAGCTCACGACACATTTAAGGAATGGCGCATGATGCCAGCACCGCAACGTGGTGAGATCGTGCGACAGTTTGGTGAAGAATTACGTCGATTAAAAGAGCCGCTGGGAAAACTGGTTTCCTATGAGATGGGAAAATCCTATCAAGAAGGTCTAGGCGAGGTTCAAGAAATGATTGACATCTGCGATTTTGCAGTAGGTCTATCACGCCAATTGCACGGACTTACCATGCACTCTGAACGTCCAGGACATAGAATGTATGAGCAATACCATCCACTAGGTGTAGTTGGAATTATCAGTGCCTTTAATTTTCCTGTAGCTGTATGGGCATGGAATACTGCACTGGCATGGGTTTGTGGAGACGTTTGTATATGGAAACCTAGCGAGAAAACGCCTTTATGTGGAGTTGCTTGCCAAAATATCATTGCAACAGTCCTTAAAGAAAATGGGCTGCCAGAAGGTATCTCTTGTTTAATCAACGGTGATTACAAGGTTGGTGAGATGATGACTACTGATTCTCGCATACCGCTTATTTCTGCAACAGGTTCAACTCGCATGGGTAAGATTGTGGCCAGTAAAGTAGGTGAACGATTGGGTAAATCCTTATTGGAATTAGGTGGTAACAATGCTATAATCGTCACACCAGACGCCGATGTAAAAATGACGGTCATCGGTGCGGTATTTGGCGCCGTAGGAACTGCTGGACAGCGCTGTACCAGTACCAGACGCCTGATTATTCATGAATCCATGTATGATCAGGTAAAGAATGCAGTAGTTGACGCCTACAAACAATTGAAAATCGGGAATCCGCTAGATGAGAACAATCATGTAGGTCCATTAATTGATAAGGATGCTGTTAAAGGTTATCAGAATGCTCTTGAAAAAGTAGTTCAAGAAGGCGGTAAAGTAATCGTGGAAGGTGGCATGTTATCTGGTAATGGTTATGAAAGCGGTTGCTATGTAAAACCAGCCATTGCAGAGGCACAAAACGATTTTGAAATTGTACAGCATGAGACTTTCGCTCCAGTATTGTATTTACTCAAATACAGTGGCGACGTGAACAATGCACTAGAACTTCAAAATGGTGTAAAGCAAGGATTATCCAGTGCCATCATGACTAACAACTTGCGCGAGGCAGAACGCTTCTTGAGTGTGGCTGGATCTGATTGTGGTATTGCCAATGTAAACATAGGAACCAGCGGTGCAGAGATAGGTGGCGCCTTTGGTGGTGAGAAAGACACAGGCGGCGGCCGCGAGTCAGGTAGCGATGCATGGAAAGTCTACATGAGAAGACAAACCAATACCATCAATTACACAACCGAATTACCGCTAGCGCAAGGAATTAAATTTGACTTGTAAGAAATAAGCTTAAATCAATAATTTAGCTGTACTAACTTAAATTTTTCAAAATGGTTTACAGAATTATATTTCTAATCGCTGCCCTCATTTCTAGTACGTTTGTTAATGCTCAAGAAGCACAAGTCGCAACAAGCGCACCTACTTACGTTTACCAGACCGTGACTGTCATCGAGTCCATCGTGCCTAGTGGTATAGGTAGATCTAGAATGATTTTTGGTACCGAAGATCGTGACTTTAGAGATTATACGAGTTCGCGCAGCGAGGAAGATGATGAACGCAACAAATCCAGTCGCAAGGATATACGTGTCAAGGATTTTGAAGAAACTAAGTTGCTCAACTTCTTCAATATTGCAGGTATCAGATTTCAGAATATTGCTGCAAACGATGCTGTGGTTACCTCAAAGATCAATGACCTTGCTTCAGAAGGATGGGAATTGGCCTTTGTCAACAGCGGTGTAGAAAGCTTTAGCGGCAACGGTGATTCTAACGGTATATATGTAACTCGTTATATTTTCAAAAAGCAGGTGAGTTAAGCCGAACAATTTCCAGCTTTAGTACGTAAAGCGACAAACAAGTAATAGCATTTAAGCACAGTCATAACATTTGACTGTGCTTTTTTAATTAAACACTCATATGGAATAGCATAACATGTTATTCATAAAGAAGATAAATTTTAAGATACCGCTTTCGCGAAATACATGCTGAGCGTAGTCGAAGCAGCGTGATCACTATAATTACCTATCCAAAATCAAAAATTGGTCAAATAAACAATAGTGCCTATCACAATGACTGCTGCCAAAATCGCCAAAAAGATTTTCCAAAATGAATAGGGTCTATCGCCATGGATGGCACCCGTTTGCCCATTTATATAAAAGTTATACCGCTTACCGTCAAACTGGTAGGAACTGATGTACAACGGCAGTAGGACATGTTTAAAAGTCTCATCTGATAGTTTCATATCCATCTTAGTAATGCGCTGCTCGTCACCACCTATGTCACGGCGTATCCAATTAATGGCGATTTCTTTAGCTTTCTCACTTGCTGTAAGATGACCATCCTTGAGTGGTATGGTATATTTCTCAGTAACATATCCAGCCAAATAGTTGGTATCAAAAGTTTTAAGCGCTTCCAGTTTCCATCGTGAGACCTTTGCTGGAATTTGTCGTGATTTGTTTTGGCTGGCTTTGACTAAGGTATCATCTACCAAGCCTGAAACCGTTCCCGATGCTGGTGACCAATCGGTACGACGTTCTCGTTCAGTTCTGCGGTTTTTACCAGAACCTCTAGAAACCTCGATGTAATAATGATCGCCACGCTGGCCTTTATAGTCCGCAACCAATTGCGCATCAAACGTCCAGTAGGGAACATAGAGACCTTTGGTGTATTCTGGATTGAGACTGGCTCGCTGTAAATTGTTGGGTGCCCACCACAAGCTATCAACCCATTTTTTGAAAATCTGATGTGCTTTGTCCACCTTAAACTGAAATGGCAATACAGCGCCAGGCAAAATCCATTCTTCTTGATATTGATCCTCAATAATCAGTGGTGATGTGCAATACACGCAATGCACGGATTTGTAGTTTTCCTCAATATGCTGGGTAGCACCGCAATTGGAACATTGCAGCATGGACAATTCGACCGAATGTGATTGCGAGCCCGTGGAATCCAAATACTTATGTAATTCCAGTTCCTCAAAAGGCTGGACGGTCTGGTCAATCTCTTCCTTATGACCACAATAATCACAAGTTATGGTATCTGTTCCAGGTTCATAGGTAAGCTCTGCACCACAATTGATGCAGGACTTCTTTCTTTCAGAATTTAAGGTTGATGTATTCACAAAATCATGGTTGGTTCACGCTATTGCCTATTGCTGATTTGCGCTTTACTTCGTAAAACTTGATTGCCAATTTCTAACTAAAGCGCTAAAAAAAGGAAGATTTGCAAAACAAATGGACAATAAGAAATTGGCAATCTGTCGCACAGCGACTACGGCAACGGCGGTGGCGTGTTACCTCCTAGGAATTGCTTGAGTTCTTCAACCTCATTCAGTGGCTTCCAAGTTTCCATACCACTTTTCCAGATAAGTGTATCTCTGTTGATAGTTCTGCCAGCAAACAACGCTCGCAGTTGTTCAAATGGCACTGGTCCTGTCTGCGATCCATTACTAGCGTAGTAATATTGGACTGCTTGTGGCATAGGTGGTGGCATTGCAGCTGCTTGCTGCTGTTGCTGCATGTTTTGTTGTCCACCCATTTGTGGTGACATCATACCGCCCATTTGCTGCGCGAGCACAAAACCCATTCCCATTCCCATTCCTGCACCTGCGGTGCCGCCTTCATTAGCTGCTGCAGCCTCGATAGCTTTAGCAGTTTTGAATTTTGTGAGTTTATCCAGATCAATCTTATCGATGCGGCTGTATTCAAAAATCTCTTTCTTGAGATCTTCTGGCATGGATACATTCTCTATGTAGAATTTCTCTAGCGAGATACCTACACTCATAAACTCAGGCATCATCACCTCACGACAGGTTTCTGATAATTCAGATGTATTTGCGGCGTACAATTCAATAGGTAAATTCGCCTCACCTACCGTATCGGTAAACCTCGTGGCGATCAAACTTTTGAGATGCTCGTTGATTTCAAAATTCGTGAAGTTGTTATCTGTTCCTACGATGTCCACGATAAACTTACCAGCATCGGCGATCTTAAAGGCATAGGTTCCGAATGCTCTGATCTCTACCAATCCGAATCGTTCATCGCTAAGTGTGATTGGATTTTTGGTTCCCCATTTTTCATCGGTAAATAAATGCGTGTTGACAAAATAGACCTCAGCCTTGAAAGGTGAGTTGAAACCATATTTCCATCCTTTAAGTGTTGACAGAATAGGCAGATTCTGTGTGGTCAGATCATAGGTTCCAGGTTTGAATACATCTGCCAGCTGGCCCTCGTTGACAAATACGGCTGTCTGTCCTTCACGCACAATGAGTTTTGCGCCATTTTTAATCTCATTCTGATAACGCTCAAAACGATGCGCGATGGTGTCATCTGTATAATCCAGCCACTCGACAATGTCAATAAACTCGTGGCTTAATTTCTCTTTTATCTTATCAAAAATTCCCATGGGATCTGATTTTAAGGTTGATGGTTTGAAATTAGGAAATTTTGAGGTCTTTGGCTCAAGTCAGATTTTACTAATATCATCCTGAACTGGTTTCAGGATCTCAAGTTGATTTATGATTTGAGGATAGAGATGCTGAGATGCCTCAGCATGACAGAGTGAATAAGTAGATTAATACTTTAAGTAACAGCAAGGAGATGCTGAGATAAACTCAGCATGACAAGTATTATAAAGCTCACTTAATTTCTACCATCTTCATTAGGGTAAAGCGTATGGACTGGATCACTTTGCCAGATTTCTTTGGTTTCTATGCACATAGCCGTTAGCGGTCCTAGAAAGGCTGCGCCAGTGTCCACATTCCAGACATTGGCAGCGTGAATGGGTTTCATTTCACCTAGTCGTGTGGTAGGCGTGTGGCCTATAAAAATCTCCTTATACATCTTGAGCCTATTAGGATAGCGGTCATTATCTGGTGACATGTTGGGATCTATGCACAAGGCCATTTCCCAAAGGGTGCGATCCCAATAGGGCAAGTTTTTATAGTATTCATAGTGCGGTCCATGCAAGTTGTGAAATCCAGCATGGAAAAATCCATTACCGTCCAACTCTAGAAAATCTAGCAACTCGTCAATTAGGAATGCGACATGCCTTGCACGATCTGCATCGCTTCTGTTGGCATAGCTTTCGACTGTGCTTGTCCCACCATGATGCAACCACTGCTCATTGCGCTCATCTTTAACGAGAAAATTGAGCACCAACTCATCATGATTACCGCGCAGATAGATCGGTGCAGTGTGATTTTGCTGTTTACGCTTTCGCGAAAGCGTGATCAAAAACTCCAGTACCTCATAGCTCTGTGACCAGCCGTCTACATAATCGCCCAGGAAAATGAGACAGTCGTCTGGTTGTGGTTGTAATCGATCTAGTAATTGGGTAAGGGCGCGATGTGCACCGTGGATGTCGCCTATGACTATGGTTCTCACGAGTTGTATTTTACTTTTCTCAAGATACGCAGGGCTTCCTTATAGGCTTCATAAGTATCTGGGAAAGTTTTGAGAAAGTTTTTGTGGGCTTTCATCTTGTCAATAGGCTCGCCTACATTGTTGAATTTGCATACCAGCATAGTTTCTGGAAGGCGTCTCAAGTCCTGTAGTTGGCGTTCATTTAAAGGATGTCCAGAAGCAATGCTGTGCAACAGTGATAGGTTTGAATTGTAGATATGATGCAAGGTCTTGCGATCATAATACGGAGGATTGAACAAAATTTTAGACGTGAGTTTGTAGGTGCCATTAGGTGCAAACTTTAAAGTCTTGCGCTCCAATGGGTAATAGGATGATTTGTCACCCACGCTGAGCTCCACATATTCTAGAATGGAAAACTCATCATCGTTGTAGGATATCTGCACCTCATCCAGAGCACTATAAAACAGGCGCACTTGCTCGTTGACCAGCTCGATATCTACCCTATTAAAATACTCTTGACTTTTGCGCTCTTTTACCTTACCACTCCAGCAAATGACAAACTGCTCTTTAAAAACTTTATAAGCCGTGTGCAGGCCTTGTTGTTCCCGCGCCATGAATTGCATGACTCGATCCAGCGTGAGCTCGATATTGTTACTGGCTTTTTTTTCTAGCTGCTCAACAATTGCAGGATTATTGACGCTGGGCATACCGCCAAAATCCTTGGGCATCGAGATACTACCATCTCGATAAAACACTGCGCCACCGTAGTATTTCCAAATATTCTTGCGCAGTGCGGTCACCTTTTCCTGAGCATTTATGGTTACCAAACCCACGACCTTGTCAGACGACAAGTGCGGAAATGCGATATTTTCATACATGACCTGCGGCGCATTTTGCAGGTAGGCATTGATCAGATTTTGCAGTTTAGAATCATCAAAAAATTCAGTGCCCAGGATTTCATTTTTCTTGTCATCAATCCCGATGACGATATAACTGTTATTATGCGGGTTTGAATTACTCAGCGCACAGATGTGTTTGAGGAATTTTGCCTTGCCCTCTTTGTTGCCTAGATCAATGCGCAGTTTCTTGTCATAAAAACTATTCTCATCCAGATGAGCTAGCAAGTTTTTGATAAGCAGGCGTTTATTGATCATGCTTAAATATAATGCAAGATGTTGTTGGGTTGTTACGCTTTCGCAAAAGCGTAATTATCACAAACAAGACTACCTAAAAATGGGAATCAGGCAGGTAGCATAAAGCTAAAAGTACTGCCCTGCTGTTTGCGGCTTACCAACTCAATAGTTGTGTCGTGCAGTTCCATGATTTTCTGGACGATGGCTAGACCAATTCCTGTGCCCTGACCACGGCTGGATGGTGCGGTTTGAAACCTGGCAAAAATGGATTTCTGGAACTCTTCTTCTATTCCAGCGCCATTGTCAATGACAGAGACTTTACAATCAGTCCCGATTTGTTGGATGTCGATGACGACCTCGCCATGTTCTTGGGTGTATTTAATAGCGTTTTGCAGCAGATTTTCAATGGCGCGCTCCATAAGAGCGACATCTGCATGAGCCATTATATTTTCTTGTGCTTTATTGAGCTTGAGATCAATGGATTTTTCTTTGGCAAGCAATTCATATTTGACGATGATATCCTGCGCCAGATCTGAAATTGAGAAATGCTCTTTATGCGGCTGAATTTGTCTCGCTTCCAGTTTTGAATATTCAAAAAGCTGCTCTACCAATCCCGTAAGTTTCTGGCTGTTGCTTTCTATGATGCTCAAATATTTGTGCTGCTTTTCAAGAGGTAAATCCTGCAGGCTATCTTTTACGGTTTCGGCATAGCCTCTAATAATGGCGAGTGGCGTGCGCAGATCGTGAGAAACATTTGCGATTAGGTTTCTGCGCAATTCATCAACGCCTTTTAATTCTTCTAGGTTTGAAGTAATCGTGTTGGCCATTTCATTAAAGGCCTGTGCATAAACTGGAAAGTCACTCTCACTAGGATTAAGGATGCGCGCCTGCAAGTCGCCATCTCTAAAATCTGTGATGACTGCTGTCATGCGACGCAGGTTTCTGGTAACCAGCGTTACCGCACCTAGACCTATTGCCATGATAAAAAGCGAAGTAATCACTAGTAGCCAAAGCGTAAAGGTTGCCAACTCTGTATCAAGGATGCTTGCATTAACGCTGGCTAGTTTATTTCCCTCAAGAATTATATAGACATAGCCGTCGCCTAGATCAGTGGAATAAGGTGCTGCGCTAAAAATCTTTTTGTTACCTGGATCAGTAGGATCGACACCTTTGATGACCTCACCGTTTTCCCGATTAATAAACTGCTGTATAGGTTCTAATGGCACCAATTGAGCGGCATCGTTCTCTTTGGGATCGAGAACAACGCTGTATAAAATGCGACCCGACTCATCAAGAAGGTAAATCTCAATCGTCCTATTTATGGCCATCATGTTGTGCATCAAATCACCAAAGAAAGCTTTGTTCACACTGCCATCTGCATTAAAGGGCACATCATCTTTAAATTTCTCATCCACCAGGTCTTGTGCGAGTGTCGCGTGCAACTCCTGCTGCACCTGCGTTTGTAGACTACGCTGAAAATGTGTGGTGATCGCAGCATAAGCCACCGCCATCAATCCTACCAGACCTATTATGATCAACCAGAGTTTAAGAACAAACTTCTTTTTCATATCTCTTCATTAAATCGGTAGCCTATGCCCCAAGTGGTCAGTATGTATTCTGGTGCGCTCATGTCTTTCTCTACCTTAATGCGCAATCTATTGATGTGAGAGTTCACCGTATGCTCATAACCTGAAAAATTGTAACCCCAAATCATGTTGAGCAACTCGCCGCGCGAGAAGGACCTACCTTGGTTGCTTGCCAGTACTACCAGCAGCTCAAATTCTTTAGGTGATAATTCTATGCGCTCGCCTCTCACCATCACTTTTCTCATGGGAATATCAATGCCTAAATCTGTGAATTGCAATACGTCTTGTGAATCCTTTTGCTCGGTACTTTTGACACTTTCCGTTCTTCTTAAAACAGCCTTGATTCGTGCCTTGAGTTCACGTATGGAAAATGGTTTTGTGATGTAATCATCTGCTCCTATTTCCAGACCCAGGACCTTGTCAATTTCCTCGCTGCGTGAAGTAACCATTATTATAGGAGTATTCTTTTCCTTGCGTATGCGTTTGCATACTTCTATACCATCCAGTTTAGGCATAGTAATGTCCAGCAGGATCAAATCCACGTCGTTTTCCAGTGCTGCTTCCAGACCCGACTGGCCGTCATAACGCTGTATGATCTCTGTATCCAGATCGTCCACATGCAGGGCAAGCAGGTCTGAAAGTTCCTTATCGTCTTCTATGATCAGTGTTTTCATAAGCTGGAATAAATGAACTATAAGTATATCACAAAAGCATCACAGGCCGTGATAATACTTTTAATTTCTTGCAACACTGGTGTTACATCATCTCCTGTTATTTACATCAACAATAACAAATTATATAAACAATGAAAAATTCACTTTTAACCCTAGCAATTGTCGCTCTTGCTCTAGGAGCATGTTCTGACAACGATGATGATGTATCCACAAACCAGACGGCAGATCTTAAACTGGACATTCAAGGACTGGATGATCTAGGACCTGATTATGCTTATGAAGGTTGGGTCATGGTAGATGGCGTGCCCGTTACCACAGGAACCTTTAATGTAAATGCAAATGGTGACCTGAGCACCACAGACTTTGAGGTGTCCCAAGATGATCTGGATGCAGCCACCGCATTTATCCTAACTATTGAACCGTCGCCAGATAACGATCCAGCGCCCAGCGATGTCAAGTACCTAGCAGGTAGCTTTGATGGTGATACTGTTACATTATCGACAGATTTTGGCCCAGCACCAGGTGATTTTTCTGATGCAGCAGGTAGCTTTTTCCTAAGAACACCTACTGATGAACTTAATGGTAACAATGGTAATGATGAGGCTGGCGTATGGTTCGGTTCTCCAGGGATGCCACCTACGGCAAATCTAGACCTACCTGAATTGCCAGAAGGTTGGGTTTATGAAGGCTGGGTAATAGGTGATAGCGGCCCATTGAGTACAGGAACTTTTACCGACTTTGGTGATAGAGATGATGATAATGGATTTAGCGGGACAGAAAACAATGCAGGACCACCAGTACCTGGCGAGGATTTCTTCAACAATCTGCCAAATGGTGAGAGTTTACCATTCAGTGTGGTAGGTCGTAACGTGGTAATCAGTCTTGAGCCAGTGCCAGACAATTCTCCAGCACCATTCACATTAAAACCTTTGTTTGCTACAGCAGGTGCCGCAACAGCACCAGCATCACAGAACTTTCAAAACTATGTGCAACAGTCTTTCCCTAGAGGCACCGTGCGCAGGTAGTAGTTGTTAGGTTTGTTTTGTTAGGGCAGTTTGTTTGCAGATAGGCTGCCCTTACTTTTAGTACGTGTGATTTTTGACTATTACGCTTTCGCGAAAGCGTAATCCCATCAAAACTTACTGCTATCAAACAATTAGTGCATAACACTATCTTTGCTGCATGCAGATTCCCGAAGGAAAAAAAGTCTATTTCTCAAGCGATAATCACCTGGGTGCACCAACTCAGGAACTGAGCAAACCTCGTGAACGTAAATTTCTGGATTGGCTGGAAATGGCTAGAAAGGATGCAGCAGCGATTTTTTTGCTGGGCGATCTATTTGACTTCTGGTATGAGTACGATACGGTGGTGCCTAAAGGTCAAGTGCGCGTATTGGGAAAACTGGCCGAGATCAGAGATAGCGGTATTCCTATCTATTTTTTTGTGGGTAATCATGATCTGTGGATGTTCGGTTACTTTGAGGATGAGCTGAGCATACCTGTTTATCACGAGCCTCAGGTTTTTGAATTCAACGGTAAGAAGTTTTTTATAGGCCACGGCGATGGCAAAGGACCTGGTGACAAGGGTTACAAACGCATGAAAAAGATCTTTACCAATAAATTCTTCCAGTGGTGCTTTAAATGGATCCATCCCGATATAGGTGTGCGGCTAGCTCGTCATCTATCTGTCAAGAATAAACTGATCTCAGGCGACGACGATGCTATTTTTCTAGGTGAAGATCAAGAATGGCTGGCTCAATATGCCCGCAAGAAATTAGAAGATGAACATTATGACTACTTCATCTTTGGCCACAGACATTTACCGCTGGAGATTGAACTATCAGAAAGCTCAAAGTATATAAATCTAGGTGATTGGATCACGCATTACACCTATGGAGTATTCAATGGAATTGATCTAAAATTAGATAAATTCTAAACTTTGGTTCGGTGAAATACCTTTACCCTACAACAACTATTGTTTTTTATCTTATTTAATTGTTTTTTATCGATTAAAATGTTGATGCGTTTTTCATTAACGTTTGTTAACAAATTAAGTTACCTATTTTAATGTCATGAAAGAAATCCCTCATCAATCTTTTAAGGCGCTGCACGAGCAACTTTATCAAGCTCCTGTTGCTATCGCATACCTAGATAATGACTTGAAATATCTCGCACACTCCTTAAAATGGTGCAGCGATTATAATCTAGACAAAACAGACTTGCGCGGCTTTCAACATTATGAGATTTTCCCTGAAATAGGTAAAGAATGGCGTGATAAGCATCAACGCATATTAAATGGAGCCGAAGAACACAGTGATGGTCAATCATTCTTGAGAGAAGATGGTACCACTCAATGGATTAAGTGGTCGATCAAGCCTCATAGAAGTAATGGAGAGATAGCTGGTGTGATTATGTACAGCGAGGATATCACTGACTTTGTTGAAGAACAAGCTAGACATAATAAAGAGCACCAACTATTACTTGATGCAGCAGATAAGGCTAAAATAGGGAGCTGGGAAGTCAATCATATTAATGGAGAATTATATTGGTCTGATACTACAAAGAAAATCCATGAGGTCGCTGTGGACTTTGTTCCAGATGTAGCCACGGGATTAAGCTTTTACAAACCTGGCGCATCGCAGGAAAAGGTGACTGATCTATTCACACGATCCTATACTACTGGTGAGGAATTTGACGTAGAGTTACAACTAATTACAGCAAAAGGCAACGAGCGCTGGGTGCGCAGTGTCATGAAGGCTGAAATGGTAGACGGTAAATGCGTTCGTCAATTTGGAACTTTTGAAGATATTACAGAAAAGGTTTATGTAGACAGGGCTTATGGCGCCGCACTACGCAAATTTGAAGAATTATTCAACGCCTCAGGTGTTGGTATGCTTGTAGTTGATCCTGTCTCCTTACAAATAGGTGCTGTAAATCCTAGTATAAGCTCGTTGCTCAATTATGATGCAGATATGCTCATGAGGATGTCTCTAGAACAAATGGTTTCTAAAGATGAATTCCCACGCTTATTCAATGCTGTTACAGATTTGCTCAATAAAAAGGTAAATAATCTTGAATTAGAAATCAAATTAAAGAGATCCACGGGAAAATTTGTTGCTAGTTCCATTGTAGGAACCTTGATTGAAGATGAGAATGGTGATCCTATTGACTTGATTATTCAAGCTCTTGATATATCAGCGCTCAAAGACAAAGAACAAGAATTAAAGGCTTTTACCAAATTTACTGCTCAACAAAATGAGCGATTGTTGAACTTTGCCCACATTGTGAGTCACAACCTGAGATCTCACTCCAGTAATTTTGAGGTATTGTTACATCTATATCAAAAAGAAGAAAACGAGGATGACAAGAACAACATCATCCAGCTACTGAGCTCATCAAGTAAACAATTAACAGAAACTATAGGTCACCTTAATGACGTTGTTGCGGTAAATACAGAAAGGATTGAACTGAGCAATATCTACCTCAAGGACAATATTGTCAAAGTCATGGATAACATAAGCTCACAGATTAAAGAGAATCAAGTAGATGTACACATCAATATTGATGATGACTTTGTAGTATCTGCTTCACCAGCTTATCTAGAAAGTATTTTGCTCAATTTGATGACTAATAGTATTAAATACAGAAAAAAAGACATTGCTAGCTTTATAAAAATTAGTGCCACAAAACAAGATGGAAAATCACTGATAGTTTTTGAAGATAATGGTACCGGTATTGATATGAAGCGCAATGGCCACAAGGTCTTTGGTATGTATAAGACTTTTCACGGCAATAAAGATGCTCGTGGCATAGGACTCTATATGACTAAAAATCAAGTAGAAGCCATGGGCGGTACCATAGGAGTACGCAGCAAGAAAAATTTAGGAACCACCTTTAGAATTACCTTATAAGTATGATTGCGAGTAAGGTATGGCTTGTTGACGATGATAAGATCTTTACGTTTACCGTTAAAAAAATGATCGGTAAATTTAGAAGGCCTTATCAATTAGAAACTTTTGGCAATGGTAAGCTAGCCATCGATAGGCTAATTAATATAGAGCCTGCCAACATACCTGATGTGATATTGCTCGACATCAACATGCCCGTTATGGATGGTTGGCAATTTTTGGATTCATTTATTCACTATCCACACAAGGATCAGATAATCATCTTTTTAGTAAGTAGTTCAATTGATCCTAACGACAAACTCAAATCAAAACTATATAAGGAAGTTAAAGAATTTGTAGTTAAACCAGTAACACCTAAAAGTTTATCGAACATTCTGAAAGTGGTAGATCAAAAGCAAGCTAGCTAATGTCTCGCAATCTCAATTGCAGGCTTACCTCGTTGTTCCACTCATTCTCATCGATGCTGTAAGCAATATCAAATTTCTTCTTATCTACAATTAAATCACATTTTGAACCTAGATTAAAACCTATCGCATTGTAATCGTGTTTAGAATCATTAGGTTTTGTAACTCGTATCTTTAAGTGAGCATCTTCATGACCCACGCATTTACCATAGCCAGTGTCCTGAACCTGTTGCGTCATGAAAATAGGCGTCATATTTCCGGGCCCATATGGTTCCATTTGTTTGAGAATACGGTAGAATTTTGGGCTGATACTTGCTAGCGGTAAAATGCTATCTATTTTGATTTCCTCGACTAGATCCTTATTTAAAATTGTGGCACAAACCACTTCCTCAAATCGAGCCTTAAACGCATCATAGTTTTCTGCTTTTAAGGTCAAACCTGCTGCATATTTATGACCGCCAAATTGCTCGATCAAATCACCGCATTGCTCTAGAGCATTATACACATCAAATCCCTTGACACTGCGTGCACTTGCAGCGAGATAGTCACCACTTTTTGTAAATACTAGAGTAGGTCGATAATATCTTTCAATCAAGCGGCTGGCAACTATTCCTATTACTCCTTTATGCCAGCTCGCATCATACACTACTGTTGTGTAGCGTTCTTGTTCTCCTAACGCCTCAATTTGATCAAGCGCCTCTATTGTTATTGATTGATCGGCACTTTTTCTATCGCTATTGAATTCTTCAATCTCCAGTGCCATGGTTTTAGCAGATAGCTCATCAGTTTCAGTCATGAGACTCACAGCGTGTTGTCCATGTTTCATGCGACCAGCGGCATTGATGCGTGGTGCGATCTTGAAAACCACATCTGTAATAGTGAATTTGTTCTTGAGTTTCATATTCTCAATAATCACTTTGAATCCAGCACGCGGGCTTGAATTTATCACATGCAAACCATGGTGCGCAAGAATCCTGTTTTCACCTGTAATCGGGACGATATCTGCACCGATAGCGGTAGCTACTAGATCTAGATAAGGAATGAGTAAATCAAAATCCCAATCGTTTGCTTGCACGATGGCCTGGCACAATTTGAAACCGACACCACAACCGCATAATTCATCATAGGGATACTCACAGTCATCACGTTTTGGGTCTAGAACCGCTATAGCTTCAGGTAATTTCTTGCCAGGTCTATGGTGATCGCAGATGATAAAATCAATATTCTTCTCACTTGCATAAGCTACTTTATCAACGGCTTTAACGCCACAATCTAGAGCTATGATCAACGAGAAATCATTGTCGTGGGCATAATCAATTCCCTGATAACTCACGCCGTAACCTTCTTCATAACGATCTGGAATATAGGTAGCTACATTAGGATAATACGATTGCAAAAAAGATGAAACCAGCGCTACACTGGTGGTACCGTCCACGTCATAGTCGCCATACACCAGTATATTTTCCTGATTTGCCACAGCTTTAGCTATACGTTTTACAGCCGCTTGCATGTCTGTCATTAAGAGTGGATCATGCAGGTCGTCAAGAGATGGCCTGAAGAATGATTTTGCTTTCGCGAAAGCGTCAACACCACGTTGCACCAACAAACCAGCCAGTACCTCATCAATTTTAAGCTCTTGAGCAAGTTGGGTGGTTTTACTAGGATCAGGAGCAGGTTTGAGTGTCCAGCGCATGTGGTAATTGACAAAGTTATGTTGAATGGTAATTTACTAACTTGGCTACAAATATCCGTTATATGCCACTAGTAACACCATTGAATCCAGATCATGATCCAGAAACCAAGGAGCTAGCAACCTTTTTCAATGAAACGCTAGGTTTTTGCCCTAACAGCGTGCTTACCATGCAGCGCAGGCCAGCAATTTCTAAGGCTTTTATCAACTTGAATAAGGCAGTCATGGCAAATGAAGGTCGTGTGACCAGCGCGCTCAAACGCATGATTGCGTGGGTTTCTAGCAATGCTACAGGTTGTCGATACTGTCAAGCACACGCGATAAGAGCAGCAGAACGATATGGCGCAGAACAAGAACAACTGTACAACATCTGGGAATACAGGACACATCCAGCCTTTAGCGATGCGGAGCGTGCTGCACTGGATTTCTCACTTGCTGCGAGCCAGGTGCCTAATGCCGTGGATCAAGAAATTCAAGATCGACTGCACAAGTATTGGGATGATGGCGAGATCGTTGAGATGTTAGGTGTCATCTCGCTATTCGGCTATTTAAATAGATGGAACGACAGCATGGCGACCAAACTAGAAAGTGATGCGATTGATAGTGGTAACCAGTTCTTAGGAAAGCATGGATTTGAAGTAGGCAAACACGTTTAATTACTGGTCGTGAGCAGCATTATCTCTGGAACGCCAGCGGTAGCTTCGTATTCTAAAACCAGTACATCACCTTTCATGTAGGCTATTCCTGAAAAATCGTTTGTGTAAAGTAGGTAAACGCCATGGGTGGATTTGCGTCCACGACCTATTTTCTGATCTTTTAAGAACACTTCAAAACTGCCTTTTGAGTCGTTGAAAATCACCTTATAACCTAAGCGGTTAGAATAACCAGCTGGTTCGTTAGTCACTTCAGGATCGTTCTCATTGGGTAATTCATTCTTGATGTCTTCAATGACTTCCTTGACCTCAATTTCCTTTTGAATAACTTTTCTTTTCTCCGCAGTTGCCTTATTTGCAATTAGCGTTGGCGATTCTGCAGTTAGCGGATTTATTTTAGCCGGTTCCTTTGAGTTAGGTGTATACTCATAATCCAATTCTTCAAAAGACTCAAATGCCTCGCGTATCGCCTCGTTATACGCGATCTTATAATCTTTGGTGCGACCAGTTCCTGTTTTGGTGGTAAAAACTTTGTTCCCATTGCAATCTTCTAACCATACATCTAGATCAACGCGCAAGGTTCCAGACTTGTCCATTTTTAAGGCTAGTGCGTTACAGGTACCGCGATTCAGATCTTCTGGCATCACCTGATTGTTGCGCAACGCATTAAATCCATACTTTTCAAGCAGGAACTCCATGAGTTCGTTTTGACGATATTGGTTGGCTTCATTTTGCCATTCATACTGATTATCAACCACCACATATTTATACTCATCAACTGCACCAGACTGGGCACAACCTATTGTTGGGATTACTATAGCTAGAACAAATAGTATGTACGATTTCATAATTCTGGACTGATAGAAATAATAGATAGCAAGTTACTATAATCCAGTCATGTTAAGGTGATAAACCCAGCATGACATTTAACTGTAAGCATTGTAAATTTATATCCTACTTTTTATAAACGCCATACAGACAAATATCATGAGTACACAAAAATTAGAAATTCTCAAGAAACATTTTGGTTATGATAGCTTCAGGCTACTGCAGGAAGAAATCATCGATGATGTCCTAGCCGGTAAGGACCTGATGGTCGTCATGCCTACCGGTGGTGGTAAATCCATGTGTTTCCAGCTGCCATCCCTGATGCTAGACGGCGTCACGCTGGTAATTTCACCACTCATCGCGCTAATGAAGGATCAAGTGGACGCCTTAAAGGCTAATGGTATAGCCGCTGCCTTTTTCAATAGCACACAAGATGCTGCACAGCAAGAAGATCTTTATCGACAACTGGCCGCTGGTGCACTGCAATTGATTTATGTGGCGCCAGAAAGTATCTCGCTTTTAAACAATCATTTACAACAGGCGACTGTATCACTCATCGCTATTGATGAAGCTCATTGTATTTCCACTTGGGGTCATGATTTTAGACCAGCTTATACCCAACTAGCTTACTTAAAAACCAGCTATCCGCAAGCGCCGCTCATCGCACTTACCGCTACCGCAGATCGTGCCACACGTGCAGACATCAAAAAACAACTGGCCATTGCCCATGCTGGTGAGTACGTCTCTTCTTTTGACAGGCCCAACATCAGGCTTGAGGTACGTCCTGGCAATAATCGACTCACGCAAATACAGCGATTTCTCAAAAATTATCAAGATCAATCTGGCATTATTTATTGCTTGAGCCGCAAGACCTGTGAGAGCATTGCAGGTAAGTTGAGTGCTAGTGGATACTCTGTCGCGGCATACCATGCCGGATTGGAAGCTAGCTTTCGCGAAAGCATACAGGAACAATTTATTGAAGACGAGATAAAGATCGTAGTGGCGACCATCGCTTTTGGAATGGGAATCGACAAATCAAACGTGCGGTTTGTGATCCATTACAATATGCCTAAAAATATTGAAGGCTATTATCAGGAAATAGGTCGCGCCGGTCGCGATGGCATTGATAGTCATGCATTGTTGTTTCACAGCTATGCAGATGTGATCCAGCTGCGACGCTTTGCAGATGGTAGCGGCAATGCACAGGTACAAATCGCAAAACTGGAACGCATGAAACAGTTTGCCGAGGCACTTACTTGCCGCAGACGCATGCTGCTGTCCTATTTTAATGAATATCTAGAAGAAGACTGCGGCAATTGCGATGTTTGCCTTAACAAGCCAGACTTTTTTGATGCTACTACAAATGCGCAAAAAGCACTAAGTGCCTTGCTGCGCACAGGCGAGCGCGTCTCGCTTAATCTACTTATCGATCTACTGCGCGGCGCACAAAACGCTACCGTCATGGAAAGCGGCTTTCAAGGAATCAAGACCTATGGCGCTGGTGGTGATACCAGCTGGAACGACTGGCAACAATACATCATACAAATGATCAATCAAGGCCTGATGGAAATAGCCTTCCACGAGCAGAATCATCTGAAAGTAACCGCACAAGGAAAAGAAGTGTTATTTGATGGTAGAGAGGTTTCGCTAGCCGTAATACCTAAAGCTAGCGATATTGCAAATAAAAAAATCGCTCAGGCCAATGCTATCCCTTCTAGGGCCAACGAGGAATTGTTCCTCGCACTCAAGAGCTTGAGAACCCAGCTAGCAGAAAAAGAGCAAATCGCGCCCTACATGATTTTTAGCGACGCGACACTCACAGACATTGCCACCAGAATACCTCTAGACGACAATGAATTTGCAGATGTTACCGGTGTTGGTTCACACAAACATGATCAGTACGGGCCTGCTTTTCTCAAATTAATGGAAGACTATAAAGACGCTCGTGACGGCGAATTTATCTATCGCGATATGATGCCCAAACCCAAGAAGAAAAAGAAGTCACCCAAAAAAGATACCGTCATGGAATCTGTAAGAGCTTTCTGGGATGGAAAAACAGTACAAGAAATAGCGACTGCACGTGAGCTGGCACCTACCACCATCTTATCGCATTTATCAAAACGTTTTACCTCACACGGTGATGTTGATATCAAGAAATTGATCGACACCGCAGACCTAGAGCTCATAGAAAAAGCCTATCCACAATTTGAGAATGATACCGCACTCAAACCTTTATATGAACACCTAGATGGTAAGATTGACTATGGCACATTGCGATTGGGCATCGCCATTGTAAGTACAAAAACTACCAGTGTATGAATCAAGACACAGATAATCTAGAGAGCGGCTTTTTTGGTATAGGTATCATGAACGGTAAAACACCAGAGAATTTGGGCGTCTTGTGGCGCAGCGCACAAAATCTAGGCGCAAGCTTTATCTACACCATAGGCAAGCGATATGCAAAACAAGCGTCTGATACGCACAATGCAGTGGATTCCATACCCTATTTTCATTATAAGACTTTTGAAGATTTCTATAAACATTTACCTAAAGGTGCGATGCTGGTAGGCATTGAATTTGTGGACGATGCCCAACTGCTGCAGGATTTTAAACATCCACGCAATTGTGTTTATTTACTAGGTGCAGAAGATCATGGATTGAGCAATCTGGCTATTGAAAAATCCCACCATCTGGTAAAATTTAATACGCCTAGGAGTCTCAATGTATCAGTAGCTGGCAGTATCGTCATGTACGACCGCAGTGTCAAAGGCTTTACCACCTATATCGCTGGCAAGCCAAAATAGTTGTTTCTAGCGCTTATAAATCCTACAAAATTGAAAATAAATAAGTTATTAACAATTTTGCCGAAATAATCTATCTACATTTGGAACTTAATTATTACAATTTATTACAATGAAAGAAGGTACCGTAAAATTTTTCAACGAGTCAAAAGGTTTTGGATTTATCGTTGAAGATGGAACAGATCAAGATTGCTTCGTACACGTGACTGGCCTAATCGATGAGATTAGAGAAGGTGACAAAGTAGAGTATGAAGAAAAAGAAGGAAAAAAAGGAATGAACGCTGTAAACGTTAGAGTTATACAGTAGTATAAATAGATTTTCTTAAGAATTAAAAGCTCGTTCTACTAGAACGAGC
The DNA here is from genome assembly GCF_003966335.1 of Nonlabens ponticola. Classification (NCBI taxonomy): domain Bacteria; kingdom Pseudomonadati; phylum Bacteroidota; class Flavobacteriia; order Flavobacteriales; family Flavobacteriaceae; genus Nonlabens; species Nonlabens ponticola. Next base: position 754,331 of record NZ_CP034549.1, on the reverse strand, counting down.
TTTTTTTGTAGTTCCAATTCTAATGATTATTACTTTAGCGATTTAACTAATTACATGAATTCTACACCACAATTTTATCAGGAATCAAATAGTACAGAAAATACAAACCTGATTATCGCAATTGCGCTAAATACCATCATCGCCTTTGTTTTAGGGTATCTCTATTCAATGGTGACAACAGTCAATCCTTTTATCTACTTAAATTTTCTAGCAGCTCTAGGTTCAGGTATGATTATCCATAGATTGACTATGGAAGTTTTCAAGATTTTGAAAATTAGAAGTAAGATTTTGAGAGTTGCCTTTGTTGCAGCAACTGGATTTATAGTTTGGGTGCTACAATGGCTAGGAACCATGCAGTACCTTTTTAATGACAGCTTTCTCACACCAGCCGATTATCTTATTTCATTTGAATGGCTTGTAGATACAGAATCATTCTTTGCCAACATAGAACTACTGTTCACCGATGGCTATTATGAATTATTCGGGATAAAGGTCGATGGACCTGTTTTACTGATCATCTGGTTATTAGAATTAATTATTTTGATTGGCTATCCAGTTTTAATTATGATGAAGCAAGTGGTTAAACCGTACAGCGATAAGTTCAACCATTGGTATCCAACATTGCGCTTAGAGAAGCAATTTAGAGTTGTCACAGGCGCACAAAACTTTGTTCATGAGTTGTACTCAAATCCAGTTGAAAAGATTAAAGATCTATCTGCCGGTAGAGGAAATAGCTACAGTATCGTCGAGATACATTATGAAGCTAGAGAAGACTTTCAATACCTGTCTATGCTGAACATTACCTATGATAAGGAGAAAAATAGTCAAGAATGCGAGGTTGTCATTAATAATTTGAAGATATCTAATGAGGCCGCAAAACAACTACTTGATACCTATGACCATGAAAAAGTCTGACTAGTGACAACCACAATCGCCGTCACCACAATTTGAATTATCATGTCGCGACGGGAACAATTGTTTGCGCAATAACCAGCCTAGCGCAGCCAGCACGGTGATGATGACTAATAAGTATTGTATTATCTGCATTTAAATTTGTCGTTGTTACGCTTTCGCGAAAGCATAATTATCATTCACCTATTGCAACAATTGATAAGCGCCTAGACTAGCAAAGTAGGCAATGATCGTCATGGCGCCAAATTGAACCGCTGGCCATTTCCAGCCATTTGTTTCCCGTTTTACGATCGCTAGGGTACTCATACACTGCATGGCAAATGCATAGAACAACAACAACGAGATACCACTAGCAAAATTGAATAGCGGACCGCCCAAAATTGGATTAGTCTCTGCTTTCATGCGATTCTTGATTGTTTCTTCCTCGCTGCTCTCGACACTGTAAATCGTTGCCAATGTACCTACAAATACCTCGCGCGCTGCAAAGCTGCTTACAATCGCAATACCTATTTTCCAGTCATAACCTAGTGGCCGCACAGCAGGCTCGATACCTTTACCAATGTAGCCTATAAAACTATGCTCTAGCTTGTAAGAAGCAATTTTTTGATCTAGTTCCTTTTGTGATAGATCTTGCCCTGCAGTTTGTTGTATTACAATTTGCTCAGCATTATTGAAATCATCGCCTACTCCATAACTGGCAAGTACCCATAAAACAATGGATATAGCCATGATAATCTTACCTGCACCCAGCACAAAACTTTTGGTTTTTTCTACTACAGTAATCCCAACATTCTTGAGCATGGGTAATTTATAGGCAGGCATTTCCATGACAAAAAAGCTCTTGCGATCAATAGGTAAAATTTTATTGAGCACCCATGCGCTAAAAATCGCCGCACCAAATCCTAACAAGTACAACAGCATAAGCACAAGCCCTTGCAGATTAAAGATCCACCAGATATCTCGATCAGGAATAACCAGGGCAATAATAATGAGGTAAACGGGCAATCGCGCACTGCAGGTTGTAAATGGCACGACTAGAATAGTGATCAATCGCTCTTTCCAATCTTCAATATTACGCGTGGCCATCACCGCAGGAATGGCGCAAGCTGTTCCAGAAACGAGTGGCACGACACTTTTACCACTCAAACCAAATTTTTTCATGATATGATCCATGAGAAAAACTACGCGACTCATGTAACCACTTTCTTCCAGCAAGGCAATGAAGAAAAAAAGAAAAGCAATTTGCGGTATGAAAATCACAATACCGCCTAATCCTGGAATAATACCTTCAGCGATTAGGCTGGTGAATGGCCCTGCAGGTAGACTATCGCTTACTAACGAGCTCAATGCTGCAAAACTCTCATCGATCCAGTCCATGGGATATGATGACCAGTCATAGATCGCTTGAAATATGATCAACAGAATCAAAAAGAATATGGCATAACCCCAAACCTTGTGAAGTAATATGCGATCCAATTTTGTTCTCAAATCCTTTGCATTTATCGTATCAATAGAAAGTACTTTTTTAAGCAGGCCATTGATAAATTGATAGCGCACCACCGTTTCCTTGTGCTGCATACGTTTGAGGTCTGCCTCTGACTTGATCTCAAAGCTGCTTTTCTTAACCCGATCAAGATCATTATCCCTACCACGATCAATTTTACCAAAATTGACATCTTGTGTAATGACTAACCATAGCTTGTAGGTAAGCTGGTTGGGATAAGTCTTGCGCAGCCTATTGAAATAATCTACATCAATGACGCTGGCATTGAGACAAGGCGCCACGGTGAGGTTTTTATATTCTGTAATGGCTTGTTTAAGATCATCAATACCTTGATTTTTTCTGGCGCTTACTAGTACGACCTTAGTATTGAGCTCTTCTTCCATCAAGTCAATATCTAGCGAGATGGCCTTGCGCTCCATACGATCTGCCATGTTGATGACAAGTATAGTAGGTATTTCAAGATCCTTGATTTGGGTGAAGAGTAACAGATTTCGCTTCAAGTTCTCAATATCAGATACCACGACTGCCACATCAGGGAAATCCTTATCATGTTTATTGAGCAAAGTCTCTACTACAACACTTTCATCCAGTGATGACGTGTTCAAACTATAGGTTCCCGGTAAATCAAGTATATGAGCCTTGAAACCGCGATCCAGTTTGCAAATTCCTTCTTTTTTCTCAACAGTAATTCCTGGATAGTTACCTACTTTTTGATTGAGACCCGTTAGCCTATTAAATAACGATGTTTTACCAGTATTGGGATTGCCGATTAAAGAAACATTGATGGATCTAGACATAGGTTTCTACATTAATCTTTTGAGCCGTTTCCCTACGTATGGCGAGATGCGTGCCGTTCACATTTAAGTAGATAGGATCCTGAAACGGCGCGCTTTGCATCATGGTTACAATATTACCTGGCAAACAACCCATCTCAAGTAGTTTGAGCGGTACGTCTGTCTCCTCAAAATCCTTGATGATGGCAATCTCGCCTCGCTTCAACTGTGCAATGGTTTTTCCCAACTCTTATTTAGAATAAATTTGAATAAGCAAAAGTAGGATGCTACGACTTGATACAAAAATTATAGCCGTTAAATATGAGCTTATTACCTCTAATTGTTGCTCGCAGTAGCCGCGCTTTGATGAATCTTGAGCAATTCATCGAGATAATCCCTAGAGTTAGATAATCTTGGGATTTTATGCTGTCCGCCTAATTTGTTTTTGGACTTGAGCCAGTGGTAAAACGTCTGCGGTGCGGCGACATGAATAGTAGGTGCAGATAAAGTGGTATTCATATATCTTTTGGCCGCATAATCACTGTTGACTTGCTGCAATTGCTGGTCTAGAACTTCTTTGAAGAGTTGCTCATCTTTTGGATGCTGTTCAAACTCAATAAGCCATTCATGCGCGCCCTTTTCTTTTCCTTCCATAAAAATAGGTGCGACCGTGTAGTCTTTAATAGAACAAGGAACTTCTTGCATGGTTTTTTTCAGGGCTTCTTCGGCATTCTCGATGATTAGTTCCTCGCCAAAAACATTAATGTGGTGCTTTGTCCTACCAGTGACTTTGATACGGTAGGGCGACGCACTGGTAAAACGCACGGTGTCACCTATTTTGTAGCGCCACAATCCAGCATTTGTAGTAATGACAATGGCATAATTCTCACCTAACTCTACTTGATCCAGCGTCACGACCTTTTCTTGAGCCGTGCCGTAGGTGGACATAGGTAGGAATTCATAAAAAATACCATAGTCCAGCATTAACAAGAGATCCTTTGAATCATTTTGATCCTGTATGGCAAAAAAGCCTTCACTAGCATTATAGGTCTCATAATATTTGATCTCACTATCAGGTAGCAACTTCTTAAATGGCTCCACATAAGGATCAAAACTCACACCACCATGAAAAAACACTTCCATATCGGGCCATACCTCTAGGATATTGTCCTTGCCAGTAGTTTCAAGAACATTGTTGAGCAATACCATCATCCACGAGGGAACGCCAGCCAGGCTGGTTACTTTTTCATGAATGGTCTCTTGAACAATCGCTGGCATCTTGGTTTCCCAATCTGCCATTAGGGCGACCTCATTACTAGGTGTCGAGCTATAATCTGCCCAGAATGGCATATTGTCAATCAAGATCGAACTCAAATCACCAGCGGCAGTTCCAGCAGCCTTATCCAGTTTTTTACTGCCACCCAATCGCAGCCCTTTACCTGTAAAAAGCTGTGATTCTGGATTGTTGTTCAAATACATGCACAGCAAGTCCTTTGCTGCGGCATAGTGACAATCCTGCAATGATTGCTCACTTACAGGTATATACTTACTGCGCGAGCTGGTCGTACCACTAGACATGGCAAAATATTTTATGGGCTCTGGCCAGAAGATGTTGGACTCACCAGCACGAGATCGTTCTAGTAAATCTTGAACATCAGCATACTCTGTAATCGGGACTTGATTTTTAAAGTCATCATAACTGGTGATGCTTTCAAAACCATACTTTTTGCCAACCTCGGTATTCTTTGCGTGACTTATGAGCTCACCTAGCAGGTTATCTTGTAGCTCCTGTGGATGTTTCATGAACAGCTCCATATCGTGGATACGCTTCTTGAGAAACCAGGATACTACAGAATTGATTAACGGAATCGCCACGCTGTTCTAGCTTTAAAGTATTTTTGAGGCAATATACTTAGTTTTTAGTTTAAAAAAGCCTCAAAATGATTACAAGCGGCACCATACGCAAGATGCAGACAGAACTTCAGGATACAGTTCAATATTACCTTGTTTTCAAGGACGATTTTGTGCATGTCAATCAGCTACTGGATCATGACATAAGCATCAAGCATGTTGCTAATGAATGCCTTAACTGTGGTCTGGATAAAAAAATATGGCGTCAAGGTTATTGCTATGACTGCTTTTCTAGCATACCACAAGCTGGCGAGTGGATCATGAATCCAGAATTAAGTAGAGCTCATCTAGGTGAAGAAGACCGTGATCTAGAATATGAAAAACGCGTACAGCTCAAACCACACATTGTTTATCTGGCAAACAGCAGCAACGTCAAGGTAGGCGTGACACGTGAGACGCAGGTGCCTACTCGATGGATTGATCAGGGCGCACATGAAGCAGTTGCCATTGTCGAGGCACCCAACCGTTATCTCGCTGGGATTACTGAGGTTGCCCTCAAGGAAAAAGTGGCAGACAAGACCAACTGGCGCAAGATGCTTACTAATAGTATTGAAGATGTTGATTTGTTACGCTTTCGCGAAAGCATAATCGACCTAATACCTCAAGAGGCACAACAATATATCGTGGATCCCAAAGCTGAAACGCACATCAATTTTCCCGTGCTACAATATCCTGAAAAAGTAACGAGCGTGAACCTGTCAAAAACACCTCAACATGCTGGTAAACTTAAAGGAATCAAGGGTCAATACCTGATCTTTGAAGATGGTAAAGTCATGAATGTGCGCAGTCATGAAGGATATGTCGTGGAATTAAAAGTAGATTAAACACTATCCTTTTTCTTCTTCATCAAATTGCGCAACAAGCTACCAGCCGCTTCTTTGACTTGATCTCTCGCCGGCGGTACCGTCTTCACACTATCCGCTGGTTTTGAGACGGCCGTGGTGTCGCTACTTACTGCCGGCTTTTTACCCTTGATAATATCCTTAACATTATCTAGCGGATTCTTACCCTTAATAATATCATCTACTGCGGTACCAAGAGCGGCCTCGCCTTTATCCTTCAATTTTTGCTTCTGTATCGCTACAATCTGGTTGGTAAGATTTGTAACAGCAGCTTGTAGATCAACATTGACGCTAGGTTTATTTATCGCTCCACCTAGACGTACAGGTAATGGCACGGCGATGTTATCAATCTCGTTGTCCTCTAGTTGGGCTAGTAATTGGGCACCTTCTTTACCAAAATATCTCGCCGGTACATTAAGATTGAGTACATAATCCATCTCATTTGTCAAGCTATGACGACCGCTTGCGGTAACGACGATATCCTTGACCTTAAAATCAAATGGCGAGACCTGCACCGCACCATCCTGGAACTTGAGATTTGTCGCCAGCTCGCGTATATCAATGTCTTTGAGACTGATAAAAGATAGCTTTTCATCCAGGCGATCCAGCAGCGCCACAGTTCTTGGTTTTAACTCCTTAGTCAACAACTGCGCAAAAGCGCCACCTTGAATGGAGGTAAGTACGGGTGATAATTCATTTGTCAAATTTCCTTTAACCTGAATATCTGTATTGATTTTTCCTTCAAGCGCCTGGATGACAGGCACGAACTGCTGGAACATATCAAATCCTTGAAATGATTGACCTATATCCAGGTCTTTCATGTTTAAGTTCATGTCAAAAACAGGTTGCTCGCCGCGCGTACTTACTGATCCATCAACACCTATCGCACCGCCAAAAATATTAGTGCGCACATTATTCATCATGATGGTCTCGTCACGTATGATGGCGACGCCACTCACATTTTTCAGCGTTAATCCATCATATAGCACCTCGTTGATGGCAAAATCAAGGTTGGCATCGAGAAATGCAGGAATCTTGATGGCTTCTTGGGTTGCTGCTGTAGATTTTTGATTGGCAGATGTAACTTCAGTAGTTTCTTCCATGAAATCGCTCACGTCAAATGTGCTGGATCGCAGGTTGAAGTTACCTTTCAATCCTTGATCTTGAATCAAGAAACCTATCAAATTGTTGATGCTACCAGTTGCCTGGATATCTGTATTGCCAGTAAGCGCATCAAATGCAAGCAATTTAATAGTGCTGGTATCAAGGTCTAACGCAGCCAGTTTGATTAAGAACGGATTTTCAAACGCGGCACCTATGTATTTAAAATCTGTAAGAGTAGCTTTACCTTGAGTCTTGATGCGTTCATAGCGTTCTTTCTCAATGCTCTCCATGTCAAACTGCGATGCCATGTCTAGAGCCAACTTACCATCCAGATCCAGGTCTTCTGGCAATGGGAATGATTGTGAAAGTTTGCCTAGGTTCAAGTCACCTTTTGCATTTAACGCAACATTCATATTACTGGTTAAATTGCGTATCATGGCATTTCCCTGCAATCGATCTGCTCCTATGTTGAATGAGGTATTTGCTACATTAAAATAAGTATCATCAACATTGCCTGTATCATTGACCAATTGTGCGTCAATGTAGATGTTGGTCACCTTTTGTGGCAAATCAGGATACTGGAAGCTCGCGTTGTTTGATTTGATCGCGATATTCATTTTTGGTATGCGGTTCTCGTCCACTTCTCCACGTATAAATCCATCGACGGTAAAATCACCCGTTGTCGTCATACCATCGAGATTTGATCTGTATTCTTGAGGTATCACCGCAAAAAAGTTCTTGAAATCAGACGATGGTGTTTTAAAAGTGAGATCAATCATATTGTAGTCATCCTCAATATCAACATATCCTGCCATTTCTAGTTCCAGGTCGTTAACCAGCGCCTTGTTATCCTTAAAGGTGAATTTTTGCTCATCAAGATCCATCAGAATATCTGCATCCAGCTCTATTCGTTGACTTGCTAAATATTCGATATCTTCTAATTCATAGGTTACCAACGCTGTGGTCGCCGTTTCCAGCGTACTGGAATTAAGCGAGAAATCACCGTTACCGCTGTGGTTCATCTCATTGAGGATCAATAAGTTTTTGGTCACTAGATCTTCATAGGTAAACTTTGAATCGTTGATCTCGTAGTGCTTGAGATTAAAATTAAAGCCTGATGTCGTGTCTTGCTGTTTTTGTGGTTGTTCCGCTTCCGCGAAAGCGATATCCCAACTAGCCACCTCATTCTCATTGACTTGCAACCTTGCTACTGCCTGATTGACAATTAGCTCGTTGATCGTGATGGGTTCACTGGCGTCATGAAAAACGTCAAAAAGCGGCATATCTAGTTTTACCTCTTGTGCATAGAACAAGGTGTCACCTGCAAAAGGCTCCTTGTTGATAATAGAAATATCCTCAATGTTGAGTCGCGCATCTGGAAAAGCGGCCACAAAACTCAGGTCCACATCGCCAAATTCTATTTGGGCATTGAGTGATTCATTGAGTTTATTTTTGAGGATTTCAGCAATTTGATCCTGTAGAAAAAATGGAGCAGCGATCACAAAGGCCACTACCGCAAGCAATACAACACCTAAAATTTTAAATATCTTTTTCATGTAATATTTTTAATCAATTAATAGTTCCTCGCCACGCTCTAGTTTGAACAGGCGTTGAAAGGCATAAACACCAGCGTATAGCAATGGCGTATCCAGTAAGGCCACCAGCACCTTAAATAAAAAACCTGCACCCAGTAGTGGCCAGAATTTTTCCCACGGTAATAACTCTGCATAACACAGCAGCAGTAACACGCTCATGGTATCAACAAACTGCGAGAAGAAGGTGCTCAGGTTGTTGCGCAGCCATAACATCTTGCCTTTAGTAACTCTTTTCCAGAAATGATAGATCTGTATATCTACAAATTGTGCAAACAAATATGCCATCATACTGGAAATCACGGCTAGCGTGGTCGCTCCAAAAACTTTAGTGAACAACGCATCTTGAATGGCGCTGCTTTCAATCGCTGGTGCTTTATCTGCAACATAAATAATGCCTAGACTAAAAACCGAGGCAAATATTCCTGCCAAAACAAGATCATTTGCCTTGCGCCTACCGTAAATCTCGCTCACTAGATCAGTTATCAAGAATGTAATCGGATAAGGCAACAATCCAACAGAAATCTCAAAACGGAAGAGACCAAACGGATTCCAATAAAAAAATTTTTGGAAGATTAAGTTTGAGACAACAAGGGAGCAAATAAAGAGTGCCGCCAGCACCAGATAGATGCGATGCGCTAATCTCAACTTACTTCCCTGCAGTTGTTTCATAAGGGCATAAAAGTAAAAATAGAGTGCGCATTTATAGTTAATTTGCAGCAAAAGTCACGGTCATCTCTACAATTCATAACCATAAGATTTTCATAGCATTAGGCAGTAATCAAGGTGATCGATTTGAGCATCTATGCTATGCCGTTGACTTTATTGAGCAGCGATTGGGATTGATCATCGCGGTAGGACAGGTCTATGAGACGCCAGCAGCAGGATTTGTAGGTGACGATTTTTTAAACAGTTGCTTACTTGCCCACACGCATAAATCTCCTAGAGAATGTCTGCAAATCCTGCAGCAAATAGAGCGAGACACGGGTCGCCAGCCCAAGAAAGGTAAGTCTTATGAGAACCGAGTTATCGATCTCGATATATTGCTGTATGACGACTTAATTATTGATCAGGCAGACCTGAAAATACCGCATCCACACATGCTGGAGCGTGATTTTGTGATGAAGCCCTTGCAGGAGATTGCCGGTGACGCCATGCATCCTATTGCGAGAGTAAAGATCAAGGATTTTCAATCACATAATGAGCAAGTTGAAGCGTTGAAAAATGATTTGAGAACTAACTCAAATTTTAGCAATGCCTTGTCTCGAGATCGCTACCCTTTGCATAAAGTTAATTTTATAGCGATTGAAGGAAATATAGGATCTGGTAAGACGAGTCTTACGCACAAGATAAGCGCCGATTTTAATGGTAAACCAGTACTGGAACGATTTGCAGACAATCCTTTCCTGCCGCTTTTTTATGAGGATAAAGAACGCTACTCGTTCCCGCTAGAGATGTCATTCCTTGCAGATCGTTACCAGCAGTTGAGTGATGACGTCGCACAGCAAGACCTCTTTACAGACTTTAAGATTGCCGACTATTATGTGATCAAGTCACTCATCTTCAGTAAAATCACGTTGAATGCTCAGGAATATTCTTTATACCAGCGCCTGTTTCACATGATGTACAAGGAATTGATTAAACCAGACTTGTACGTCTATTTATATCAAACAGAAGATCGACTGCTAGAGAACATCAAAGAACGTGGTCGCGACTATGAGCAAAATATTGAGGCTGCCTATTTATCCCAGATTCAGCAAGGCTATGCCGAATTTATACGCTCGCAAAAAGGCTTAAATGTCAAGGTGATTGATGTGAGCGAGCTGGATTTTGTAAATAATCAAGAAGATTACCTCAATGTGCTCGGGCAAATCACCAGCGCGTTACCTTAACCGACTAATCTTATTAAACAGGTCATAAATGACAATACCTGCACAAACAGCAATATTCAAACTATGCTTAGTACCATATTGATCCAATTCAATAACATGATCGCAAACATCTACCACTTCTTGCTGCACGCCTTGCACCTCATTGCCTAGAACGATGGCTATTTTCTGGCCGCGTTCTGGTTGGTAATTGTAAAGATTTTGCGAGCGATCTGCTTGTTCAATAGCGCAAGTGGTATATCCGTTTTCCTTGAGTTGTTTCACTGCTTGTACAGGATCCTCAATGTATTCCCAAGCAACCGTTTCCGTCGCGCCTAGTGCGGTCTTGCGTATTTCACGATGTGGTGGTTGCGCTGTTATGCCACATAAGATGATTTTCTCAACTCGATAAGAATCTGCACTACGGAAGACACTACCCACATTATTTAGGCTGCGTACATTATCAAGTATGATTATAAGTGGCGTCTTATTGCTGGCGATATATTCATCGTTAGTTAATCGATCCAGCTCCTCGTTGAGCAATTTGCGCATCTAGAAAAAATTATAGGTTGACTGCTGGACAGTTACAACTCCAGCGATCTTTTCTACATAGAAAGTCGATACCTAAAGTGATCTGATGAAAACCACCGCTATCAAAGGTCACATCACCAAACTGGTAACTATACGTATAACCTATGGTAAAGTTATTGAACTTGGCACCTATGAAAGGTGATAGTAAGGAAAGGTTTTGCTCTTGAATATCAGTGCCGTCTCTAAATTCTGCACCTTCAAAACTTTGACGGTAAGAAGCACCCATGTACAATACCGTGGACTCGTTGAAGTCATAAAAAGCTTTGGCATTGAGGTCTACAAATTGTTCTTTGGTCCTATCAGTGCGTTGATATAATACTGATGGTTCAAACTGCCATTGTGAGCCGCGAGGTGCAAAAAGATATCCTGTGGATGCCACAAAACGTAGTTGATTGGTGCTCTCAAATCCTTCTGAATAGATCTCGCGATTTTGAAAAATGGCGTTCTTAACTGTAGCGTGGATAAAGAATTCATTGAAAAGATAGGAAGCGCCTACATCAATATTAAAATAAGAATCGCTTACAAGCACGCCAGCAATAACTGGGTCAAAGTTGCTTTGATCAAAAGAAGTCTCGTCAAGCCTACTTTGTACCAGACCTACATTGACCCCAAAAGATACCCGACTTAAATTCTCAAAACCATTACCTACATTTAAATGATAGGCATAAGATAGGTAACCACCAGTCTGTGAATGATAACCATTTTGATCGTTAAATAATATAGCACCGATACCACTATTTTGACCTACAGCAGTATTAAAACTCAAGGTTTGTAGATTAGGTGCATCATCTTGATCAAACCATTGTTGTCTTGCGGTACCACGTACTTTTCCACAATTTGCAGCACCAGCCATAGATGGGTGCAACAGGTATAGATTATCCATTAAATAATCTTGATAAACCGGTATACCTTCTTGAGCAGTTAGTGAATGGCCCATGGCTACGCAACACAATAAAAGTAAAAGTTTTCTCATCAATAAAACGTGTCATCTACAAACGACTATGCAATCGTTATGTTATCTCTGAACCCCATTAATTTCTTAATGAAATCTAAAGATCAAATATATTGCATAATAGTTAGAATCCACGATTGACGGTATATACTAGAATTCGATTAGGTCATAGATTATAAATTGCTCATGAGTGGTTGCACCGCATGATGAGTAATTATCTTTGCAGCTCAACGCTTTATCATGAGTTCACACACTATCAAAGTAACACAAACTACAAACGAGGCAATAGTCAAATTTGAGAGCAATGAGTTCCTTGTAAAGAACCATAGCTATGAGTTCAATAACATTGATGAGGCCAAACCATCGCCACTAGCGCAGCAGTTGTTTCATCTGCCATTTGTTAAAACGGTCTATCTGGCACAAAATTTTGTTGCCATTGAGCGCTATGACATCGTGCAGTGGCAAGATGTTCAAGATGCCGTAGCAGCTCAGATTGAGGAGTACCTCAATGGCGACACACCTTTATTGCCTAATGAAGACCTAGAACGCGTCAAGAAAACAGCTATTACCATTTATGCAGAGGCAACACCCAATCCTTCGGTCATGAAATATGTAGCTAATAAGAAGCTGGTCGTGGAGCAACAAGAATTTAAATCAGTTGAGGATACTGTGGCTGGCACGCTTTCGCGAAAGCTATACCAGTTTCCATTTGTAAAGGAAATATATGTAGATGAGAACTTCTTATCGGTTCATAAACACGATATTGTTGAGTGGGCAGAAGTCAATAATCAAATAAGAGGCTTTATCAAGGAGTCACTAGAAAACGGTGACGAGATAGGTCAATCAAAACAGCAATCAGGCACTAGAATCAAAAAAGGTGAAGATGTTGGTCTACCAAAATTTGAGAATTTGAGCGACACCTCTAAAAAGATCGTTGAAATTCTCGATGAGTATGTAAAGCCAGCCGTTGCAAGCGATGGTGGGAATATAGTCTTTGACAGCTATGAAGAGCAAACACAAGAAGTAAAAGTGATTTTACAGGGTGCGTGTAGCGGTTGTCCTAGCTCTACCATGACCTTGCGCAATGGTATTGAGACTATGCTCAAAGAGATGATCCCTGGAAAGATAGGGCGCGTAGTTGCTCTCAATGGGTAACTTTAAGATTTGCCTAAGTCTTTTTGATTTTGAAAATCCTACCTTAGGATATAATCATAAAAACAAATATTATGGCAGTTTTAAAAGTAATTGAAGTATTAGCAAACAGTGAGAAAAGCTGGGAAGATGCAGCACAAAAGGCGGTTGCACACGCAGGAAAGAGCGTGAAGAATATTAAATCTGTTTATATCAATGAGCAAAGTGCCCATGTAACTGATAATAAAATCACAGATTATCGCGTGAACGTAAAAATTACGTTCGAGGTTAATTAAACTTTCGGTATGGTTCTTGATTCTAAATATTATAACCAATAAAATATTATTATCATGAAAAATTTATTTCTATTCATTGCTGCAGCGGCGATTTCATTTGCAGGATCAGCGCAGAGCGATATAGCCATCTCATCAGCAGCAGGAAGTGGCGGTTCGGGTTTTGCCCTTAATAAGGAAGCCATAATTTCTGAAATGAATGACGGTACTTTTGACGGTAGCGCTTATTTATATGACGACTGGATTAAAGGAATCGTTATTATGCCCGATGGTGTTGGTGCTGAATATTATATGAAGTATAATGTTCTCGAAGATCGTATTGAATTCTCAGAAACAGCAGATGGTAAAGGGATTAGAGCTATTCCTAACAATCCTAACTATGTGATTCAATTAGGAAAAGAAAGGTTTCAATACTTGAACTTCGCTGATGTAAGCAACGATCTTGATGGCATTTTCAAAATTATTAAGCCATTTGACGAAGAAACAATTTTAGTACGACGCTACCAACGTTCTATCCAAGATATGAGTGAAGCACAGAAATCTAGTTACTCTAGTCAATCCAGACCTCGTGTTCTTGAAACTGATGATTTCTATTTTATTGAAAAAGGAATGATCAAGGAAATCAAGAATCATAAAAAGAGAAGCTTGAAATCTTTGAATGAGAAAAATGAAAAGCAATTGAAAGCTTTCATAAAGGATCGTGATATTGATTTTGACGATGAAGGAAAAGGTCTAGCAGAAGTAATTGCATATTACTTAAGCCTACAGAAATAAATTAACCCGCCTTAAATTCTTTAAGGTATAGCGGTTCATAATAAGCGACTTCTTTGACGAAGTCGCTTTTTTTATGCGCTGCCATCGCTAAAGAACACATTCCTATAGCGCTAGGCAACCTATCAATGTACTTATTAGTATTGTCCTGTAGAAACTCCCTAAATTTTGTGGCGCCTGATCCTATGAAAACAGCGTCCTTGCCTTTTCTTATGTCCTGGTACGAGTTGGTGTCAAGAATCATCGCATTTACAGGAGTAATTAAATTATGATCTTGAAAAACCGCGGTATAAACTTCCATGCGCCTTGCATCTATCATTGGGACAACATAACTAGCTTGTTGATCTGGCTCTAACATAACAGATAGAGAGTTGACCGTATCGATAGAAATTAAGGGTATATCGAGAGCATAACATAATCCTTTGGCCGCTGCTGTACCTATGCGTAATCCGGTATAACTTCCAGGGCCAGAGCTTATAGCTACTGCTGTAAGATCTGATCGATCTATAGAATTACGTTTTAATATCTCATCGATAAAGATGTGCAATCGCTCACCGTGCTGATAATTGTCGCTATTGTCTTCAAGTAGATCTAGACAATCCTTTAAACCATAATTATTAGGAAGAAGACTACCTTCAACAGCAAGCGCTACTGAGCAATTAGTAGAGGTAGTTTCTATGCAAAGAATAGGTTTCAAGAAGTAGCGTTATTCTTCAGTAGTATCTTCTTCGGCGCTTTTTTCACCTTTTACCCTAATCGTTTTTCCAGGTTTAAGGACATCAGTCACGGTTCTATATGGACCAGTGATAACCTCATCTCCTAATGCTACACCACTTTTTATAACGATGTTCCTATCGTCTTGAATTCCAGTTTCTACTACCTTTAATACTGACTTACCGTTCTCATTGACAAAAACGCATTCAAATTTCTCAGAATCTACAGTGATTTCTTTTCTTCTCAAGCTCGCAGTAGTATCTGTTTTTACGACTATGGAGCTTATTGGTACTGCTACTGCATCAATTGCTTCATCGGTAATGATATCTACAACTGCTGTCATACCTGGTCTAAATGGACTATAGTTTTCCTTATCGCCAACTAGATCTGCATAGCTGTCAGATAGGATTCTCACCTTGACTTTAAAGTTGGTCACTTGATCTGCGCTCAATGCCTGTGAGGCAGTGTTTGCAATTTCAGTTACCTCACCATCAAATTGACGAGTTCCATAAGCGTCAACCTCAACAAGTGCTCTATCGCCAACATTGATCTTGACGATGTCATTCTCGTTCACGTCAACCTCAACTTCCATTTGAGAAAGGTCTGCAACGCGCAGTAATTCTGTACCTGCCATTTGTTGTGTTCCTACCACTCGTTCTCCTAATTCTACTGCTAGTAAGGAAACAGTTCCTGACATTGGTGCAAAAATACTTGTACGACCTAGGTTATCACTTGCCTCATTAACAGTTGCAGCACTACTTTGAACTCCAAAGTAAGCAGCTCTTTCTGATGCTTTGGCTCGATCAAGATTTGCTCTGGCACTATCAAATTCTGCTTGAGAGATGACACCTTTTTCAAATAATTGTGCGCTTCGTCTATAATTGGCTTCAGCCTCGGTAAGGCTTGCCTGTGCTTGTGCATAGTTTGATCTAGCATTTGATAGTCCAGCCCTTGTTCTGCTAACACTTGACTCGAGAAGATCTGGATTTATTCTAGCTAGCAACTGTCCTTTTTCTACTGCTTCACCTTCCTTAATAGGCAATGCGATGATCTCGCCAGGAACCTCTGGCGATATGCTAACCTCTATTTCTGGTTTTATTTTACCTGTAGCACTTACCGTTTGCACGATAGTAGATCGCTCTACCTTCATGGTCTCTACTAGGGTACCTTTATCGCCACCACCGATTATACCAACAGCCTTCAGGGCAAAAAATGCTACAATTAGAAATGCTATGACGCCTAATGTTATGAGTATTGTTTTTTTCATTACTATAGTTTTATCTCGTTAGGCTCTATTCCAAAATAAAGTTCTAGCACCTTAAGTCTAAATAAATAATCAAACTTTGCCTGATTCAAATTGATTTTTGCGTTGTTCAATCGCAGCTTACTTTGACTAAAGTCAAATGCATTAGTCAACCCTACATCATATCGCTCCTTTGCATAATCATAGGCCAGTTCTTGAGATTCAAGAGCAGTTTTCGCAGCCTCGTATGATTTACGTGACCCTTGTACGTCCACATAAGCTTGATACACATTGCTTTCAAGATCAAGCCTTGCCTGTTCTAGTTGAAACTCCGCTCGCTTGACATTTACTTTGTTGCGCTGCACATTGCTACGTACGCTGAAGCCGTTGAAGATTGGGATACTGAGAGAAAACCCGTAACCGATACCATCATTCTGGTATAATTGCTCGATGAAAGGATCTGCTCCTACAATGACTGTCTGAGTGTTAGGAAATTGACCTACTACACTTTGACCGGTCTCCTCTACCACACCTATTTGCTCTGTTCTAAATGGATTGTCTTGATCGATGCGTTGATCAAAAGATGTTGCATCGGTATAACGGGTATCATATCCAAAAAACGCTCCAATAGTCGGGTAATAAGCACCACGAGCAATTTGAAGATCCTTCTCTGCCAGTTCCACGTCTTGTTCGGCAATTCTTACTTCTGATCTGTTATCCTCAGCAGCGGCAATGATTTCACCTACTGGTTTATTAGCAAAACTCTCGTCGGTGATTTCAAAATCACTGTCGACTATATCAAAATTTTCATAGTCCTTAATCAACAGCAATTGTGCAAGACTCACCTTACTGATAGTTACCGCGTTTTGCGCTACGATTATCTGCTGTTGCTCAGTGGCATTTTGAGCACGTATCTCTAGTAGGTCACCACGAGGTAATTGACCAGCCTCGATTAACTCTTCAGTACGCTCGACCTGTTCAAGAGTTACCTCATTTTGAGCGGTAAGCGTTTCAAGGTTTGCTTTATTGGTTAAAATTTGCAGGTAGTTATTGGCTACAAACAATGAGATGTCGTCTTTCATCTTGTCCAGACGATACTGACTAGACAGCTCAGAAATTTTTGCACGCTGCAACTGTCTGATATTACGCAAACCATCAAATAAGTTATAGCCTACGTTGATACGACCTGTGACTGATAAAAAGGTGGTCGTTTGTGCATTGTTGGTTACTGGGTTAAAACTCAAACCAGTATTCTCTGAAATACTACTGCTTGCATTAAGTGATGGCAACATATTACCCAAGGCACTCAATTTGTCTGCTTCTACCGCTTCTAGATTGAGCTCACTTTGCTTAATACTGATATTATTCTCCAGCGCGTACTCGACACATTCTCTAAGAGTCCACTTTTTTTGTGTTGCGGTGATTGTTGATGATTGCGCTTTCGCGAAAGCGGAACACATCAAAATCAACATGCATATAAATGTATTTTTCATGATCTAATTATGGTTGTTTGTGTGGTGATTTTCTAATTTGTTACAAAATTAGCCGCCATAGCCGCCACGACCTTGTGGCGCCTTAAGTGGGTTCCATACTTTGAGCTTATCCGCGCTAGTAATTCCATCCTTGACCTCAACGTATATTCCATCACTTAAACCCAGCTCGATGTTGCGACGTTCAAAAGTCTGATCTCCTGTAGCAATCTCTACGTATGGTTTCTTAGTCTCTGGATCATACTGTACCAGTGCCTCCTTGATGGCAAGCACCTTATCTGCCTTATCCAGGATGATACTGGCGTTGGCACTCAATCCTGCACGCACAAAACTACTGTCGCGCTCAATTTCTTTCAAGGTTCCCTTAATGGCAAATTGTATGGCACCATTTTCGGCAACACCTTTGGGCGCGATATAATCTAGAATAGCATCATAGCGCTTGTTATTGTATGCTCCAACAGTGATCTCTAGTGGCAGGCCTTCCTTGATTTTTCCTACCTCGCTCTCATCGACCTTACCTTCAAAAATCATTTTGGTAACGTCTGCAATCGTGGCGATAGGCGTTCCTTCATTAAAGTTATTTGCTTCGATAACCTGATTTCCTTCTTTTACGGGAACGTCGAGCACCATTCCGGAAACGGTAGCGCGTACGTTTGTATTTGCATACTCACTTAAACCAGAAGTGGTTCCTGTCTTGATGATATCAAAATTCTGGCTAGCGCCTTGCAATGATACCTGTTCTTGCTTGTAGCGCTGTAAGGCATTATTATAGCTGTTTTGAGCAAGGTCAAAATCATTTGCAGAAATCACGCCTTTTTCAAACAACTCTTTCTGGCGATTATAGATCGCTTGCTGATTGTCCAGCGCCAGCTTTGCTGTTTGAACAGAAGTACGCTGTTGCGCGATACTATTTTTTGCACTGGTAAGCGAGTTGATGTTAGGTACCACTTTGATCTCTGCAATGAGGTCACCAGCTTCTACAAAATCACCAGCCTCAACGTGTATCTTATCGATCACTCCTGAGATGTTAGGCTTTATATTGACTTCTTCCATAGGAACTATGTTTCCTGTGGCAACGGTCTCTTTGATGATAGTTTGCTCACTTGCCTCTTCAGTCGTGTACACCTCTGGATCCTCAAGATCCTTGACATAGATGTACCAAATTCCTATGGCTGCAGCGAGAAATATCACGGCTAATAATATGACGGTTCCTGTACGTTTCATTCTTTTGTTAGTTGTTTGTTTTTATTCGGTTCTCAAAGCATCCACTGGTTTCATAGTAGTGGCGCGTGATGATGGTATAAAGCCTGCGAGCAAGCCTGCAATAATTAGTATGATGAGTGCAATGATGACCACGGTAATATTTACTGATGGATTTGCAAAATTATCTACTTCACCAGCTTGATCCAGTAAATAATTCATTACCCAAATCATACCAGCGGCAAAAGCAATTCCTGCCAATCCTGACATCAAAGTCAATACAATTGATTCCTGTAAGATTTGTGCCTTAATATCCCATGGTGTGGCGCCTAGTGCACGACGTACACCTATTTCATTAGTGCGTTCCTTAACTACAATCAACATAATATTGCTGATACCGATACCACCAGAAAGTAATACCAAGCCACCCACGAAGTAGCCCACAAAACTCAAAATATCGAATAGCCCTGTGAATTTTGCAAACTGCTCTGCGAGGTCAAAGTTTCCTATGGCTCGCATATCGTTAGGGTGAACGCCGCGTTGCTCACGCATGATGGAAAGCACTTGCGGCTTCAAATCTGTCATGCTCACATCATCGTTTGCCGTGATGGCCATCCAGCCTACATCGTCACCAGAGTTGAATGCCTTACCAAATGTTGTGAACGGGATAAATATATTATTGGCTTCTTCCTCGCTATCTCCTTGACTGTTTGGATTATCAAAAACACCGACCACCTTAAAGTTCACTCCTTGCAAACTTATGTATTGACCTATAGGTTCTTCACCTATATCAAATAGTGCTTTCTCTACACCAGTACCGATTACAGCTGTCTTCAACAACTTATCAATATCAGAATAATTAATCCAACGACCCTTTAGAATATCCATAGGTTGCTGTTGCTTGAACTCTGGATAATCGCCGTTTACTTGAAACGCTCCTGTCTTATCGCCACGCGTTACATTATTTGCACCACGATAACCACCTAATTGCAATCGTGGTGACACGATGCGTAAATCAGGCATTTTGGATTTTAGTGCATCAACATCAGCGAGTTTGAACTGTACGCGACGGCCTTTGTTCAATCCTTTGTAAGCCATGCTCGTAGATTGGCCCCACATAAACATGGTGTTTGTCGCTCGATCACCAAAATCTGATGAAACCCCATTGCGCAAACCGTTTGTCAACGCAAGCAGTGCTACTAGAATAAAAATTCCCCAGAAAACACCGAATGCTGTTAGTATCGTCCTTAACTTATTTGAGTTAAGGGCTTCCAGTATCTCATTCCATCTATCTCTACTAAACATATTATTCGTCTCTTAAAGCTTCAATAGGTTTTATGTTTGCAGCACGTCGCGCGGGAAAAAATCCTGCTAGCGCACCAGCAACTACCAGAATTACTACTGTGGTGATTGAAGTGGTGAAATCTACCTTAGGGTATTTGATGAAATCTGTCTCTACCAGTGGTGATATAAGTTCTAACAAACCAACACCTAGAAACAAACCTATCAATCCTGCAATGCTGGTAATAAAAATAGATTCATGAAGCACCATCCATATTATCTCACTAGGCAAGGCACCTAGCGCTTTACGTATCCCAATTTCTTTGGTGCGTTCCTTAACAACGATAAGCATAATATTACCGACGCCTACCACACCAGCGATGATTGTACCTATACCTATGAACCAAAACACAGATCTGATGGTGGCAATCAAGCCAAATATCTGCTGAGCCTCTTCTAGTGTATCGTCCACACGTATGGCGACACGATCATCAGGTGCGACCTGAAATCTGGTCCTTAAGTCTTGTTCTATGGATTCTTTCATTGCGGCACTAAGCTCAACCGTCTCATCAAAGGTTGCTGCAGGTTGAACGGTGTAAGCAATTTGATCAATATTACTACCAGCATTAAAAACTCGCTGTGCTGTGGTGATAGGCATGAACATGCGTGTCTCCTCACGAGTTCCACCTGGATCTGTGTAAACACCTACCACGGTAAAGTTCACATTGTTATTGATCAACACCGTTTTCCCGATGGCATCTTCATCCTTAAAAAGATCTTGCTTCATTTGATAACCTATTGCAGCTACCTTACGGGATTCTGCAATGTCATCTGGGCTTATAAATCGCCCGTCAGATAATGTAGCATTTTCAATCCATTGCTGATCTTGTGAGACACCTTGCACTCGATAATTACCTTGTTGGGTTTTGTAATTCACTTGTGATTGCCAGATAGAATAGACGCTTGTCTTGTACTCAATCTGATTCTCATATTTGGCGTTGAGATTGTCATAATCTGCATCGCGCAGTTGTAATCTTCTTCCTGGGTTTAAGCCGTTGTAACCTTTGGTAGTCGTACGTACATTGATGGAAATCCTATTGGTGGCGTCTTGTTCAAATTCAGTACGCACGCCAGTCTCGATTCCTGTTGAAAAACCCAATAGTATCACTAGAATAAAGATCCCAGAAGCTACTGATAAGCTCGTGAGAAAGGTGCGCAATTTATTCTTGCGTATGGTTTCAAATATTTCCTGCCAGCGCTCGATGTTAAACATGGGCTGCAGCTTTTACCTGGTTCACTAGAGTATCGTCAATGATGCGTCCGTCTTTGAGGTTGACAATGCGCTTGGTCATCTCTGCAATGTCTGGCTCGTGAGTCACAATAAGAATGGTACGACCTTCATCATTTATGCCTTGAATAAGATCCATTACTTCGTATGAAGTTTTGGTATCTAGTGCTCCAGTAGGCTCATCGGCAAGTAGAACTTTAGGGTCACTCGCGAGTGCTCTTGCTATAGCGACACGTTGTTTTTGACCACCAGAAAGTTGGTTGGGTAAATGGTCTGCCCAGTCAGCAAGTCCTACTTTCTCTAGATAATACATGGATTTCTCATCGCGTTCCTTACGGCTTACCTTCTGATAGTATAATGGCAATGAAACATTGTCCACCGCAGTTTTATAACCTATAAGATTGAATGACTGAAAGATGAAACCTAAAAATTTGTTGCGGTATTGCGCCGCAATTTTCTCGTTCAAGTTTTTGATAGGTGTATTGTCCAGCGTATAAGAACCCTCATCAGCCTCGTCAAGCATTCCTAGAATGTTGAGTAAGGTAGATTTACCAGAACCTGATGAACCCATAATAGAAACCAACTCACCTTCCTTTACTGAAAAGTCAATGCCCTTTAATACGTGCAACGAGTTGTTACCCGTTTTATAAGATTTGTGTAAATCTTTGATTTCGATCATGGATGGTTAGGTCTAGTGTTGCAAATCTCTAAAATAATAGACCTTAAAAAGCAGGAATAGTTACAGTTAGCCTGTTAAGAAACCGTTAATTCGTCTCTCGCTTGCTCGTGCTGCGGTAGATCATGTAGATGATCGCGCCCACTAGCAGGTATGGGAAAATCATAAGATAAGTGATTCCGTTATTGAGGCCTTCTGCCTGTGCGGTGTCACCTTGACTTTCAATAACGGCGCGGCACATGGCGCATTGCGCTTTCGCGAAAGCGGAATAGAAAAAAATTACTGACAGAAACAACCACTTTTTCATAGGACTAGATTAGTAGTAAGGTTGCATGAAAACATACACCAGAACGCCCGTAATCGCCACATACAACCAGATGGGAAAAGTCCATCGGGCGATCATCTTGTGTTTTTCAAATTTCTTGTTCCAGGCAAAATACATGGTATATAAAACAAGCGGCAAAATGATTCCCGAAAGTACGATGTGTGTCAACAAGATGAATAAATACAACCACTTGAGCGGTGCGTCGTCCGGATACGGTACCGGCTCATTGCTAATTTTTGAAATAACATAACTGACTAGAAAAACGGCACTAAGTACAAATGCAGTCGTCATCACGGCACGGTGAGCTGTCTTGTTACCAGACTTGATTAAACTAAAACCTGTGATGAGCAGTAAACCAGTCATGGCGTTGAGTATCGCATGAAACAAGGGAAACATGCCACTTTCAATACCTAGAAAATTATATCGCTCTGGCAAAAACATGAGGATTACCACGACGATTGGGACTATGATAGAAATAGCGATGATGATCGCTGGGCCACGTTTTTCTAGCATCTTATTTATTTAAAAGTGTTTCTGCATCATCCATGATTTCTTCTAATTGAGCCTCGCTGTATTGCTCTGTAATACCGCTATAAACATAAATAGGATTTCCCTGAGCATCCTTGCGTGATCTTATGTATCCATCGCGATCTACCAGTGCAAAATTACCACTGTGCTCAAATCGTATAGCTGGGTCATCGCTTTCACCAACATAAGAATTGAAACCTTTCTGGACCAGCTCATAGGTGGCCGCTTTATCACCTGTCAAAAAATACCAAGTAGTGTCATTTGCCTGATACCTATCAGCATATTCTTTAAGCACGGCTGGCGTATCATTTTGTGGATCGATAGTTATGGATACAGACCTGTAGTCATCATATTTAGAAAGCTTATCGGTAACCTGCGAGAGATTGCGACTCATGGGCGTACAGATAGTAGGACAAGTGGTGAAGAAAAAATCCACGATATAGACCTTACCTAAAAGCGTTTCATTCGTGACGGTATCACCATTTTGGTTTATAAATTCAAAGTCTGGAACCTTGTTGAATTTGACGAGAAATTTATCTGCGACTGGATCTCTATCGACGCTACGATTACTATCCACTACTTTGTCTTTCTCTATGTAATCGATCACGTTAGTCACTGCAAAGTATCCAAATATCAATATGACAATTCCCAATCCTACATAATAAGGCGTATCGCTTTTTTTACTCATCGTCCTTTAATTTATTGTCCCGATTTTCTTTGAAGGCAAATCTATATTCGGCTAACAAAACGCGCACATCGTCAATCATGACCTTTTGTAAATCATTGATGGAGCTGGTATCATAACCATAGACGGCGTCTTCCTCATCATCTTTAGGTCTGCCACGTTGTGCTGCATTTTTATCGATCACATAGGCAAAATCTGATGATAAATCAGTATTCAATTCTTTCTGTACTTCTAGTGAGTTGACGAAATTATTAATCTGCTCATCAGTCGCTGTGATAAAGTGCCAGTCTTCAACATCGGTATTAGTTGCCATTTGATATTTAATCTCGGCAATGTCTTCTAGCCCACTTTGCGGTACGATAGAGATCATCTGGAATGTGTCAAACTCGTGAAATTCTTTATAGATTTTCTCATTAAGATTTGAAACGTAGCCCAGTCGCTCATAAGGCTTATTTCCTAAAAAGGTAATGATGGTAACGCTATCTGCTAGCTGTACTGCATTACCCTCGATGGTCTTGAAGTCATTAAGCTCCGCAACTTGATCGTTTACAACTGGTAATGTATCAAAATGATGCTTGCCTTGTAGAAAAAATAGATAAGCGACCAGCGGTAAGGCAAACAATACAATGAGCACAAAATACTTGGCAATCGGGTTGACCTTTTTGATGCTATTAGGATCGTTACTTGCTGACATCGATGGTATAAAAAAGGACGGAAAATCCGTCCTGTAATGTTAGTGTATTAGTGGCTTCTAGAAGTCAAAACTTACAGCTGCATTCTTGTAAACTTGATAGATATATTCACCTTCTACAAGTAGGATGGCAATAAGATAGATGATCAGGAATACCGCTGTCCATACTACTGCTTTGCGCAGACCACTTACCTCATCACGCATGTGCATGAAATCCCAAGTGATATAATAAGCCTTTACCAATGTCAGAATGATGAATATCCAGTTAAGATATTTAAGCGCCAGAAACTCTGCATTCAAGAAGTCTGGTTTGATATAACCTAAAGCTACCTCAATGATGGTAACTATAGATAGGAATATCAAAACACCCCAAATTTTCTGGATGTTTGATTTAAATTTCACTAGACCTCTAAAGATTTCTAGCTTATGTTCTGTATGTGATGCGTGATCTGCCATCGTGATATCTTAAAAAATTAAACTAGGTAGAAGAAGGTAAATACAAATACCCAAACTAGATCGACAAAGTGCCAGTACAATCCCACTTTCTCTACCATCTCATAATGTCCACGGCGCTCATAAGTGCCTAATAAAACATTGAAGAAAATAATCAAGTTAAATACAACTCCAGAGAATACGTGGAAACCGTGAAATCCAGTGATGAAGAAAAAGAAATCTGCAAATAGTGGCGCGCCATATTCATTCTCTTCTAGATTAGCACCTTCCACCACGCTTACTGCTTGCTTTTGAAGCTTGAACATGGACTCGTCACGAGAAAGTATGAGTTTCTCAGACGCTCCCGTTTCTTCATTGACCACAATCTGCGTGGTACGGATTAATAAATCTGGATTTGCCATGAAACCTTCACGTACCTCATCAATAGTATAAGTACTACCTATATCGCCAGATGTCTCATACCATATACCTTCACTTTCTCCATAAGCCTCAAAATCTCTATCGCCTACAGACACAAACTCATCCAGCGCCACACGTTTGCCATCTGCATCAACAAATTGTAGAATTCTACCACCGCGAGTTTTTACAGCACCATATTCTCCTGAAATAAAGTTTGCCCATTCCCAGGCCTGTGAGCCAACGAAGATCAAACCACCAATGACAGTAAGTAATAAATAAAGAGCAACTTTCTTGCGATTCATGTGGTGACCTGCATCAACAGCTAGTACCATCGTAACCGATGAACCAATAAGAATAAAGGTCATTAATGCCACATAAAACATAGGTGCATCGACACCATGTAAAAATGGAAAGTGGTTAAAAACTTCATCTGCGATAGGCCATTCCTCGATAAACTTAAAACGAGAGAAACCATATGCGGCTAGAAAACCTGAGAATGTAAGTGCATCTGACAGGATGAAGAACCACATCATCATCTTACCATAACTCACTCCTAGCGGCTTTGTGCCGCCACCCCATTTTTGGCCTTCTGTACCAGTAGCAGCTACTGTAGTCTCCATAATTCTTAATTAGTAGTAATAAGTGGCAAAAATAGGTTTAAAAAATATCTTTCGCAAAGGCTAAAAATAGCAGCAAGTATATCCACAATACGTCTACAAAGTGCCAAAACATGGAGCCTAGCTCAAATCCTAAAATATTATCAGGCGTGTATTTACTTCTCAATGTTTGAACAGTCATCACAAGAAGCGCAATGAGTCCAGCAACGATGTGCGCCAGGTGAGCCGCAACAATCACGTATATAAAGGATGCATTTACATTACTTGCTGCACCAGTAAAGCGATAACCCATATCAATAATGCTTTGAAATCCAGCAAACTGCATTACCACAAACGTGGTACCCAGAACAAAAGTCACCACGGTAAAAATCATTCCAGCCGCACGATCACCCTTAAGGATCAAGCGCTTTGCTAGAAACAATGTCAAGCTGCTTAATAAAATAACACCAGTGCTGTAATAAAATTCCTGTGGTAGATCTATATCAACCCAGTCACGTCTGGCACTACTTACTACATAGGCACTAGTCAAACCCGCAAACATCATGACCAGACTTGCAATGGCAAACCACATCATTTGCTTTTTGGATCGCGCGATGCGCTGTTTCATAGGTAAATCTGCAACCTCACTCATTATCTTAAAAATTTATCTACCACGTAGATGATTTGAATCAACGTTATATAACTCACACTCACCAGCATCAATTTGCGCGCTACCTCATTGGATCGTTCTTTATATAATTTGATCGCATAGTACAAGAACCAAAGCCCCAACAATAAAATTAATGCCGCGCTCCAAGGCGTCATGAATAAATCACCCGTTACGCCAAAGGCTGGTATCAACGACACCATAATCGTCCAGATCGTGTAAAGAACAATTTGAATGGCCGTTCCTCTATCTGTCGCACCAGTGGGCAACATCTTGAAACCACCAGCTTTATAGTCGTTCTCAAGCATCCATCCTATCGCCCAGAAATGCGGAAACTGCCAGAAAAACTGTAGCATAAATAATGTGCCTGGCTCAATGCCAAAATCACCACTCGCCGCAACCCAACCCAACATATAAGGAATCGCTCCAGGAAAGGCACCAACAAACACGCATAACGGAGTTCTAGTTTTTAATGGCGTGTACACTGCTGCGTACAACACAATACTTAATGCACCAAAAAATGCAGTAGCAGCATTGATCAAGAATAATAGATACACACCAGTCAGCGCCATGACAAGACCATAAATCCATGCATGATTCGCCGCAATTCTACCCGTAGGAATAGGCCGATTCATGGTGCGCTTCATCAATGCATCACGATCGCGCTCGATGATTTGATTGAAAACGTTTGAAGAACCTACCAGAAAATAGCCACCTATACATAGGAGTAAAATAGTGATCCAGCTATAGTTTTCGGCACCTAGAAAGTATCCAGCGATCGATGAAAAAACCACCACGATGGATAACCTAGGCTTTGTGATTTCCACATAATTTGCCAGTATTCCAGGAGATTTTTCTATGGCTTGCACTTCACTCAAATGTGTCGTTTTTAACGGGTTGTAAAGATACCCTACAACGACTTTGTAGCAAAGCAATTCATAGCCTTTCAAGCAGGATGTTAAATGTGATTATGCTTTCGCGAAAGCGTAATCAAACCAATCTGGTTACCATATAAAATTTTCGATAGTCTAAAACCAGTACCTTTACAATGCCCTTTGAATCAACAACTTAAAATTCCTATTATGAAAACCACTCTCATCTTTCTCGCGCTGTTGTTCTTCTCCATACTGGCACAATCCCAAATCGTGTGGAACGCAAGTTTTACGACTTTCACTAAAGCAGATGGCACAGATCCCAACATTCCCTCAAATCAAGATCAAATTAATACCGATGTGGCGATCACAAGAGGACGCAATGGTGGTGGTCTTTATAATGCTGTCTCGCAGACTAGTGCCTTGCAAAACTCAAATCCAGCAGGCACAGAATGGGCGGTAGGTAGCGCGGTGGATTTTGCCGATTTCACATTTACCGATTTTAGAAGTGCGGTGGGCAGGCCTCGTAGTGCGCCTGGACAATCACTTGTAATGCATTTGATCGCTGCAGATATTTATATTGACGTTACCTTCAATTCCTGGTCGCAAGGAAATGGTAATGGTGGTTTTAGTTACACCAGAGCCACGGCGCCAGCTACTGCAGCTATCAACGATTCAAATTCATTAATAGGAATGTATCCTAATCCTACTACTAGCGTTCTCAAGGTTGGTTCTAAAAATCCTTCAGATGAATACTCCGTTTATGACATTGCAGGCAGGCTGTTACTTAACGGTAAACTTGACAATAACTCAACTGTAGATGTGAGTAGTCTAGACACAGGCCTGTTTATCATAAACGTGACTGGAAGTAGCGCAACATTTGTAAAGCAGTAAATTGAAATAGAGTTTGTCTGAGTGTTCAAACTCTGGTTTACTAATGCTTGCTCGAGCGGCGTCGAGAGCTGTCTTAAAGTTCAAAAGTCATTCTCTTCCAATAGAGGTCTCGACTACGCTCGACCAGGCATGCTGCTATCTCAATATTTCGTCAAATTCGTATTGAACTGGTTTAAATTTTTAGATCAGCCATCCTTTAATTTTCACTTCTCCGATGCTTGCTCGAGCGGCATCGAGAGCTATTTCAAGGTTCAGAAGATTTTCTCTTCGAAGAGGTCTCGACTACGCTCGACCAGTCATCGATGTTCAATTCAGTTTTGAGAAGAACTTACTATGAGTTTGATTGCGACACTCTGCTAGAATTTTAATCAAATCAAAGTCGTCATTTGCTAAAGCTCTCTTCTTCTTTGAACTCCATTTCTTGATTCTTGCCTCAAAATGATAAGCCTGAAAAATATCATTAAATTCTTGCTGAAATAGTAATGCTATTGGCCGTCGCTTGTAGGTAAATGAAAATGGATTCACTCCAGCATTATGCTCTTTCAATCTGCGATCGATATTATTTGTCATGCCCGTATAAAGTAATCCATCAGAGCATTCTAAGATGTAAACATAAAATTGGTAGTTTCTCACCATATAATATTTCATTTGCTTGCTCGAGTGGTATCTAGAGCTGCTTCAAACTTCAAAAGTCATCATCTTCCAAGAAAGGTCTCGACTTCGCTCGACCAGGCATATTGCTGTTCTTAGCTTCTTTCAATGCTTGCTCGAGCTGCGTCGAGAGCTTATTCAAAGTTCAAAAGTCATTCTCTTTCAAAAAAGGTCTCGACTACGCTCGACCAGGCATATTGCTGTTCCAAGCTTTTTCCAATGCTTGCTCGAGCGGCATCGAGAGCTGTCTCAAAGTTCAAAAGTCATTCTCTTTCAAAAAAGGTCTCGACTACGCTCGACCAGGCATTTCGGTGATTTTAATCATCGCGTCATGCTCGACGGAGCATTATATTATCCTACCACAAAATTTACAATCTTACCTGGGACGATAATGGTTTTGCGGATGGTCTTGCCTGCCAGTTGTTCTTGAACTTTTTCGTTTTCTAGGACGAGCTTTTCCAACTCGTCTTTTGAGATGTCGACTGGTAAATCCAGCGTAAATTTCATCTTACCGTTGAACGAAATAGGATAGGTCTTGCTGCTTTCTACCAGATACTTTTCTTCAAATACTGGGAACGGCGCCTCACTAATGGATTCCTCGTGACCCAACAATGACCACAATTCCTCTGCTATGTGCGGTGCGTATGGTGATACCAGAATAGCTAGTGGTTCCAGCACCTCTCTATGATGACATTTCTGGGCCGTGAGCTCATTGACCGCAATCATAAAGCTGCTCACGCTAGTGTTGAATGAGAAGTTCTCAATATCTTCACGAGTTTTCTTGATGGTTTTGTGCAGCGTTTTCATGCTATCAGGCGATGCTTTTTCATCGCTCACATAGAATCCATCATTGTTGTGATAGAGTTTCCATAGCTTTTTCATGAATCCATAAACACCTGTAATACCAGCCGTGTTCCATGGTTTAGCCTGCTCCAGCGGACCTAAAAACATCTCGTACAAACGCAAGGTGTCTGCGCCATACTGCTCGCAGATATCGTCTGGATTGACGACGTTGTATTTGGACTTGGACATTTTTTCTACCTCGCGAAAAGTTCTAAGCTGTCTCTTTTCATCAAGTAAAATAATACTGCCTTTTTCATATAATGAGTTTTGTATATACTTCTCAGTATCAACATAATTATTTGAATTAACTAACTCAACTGGAATATGTACTGGTATGCTTGACTCTTCATCTGGTACTAAAATCTGCGAATCATTATATTCAATACCGAACAATTGACTCAAGAAACGCTGAGTATAATTAAATCTAGCATCACTCATGCTGAAAATACCATCAATAATTGGTTGAAATAGGCGACGTGCATAAATAATAGATGAGTCAGGATTGTAAATTTTATTTGTTTTCTTTACTCTGTATACTATTCGTGCTTCGTTACTGATATCTTCCGTACGTTGATAAAGATTGAATGTTTTTGTTTTTAGAACAAAAGCACTCTCACCCAATATCATCCCTTGATTAATCAGCTTTTTGAATGGCTCGTTGACGGTTACTTTTTCTAGATCGTGTAGAAACTTGACCCAAAAACGGCTGTACAGCAAGTGACCTGTGGCGTGCTCGCTACCACCGATGTATAGATCGACATTTTGCCAGTATTCTTGAGCTTCCCTGGAGAACATTTCGCTCTCATTGTTGGCATCCATGTACCTAAACATATACCAAGAACTACCGGCCCATCCAGGCATAGTATTCAATTCTAACGGGTACACACAATCACGATCGTCATCGTTAGAAACGACTTTATTTTCTTGGGTACACCAGCTCCAGGTCGTCGCACGACCTAGTGGCGGTGCGCCATCTTCTGTAGGTAGGTATTCATCTACCTCTGGTAATTCTAACGGCAAATGCTTACGATCAATCATTTGCGGTAAACCATCCTTGTAATAAACTGGGTACGGCTCGCCCCAATAACGCTGTCTCGAGAAGACTGCATCGCGCAAACGGTAATTGGTTTTTCCTTTGCCAGCGCCTACTTGCTCTAATTTCTCAATCGCTGCAGCCATGGCGCCGCTGGCATAGCTCATCTCATTAAGGAAGTCGCTATTGGTAAGTGGTGTATCGTCTTTGGCAGCATAAGCTTCCTCGCTTATGTCGGTATCCTTGAAAATGTTTTTGATAGCAGGCATGCCTTTTTGACCTGCAAAATGATTAGCAAAAGCATGATCGCGCTCATCGCCACAAGGAACGGCCATTACTGCGCCAGTTCCATAACCCGCCAAAACATAATCGCCTACCCAGACAGGAATTTTTTCTCCGCTCAATGGATGCGTAGCATAAGCACCTGTAAATACACCAGAAATGGTTTTCACATCTGCCATGCGCTCGCGCTCTGATCTGGCTGCAGTGGCTTTTTTATAAGCTTCTACCGCTTCTTTTTGTTCTGGTGTGGTGATCATATCCACTAGCTCATGTTCGGGTGCTAGCGTCATAAACGTAACTCCATAGATGGTATCTGGTCTGGTGGTAAAAACGTCGATCTTGGCCCCATTGCCTGCTGCATTTCCCCAAAGGGGAAAAGTATCGTTATACTTTTCCTCTAGCTTAAAGGTTACCATAGAACCAATGGATTTCCCAATCCAATTGCGCTGTATTTCTTTGATGGACTCGCTCCAGTCCAGGTCTTCTAGGTCGTTGAGCAATCGCTCTGCATAGGCGCTGATGCGCATCATCCACTGGCGCATTTTCTTGCGCACCACAGGATGGCCGCCACGCTCACTCACGCCGTTCACGATCTCATCATTAGCGAGTACCGTACCTAGTGCTGGACACCAATTAACCTCAGTATCTGCTAGGTAAGTAAGCCTGTAGTCTAATAATATTTCTTGTTGTTCTTGATCGGTAAACGCATTCCATTCTGCAGCCGTAAAATCTCTCAGGTTTTCCTCTGTTGCAGCGTTGATGGTGGTTGTTCCGCTTTCGCGAAAGCGTGATACCAAGTCACTCACTGGACGCGCACGGTCTTGATCCTTATCATACCAGCTATCAAAAAGCATGATAAAAATCTCTTGCGTGTATTTATAATAGTCTGGATCACTGGTTTTTACCTCACGCGACCAGTCAAAACTAAAACCTATGCGATCCATTTGCTCACGGTAGCGCGCGATATTGTCACGGGTTGTGATTGCTGGATGCTGTCCTGTTTGGATTGCGTACTGCTCTGCCGGCAAGCCAAAACTATCATAACCCATAGGATGCAGGACGTTGTGACCCGTATGGCGCTTGTATCGAGACACGATGTCACTGGCGATATAACCCAATGGATGACCCACGTGCAGCCCAGCACCACTAGGATATGGGAACATATCTAGAGCATAGAATTTAGGCTTACCAGATTGATTGGTGGCTTTGAACGTCTGGTTTGCGGCCCAGTATTCCTGCCATTTTGCTTCAATCTTTTGGTGGTCGTACAGTAACATAATTGCTTATTCTAGCTAGCAAAAATAGGCCGTTTGCAACAAGTAAGAAACTTATAGCGTTGTAATCCATGACCGCGCGGTAACTTTGTTATTTTTGCGGGTATCAATCATTGCAACAGCGATTTATGGCGTCTAATTCTTCCTATCAAAAACGGCGATTGTTCAGCTCCTATTTTTGGGTGGTGATCAGCGTTTTTTTAGTGCTTTTTATGCTGGGATTGCAAGGCTTTTTCTTGCTTAATAGCCAAAAGCTGGCAGATTACTTCCGTGAGCAGGTGCCTATGTCGATATACTTTAAGGACAGTGCCAAGGATGTCGAGATGCAACAGCTGGAAAAATCACTGCAAATGGCAGATTATACTAAAAGTGCCGTGTTTGTAAGCGCAGAAGAAGGTGCGCAAAAAACCATGGATGATCTAGGCGAGGACTTTGTGGCAAAACTGGACGGTTTTAATCCGATTCCCAACTCCATCGACGTGCGATTGAACGCAAGTTTTGTTGACGACGCACAAATACAACAAATCGCAGATGACCTTGCTGCCAAGGATTTTGTGCAAGAAGTGAGCTATGACAAGCCACTCGTCTCGCTATTGAATGAAAATGTAAAACGCATAAGCTTCTGGATGTTGATCGTGAGTGGTGTGTTTATTTTTATTGCATTCCTGCTTATCAACAGCTCTATCAGGCTATCGATTTATGCCAAAAGATTCACCATCAAGACCATGCAAATGGTGGGCGCGACCAAAGGTTTTATACGCAAGCCATTTATTATGACGAGCATAAGGCTAGGCTTTTTTGGTGCGCTGCTGGCACTCATTGCACTAGGTGGCGTGGTGTACTGGATGGATGGCTATGTACCAGAATTAGAGATTTTACAGAATTACCAGATGCTGGCGATCCTATTTGTGGGCGTACTGGTTTTTGGTATCTTGATAAGCTTGATCAGCACATTCTTTGCAACGACGCGTTACTTGAATCTGAGAACAGATCAATTGTACTATTAAATCCTCCTGTGAAAAATACGCAAGAGAAAAGAGATCAAAGGAAATCGTATTTTTACAATATATTTGTAGGATAATACTTTCGCTTTTTAAGCTTTCGCGAAAGCTAACAAACTACCAAGCTAACTGCACAACCACAACCTATGGGTAAGAAAAAACATTCTAGTAACGCAACTGTGAAGCAGCAAGAGCAAAATGTAGAGCCGCGTTTTGAATTTATTTTTAAGCGCAAAAATTACATTTGGATGTTGATAGGTTTGGGCGTGATTGCTCTAGGATTTGGCCTGATGGCTGGTGGCGGCAGTGACGATCCCAACGTTTTTAATCCAGAAATTTTCTCATGGCGACGCATTAGGCTGGCGCCAGCGCTCGTGCTAATTGGTTTTGGCATTCAGGTGTATGCAATTCTCCTAGATCCAGAAAAATAAATGGAGGTTCTTGACGCAATTATTTTAGGCGTTATTCAAGGCCTTACTGAGTTTTTACCTGTTTCTTCCAGTGGTCATCTAGAGCTAGGAAAAGCTATTCTAGGCGACAACAGCGTGCCAGAAGAAAGCCTGATGTTTACCGTGGTACTTCATTTTGCAACGGCGCTGAGTACTATTGTCGTTTTTAGAAAAGATATCATTGAATTGCTAGCTGGTTTGTTCTCATTTAAATGGAATGAGCAGACGCAGTTTTGTCTAAAGATTGTTCTTTCCATGTTTCCGGCAGTTTTTGTAGGCTTGTTGTTTGAGGAAGAGCTAGAACAGCTTTTTGGTGGTAATGTGATCCTAG
Organism: Nonlabens ponticola; assembly: GCF_003966335.1. Classification (NCBI taxonomy): domain Bacteria; kingdom Pseudomonadati; phylum Bacteroidota; class Flavobacteriia; order Flavobacteriales; family Flavobacteriaceae; genus Nonlabens; species Nonlabens ponticola. Next base: position 720,221 of record NZ_CP034549.1, on the reverse strand, counting down.
TAGGTTTTATGTTAATCGTTACGGGATTATTACTTTTTCTAGCTGGCCGTGCAAAAAATACTGGTAAAGCAGTTAGTTGGAAAGACGCTATTCTTATAGGTATCGCTCAGGCAATTGCGATGTTGCCAGGTATCTCTCGTAGTGGTGCTACCATCTCGACATCTGTATTATTGGGTAATGATCGCACAAAGGCGGCACGTTTTTCCTTCCTAATGGTAGTGCCGTTGATTTTAGGCAAAATAGGTAAAGACCTATTGAGCGGCGACTTGAGCGTGAGCGATAGTGGCAGCTTACCGCTCATTCTAGGGTTTGTGGCAGCATTTGTCACTGGTCTTATCGCTTGTACGTGGATGATATCGCTGGTTAAAAAAGCAAAACTTCATTACTTTTCTTATTACTGTTTTGCAGTAGGTGTTGTGGCGATAGTTGCGGGTAGTTTGGCTTAAATTAAATCTTATGAGTCAGGAAAACTTACACAACCCATATTCTTTAGGCAACGTTTTACTCTTTGACAAACCTTTAAATTGGACATCCTTTCAGGTCGTTAATAAGGTACGCTGGATGATCAAACAGCGTTACGGGCTCAAAAAAATCAAGGTCGGCCATGCGGGAACGTTGGATCCACTAGCTACTGGTTTGTTGATTATTTGCACAGGAAAAGAGACCAAAAACATCGTCAATTACCAAGCGCAAGAAAAAGAATATACTGGCACCATCACGCTAGGCGCAACGACACCAAGTTATGATCTAGAAACTGAGGTTGATCAACGGTTTTCAACAGATCATTTGACAAAAGAACTTCTGGAGAAAACTACCGTGCAATTTACAGGTGATATTGAACAGCGACCACCCATTTTTAGCGCTATTAAGCAAGATGGTAAACGATTGTACGAGCTAGCTCGTGAAGGAAAAACTATCGAGATACCGACTAGAAAAGTCAATGTATCTAGCTTTGAGTTGTTTAGAATCAATCTACCAGAGGTGGACTTTAAAATTAAATGTAGCAAGGGAACTTATATACGATCAATGGCGCATGATTATGGTGCTGCCCTGAATTCTGGTGGACACTTGACAGCCTTGCGCAGAACTAAAATCGGCAATTACGATGTATCCGAAGCCATGTCCATCGAACAATTTGAAAGCACGCTTGAATAACCTAGTTCATTTGACTACATTTAGGTTAAATAAATTAGTCATGGCTGCACGTATCATTTGTCTCGTATTATTAGTTGCTTTTATCTCTTCATGTAGATCCAAAAAAGAACACATGGTTCCTGCTACAAATGGAACTGCTAAGAATGTAGCTTATAAAGATGCCTCTGCAGATCATATCCATATTATCAACGCAAACGCTGTAATTAATAGATTGAGAATAGAATCGCAGGTGAAACTAGCTGTATAATTAGCTAGTTAAAAAGTTCGTTAGCGCAAATCTTTATATGTGTTTTGAAGATCAATAATAGATTGGTGTTTTATCACTTTATCAATCTAAGTAATTATTGAAACCAGCCAAAACCACTTACTGTCAATCTCTAATTTCTGATCTTAACAGGAACCTTCAAACTATCTATTACTGGAACGAGAAAATTAAAGGACCCTTTTCCTGCCTTGAGTGTTCCTTCATATTTCACAGCCACCTCTTCGTTAGCTAAAACCTGAATGGCGATGTCAAAAAGACCAGAAGCCTTTTTACCATAAAGTTCTTCTGGGTCTATGCTGGCTGTGATAGGAAACGTGAATTCTTCCTTTGCTGGCATCAGCGCGTCTTTTTCTTGCAAGACCTTAGCAGCCTTTTTTCCATTGAGAAACACATCAAAATCTGCCTCACGCAACTCTAATCCTACTGAATTAGGATTGTACAAAATACAATCTGCAACGAGATCAACTTTATTCTTTGAGATATTTGTGAGTCGCACATTTTTGATCTCCACAAAGGTGATGTCTTCGTATGGATTGTCGCATGCCGTTAAAAAGAGCAGAGCTATAATGATGTAAAGGGAATTTTTCATAATAACAATCTAAGACAAAAATTGAACAGAAGAAATCAAAAAAGACCGCGCTTGCGGTCTTTTTATCTTTATTAGATTGTAGTTTAATATCCTGCAATCAAATTTTTAGCCCTATTGATGGCCTCATCTTTTTGAGTGTGAGTCAGGTCTGCTGGAATGATTTCTACATCGGTAATGCCCACAAATCCTAGGAAAGTCTTGAGATATTTACTTACAAAATCTACCTCGCTGCCTACTGGTGTACCACCGGTGGAAACAATGACGTAGGCTTTTTTACCTTCCAACAATCCAACTGGACCTGATTCTGTATAATTAAAGCTGATCCCATTACGAGAGATTAAGTCTATGTATGCTTTGAGCGGCGCGGTCACACCAAAATTATACATGGGTGCTGCGATTATATAAGCATCTGCTGCGGCAAATTCTAGTGCTAGTTCATTACTGTCTGCAACTGCTTCTTTTTGTGACTCACTCTGTTGATCTTCTGGTGTAAAATAGCCGGTAAAACGATCTTGATTACCTAAGGTCACTTGCTTATCATAGAACAAATCTCTGTGATTAGACAAGGTAAAACCCTTAGTTTCTAGATGCTGTTGCAAAGAATCGGCAATGGCTCTGCTCGTACTCATTTCTTTGAGCGGACTACTATCTATTCTTAATAATTTCATATCGATATTTGTTTAAACTTTAATTGTATATACAAATATATAGAATTCCCAATTTAAAGAACAACATTGATTATTAAAGTAATATTAAGTCAGTATAGAAATAGCTACAGTGCTTGCATGATCTTGACAAGGTCAGCCTCTGTAGACTTTCCTTTGTCTTTGTTATACCAGTTTTGCAATTCTTGCTTGAATTCTGGTGATAGTGATCCTTTGGCTTCTTTTTCTGCAGCGACCAGTCTTGTCGCTACGGTAGGTCGTGGACCCCAAGTGGCAAGCGGTGAATTGGTGGTGCTGTCGACAAAAATGAGTTTCGCTATAGATCGGTTGCCATTAGTAAGAAATTGATCCATTAATTCTAGATTCTCGTCGCGCAGTACTATTCTAAAATCCATACCACCTGCCACAGCTACTTTATTGATCATAGGCATGGTTTGAGCCGCGTCGCCACACCAGCTTTCGGTAATGCACAACAATTTGATTTGCTTATCAAATCCTGTTAAGAATTTCAAACTCTCTTGAGTGAGTTCCATCTTTTTGTTATGCCTGCGCATGCGTTGGTGGTTCAGCTTGGTGTATTCTGCAAGTGCCTCTGTGACCTCAGCGCCTGTGTTTGAATCATTATGTACATGCGATTCTACTAATGCTCGATATTGCTCGTAAGGCATGGATGATTCTAATGCGTCGCTGATGATGGTATTTATATTCATAAGTCAAAGGTAACGCTCATTAAATGGGTCTATAGTTCGATGTTACCCTAATGATGATATAAAACACCTCGTTTCAAGATTTTCAGAATAAATCAATACTTGAAATTTCGATTAGCCTTTTTCTCGCTGTGCTTCTTTTTTTCGTTCAGGCGTTTGCGCTTTATGTGTGCTGGCACGACACGTTTTTTGCGCACCTTTTTTGGTTTGCGCGCTGCAGTCAGAAGTTTGAGTAGTTTTTTGAATACGCGCTCTTTGTTGGTCGCCTGGCTGCGTGTGTCTTGAGAGCTCAATTGCAGCCTACCATCTTTAGTCAGCCTGTTTTCAAGTGCAGTGAGGATTCTTTGATGTTCCGCTTTCGCGAAAGCGGAACTATTTAAAATATCCAGCTCCAACTGAACCCTAGTAGCAACTTTATTGACATGTTGGCCGCCAGCACCGCTGGAAGTTGTAGCTGTATAGGTGACTTCTCTATGTAGCTGGTCCACGTCCATCTATGCCTGATGTGCAGGTTTGAGTAGGTCGTTCACGGTCTTTACCGGATTGAAGGTCTCTAATGGCACCTCTACAAAAACCGTATTCCATAAAGCCATGCCACCATTCCAAAGTCCTGGTAATTCTTGACCCTTAAGTTTTCTGCCCAATCGAGATTTGGTCGTGATAAATCCAGTATCTGGGTCGCTGAAATCATTCAAGTCAAATGGATTGCCCATGTAATCGTGCATACCGCAAACCACATCTACCGGATTGAAATGGGTGCCGCGACTTGCAATGGATTGTTGCTCATTGTCGTTGGGATCTACCTGAGCACTCTCTACAATTTGTAATGATATGGCACCATTGGGTTCCTTAACCCAAAACGGGCCGCCACCAGGTTCACCTTGATTTTTGACCATACCGCATACTCGTACTGGACGATTGAGCAGTGCAATAAGAGTTTCTTTGCGGTGATCCGGTATCGATTTCTCAAAACTATCTGGCAAAGTCACTGATAGCGATTGCTGTAAAAATGTAACGATCTCTTTTTCTAAAGTGGTTTTGTATTTTTGTTCCTGTAAAGCTCGTATGTAAGTGTGCGTCTGGTCTTGCAATTCTATGAGTAATCCTGCAATCACTTGCTTATAGTGGCTGGTTTGACTATTTGTTGATCTGGAAGCAACGTTATCTATGTTTTTAATAAATATGAGTTGGGCCTCGAGATCGTTGAGATTTTGTAATAACGCACCATGACCGGCTGGTCTCAAAATGAATTCACCGTTAGAATCAGTAAGTGGTTGCAGATCTAGCGATACCGCAAGAGTGTCTGTACTAGGTTTTTGAAAAGAAAATGTCACATCTAACTTTACACCGGTTTCATTTTCGACCTTAGTTTTAGCCTGTTCTAGATTTGTTTTGAAATCTGTTTGGGCATCTGGTGCGATGGTAAAATGTACCTGTGCTTTGTTGTTTACCGGTGCATAGCTGGCAGCCTCGTACAAGTGTTCTTCAAAGGCTGTTGCGATATGGTCGCCGTAATTATGAAATGGTACCAAACCTTTAGCCATACCGCTATAGTTGAGTTGATCTTTATCAAGTATGGCCTTGGCAAAATAGAATTGCTGTTTATCTAAAGATAGATCATTCCAGTCAGCGTACAGATCACGGCAATGTTTTAATACGATGTTCGAAAAAGGAAATTTCTTCCAGCCATTGGTAAATTTCTCGACGAGAGCTGCATCGTTACGCTCAATATATGACGCAATGGTTTCTTTATCTGAATCATAAGCAGCAACGAATTCATGCAAAAACTTAAACATTCTGGATGCCGCGCCACTTGCAGGAACAAACTTAGTGATGCTTATATCGTTTTGTCTAAAGCTATAAAGCTCCTTGTAACGCAATTGATTTTCATCACTTAATCGTGCTATTCCATCTCCGACGGTGGCTTCTCTAACAAGTGTCACCAATGGAAAACCATTCTTGAAACGATTCAGTTGATACTCGATAGCGCTTACCGGTATGTCACGATCTTTTAATTGTTGTTCTTGTACTGTTGTTAACTTCATTGCTTACTACTTTCTATTACCTGGATGGCATTTTTCAATCGTTCATCATCGATTCCAGATACTACACTATAATCAAGTTTGCGTTCAACCAGCGTCTTTTCAAAAAAGTTAAACATTTGAACACGTTCTTGTGGCTTGTCTCTTAGATCATCTGGTGTCCATTCAACGTCAATGTCCATTAGTAGATACAAATCATAGCTTGAGGTTGCGATAGCTTTTTCTAATTCTTGTGGCACCTTACTAAAGTATGCCTCACTATATACTGCCGTCTCTAGCAAATTAGTATCTAATATGACAAGGTCTCTTGCATCTTTCTCTCCTTGAATCTCTAGATGGCGTTGTCCAATAGCTATAGGAACAATATCATCATACGAACAAATGTGACTGTTGACATCAAATCTTTTTTGCAAGTATTCCCGCGCATATTCTAATACCAATGGTTCATTATAATACAGGGATAATTGTTTACCTAACGTACTTTTACCAGTACTTTCAGGACCATAGAGCACTATCCTGCGACCACTGAATCTGGATTGTTGAGGTATTTCTTCCACTGCTGGTATCCTATAAATACTAATACAATCAATATTATGTATAGTATAGCGCTAAAGCTGTATCCTTTGTAAAAATATAACGGTACTGATATTACATTACCTATTAATAACACCAACCAGTGCTCAATCTTGCGCAGTGCCATTAAGTACATTCCAGAAAAGAAAAAACCGGTTGTAATGATATCTGCATAGCTTACGATCGTCTCAAATCTATCAAAATACCAGTAAATCATGTACACAAATATGGCTGAAGCAATGAATAATAAAGCCGTCTTATACCATTCTATCATATTGGTTCTAGTAATTGGAGTAAAAGTATCTTTATCTACTTTGCGCGACCAGATATACCATCCATAAATACTCATAATAAAGTAATATGCATTTATTAAAGTATCGCCTAATAAATTCCATTGTAGGCATAGGTAGGTAAAGATTGATGTGCTCACAATACCGAATGGAAATACCCAAATACTATTGCGCCATGAACATAGAGCACTTATTACCGTACATGCACACGCGACCAGTTCCAACCATAAAAATGAAGTTGGGTAGTCTTTATACTGACCAAAAACAAAATCCCAAACCTCCATCTAGAAATGTGGTGTATAGTCGGCACGGTTTGATTTTACCAACTTCATATAGATAAGAACCGCGTCTTGATTGCTCATACTGTCTTCAATCGCATCTGTCAAGAAAGACATTACATCTGTAAACTCACCAAAAATTTGAGTTGATAGCGGGTTCTCTAGAACCTTGAAAGGCGACGAACGCAAGACTTTAATAAAGTCAATAATGTGTTGTTCAAAGTCGTCCTGCAATGGTGACATGGTGAGCTCGATGGAGACTTCCATAATAATTAGATTTTGGACAAATCTAACCTTTCCAGTTGAGATCATTTTCCCATGCCGTGCCTACCACTACCATACTAGCACCAGCATCAAATCTATTGTTGATATCCTCAATCGTTTTTAATCCACCGCCTACGATAACAGGTATGGACAATATATCGCTCACCTTGGAGACAATTTGTGGCGATACGGGAAATCGTGCGCCACTACCTGCTTCCAGATAGATAAGTTGGTTGCCCATGAGTTGACCAGCTAGCGCAGTATTAGAAATTGCCATGTGATCCACTTGTGACATAGGCAGCGTTTGTGAAACTCTACTCACCGCAGACTCATGACCACCATCCAGCAATAGATAAGCGGTAGGTATAATTTCCAGCGTGGTATTTCTCAATTGAGCAGCTGCCTTTACCTGCTGGCCGATTAAAAATTCTGGATTGCGACCTGATATCAAGTTTAAAAACAACAAGCCATGCGCCTGCTCGCTTACCTGACTGGCAGATCCTGGAAAAAGCACGATTTGCAAATCAACAACTTGTTTCAAGTGAGTCAGCCATTTATCGATGGAAACGTCGTGCATGGTACTGCCGCCTACTAGCAATAAAATTTGATCTAGACGCAATGATTTTGTTAGGTGTGAGGTGTTTGATGATAACGCTTTCGCGAAAGCTGAAACATCATCCAGCGACATCTTTTCTGGATCCAATAAAATACTCAATGTGCGATTGTGCAGCTTGATGCTTTCTAGGATTGTCATGCCGTCGCTGGTAAAATGTAAACAAGTGTAAAATCTTCAAAAGAGGTGAAAAAGGCCTCATAATGCCACGTATTGCCCTCAAAAACGGCTTTGCAGGTCGTTTTTTGATCTTTTTGCTCAAATTTTGAGACTTTACAATGCTCCTTAAAACCTAGACCTTTCTTGCTAATGCTTTTATACATAGATTCTTTGGCGCCCCAAATAACCGTCAAATCTTCTACCTCATTTAGGGATTGCGAGAGGTATTCTTTCTCATAACCTATGAACTTAATGGCAATGCGTTTGATTTTCTCACGCTGCTTTTCAATATCAATACCAGTTGCAACATCGCTCACGATAACAGCGGTATATTCAAAACTGTGCGTGATGCTTATGTTACGACCATCTCGTAGATGTGGCTTACCATGATCATCATAGAATAAATCGTGATCGTTGTAACCTGCCGCGTCAAGCAGATGCCTGATGCTTAAAAATCCACGTCTGTGCAGTTCTGACGACATGGTAAATAGCCTGTTGATACTATTTTGATTGAGCTCTATTCCTGATCTTAACCATGCCTCTGATTCTTGAATATTCCACACGTAAACGGTCGAATTAAAGGCATTTGTTATGGTTTTAATAAGAGGCATGAAATCTGCTGCTTTATTCGTAATTTTGCACTCGCAATTTAAGAATAATTTATGCTATTAAGTTGTTGGTTTTTAAAGGGATCAGCCACTTATAAGTAATTAGAAAATCAATTTATGAGCACAGAAACCATCCCATACGTACCTTACAAAGTAAAGGACATCTCACTAGCAGAATACGGCCGTCTAGAAATAGAACTTGCCGAGGCGGAAATGCCAGGACTTATGGCATTGAGAGAAGAGTATGGTGAATCACAGCCGCTTAAAGGTGCGCGCATCGCTGGATGCTTGCATATGACCATACAAACAGCCGTACTTATCGAGACGCTTGTCGCCCTAGGTGCAGATGTTACCTGGTCCAGTTGTAATATTTTCTCTACACAGGATCATGCTGCTGCTGCTATCGCCGCTGCTGGTATTCCTGTTTATGCCTGGAAAGGTATGAATGAAGAAGAATTTAATTGGTGTATCGAGCAAACGCTCTTCTTTGGTGAAGATCGCAAGCCACTCAATATGATCCTAGATGATGGTGGTGATTTGACTAACATGGTTTTTGACGAGTTCCCAGAACTTGCAGCAGGAATCAATGGATTGTCTGAAGAGACTACCACTGGAGTACACAGATTATACGAGCGCATGAAAAATGGAACGCTGGTAATGCCTGCCATCAATGTGAATGATTCTGTAACCAAATCTAAATTTGACAATAAGTACGGTTGTCGCGAGAGTGCAGTAGATGCCGTACGTCGTGCAACAGATACCATGCTAGCTGGTAAGCGTGTGGTAGTTTGCGGTTATGGTGATGTAGGTAAAGGTACCGCAGCATCATTTAGAGGTGCTGGTTCTATAGTTACAGTAACTGAGATTGACCCAATCTGTGCGTTGCAAGCCGTGATGGATGGATTTGAAGTTAAGAAACTAGAAAGCGTTGTTGGTACTGCAGATGTAGTTATCACAACTACTGGTAATAAAGACATCATACGTGGTGAGCATTTCAAGAGCATGCGCGACAAGGTGATCGTTTGTAACATAGGTCACTTTGATAACGAGATCGATGTCGCTTTCTTAAACAATAACTACGGCGATACCAAAACCGAAATCAAGCCACAGGTGGATAAGTACACGATTGACGGTAAGGATATTATCTTGCTAGCTGAAGGTCGTCTAGTTAACCTAGGTTGTGCAACAGGTCACCCAAGTTTTGTAATGAGTAACTCCTTTACAAACCAGACACTGGCGCAAATTGAGCTCTGGACAAATGTAGATGCCTATGAAAATAAGGTATATATGTTGCCTAAGCATCTAGACGAGAAAGTAGCAGCACTGCACCTTTCAAGAATGGGCGCAGAGCTTACCGAACTTAAGAAAGACCAGGCAGATTATATAGGCGTAGAAGTAGCTGGACCATATAAGCCAGAATATTATAGATATTAGGAATGTTTTACTATATTCCCGCGACTATATAAATAATGATTGTTTCGCTTATGCGAAAGTTGCTAGTGACAAATAGCTAGCCTATTTAAATACAATTAATGGAGGAATTAAAAGAAGAAGCTAAAGAATACATCGGCATGTCGATGAGCAACATGTCCACGAGTGATCGTGTTCATGCATCTCGTAAAGGCAAGAGAATAGTATTGGCACTTAACGAGATATACAAGGAAACGAAAGACGAAGACATCATGGATCTCATGAAAGAAATGACCGTCAAGAAACAGAAGATAGAGAAACGTCTCAAAGGACGTCCATAACACTAGAAAGCCTCAAATTTTATTTGGGGCTTTTTTATAGACCAACAAATCATGTCTCAAGAAAAAATATCAGTGGAGAAAAATAATTGGTTTATTGTAGAAATTATTGAAAAGTGTGAACCAGCTAATCGAGATCAAACACAAGATCTGCGCAGAGTAATGACCTGGGGAAACCACCACTTAATAAAAGCTAATTCTGCAGAACATGCGTTTGATAAGGCTGTGCAATTAGGAAAAGAATGTAACTATAAATTCGTTAATTCCGACAAAATAGAAATGGAATCGTCCTTTGTTGGAATTGGAGAATTAATCCCTATTTATGAAGATATCGAAGATGGTTCTGAATTAATGTGGATGGATTATGGTTTAATTAGTGATAGAAGAACAATGAAAATGCCCTATCAGAAAAAAGAACTTATGGATTTATTGAAACCGAAAAAGGGTGATCATAAATCCTAAACTACCTTTAACTATAAATCACCTATAGTAATTTTGAACAAAATAATCCGTTCTTGTTCCCTCTAAACGCGCTTATGAAAACTGCTTACATTCCAATATTATTGCTTGTCATTTTTCTATCATCCTGCACCAACGACTTCCAGCGCAAAACAATAGAAACCGAAAATCTAAGCGGTTATATTGAGGCTGGTAATCCAGTAGGTATTTATGGAGATGCAGGTTTAAAGATCACTCAGGACTCTATCCAGATGACCAATTGGCCGGTTTCAAAACTTACTGAGTCGCTCAAAAATGTTATGGATACCGTGATAGCAACACCAGGTAATATGACTGACGTTTACACAATTCAAATAGCCAACAAAGGTCAATTGGAACAGCGTGAATTTGTAGATTCTCTTATTACTGTTTTCTCTCGTCACGGTTTGATCAATTAACTATGAAAATCAAATCAGTAAGACCTTTTATAGGATCTGCAGACTTTAAAACTTCTAAAGAGTTTTACTTGACCCTAGGCTTCAAGGAATTATGGTCGTCTTACAGCATGTCCTATTTTGATTATAATGGCTTCGGCTTTTACTTGCAGGATGCCTATGTAAAAGATTGGGTTGATAATACCATGCTCTTTTTAGAAGTTAGTGATCTTGAGGAAACTCATCAGGGTTTTAAATCTCTTGATCTCAAGGAGAAATTCCCAAAATCAAAACTATCTGAAATTGTAAAAGACGATTGGGGCGACGAATTCTTCCTGCACGATCCATTGGGAATCCTGTGGCATATTGGGACTTTTAAGGACAACCAATAGCCTTATCTAATCCAACCTACTTTCTTGCGCCACTCGTCATACTCTTTTTTGCGAGCTCCTGAATCTTGAGGTACTTCGCTTTCTTTTACCGCTTGTCGCCTCATTATTATAGTCTGTTGCTCAACGGTATTCAACCCTAGCTCATGACGGCGCTGGTTCACAAGACCTGCATCGTCCATTAATTGTGGACTCATCATACCTTGATCATCCCAATCAAACTGGGTACCATATAGCTGTGGTTTATCTTGAAATACCGCTATACGATCAGACAGGTAGGCAATCGGTATACGATACGCATCTTCATTATTAGCTAACCGTTGTAAATGAGTCAAACATGATTTCATGAAAAGAGGTTTGGAAATGGCGTGTTGTATCACTAGCCAGGCCGCATCGCTCGCCTCTTTGCCTACTTTATCTATACTAGGAAAACCTATCTCATCAATAATATCCTGCAACTTGTCAGCATTCACATTGTGCAACGCTTCCATTTGTTCATTATAGCCATCATTCAACTCGCTAGATTCGATTAATCTATCACGCATCGCGAGATCTGCCTTCTTGAGATCGATGATTTGCTTTGCTAGTTTTGGATACTTCATGATAGTAGAAAAGTAGCTATAAAAACAAAAATCCCAACCAGTTTCCTGATTGAGATTTTAAAATAATGTTTGAGAACTAATTAAGCCTCAGCTCCTGGTACGATAGATACGTATGATCTATTATTTCTCTTCTTAGTGAATTTAACAACACCATCAACTTGAGCGTGTAGGGTAAAATCTTTACCTGCATACACGTTCTCACCTGGGTGATGCTCCATACCGCGCTGGCGTATGATAATATTACCAGCAACTGCATCTTGTCCACCAAAAATCTTCACGCCTAGGCGTTTCGATTCTGATTCTCTACCGTTTTTAGAACTACCTACTCCTTTTTTGTGAGCCATGATAATTTATTTAATGTCTCGATCTATCGAGAGCGGTTATACTTATTTTTCAACGCCGCCGTCAAGACGATCTTGAAGTTCTTTTAATTCATCCCACTTACCATCTGCAGCAAGTTGAGCTTGTTGTGGCCATGTATCTGGCACGTGATTGCCTCTTACATCAGCAATGATTTCAGAGATTTTTGCTGGATCAGCTTTTGCTAACTCTGCAAATGTTCCCATTCCTGCATCAGCTAGTGTGCTGGCGATTTTAGGACCTATACCTTCAATCTTTTTAAGATCATCACCTTTGGCAGTAGCTTTTTTAGCTGGAGCTTTTTTTGCTGGCGCTTCTTTCTTTGCTACTTCGCCCTTAGGAGCTTCGGTAGGTTTTACTTCTTTTGCAACTGGTTTGTCGTCTTTTTTTGCTTTCGCGGAAGCGGAACTAGAAGAAGACTTTTTACCACCTTTTGCAGATATGCTTGAAATCTGAATCTCTGACAAATACTGTCTGTGACCGTTTTTCTTGCGGTATCCTTTTCTACGTTTCTTCTTGAAAACGATTACTTTGTCACCTTTAAGGTGTCCCAGAACTTTTGCCTCAGCAAATGCTCCTTCTATAGCTGGGGCGCCGAGAGTGATGTTGTCGCCGTCACCTATTAAGAGAACCTTATCGATGGAAATGGTCTTTCCTTCATCCTCTTGTAGGCGATGTACGTACAACTTCTGATCTTGCTCGATCTTGAATTGTTGCCCTGCTATCTCTACGATTGCGTACATAACTAGTTATTAATGTGATTAATTTTGGGCTGCAAATATACTCCTATTGCTCAAATAAGCAAAGTTATAAACAATTATTAAACAGCTTTGTAAAGCATTAAAACGAGAGGCGATATGATTGTCTAAGAGTGGCAATATGGTAGCCTATTCGAAATAAAAAGATTGTCCTCACTATATGAGTCTATACCTTAAAAGTTTCAGGTATAGTAAAAGTCATAATGATTTTATAGCAAATTGAATAATGTTCAAAACACTAACTAGTGCTTATCATTCATTGGATTTTGCTTTTTGCGCATGCGCTTTGTATTCCATGACTGCTTATAAATAGGTATAACTACTAATGCAGATATGATGGTGGTTGCAATTCCTGAAAGAAAAATGAACAGTAAGATAGCCACTTCAATACCACTACCAGCAATGGTGATCTGTTCCTTGAGACTCTGTGCCAATTCTGGATCGATCTCAAATAGATAAACTGCCATAAAAATGGTGAAAATGGTCGTTCCTATGAAGCCTGAGGCAAGTGCAGCCGTAAAGCCTTCCATGTATTTGAAATCTTCCTTTTCGTGTTGATAAACATCGCGCACGGCTAGAAACAAACATCCAGCTGTGATTACTGCATTAAAAAATGACAAGTAAATTGTAGTAGAGAAATTCAACAAATCAATGATCAAAAAATATATAATCAGTGTTGCTGCTATATATAATCCGTATTTATAGGTATTCTTCATAAGGCACTCTTGGCTTTGGTCGAGACGTAAAAGTAAGAGTAAATGTAGTGTTTTAGGGAACTTTGAAATTACTTTAACTCAATTTGAACATCAACCACCTACTTTTAAAGCAAGATTAAATTGTAACAATTCCATACTGTTGCATACTAACCATGAACTATTTAAAACCAAATGAATAATGAATAAAATTGTTTTAAGTCTGGCAGTCGCTTTTGCATCTGCAATAGGATTTGCACAACAGGTCGACTTTGAGGAGTATGACCTTCCTAATGGACTACACGTTATCCTTCACCAAGAAAATGCTGCGCCAGTTGTTACGGCTGGAGTGATGTATCAAGTAGGTGCCAAAGATGAAGAACCAGGAAGAACTGGATTTGCCCACTTTTTTGAACACCTGCTATTTGAAGGTACTGAAAATATTGAGCGCGGTGAATGGTTCAACATTGTAGCGGCCAATGGTGGTAGCAATAATGCCAACACTACTCAAGATCGCACCTATTATTATGAGACATTCCCATCTAACAAGTTAGAACTAGCTCTATGGATGGAAAGCGAGCGAATGCTGCACCCACAAATTGAACAGATAGGTGTGGATACCCAAAATGAGGTAGTAAAAGAAGAAAAGCGTCAACGTATTGACAATGCTCCTTATGGTGCAATCATTTACCGTACAGGTATTGACAAGCACTTGTTCAAAAAGCACCCTTATGGTCAATCTGTAATAGGAAGTATGGAAGACCTTAATGCTGCAAAGCTTGAAGAATTCAAAGCTTTTAACGATAAATATTATAATCCTAACAATGCAACGCTTGTAGTTGCTGGTGACATTAATATTAATGACACTAAGAAAATGATTGAGGATTACTTTGGCCCGATCGAGAACAAAGCACCACGCAATACTCGCAAGTCAATTGTTGAGGCACCAATCACATCAACTAGATATGCTACGGAATATGATGCGAACATCCAGATTCCAGCAAAAATCTTTTCTTATGTAACTCCTAAGTCTATTGATAGAGATGCCTATGTACTTGACTACATATCTTCTGTACTTACAGGTGGTAATTCTTCTCGTATGCAGAAGCGTATGGTAGAAGACGAGCAGATCGCATTTCAAGTTTTAGCATTTAATCAGGCTAATCAGGATTACGGCACTTATACGATGGGTGCACTTGCTAAAGGTGATACCGAGCTAAGCAAACTTGCTGAAGTAATGGATGAAGAGATCAAAAAACTTCAAACTGAATTGATTACTGAGCGTGAATACCAAAAACTTCAAAATCAATTTGAAGCACAATATGTAAGTTCTAATTCAAGAGTACAAGGTATTGCGGCCTCACTAGCAACATACAATATGCTTCAAGGTGATACTGATCGTATTAATAAAGAGTTAGATATCTATAGAAGTATTACACGTGAAGATATCAAGCGTGTAGCTAACCAATACTTGAAACCTAATCAACGTCTAGAGCTTGATTATCTAGCAGGTGAGGCGCCAACTAGTGAAGAAGATGCTAAGGAAGAAGTAGAAACCATGAAAGAAGAAGTTACTGAAACCGGTACTGATAAACTAGAAATGGAGAACATCTACTTTGGTTATGACGAAGCAACTTTAAACAGCAGTTCAAAAAGAACGCTAGACATGATTGCTAACAAGATGAAAGAAAATAGCGAGTTGATGCTACAAGCAATGACATATACTGACAGCCGTGGTAGCTCAAGCTATAACCAGATGCTGTCGCAGCGTCGTGCAAATGCAGTTGCAGGTTACCTAAGAGGTAAAGGCATCGCGTCAAACCGTATAACTGCCATGGGTAAAGGAGAATCCAACCCAGTAATAAACTGTGAGTCACAATCATGTACCGAAGAGGAACACGAGCAAAACCGCAGAACTGAATTTACCATCACAACAAAATAAGCAAAATGAAAAAGCAATTAATATATGTAATGGCACTCTTCCTCGTAGGAATGACTGCCACCGCACAAATTGATAGATCAAAGGTTCCAACATCCGGGCCAACACCAGAAATTAATCTAGGTGAACCATACACATTTGAACTTAAAAATGGACTACAGGTATTAGTGGTTGAAGACAAAAAACTTCCTACTATAGTAATGAGTCTTGACCTAAATAATCCACCAATTTTTGAAGGTGACAAAGCTGGTGTGCAGTCGCTTGCAGGTTCTATCATGGGTAAAGGAACCACTAAAACTCCTAAGGAGAAATTCAATGAGCAGGTTGATTACCTAGGAGCAAGAATCAATGTAGGAACAGGTGGTGGTTTTGCAACGACACTATCAAAATATACTGAAGAAGTAATGGCTCTGTTTGCAGAGGCTGCTTTGAACCCTAATTTTACTCAAGAAGAGCTAGATACTGAAAAGTCACAGCTTATTGAAGGAATTAAGTCAGGTGAGAATAGTGCCGCTGCTGTTGCAGGTCGCGTACGCAGTGCATTAGTTTATGGAACCGATCACCCAGCTGGTGAATTTGCTACTGAGGAGACGATAAATAATGTAACTGTAGCTGATGTGAAGGAGTTCTATAACTCCTACTTCGTGCCTTCTAAAGCTTACTTACTTATTAGTGGTGACATTGATGGTAAGGATGCTAAAAAGCTAGTGAAGAAATACTTTGGCGACTGGAAAGCAAAAGATGCTCCTAAGCCTAATCTTCCTGAAGTGAACGACGTTGCCATGACACAAATCAATTTTGTAGACGTACCTAACGCAGTACAGACTGAACTTGCTGTTTACAATCTTTCAGAATTAAAAATGAATGATGAAGATTATCATGCAGCTTTAATTGCAAATTATATTTTTGGTGGTGGTTTTGGCTCATACCTTAATATGAACCTACGTGAAGAGAATGGTTATACATATGGTGCTGGATCAGGTCTAGGCGCTGGTAGAAACTACAAATCCACATTCCGTGCGACCAGTAAAGTGCGTAACGAGGTGACTGATAGCGCAGTAGTAGAGACCATGAAGGAACTGAACCGCATACGTACAGAGTATGTGAGCGATGAAGATCTTTCAAATGCAAAGGCTAAATTCCTAGGAAATTTCATCATGCAGTCTGAGGATAAATCAGTCGTTGCAGATCGTGCCATAACTATAAGAACCAATGATCTTGACGAGGATTTCTACAAGGATTTCATTAAAAACATCAATGCAGTAACTAAGGAAGATGTAAAACGTGTAGCTAACAAGTACATGAAGCGTGATAACATGCGTATCGTTCTTGTAGGTAAAGCAAGTGACGTTCTTGAGAATCTTGAGAAGATGAAAATCGATGGTAAGAATGTGCCTATCAAATACTATGACAAATATGCAAATCCAGTAGAGAAGCCATCTGGTGTCGATATACCAGCTGACGCTACCGTAAACACCGTACTGGCAGATTACGTCAAGGCAATAGGTGGTCGCGATGCAGTGACTGACGTCAAGAGCATCGCACTTATCGGGACAGCATCTTCACCAATGGGTGAACTGTTATTGAACATCAAGAAAACAAGCAAGGGTCAATACAGCCAGACAGTTAGTGTAGGCGGTAATGTAGCCATGAAGCAAGTATACAATAACGGTAAAGGAAAGATGAGCGGCATGCAAGGTAACATGGAGCTAGAAGGTGACCAACTAGAAGCAGTGGCTCAGGAAGCGGTTCTATTTCCAGAATTTACCTATCCAGATCAAGGCTCACTTGCAGGTGCAGAGATGATGGATGACAAAAAAGTTTACGTTATCCAGTGGACAGACACTAAAAAGAGATTCTATGACATGAGCAGCAATCTATTGCTGGGTGAAGAAGTCACTGCAACTTCACAGGGTCAAGAATTCAAGCAATTGACTCGATTTGAAGATTACAAAGAAGTCAAAGGTGTGAAATTCCCAACTGCTATTATTCAAAATCTTGGTGGTCAAGAGATCAGATTCAACATAAATACCATCAAGGTAAATGAAGGTGTTGTAGATTCAGATTTTGAGTAGATAGGTAATTGCTGTAGTTACGCTTTCGCGAAAGCGTAATCACATCTAATATCTCTACATAATTACAAAGCCAGTCTCTAATCAGAGGCTGGCTTTTTCTTTGCGCTGGTTACAAGAATCACCGCAAAAATGATTACAGCCGTGGCAACAAATTGCCATATATTAAAATCTTCACCATCTAAAATACCCCATGTGAGGCCGATAACAGGCATCAAATAAGTAACAGAACTCGCAAAAACCGGCGATGTTATCTGGACTAATTTGTTGAACATGATCTTGGCAGCAACAGTACCAAAAAGACATAGTACCAGAATAAAACCTAGACTCTTTAAGACTGGCTCACTGGTAAATTCAATGCTCGCTCCATCAGCCGATAAGAAAACAATGATGGCAAGCGGTAGTATGAATACAAAATTTGCCGTAGCAATAGCCAGCGGTTTGATTTCCTGCAGGTAACGCTTGATTATATTGACATTACTCGCATAACAGGTACAAGCGATGAGAATGAGACCTGCAAAAAGATAATTTTGCTCTGGATTGTTCTCCATTCCTGCAAGTACAAGCCCTACTGCGCCTGTTAGTCCTATGATAACACCTAATAATTGCTTTTTTGAAAAGCCTATCCCAAAAACTATCGCGCCTAGAATCAAGGTGATCAACGGTACGGTAGAGTTGAGTATGGCACTAATGGCGCTATCGATT
Source organism: Nonlabens ponticola (assembly GCF_003966335.1). Classification (NCBI taxonomy): domain Bacteria; kingdom Pseudomonadati; phylum Bacteroidota; class Flavobacteriia; order Flavobacteriales; family Flavobacteriaceae; genus Nonlabens; species Nonlabens ponticola. The sequence goes on along the minus strand of NZ_CP034549.1, from coordinate 701,876 downwards.
TCAGTTTGTGCGTAGGCAAACAAAAATGCAGGAAAGAAAGTGCCCAGCAATCCAGAAAGTGCCAGCCATGGCCAGTCCTTGCGCTTGGTTTTGGAGAAAGATTTCCATCCTATAGCAATCAGTATAGTGCCTGAAATCATGGTGCGCAACGCACCCAGCTGCAATGGTTCCAGTACCAGATTGCCATTACCGTCTTGACCCAACGCCTTTTTAATAAGAATAAAAGAACTACCCCAAATTATGCTCAGGGTAACTAGATAAACGTACTTTAATTTAGAATCATCCATGGTAACAACGTTTATCTAAATGGCGCCACAATGTTGCAGCGCCACTATTTGAAGTCAAAAATTATAGCCTACTAAGAGATCCTCTATATGATCCTGTGACAGTTCTTCTATCTTGAGTATCCAGATCAAAGGTAATATCATAATCATTTCCAGATTTAGAAAGAATCACCTCACCACCAATGACTGCTAACTGCGTTCCCGTTTCTTCCTGGATATCATAATCTATGATAACAGCAGCATCTACAAGAGTAAAGCTATCACGATCTTGGGCAAAAACGTATGTCCCATCAGATAGATCTTCCATATCATCGCTATTGAGGTCTAAGTAGATAGCATCGCCTTTTCCTCTTATTTCCTCACTATCAAAGTCAACTTCAAAACCATCACCCAGAAGAGTGATGTCAAAGTCATAACTATCATTACCGTTATCTCCATAATCTTCTATGAATCCTTGTGTTAGAGCGTAGTCATCATCACCTAAAGTAAAAAAGTTCTCTCCAATATTGTTGTCATCATCATTATCATCGTCGCTCGTACACGATAACGATATAGAGAATAAAGCTAATAAGAGTATTAAGTTGAATTTTTTCATCGGTAATTGAATTTAGTTTTCGTTTTTGTTGTTATTCGTTTTCCACTGCAGTGATTCCATCATCTTGATCATATCTTGTTGTACATAATCCAGCGCTGGTAAAATGCTGTCATAATTAGGCTCAATATTAAAGTAAAGCGAGGCTGTCAAGAAATGCTGTACACTATCAGTAACATAAAACTGTGCATTTGATGCTGCGTTACCTTGTACCTCGTATAACATACCGTACACTTTTTGTTCTGGATTGACATAGGGACGCTCCGTAATACCATCAGCCATTTGATTGTGTGCGTATGATAATTTTTGACCATCGATAAGCAACTCTCTCAAATTAGACTCTACAGGCCGGTAATTGAGAAACAAGGTGGCATCTATATCTGGATAGTTGACTACCGTGGCACAATCTGGTTGGGGATCAGCATTTGATTCCTCATTGATCTGTAGGGAAAACGGACAATCTGTTTTTAAATTTTTATAGGTTGCCTGGTTGTAATCCAGCGCCAGCATCGCATCAGGTTTGGGCAAGACATCTTGATCATTGCAGCTAGCCATGACTACAAGCGCCAATAGGAATCCAATAAGTTTTATGGAGTGGTGCATTTTATTTGCTTGATTCGTTTTTGATCCATGGCTTCAACGAGGAAGACATAATTCTCAAATACTACTTTGTCTAATTTACGAGGAAATTGTCCGGTTTGTTCCAGTAAAAATCCGGCCAGCGTTTCTGACTCACCTTTTACATCTTCAAAAAGTTGTTGCTGCTCCTCACTAATAGCGGTGATTCTATAAAAATCTTTAAGTGAGGTTTTCCCTTCAAAAACATAATTGCGATCATCAAGCTTTGAATAGATCACATCCTCATCATCAAACTCATCGCTTATATCACCTACAATCTCTTCAATAATATCTTCTAGTGAGATCAATCCACTTGTACCACCATACTCATCTACAACTATGGCAAGGTGTTTTTTCTGATCCTGAAAGTCCTGTAACAAGTCGTCCAGCTTTTTATTCTCTGGTACAAAGTACACGTCTCTCAATAACTTAGTCCAGTCATAATTCTTGCGATCTATGTACGGCAATAGATCTTTAACATAGAGTATTCCTGTAATGTTATCAATACTTTCCTTAAAAACAGGAATACGGGAATAACCCTTATCAACTACTTGTGGTATGATTTCTTTGAACTCTAGGGTTTCATCAAGCGCAAAAACATCGGTACGATTGCGCATCACATTTTTAGTATCTGTGTTACCAAAGCTTACAATCCCTTGCAGTAGTTGCTGCTCTTCATCAGTAGTATCATTCTCGTCAGTAAGTTCTAATGCTTGCGATAATTGAGATACGGTAATATTTGATTTTTTGGAACCCAATCGATCCTGAATCTGTAACGTGACGTATCTCATAGGCAAGCTCAAAAAACTAAAGAGCTTGTCAAGAACGTTAAGCGGTATCGCCATAAAGTTTGCAAAACCTACTGGGTTTCTATTAGCATATACCTTTGGAAAAATCTCTCCAAATAGCAGAATTAAAAAGGTAACCAAAACTACCTCTAGAGTAAATTGTACTACGGGATTAGTAATCGACACAAACCAAGATTCTGCCAGAATGCTGAAAATGAGCACTGATGTAATATTGATCGCATTATTGGCAATCAAGATGGTCGCGAGCAGCTTTTTAGGTCTATCCAGTAGCTTCGCAACCATATTACGCTTGGGAAAATCTGGATTTCCCTCTTCAAGGACGCTATTACTTAATGAGAATAGAGCGACTTCAGCGCCACTTATGAGCGCGCTGGACAGTAACAATAGTATAAATACAACCAGATAGATAATGTCTTGTGGTTGCATCATCAATGATAATTGCAATAAATGCGCAGGGTCAGGATCCAATGGCTTTCTATATAGTTATAGGATGATTAAAAGGGTAGATCGTCCTCTTCTTCCACATTTTGTGCTGGTGTGGATGCAGTTTGAGCGCTTTGAGCTGGTGCCGCGTTGACAGCAGGTCTTGAGGGCTGCTGCGCATTAGAGTTGCTCGTATTATTGCTATCACCCTTAGGTGTTAGGAATGTAAATTCCTGCACCTGTATCTCAGTCGTGTAGCGTTGTTGGCCGTCCTCAGTAGTCCATTGACGACTCTTTATGCGACCTTCTATATAGACCTTGTCGCCTTTATGTAAGTACTTTTCACAAACCTCGGCAGCCTTGTTGCGCACAACACAATTGTGCCACTCGGTATTTGACACGCGCTCGCCAGTGGTGCGGTTCACATACTCCTCATTAGTAGCAAGCGGGAAACGACCTATGGAGTTACCACCTTCAAAATATTTCATTTTTACCTCGTCGCCAGTATGCCCTATGAGCATCACCTTATTTAATGTACCTGCCATAATTAGTCTTGTATTGGAGTTTAAAAAGTCTACAAATATAGAAAATTGCCACCTGAGTTGATCGTGCTATTTCTTTAGTTTCCAGTAAGCTTTGATAAATCGTTCCATGAGCACGTGCACAGGTTTCTTGAGCATTTCGTTCACGGTAACCGCATCATCTAATTCCTCGTCCACCTCAATAATCCAGAAGTAGGCATGAATCTTACGGTGACTCAATTTATGCAGGATAGGTTGTTGGTTGTATATGCTTTCGCGAAAGCGTAATCGCCCAAAAACATCTTTAAAAACATCATGTCCTGTAATTTCTTGAGGCAGCATTGCACCATTAGATTCAATAAACGGAAATTCATATAATCCAGCCCAGATACCAGTTTGCGGGCGTTGCACCAAGATCGTCCTACCACTAGGCGTGATGGCGACCAGATAATGATGATGCAGGTTGAGAACCTTGGTTTTTTTGATCTTTACAGGCAATTGATCTACCTGACCCGTTTGATAAGCCTTGCATGTATTAATTAAAGGGCAAACCTTGCAGTCTGGACTGGACGGCACGCACTGCAGTGCACCAAATTCCATTATCGCCTGATTGTGCTGTGCCGCATGTTTGGGATCCAGTACTTCATTAGCTAGCTTCTGGAATTTCTTTATGCCCATCGTCTCATTAATGGGATCATCAATACCATAATATCTTGAGAGCACGCGATATACGTTACCGTCAACAACAGCAACTGGTTCATCATAGGCAAAGCTCGCTATTGCCGCCGCCGTATAGCTACCTACTCCTTTCAAATCGAGTAATCCCTTGAAATTATCCGGGAAAATTCCTCGGCGATCAGCAATTTGTTGCGCTGCGGTGTGTAGGTTTCGCGCTCTAGAGTAGTATCCCAAACCTTGCCATAATTTGAGCACTTCTTCTTGACTAGCGGCAGCTAGATTCTGTACGGTAGGAAACGCCTCTATAAACCTCTCAAAGTATGGTAGCCCTTGATTGACGCGGGTTTGCTGTAAAATAATCTCACTAAGCCAGATAGGATATGGATCACGAGTATCACGCCACGGCAAGTCCCTTTTATGGATCTCGTACCATGATCGTATCGTGTCAGAAAAATTAAAGGTGGTGATTTTCAAGCAGGTGCGATTTATATCTTCTTAAAATTTAATCAATTAGGGATCGTGAATTTATGTTAATAACGTATCTTTGCGCCCTGTTTCAAATACCCTAACAACACAAAATTAAACAGTAAACAATGACTAAAGCAGATATCGTATCAAAGATTTCAGACAAACTGGGAATGGAGAAGACCGAAGTTCAGGCGGCTGTTGAATCTTTTATGGACGAAGTGAAAGGATCTCTAGAAACTGGAGAGAACGTTTACCTGCGCGGTTTTGGAAGCTTTATCGTTAAAACGAGAGCTGAAAAGACAGGACGCAACATTTCTAAGAATACAACAATTAAAATACCAGCACACAATATTCCAGCATTCAAACCAGCAAAGGTGTTTGTTGAAGGTGTGAAATCAAACGTAAAAGTAAAGTAAAATATAAGAGATATGCCAAGCGGTAAAAAAAGAAAAAGACATAAGGTAGCGACCCACAAACGTAAAAAGCGTCGTCGCGCTAATCGTCACAAGAAGAAAAAGTAGTCTAGGACTACTTTTTCTATTTTGTTCTTTGACATAGGGTTGCATATGACAACTCGTTTGAGTGGTAAGTCATTTTTATATGAACTTACCCGACTATATGTATAACAATCATACTTATTGAATCCAGTAGGTATGAGTAAATAATTGGAATCATGGATAAAGAAATTATTATCCGTTCCGGTGCTACAAAGATTGACTATGCCCTTACCAAAGGTGGTAGGCTGGTTGAATTACATAAAGATGAAGATGAAAATAAGTTTGCGGTAAGCGATATATTTATTTCTAAAACACGCAAGGTACTTTCAGGCCTCAACGCATCATTTGTTGATGTAGGATACGAGAAAGATGGTTTTTTACACTATCACGATCTAGGACCTAGATACCTCACACAACTTAAATTCACTAAGCAAGTTATAGGCGGTAGACGCAAAAACTTTGCTCTCAAGGACATCAAGGTCGAGAAAGAACTCGAGAAACACGGCTCTATAAGTGATGTCGTCGCGGCAAACCAACCCGTACTCGTGCAAGTGGTAAAAGAACCTATTTCTACCAAAGGACCTCGCTTAAGTGCAGAGCTGTCCATACCTGGAAGATATGTGGTACTCGTACCCTTTTCAGACCGTATCTCTATCTCACAAAAGATCGAGGATAGAGAAGAAAAGAGCAGACTTAAAAGACTTGTAAAAAGCATTAAACCTGAAGGATTTGGCGTCATCGTACGTACAGTCGCTCAAGGTAAACTAGTAGCAGAACTGGATCAGGATCTAACAAACCTCATGACACGATGGGAAAACATGTGCAGTAAATTGAACCGCGCAAAGTACCCAACCAAAGTCATGACCGAAGTAAGTCGTACCAACTCACTTATGAGAGATGTCTTTAACGACAGCTATACTTCTATCATCGTTGATGACGAGGAAGTAAGTAATGAGATCAAAGACTACTTAAAAACCATTGCTCCACACAAAGAGAATATTGTAAAGTATCATAATCCCAAGACTCCTATTTTTGAGAAATACGGCATTGAACGTCAGATAAAGACATCCTTTGGGCGTACGGTATCAATGAGTAAAGGAGCCTATCTTGTTATTGAACATACTGAGGCTATGCACGTCATTGACGTGAACTCTGGTAATCGTTCTAACAAGGCAGACAGCCAAGAGGGCACAGCACTTGAAACCAACATGATCGCTGCCTCAGAGATTGCACGTCAACTCAGGCTGCGAGATATGGGTGGTATTATCGTGGTAGATTTTATCGATATGCGCAAGGCAGAAAATCGCAAGAAGCTCTATGAGCACATGCGTGATGAAATGTCAGAAGATCGCGCCAAGCATAAAATACTGCCTCCATCAAAATTTGGATTGATTCAAATCACGCGCCAGCGCGTACGACAAGAAGTCAATATCAAGACAAGGGAAGAAAATCCTGATGGTGATGGTAGCGGTGAGATACAAGCACCTATTCTCGTGATTCAAAAAATTACTGAAGATCTAGAGAGACACCTTAAAGCAGGAAAGAAAAAGATAGCGCTGCACGCGCATCCTTTTGTAGCTGCTTTTATAACCAAAGGATATCCATCAGTTAGATCAAAGTGGTTTATGAAACACAAAAAGTGGATCAAAGTAGTGCCCAGAGATGCCTACACCTACCTAGAATATCATTTTACTGATATTAAAGGTGAACAACTATAAATCTCAACAACATCAAGCGCCTAGCGGCCAGATCGCTAGGCGCTTTTTTTATGGGTATTCTTCAAAAAGGAAGGTGGTACTTGCAAGTACATCTAAGTTTTAACCGCTAATTTAGTGCTGTGCAAAACTCTCAAAAATCATACACCGTAGAAACCGCAACCCGAGCGCTCGAGCGCTACTGCGCCTATCAGGAGCGATGTCATAAAGATGTCAATGACAAGCTTAAGAAGATGGGAATGATTGACGATGCTATTGATCAAATTATTCCACATTTACTGCAACATGATTTCCTCAACGAGACTAGATATGCACAGGCATTTGCACGTGGCAAATTCCGTATTAAGAAATGGGGTCGGCAACGTATTACCCGCGAACTCAAAGCGCGTGGTCTCAACAAGAAAACGATTGATAGAGGTCTCGCAGAAATCTCCGATGATGATTATAGGTTGACCTTTGATAAGCTTTCGCGAAAGCGTAACCAACAACTCACAGAAACCGACAAGTACAAACGCCGTAAGAAGCTCGCAGACTACCTGCTATACCGCGGCTGGGAATCTCATCTGGTTTATGCAAAAGCAAAGGAATTAGTGCCGTGATAGTTATGAGTTAGCACTTCAGAGTTATGAGGTTTTTGTGGTATGTGGAATAAATTTTCTTGGGAGATAAGTCGATATTCTTTGTTCGAGTTCAAGTTCCATTGTTGTCATAATCCTTCTCAAAGGAAAAAGGATTTTGCCTGTAGCCTCAAGTAATTACCTAGGCAATTTCGATATTCGAGTTCGAGTTCAAAAAATTCCCAATTTCTTATGCGTACGCTCGATCGCCTGCTCATTTTTATAATCGATCCAATCTTGACCTTTTAATCGTCTCATGAGATTATCATAATGACGCATGATCATGATATTGTAAAGCGCCTTACTCAAGTTTTTAATCTTTCTAGGATAAGAACGCAGACTTATAGAAAAACCTGGCGTCAAATAATGCATATAGTGCCAGTAACCTTCTGGCATGTAAAGCATCTCACCGTGGTTGAGTTCGCATACATGTCCTTGGGCTTGTTTTAGTGCTGGCCATTTCTCTAAGTCTGGATTGCTAAAGTCAATATCCTCACGCGTGATCAGTGCATTGGGAACTTTATACATAAACTTAGATTGATCTGGTGCTAGAATTATGCAGCGCTTTTTACCATGAAAGTGAAAGTGCAGGATGTTGGTGAAATCGATATCATAGTGCATGAACACTTTACTGTCTGTTCCACCAAAAAACATCATTGGCAAGCCTTTAATCAGCTTCATGCCCAGGTCGGGATATTTAAAGTCTGTTTGAAGAGAAGGCACCTCTTTCATGATATTATACAAAAAGATCCTAAAGTTGGTGGGTCCTTTCTTGAGCAGATCGATGTACTCACTCATCTTCATTTCTGCATGTGCTTGATTAAAGCCCTCATCATGTTTTACTGGTCGATCATCGTACAACGGTACTGTTTTATCTCCAGCAATACTGTTGATGTATTCTAGGTTCCACTTTTCATAAGCTGGCCAGTCAGACGTCAATTGCTCAATAACCACAGGCTTTTGCGGCTTGAGGTAGTTCTTGATAAACTCTTCTCGTGCAAGTGTCTTGAATCTAGGTATTTCTTTTAAGTTCAACTGGCTCATACCATTGTTTAATCGTTAAGTAGAAAAAAATCCTATCTTGAATCTACACTTTTGCCTTGGCAGCTTCCTTTGCCTGCTCATTGCGCTCGATCTTATGTTCAGGTCGTGTCCAGCGTGGCTTCTCGCCTTGATCCTTGTACTTGCTGTATTGCTCTTCAACCGTTTCTGGTTGTGCCTTCTTGACAAAAGGCTTCATAGGCTCCAGTCCTAACATCTTGAACATCTCCATGTCCTCATTTACATCTGGATTAGGTGTGGTAAGCAATTTGTCTCCTGCAAATATGGAGTTAGCACCAGCAAAAAAGCACATTGCCTGTCCTTCTCTACTCATACTCGTTCTACCAGCACTTAAACGTACCTGAGTCTGTGGCATTACAATTCTAGTAGTGGCCACCATGCGTATCATTTCCCAAATAGAAACTGGTTGCTGCTCCTCTAGTGGTGTGCCTTCTACAGCAACAAGCGCATTGATAGGTGTACTTTCAGGTTGAGGACTCAAACTAGCCAGCGCGACCAGCATGCCAGCGCGATCTTCTACATTCTCACCCATTCCTATAATTCCACCGCTACAGACAGTGACATTGGTTTTGCGCACGTTGTCAATCGTGTCTAATCGATCTTGATAACCTCTAGTCGAGATCACTTCTTTATAATATTCCTCGCTACTGTCAAGGTTATGATTGTAAGCGTACAGTCCAGCCTCGGCAAGTCTGTGCGCTTGATTTTCTGTGATCATTCCTAGCGTACAACACACTTCCATGTCCAGTTTGTTGATCGTGCGTACCATTTCTAGCACCTGATCAAACTCTGGTCCATCCTTAACATTACGCCATGCAGCACCCATACAAACTCTGGAACTACCGCTTGATTTTGCGCGCAACGCTTGTGCTTTTACCTGTTGCACACTCATCAAATCGTTCCCTTCAATATCTGTGTGATAACGCGCCGCCTGTGGGCAGTAACCGCAATCTTCTGGACAACCACCTGTCTTGATAGAAAGCAAGGTAGAAACCTGAACCTGATTAGGATTGTGATACTCACGATGCACGGTCGCGGCATCATACAACAACTCCATAATTGGCTTGTTGTAAATCTCTAGTATCTCTTCTT